>JBEKEC010000008.1:0-115049 GCA_050014015.1 Tepidisphaeraceae bacterium
ATCCTGTGCTGCTGTGGTAATATCCATAAGCCCTTCCTTGGGTTAGACGGTTGAAAAATGGAACAACCATTCCAACCCCAAGGCGGGGCTTTTTCACCTACAAACTTGGCTCAGACCCGTTGCGAAGGTGCGCCTAATGGGCGCATTGACACTTTTGACGGGCCGGCCAAAATGCGCCGCTTGGCAGCGGACACGAAACCTTCTTCCTCCGCGAAAATCAGCCGGATTCGGCCACGGGACGGTCTGGTGTTCGTCCTGGCCGGCTGCTGGGCGGCGATGGTCTTGGCGGCGCACGACTATCAAAGATCTCCGCCATTTGCCGAGGAAAACAACATCGCGATTCATTTGGCGCGTGGCGAAGGATTTGTCAGTCCCATGGACCCGTCCCCGCACGCGGTTCCAACGAGCTGGAGCCCGCCGGTTTATCCATATCTGATGGCAGCCGTCTATCGGCTGTGGGGCATCCGAACGCCGGCGGCGATAACCGCGCTGATGGCCTTCAATGCCGCTTGTTTCGGCGCAGTGGTCGCAGGTGTGCGCATATTGGGACGGATTCATTTTTCGGCCGCGGCGGGTTGGCTGGCCGCCGGATTGTTGGCAATTCATCCATCGTTTCTATTCTTCGTCGGCGATTATTGGGATACGTATCTCGCCCTGGCGATATTTGTCTGGATTTTGATTGCCGCGGAATACTCCACCGGACCGGCTTGGGCCACGATCGTCGGAGCGGGTTTGGGTTTGTTATCGTTGACCAACGCCTCGTATTTTTTGGCATATCCGCTGATCGTCTGGCGCGCCGTCCGCAATGAATCGCCGCCCCGGCGACGCAGGGCGGTTGCCGTGGCCGTCGCCGCCTTCTGCTTGACGCTGGCGCCGTGGACCGTGCGCAATGCGGCCACGTTCGGCCGACTGATGTACGTCCGCGGTGGGGCGGAGTTTGAACTTTGGCTCGGCAACCGGCCCGGCGCATCGGGGCTGGTCAACGACGCCACGGTGGCCGATCATCCCTACAAAAATGTCGCCCAAAGAATCCTGCTGACCCGGATCGGCGAAATGGAATACTTCCATCGATGTCGAGTGATGTTTGCGGAGCAGCTGCGTGCCGATCCATGGCGTTTTTTGCGATTCTGCGCGTTGCGAACGGGATATTTGTTCATCGGCGATCCCGATCCTCCACACGGGGCCATTGGGCCATTTCTGGCCGGTAGCGTGCGCGACGGGGTCATGATTGACAAGGTGGCGGTGACGGCGCTGACCGCCGTACTGGGTTTGGGCGGAATGTTATTTGCGTGGAGGCGGCGTTGCGGGGTCAATTGGATTGTCGCAGTAGGGTTGCTTTCGGTGTTGCCGTTTGTGGCCACAAGCGTAACCGACCGATATCTTCTGCCGCTGTGGACTTTTTTCCTGCTCTTCGCCGGATTCCTGATTTCGTCGGCATTTCGCCAAAAGCGGGTTTAATGACCCTGCAAATGGGGTCGCCGTCGAGCCATGCCACAAAATATGGCCGGTGGTACTGGACGCGCATGGTTATTCCGATATACTGCTTGAACAATTGCCTGTCTCGATCCATCGCAGACTCTCGCCCATTGCGGCATTGATCCTGGACGTTCCGAGCTGGTTGTAGCGCACTGACTGGTCCTGTTTCGGCGTCCGCCGTTGACCCTTTGGTACGCACCGTTTACCAAAGGATTTTCATTGAATTTCACAGAATTGTTATTGGCAGAGCCGATTCTTCGCGCTGTTGCTTCTGAAGGATATACCGTCGCCACGCCGGTGCAGGAGCAGGCGATCCCGCACATCCTGCGCGGGCGCGACATGCTGGGTTGTGCCCAGACGGGCACGGGCAAGACGGCGGCGTTCGCGCTGCCGATTCTGCATCGGCTGTCAATCGCCGCGCGTCCGGGCGGGGCGGCGCGGCCGCGATGCCTGGTGCTATGCCCGACCCGCGAATTGGCCATGCAAATCGCCGAGAGCTTTCGCGTTTATGGCAAGCATCTTGGCCTCCGCAGCGCGGTGGTTTTCGGCGGGGTCGGGGTCGGCCCGCAGGCCGAAACGCTCCGCCGCGGCGTCGATGTCCTTATCGCCACGCCGGGACGGTTGCTCGATCTTCTCGGTCAGCGGCTGGCAGACCTGCGCAGCGTTGAAGTGCTTGTCCTGGACGAGGCCGACCGCATGCTCGACATGGGATTCATCCAGGACATCCGCAAGATCATCGCGGTCCTTGGGGCGCGGCGGCAGACGCTGCTGTTTTCGGCGACCATTCCAACGGACATCCGCAAACTCGCCGGGGCAATCCTCCGCGATCCGGTGACGGTGCAGATCGCGCACGCATCTCCCGAGGCCGACCGGATCGATCAATCGGTTTACTTTGTCTCCCGGATGGAAAAACCCGCGATGCTGGCGCATCTGGTGAATGAGCTGCCGATGTCGCGCGCTATTGTGTTTACCCGCACCAAGCACGGCGCCGACCGCCTCGTGCGGCGGCTGCACGCCAGCGGCATTCGCGCCGAGGCGATCCACGGCAACAAGACCCAGAACGCCCGCCAGCGGGCGCTGGAGAATTTCCGGAGCGGCCGGATGTTCCTCCTGGTGGCGACGGACGTGGCCTCGCGCGGGATCGACGTGGACGGCATCACGCACGTCGTGAATTACGACCTGAGCGACGAGCCCGAAACCTATGTTCACCGCATCGGCCGCACCGCACGCGCCGGCGCCAGCGGCGCCGCCGTTTCGTTCTGCGACCCTGAAGAGATGCCCAATCTGAGGGCGATCGAAAAGCTGATCCGCCGGCCGATTCCCGTGAAGACGGCTCGGGGAGTCGTGCAAAGCCCGAAACCCGAATTCCGAATTCCGAATCAATCGGTAGGGCTTCGCCCTCCGCCCCGAAGCCCAAAACCAGAACGTGCTGCCAAACACTTTCACCCGTATTCCCAGCCGGTGACCGCCGGCCCGAGGGCTCCGGCGCAGCCGCGGCGCCATGGCGTTCATCCGATGCACCGGCGCAGGTTTCAGCCGGCGTAAAAGGGATCGATGCATTGGCCGACCCGGTGACAACCAATTCCCACCAAATGCGACGGCCCTGCCGGCGGCCAACTTCGTTGGCCGATCGCCTTGACACTTTGGCCGCGTTTCGTTGGAGTTTGGCCCATGGCGCGGAGGGTTTTCATTACGGTGGGGGAAGCCAGCGGCGATCAGCACGCCGCGCTGCTCATCCGCGAGCTTAAAGTCCTCGACAAGGACATCATCGTTGAAGGCATCGGGGGACCGGCGATGGCCGCGGCGGGGGCCATGGTCCATTACGACACCGTTCAGCGGGCGGCGATGGGATGGAAAGGCGCCTTGCGCTACTTCGAAATGCGCCGAATATTCAAGTGGTCGCGCAACCATTTCCGCCAGCGGCCGCCCGACCTGGTCATCTGCATCGATTCCTGGGCGATGAACTGGCATTGGGCGAAGTTGGCGCATGGGATGAACGTCCCGGTGATGTACTACGTCGCGCCGCAGATGTGGGCCAGCCGGCCCGGCCGCATCAAGCGCCTGCGCCGCTACGTGGACCGGGTCGCCTGCATCCTGCCGTTCGAGGAAAAATTCTTCCTGGACCGTGGCGTGCAAGCGACGTTCGTCGGTCATCCGCTGTTCGACGAACTGCCCCCGCATCCGCCGGTCGATCCGGCAAGGCGATTCCCGAACTGTCCGCCCGTCATCGGCGTCATTCCCGGCTCCCGCGCCGCCGTCGCCCGGGAAAACTTCGGCAATCTGCTGGAGGTCTGCGACCGAATCATCGAAGCTTTCCCCAAGGCGACGTTCCTGGTCCCCACGATGCCGGCCACGCACGGCGTCGTGACGCGGCTTCTGGAAGCCAAATATGCCGTGCATCCCCAGGAGGTTTCCGAGGGTTTGCAGGCGATTGGGCCATTTTCACTGGGGATGAATCAGTTCAACCGGCTCATTCCCCGATGCGATCTTTGCCTGACGGTTTCCGGCACGGCGACGCTTCACGCCGCCGGCCACGGCGCGCCGCAGATCGTCGTCTATCGCCTGAACCCGTTCGTCTGGCACCTGGCGGCCCGGTGGATCGTCAAGGCCCGCGTCTTTTCACTGGTGAACCTCCTGAACGATGGCCGCCAGGCGATCGTGCCGGAATTCGTGCCCTGGTACGGATCGAACCAGCCGGTGGCGGACAAAGCGTTGGAATACCTTCAAAATCCCCAGCTTTTGGCGGAGCAGCGCGACCGGCTACAGAACCTGATCCGCACGCTCAACCGCCCCGGCGCCAGCCGCAACGCGGCCCGGCTGGCGCTCGATCTGATGGTCGGACGCGCCACGACACTCGGGGGGCAACGGCCCGTCGCCTGATCATTGGATCTATGCAGGTCATTTGTCCCCCATGGAAACAACCCGCCTGGCCGTCAGGAACACGAGATGAATCCCGCCGATGGTTTGCCCGGCGACCGTTCGGATGGCCTCGGCATAAAGCTGCATTTGCCGGCCGTAGACTTGGGCGCGCTGCTCCAATTCCGGCTCGCTCACCCGGTCGGTTTTATAATCGACGATCGCCAATCCCGATTCCGTCGGAACCAATAGATCGATCCGGCCGCGGATCATGATCTGGTCCGACGCATCACCGCTCGGCGGACAATCCTGGGTCGGCCGCATCAAGGCGAAGGGAACTTCGCGCATCAGGCCGGCGTGGCCGGCGCGGATCAATTTTCCCACCTCGCTCTCCAGGAGCCACAGGACCGCGGCGCGATCGACGAGGCCGGCAGCCTGGGCCGACATCAATTTCCGACCCACCAGTTCCGCGATCTGGCGCTCGATCTGGGGCAACGCCGCGGCGCCGGAAAAATCGAAATATTGCAGCAGCGCATGTGTCGCGTTGCCGATGTCCGTGGCTCTCGGCGTCGCCTCCTTCTGAAAAAACCTGGGCAAATCCAGCTTGCGCCCAAGCGGCAAATTCGATTCACGCGCCTCGGTGGCAATTCCCTTCGCCAACGACGTCACCGAAGCCGTCGCCGGGACGCGCGTGAAGGCATCGAAGGAATAGGCGGTCTGAAATCTTTGGATCAATTGCCGCGCCGCATCGTTCATCGGCGGGTCGGCCGGCAACGGCTCGAGGCGGACCATCCCCTTCTGCCGTGCGGAAAATTCCGGACGTTGATGGCGGGGATTTTTCCAGTTTCGCACGTCGGCGGGGTCGTACTCGTGCAGCTTGAAGATGGGATGCGATGCCGCGGCGGTCATGGCCGCGACCGGGCCGAGCCAGTCAATCGCTCGTTTGGCGCCTTGCACCGCGTCCGGCGGCAGCGGGCCGTCATGGCCGGACCATTGGCTCTGCCATTTCTGCCGCTCTTCCAAGCCGCACGTCGCCACCAGGATCAGATGCTCCTTGGCCCGAGTCATGGCGACGTACAGCAGCCGCAATTCCTCCGCCATCGTTTGCCGGAGCAGGTTTTGCCGCACCAGCGTCGATGCCAGCGACGGGTATCGAATCAAACGCTCCTGATCCACGACGGCCATTCCGAGGCCCATCTGGCGATCCACCAAAATCGCGCCGCGCGTATCGGAGACGTTGATTTGCTTGCCCAGGTCGGGCAGCAGAACGACCGGGAATTCCAGGCCTTTGGAGCGGTGGATGCTCATGATCCGCACCACCTGTTCCGCCTGCCCCGCCGGCGATGGACGCTTCAGGTCCGCCTCTTCTTTCAGGTTCTCCAGGAACCGCAGAAAGCGGTAGAGTCCCTGGCGCAAAAACGTGCCGAATTGGCCGGCGCGGGAGTGCAACTCCAGCAGGTTCGCCGTGCGCTGCCTGCCGTCCTCCAATCCGCCGCAAAACGCCAGGTATCCCGTCTGGTCGTAAAGTCGCCAAAGCAACTCGGCCACCGGACGCTTGTTGGCCTGGTCGCGCCACTCGGCCAGGCGATTCAAAAAATCTTTGAGATGCGCCGCCAACTCATCATCTTGTTCCAGCGCGTACCGCCGCACGGCTTCGTGGAAGGGGAGGGGATCGGCATCGTCGCGGTAGGCAAGACGAATCCGCGCCAGCGCATCATCCGGATCGGGCAACCCGGCCAGCGGGCTGCGCAAAACCGTCGCCAGCGGAATGTCCTGCCGCTGATTGTCCAGGATTTGCAGCAGGCTGAGGACGTCCCGCACCTCGGTCGCTTCAAACAATCCGCCGCCCGCCTCATTGTGAACCTCGATCCCGTGGGCGCGGATCACGTCGGCAAACCGGTCGGCCTTGTGCAGCATCGCCCGCAAAAGCACGACGATGTCACCCGGTTCGATCGGCTTTAGAACGTCGCGGCCCGCATCGTCCGGCTTGCACACTTTCATCCGCGGCGAGCCATCCATGCCCAACAATTGCCGGATTCTTCGGGCCACCAGGATCGCCTCGTAATCGACGCGCTCCAGCTCTTCGGATTTCGGGATTGGGTCCAGCCCGTCGGCGGCGCCGGGTTCCTCCGGCAACAGATGCAACTCGAGCGGCGCGCCGGCGAAATCCGAAACGCCGTCCCCCGGCGGAAAGGTGCGCCCCACGGCCAGGCGATGCGACTGGTCGTATTCGATCTGGGCCGCCTGGCGCGTCATCAGCCGCTCGAAAACGCCGTTGATCGCCTCCAACAGCGGGGCACGGCTGCGGAAATTCTCCCGCAGATCGATCACCTCCCCCATGCGCTTGTCGATCGCCGCGGAGAAACGCCGGTGCCGATCGAGAAACCTCTCCGGCTCGGCCAGGCGGAAACCGAAAATGCTCTGCTTCACGTCGCCGACGCAGAACAGGTTCGCGTTTTGCTGGCTGACGCACTCTCGGCTAACGAGAGTAAGGATCGCATCCTGAATCGGATTGATGTCCTGATACTCGTCCACCAGAACGTGCCGGAACTGCTCGTGCAGCGACTTGGCCAGGGCCGATGGGCGCATGGGAACGGCGTCGCCCTCGCGGAGAACGTTCAGGCTGAGCCGTTCCAGATCGGCGAAATCAAGAGCGCGCTGGGCCGACTTGGCCGCGGAATACTCCGTCCCGAAATCCGAGACCAGGGACAAATAGGCCTGGGCGTGCGGCGCGACGCTGCGCATTCCCTCTTGCCACTGCCGGCCGTTAGACGCCAGCAAATCCCCCAACGGATTTTCATCCACCGCATTTTTGACGCCATCGACGATCGACTTGGCCAAGTCCTTCGCCGCCGGCTGACCGCGCACGGCCGGAATGCGCGGGCGGGCGGCGCGAAAGTCCGCGACCTCGCCGACGAGCATGTCCAGCCCGTGTTCCCTCAGCACGGTCTGCCAGTGCGTGAAAAAAGGGGACAGTCCCCTTAAATACTCAACGTATGGCTCGAACTCCCGCCCCAGGGCGGCAATCGTCCGCCGGGCATCGTCGCAGCGGCGCGACAGCGCCGACAGCCCCGCGTCGATCTGCCCGACCAGATCCCGCCCCAACTCGGATTCCTCGAGCGGTTTGTCCGCCGACTGGCGCATGACGCTGGCGCTCTTTTCCATCCAGTCCCGCGGGTCGGTCAGGCTGGCCAGCAGCTCGTGCGTGGCGACGACCTGGCGAACCAGGGATTCGTCGTCGCCGTCGCCGTAGGCATCGATGAGCCGATGGAAGTCCCCGGTGTCGTCGTCCTCATAGCGGCGGTGAAACAGATCGGTGGCGACTTCGCGGCGAAGCAGGGCGGCCTCGTCGGGATCGAGGATTTCGAATTCCGGATCGATCCCCGCAAGGGTGAAATTCTGCTTCAGAAGCCGGAAACAAAAACCATGCACGGTGCTGACGTGGGCGTGTTCGGCCAGTCCCACCTGCCGCGCCAGACGTGGCGAGGGATTGCGCGCCATTCGATCCCGAAGCGCCAGTTGGATTCGGGCCTTCATTTCGGCCGCGGCGGATTCCGTGAACGTGACGACCAGCAACTGATCGACGTCGCAGGCGTTTTCGGCATGGCAAACGAGATGCGCGCATCGCTCGGCCAAAACCGCCGTCTTGCCCGACCCGGCGGCGGCGCTGACCAGGAGGCTGTGGCCGAGGGCGTCGATGGCGGCGCGCTGGCGCGGAGTCCATTTGGGGGCCATTGCGCTCATTGGATCGATACCCCCCGGTAAATTCGAAATTCGAAATTCGAAATTCGAATCAAATTCGAAATTCGAATGACCAAAGGAAAACCAGTTCGAATTTCGGGCTTCGAATTTGATTCGAGTTTCGAATTTCGATTTTCGAACTTCATTCTCTCCCCCTCATCAGTCTCGCGAACATCTCCTCCCTGTTCATTGCCTCCAACTCGTCATAGCATCCCGGGCTCGGCTCGAGGCGGCACAAGGAACGAAACTCGCATCTGGGGCACGGCGTCTGCTTTCCCATCCGAAAAGGACGGATGTCGATCCGGCCGGTCATGATCTGATCGGCGAGTTCGCCGATGCACCGCTCGACGTGGCGGAGCAGGGCGGCGAACTGGGCGCTGCCGGCGGCGTCGGATTGGTTCACGCGTCCCACGCTGCCGTCTTTCTTGAGAAAGAGCTGCACCACCTCCGAATTTCCCTCGGTCAGCGATCGGTCCAATTCTCCGGCCACGCGAATGTCGAATATGCCGCGCGGCTTGACGAGCAGGTGAAAGCGCGGATCGTCCGGCGCGGGAGCGTTTTGGGGATCGGCCAGACGCACGGGGCGAAGGAGTTTTATGAAAAACGCCGCGGCGGGAGCGAGCTTGCCTTCCTCCGTCAAATGCCGGCCATGCTGCTCCAGCACCAGAAGATAGCTCGGCAGTTGCAGGCTCAGGCCGTGATACGCGCTGCCCGCATCCGGCGCGTCGGCCGACAAGCGATAGTCCAAAGCGCAGGCCGATCCATCGGCAAGAAGATCGACCCGGTCGATCTTCCCGTGGATCAGCGTTTGGTTACCCGCCGGCGTTCGGATCGCCAGCGGGGGAAGCGAGTCGGCCGGATTCGATCCGAAGCGGACGTTGATGAAAGCGGGCCGGAATCCCCCGCGCTCGGCCGAGGCTCTTTGCGTGGCGGCGATCAACCCAAGCGTCTTGGCGATGTGTCCGAGCAGGTATCGGTTGCGCGCTTTGGATAGCATCAGATCGTCGCGAAGCTGCTGGCCGAGTTGCGCCGTCAACCGCGATAGCCGCTGTTTTGCCTCGGCGTCATCCACGTCCTGCCAAGTCTGCCGGGCCGCGATAAGCTCTTTCACCAGGCGCTGCAAAACCTCGTGAAATACGCGGGAAAGATCGCCCCGGTCGACTTGCCGATGCTCGCGTTGCTCCAGCCCCAGCCCGTATCGCGCGAAGTGCTGATAGGGGCACATGCGGAACGATTCCAGTTGAAATATGCCGGCGTGCAGCGGGGAAGGGAACATTTGCCCGGCGTGGCCGGCGTCGAGCCTGGCCTCGTTGGCGTAGCTCAGCGCTTTCCACGCACGGAAACGCGCCACGTCGATCGCATCATCGCACTGTGAATGCGTCGCCAGCCATTGATACACCGGCTCCCACTGCGGATCGGCGGCGCCGTTGCGAACCCAGCGCATCAGCGATCCCACCAATTGCCGGGGCGTGGCGACGTGGCGCAGGGGCAACATTTCCTCTCGGGGCAGTTGGGCGAGCGGCACGTCCGGCATGATCGCGACCACGCGCTGCCACAGCGGCGATGCGCCCACGGGCCGGCCGGATTCGTCGCCGGCACTGCGCGTCAGCAGCAGCCGCTCCGAGGCGCGCGTCAGGGCGACGTAGCCCAGGAAATGCTCGTCGAGAAGCCGGCGCGAAGTGTCGGGATCGAGGTCGATATTGTGCCGGTCGAGCATGCGGCGATCGGCATCGGTGAAAATCGAATCCTCCCGGCTGGCGCGGGGAAACTGCCCCTCGGCAAGTCCCAGGACCGCGCACGCCTTCACCGCCGGCGCGCGCGTCCGGTCAACCACGCCCACCAAAACCTGATCCACCGTCGGAGGCGTCAGGGCCAGATCGAACCCCTCCAGCGCCGAATCCAGGATGGCCGAGAAATCCTTCAGTGAAATCGCTTCATCGCCGAAGAGATCAACCAGTTCGTCGAACAGTTTTACCAGCTCGTCCCAGACCCGCTCGTGCTCGCCGCGCTCTTCCAGTTCGCCGGCTTCGGCGGCACGGTCCATCCATTGCACGATCTGATCGCGGCATTGGAAATCCTCCAAAAGACGGAAGATCGCCGAGGCCAGCGAGGCAACGGATGTCGCGCGCTGTCCGGCGGCCGATTGGACAAACGGCTGAAGCCGATCCACCAAACCGCGGCGCAGGGCATCCATCCGCGGCGCATCGTCAACCCAGACCGGGTCCGATTCCTCGCCGCGGGATCGGCGGCCGGTCCACGGCTGCGGTGATATCCACGTTCCGTGATCGATCCCATGGAGCAGCACGTAATTTTCCAGCGCATCGGCGTCGGATTCGGTCAATCCAACCAGCCCGGTTTTGATGACGGCCATCATCGACTCATGCGACCAGTTGCCGGTTGCCACGGCCAGCGCCGCCCGGATCAGCCGCAGCAGCGGATGATGCGACGCCGACCGGCGGCGATCCACGAAGAATGGAATGTTGTGCTCGTGGAAGGACGCTTCCAGAAAATGCTGGTAATCCTGTTGGCTCCGCATGAGCACGACGACGTCGCGGTAGCGCATGCCGCCGGCGACGAGCATGCGAATCCATCGGGCCACGGCGTCCACCTCCGCCTGGTAATCCGGGGCCTCGACGAGTTGGATGGCGCGGTCCTGGGGCTCTGCCGGGCCCTTGGCCCCAAGTTCCGGCGACGGGAAAAAGGCGCGCTCGAGCATCGCCAACCGCGGGCTCTTGAACCTTCGCGGTTCCTTCAGGTGCGCCGGCGCCAGCACTTTCACGCCCTCCTCCTGGAGCGTGAACCATAATTTCCGATACGCCTGCTCGCAGCGGTGGAACGGGCTCATCTCGTCGGGAACGTGGTGCGGATTGGCGATGCACGGACTGTTCGGATCGAGCATCAGGGTGATAGACGCCGATTTGCAGACTTTGCCGAGGGCCGCGATCACTTTCCGCTCCGAGCCGGTGAAATCGTAAAAGGAATCGATGAAGACGTCGGCCGGGGGCAAGGACCGACATCGGCCGATCGCCGCCAGCGCTTCAGCCAGCCGCCGATTGGGATCGATCCGATCCTGGCCGAGAAATTTCACGTACTGCGAATAGATCAGCGCCAGGTCGTGAACCTTGGCCTGGAGGGCGGGGCTGGCGGCAGCATCGTTCAGTTGCCGCTCGATGCCGACGGCTTGGTGGCCGGCGCGTTCCAGTTCGGCGAATGTCCCGTCGAGTTCGGCGGCGACGCCGGGGTGATGGGCAACCGAGCGGAAGAAGCGAAGCTGCTCGTGCAATCGGCGAAGAAGATGGCCGAGGATCATCCGCCGGCCGCGATCGGTAATCTCGGGCACCGCCGCGCCGCCGCATTCGGCCAGGATTTCGGCGCCCAGGTCCTCGAAGGAAAGGACGCGGGCGCGGAAATATCCTCCCAATCCGCTGCCGCAAGCCAGGGCGCGCTCCGCAACGAACGTGGCCTGACGCGGAAGGATCCAGTAGATGGGCGCGCCCAGCGGCTGCTGGCGAATCGACTGAACAATCCGCTCAAAACACCACGCCGTCTTGCCCGTGCCGGCCCGACCGATGACGAATCTCACTGGCATATGATGGCAAACAATAGCCTAACAAGGGTCAATTGTCATTGGTCACTTGTCATTGGTTATGGAAATGCGGCGATGACCACGAGCAGGAACATGACGATGCCGACGACTAGCTTCATCATCACGCCGACGAAGCGGCCTTTTGCCGCGGCCCAGCCTACTCCAAGCGAATGGGCGGTTTCGCCGCCGCCGAGGAATTCGAATCCGGCGGCGCCGACGAAACTTCCGAGACAGACGCCGACGATGGTGAGCACCAGCGGAAATACCAGGCTGCCGATGATGCCGCCGGCGATCCCGCCGAGGAGGGCGCCGATTGCCGCTCTTCGTTCGCCGCCGGCTTTGCGGGCCGCCGCGCCGCCGGCGGTCATCTCCAAGATCTCGGCGCCCAGGCTCAGGACAAACAACGCCGCCAGGGATTTGAATCCGATGTGCCGCTCGTGCGTCAACAGCGCGTAGATCGCCGCCGCCGCGGTCATCACCCAAAGCCCCGGCAAGGTCACGACGACAAGCGCCAGTGCGCACACGGCGAAAAGAATCAAGAGAATGTAGTAGAGCCAGATCATTGGCGGGTATTAGCGGGGAAGAATTGGCGGTCGTGATCCATCAGATGACGATCATCCTCGATAATTGCCAAATCATCCACGCGACGGCGGCCAGGGCCGCCACGAGCAGGAATCGCCGAAGAAATCTCAGCAACCATCGCCGGCGGAGTTTGCTGGCGACGGATCCCAGGTCGCCCACGGTCAAATCCTGAGGCGGCGTGAGTGTGGCATAGACTCGGACCAGTTCGGCGACGCGGGCGTCGAAGGTGTCGGCGGCGATCGCGGTCAGGGCGTGGTTTGCGGCGATGTGATGGTTTGCGGCCGCTCCGGTGGAACAATCCATCGCCACGGCCGTCTGTCTCGGTTCCAGATGCTCGCCGCGGAATAAAAGAAATGCCTCGCGCTGCTGCGCCGGAAGCAGCCGCAGGGCTTTTACGAACGCGACGTGCTGGGGCGGGGGATTGGACAACGTCCGCACCAGGCAATCCTCGCTTGGATCGGGGGTTTTATTACTGGCCAATTCCCGTGTCGTGAGAACGGTGTGATGGAGGAACCAGCCTGTCGCCTCGGCTGCATTGCTCCACCATGGCAGGGCGTGCAGGCTTTGCCGGACGACGGTTTCCACGACCGCCTTTGCGTCATCCTCGCGTCCGCAGAGCGCCAGGGCGATCCGGCAGACGCGCGGATAATGGGCGCGCAGAACCGTCTCGACCGCGTCGCGGTGCATCTTGCGCGCCCGCGGCAGGGCGTCGTCAACGAGATCGGAAGCCGTGTTGCTCGTGTCGACAGTGTGCGCCACCAAACGCGGAAATGAAAGCCGCCGGAGCAGGAACCGGCCCAGCTTCCATAAGGCCTCGGCTCGACTGAAATGGGCCCGTGCGTATCCGGGCTATAGGAACAAAGCCCGATTGAAATGTTCCAGAGCAACCGCCGGTTCGCCCTGAAACATCCGGCACCTGCCCATCGCATGATGAGATCGAGCAAGGTCCGGCCGGATCGCCAATGCTCTGGCAAGCCGATCGATCGCCTCTTGCGGACGCCCTTGCTCAAGGCAAATGATCCCCAGAACGTGGTGCGCCACCGCGCAGTTTGGCTCCAGTTGCAGCGCCTGCTCCACCAATTGCGATGCCTCGGCATACTGCTTCTGATTGCCGCGCTCTTCGGCCGAGCGGGCAAGCGTCATCCAATCAGGAGTAGCCATTGCCACATCATACTGCCGTGCGGTGTTGTTAACTCGCTGTCGGCGGCGGTTTGTCAGGCGGCGTCCAAACCCAGCCAATAATTGTCGCGATGTTTAACAACTCGTAAACAGTTCGCGTCACCTTTAATTCTCGCGATACCGCAGCCGATGCCGCCGCGTCACCGGAGCCGTCGCATGAACCGTCCGGCAACCCGCCGCTGACGTTCCGGGAACAATTGGCGATGCAACGGCAACGGCAACAAGACGGACCGTCGATTCCCGCTTGAGCCGGTATCGTTCGCCAAGAGGTGATGATCCGATCCAACGCATTCGATAAGCCGAGCCAATCGACTGCACCCAGGCCGGAACCGCCGCACCGCCGAACTGGCCTTGTGGAGCTTGTAGGGCAGCATTGGTTAGGGGATAATCCGCCCGAACGGTCGGGCTTTCAGGTCGGCGGTGTGCCGACTGGCCCGACGCGGATCACGGACCCCCTGTCGTCAGGGCTAACATGGCAATCGTCGGCGAGATTTCGGATGTGCTGGTGGTGACCGTGCCTGGGAAGGAGGGAGGCCATATATACACGTGAAGGTAATTTATGAGCTTATGGCAGCGGTTATTTGGCTCGAAGAAGCCTCGGTTTTCAACGGCACAGCCGCCACAGCAACGAACATCGGCGCAATTGCCTCGCTCCGCACCAACTGTCCCCGATCAGAAGCGCGAGGAACAGGCGCATGAGTCACGGCGCGGGAGCGCCGTTGGAGACGACCCAGCGAGCCGCGTGTATGATGGACGCGGAAGCACCGAAGATTTTTACGCTCAAATGTCGCGCGACCTCGTTGCGAGACACGGTGCTCTCGTGAAAGCAGAATACGTGAGCCACTATCCAACCTTCGAGATCCGCTTCCACTATAAGGACGGCGCGACCATAGTCTCCGGCGCGCGAACCGGACGTCACGATATCCATTTTCTCTCGCTCGGCTACGTGGGCGAAGGGCCGAGGTATGCCAAGGCATTTTTGGAAGCCGCGGGATGCAATCGCACCGCTACTGAGATCGAGGAGATTCGTCCCGGAGAAATCATTGTTCCCGGCGATTCAAAAACTGGACGTATGGCGGCTGTGTCCAACAAGGGTGTGGCGAGCATTTCTGAAGTGAAGGTGTTCCAGATTGGGACTGTGGCCGGGAATGTGGTGCCATCCACGACACTTGCCATTTCTCCCGATGAGAAGTACCTAGCGTTTTTCACGTTGGGAGACGACGGTGCGCCAAAGGCCAGTTTGATCTCTTTACCCGACCACCAGTCCGTCTGGACAAAAGATTTGGACCCTTACGCCGCCCTCATTAAGGCAAAAAGATACTACGAAGGCAAACTTGGCGTTGCTTTGATTCGCGATGATCTCCTCCTGGTTATCGGCCAAGTGGATGACCGTCGGTCTATGCTGCTGCTCTTGAACGCCGAGGATGGCCGAATCGTGAATGAATTATCCTTGGAGGGGACTGTGTACCCGTACGACCGAACCGACTCGTGGGCAAGCCCCAGGAGCAGTCTGGCCGTGGTTACGACGAGCGAAGGCCCAGTCATCGTCTCCGTTCAAGGTGACCGCCTGGTCGCCGAGCACGTAAAGCCTACACATTTTACTTACAATTGTGATTTAGCTTTTGGGATTGATGACTCCGTATACCTGAGAAGTAATTCCTCGACTCTTTACAGGTTTGACCCGCAGTCGCGCAATTTCGTTAGAATCGGCGACGGAAATTATGACGTGTGTGCGCATGAAGATGGTGTAATTGTGTGCGGTGGCGGACATAGCGACGGGTCGGGGGATTGTTATATGAGTGTGTATGACCCCACAAAAGGCCGCGCGGAGGTTATCGACTTTGGAGCGGATACTGTGTTTGATGTCATGTCATGTGGGCCGGACCGCGTGCTCGCCTGCTATGGTCCTGGGCGATCCGACTCGCGAAAAATCGGATTGTTCTCTGTTTCAAAGCGAGAGCGCTACTGGGAGAAGGCCTTTCGGAAAGCGCAGTACCGGGGGCATATCCTTTGCGTATCTCCAAGAGACGGGTGGGCCGTTATGCAAGATGCTGAGCGCGTAAGTTTCATCTCCTTAGCTGACGCGTCCACGGTCTGGAGTACCCCTCGCCCACCGTGTGCGTGGATGAAGGGCGTCGGGGCTATAAAACATCGGCAGGTGTACCTGCAACGGTACGTGGGCGACCCTACAAAGGACAAGAGCATAAGGGGGGTCATTGAGTGCCTTAAGGCGTAGGGCGGAAAAGGTTCCAGAGATCGTTGATCGGCTACAACCCCCGTCCCCCCCCTCGCTCCCTGATTCTCCCGGCGCTGGACGGCTCCAAGAGCGGACGAACTAAAGGTGACGCGAACCATTATTCGGACGAACTAAAGGTGACGCGAACCATTATTCGGATTTCTCCCTCATTTGTCTGCTATTTTCGCCATACTTCCGCCCTGCCACCACGGGTAGTTCGGCCGCCTACTGCTGTTCCGCCAGGTTCAGATCGCGTATCCAAATGTTTCGGAAACGCACGGGATTGCTGTGGTGGTTCTGCAATTGGATGAAGACCGCCGGGTCATGCTGCTGGTAAAACGGCTTTGCCTTGTAGGCCACGCCGTCTCCGATACCCTCCGTGCGGCCAATGAATTCCTTGCGATGCTGCACCACCACGCCGTTGTAAATCACGGTCACGCAGGCTTTCTGGGTCAGTTCACCCTTGTCGTTCCAACGCGGGGATTCCCAGATAATGTCGTACGTCTGCCACTGGCCGGGTGGTTTGCTGGGGTTGACCAGGGGCGGCATCTGCCCGTACAGCGCCCCGGCCAGGCCGTCGGGGTAGGTCTTGTCGTGATAGGAATCGAGCACTTGGATCTCGTACATATCGTTGATGAGGATTCCGCTATTGCCGCGGGCCTGCCCGTGACCCGTGGGTGGATCGGGCGTGGCCCATTCCACGTGCAGTTGGAAATCAGACCACCTGTCCCGGGTGCGGATGTCGTTGCCATTCGGCGGGGCTACTTCCACATAGCCATCCCGCACCTTCCAGGAAGCGTCCTGGCCCTTCCAATTCGGATTCTGTTCCGGACCGCCTTCCCACTTGGAAAGGTCTTTGCCGTCAAAGAGGACCTCCGCGTCCGACGGCGGCCCAGCGCCCAGACTGAAGCTGGCCCCGGGCGTGACGACCGGCGGCTGCGGGCGGTTTGGGTCATGCTGGTGCCAACTGCCTCCCGGAAGCATCGGCGTATCCGTGAAACCTTCGATGCGTTCTCCCGGTCCGTCGGCGGTTTGAGCGGGACAGTGGCAGGCGATCATGCCCAGGACGGCCAGAAACCAGAGCACACGGACATGAACGTTCCCGTCAATTGGAAGAAATAATTTGGATATCATTTGGCGGCAGCTTATCCGGATCGCGACGAATTGCCACGGGGAAGTCGATGATCCAGGAAGACCCGTTGCTTGCGCAGCTCGCGGGAATCGCCCAGCGTTTGGATTTCCTGCAATGAGGCCAGGCGAACGGTGGGGCAGACCTTCAGTTCGCCGCGGAGCTTTTCGCAGATCGTTTCGTGAGCGCCGGCGGGGTCGCCACGCCAGGCGACGATGATCTCCAGCTCGTCGGAAAGCGCGGTGGGGGCGGTGGCGATCATGATGTAATCGATCAGATCGTCCAAGCCCTGAAGGGCGCGCTGAACGGCGGCAGGGTAGACACTTGTGCCTTTGATCTTCATGGCCTGGTCCTTGCGGCCAAGGATCGGTCCGATGCGCGGGGTCCAAATTCCGCAGGGGCAGCGCTGGCGGGTCAGGAAGGTTACGTCGCCGGTGGCGAATCGAATCAGGGGCATGGCCTCGACGCCGATGGTGGTGGCGATGAGCTGGCCTTCCCGGCCGTCGGGAACGGGTTGGCCGGCATCGTCGAGAACCTCGACGTGCAGCAATTGGGGATGGAGATGACCGCCCTGGCCGGCCGGGCATTCGCAAAGCGATGAGGCCAGTTCGGTGTTCCCGTACGTGGAGAAAACCTGGGCGTTCCAGGCTTGGGCGATGGACGAACCGAGGGGAGTGAGGGTCCAGTCCGGATTGCGGACCGGCTCGCCGATGCAGACGAGTTTGCGAACGGTGGATCGCGCCAGATCGCGGCCTTGCTGATCGGCATAGGCGGCGACGCGTTTGAGAAACGAGGGGACCGAGATGATCGCGGTCGGGTTGAGGCGCTGGATCATGGACAAGAGCATTGCCGGCGATCCGGCGCCGACCCGAACGACGGCAGCCCCCAATTTTCGCAGGCCCTCGAAATAGGCCAAGCCGGCCATGAAGCATTTGTCGATCGTGACGGCCAGGATGACCAGATCGCTCGGCGATAGGCCCACCCGGCGGAAGCAGAGATACTCGTTCTGGCCAAGGCGGTCGAGGTCGCCCTGAGTGAGAGGATAGAGCGTTGGGACACCGGTGGTGCCGCTGGTGGTGCAGAGGTCGAGGAGGTTCTCGCGTGGGATGCACCAGAACTGGTCGTTGGATTCCGATACCTGCTTTTTGGTGGTGAGGGGAATTTGCGCCAGATCGGCGACGCCGCGGATTTGCGGGAATTCGGCGAGTTGCCGGCGGTAAAACGGGGAGTTTTTGCGGGCGTAGGCGACCGTGGCCGCGACGCCGTGATCCAGGATGGCGTCGATCTTCTGGGGGTTGAGGTCGGGCTCGATGTCCGGTGAATTGGTCACAGGCGTCACGCATTGGATTTTATTGGCGGGCGACGGGGGTCGCAACAGCGGCTATGGAATGTCGATTCGATCTGATAGGTTAAATGAATCCGCGATGAGCCGATTCGGCGTGACAACCTGGGCGGCGATTGGGGTGGCAACGGTGGCGACGCTGGCGCTGCCGGACCCGACGCGCACCTGGGCGGTAATTGGGGTGTGGCTGGTTTATCTGCCGATCTTCACCTGCGGGTTGTGGTTCATTGGGATGAATTTTTTCTGCCGGGCCGAATGCCGGGGCCAGCCGGGGAAGATGAAAGTGGCGCTGACGTTTGACGATGGGCCTGATCCGGCCTCTACGCCGGAATTGTTGGAATTGCTTAAGCGCGAAAGGATTTTCGCGACGTTTTTCTGCATCGGCAGGAACGTGGCGGCACATCCGGAACTGGCGGCGCGGATCGTGGCGGAGGGGCATCTGCTGGGAAATCACAGCTACCGGCATCCGTGGTTTATCAGCGCGCTCTTCGGCCGCTGGCTGAGCGGGGAACTGGAGCGGGGCCAGCGGGCGATCGAAGAAGCGGCGGGGGTGAAGGCGCGATATTTTCGCCCGCCGAGCGGCATGACCGGCCCGCATTTTCCGGGGGCATTGCGGCGGGCCGGGCTGACGCTGGTCGGCTGGGACGTTCGGTCGTTCGACAAGTTGGGATCGGCACGGTGGGTGATCGAGCGCGTGGTTCGCAAGACGCGGGATGGAAGCATTATTCTGTTGCATGATGGGGGAGTCCCTGTTCAGCGGGTGTTAGAGATTGTGAACGTGGCCGTGCGGGAACTGCGTTTGCGCGGGTTCGAGTTTGAGCGGGTGGATCGGATGCTGGAATGTGGCGGGGAACCGCAAACGCCACCGCCAGAATCCTGCCGACTGAAGTCGGCAGGCCGCTAATCAGCGGGAAAATCGACGGCGCCGATCGGCAGCGCCCCGGTCCGATATAGGTCCAGCACGCGATGGATATCGTGGTCCTGGCGGCGGTCGGCGTCGTTCACGGGGACCACTGATCGGATGGCCTGGTGCAGTTCGCGGCTGCGGAGGTGGCAACGCTCGGAGTTGCGGAGATCGACCGCCTGGCACACCGCAAGCTGAACGATCGACAACACGGTTTCGGTCAACTCGATGATCCGCAGCGCATCGCGCGAGGCGATCGTGCCCATGCTCACCTTGTCCTGGTTGTGGGATTCGGTGCTGCGGCTGAAGACGCTGGCGGGCATGGTCAACTTCAGCGCCTCGGCCGCCAGCGCCGAGGTGGAAATCTGCATCGCCTTGAAGCCGTGATGGCTGACCTGTTCCTCGCTGGCATGGGCGACGAGATCGGCGGGCAGCCCGTTGCTCATTTGCGGGTTGCACAGAAGCGCCATTTGGCGGTCGGCAAGGTCGGCGACGTTGGCGACGGCGATCTTGAGCATGTCCATGGCCATGCACACGTGTCCGCCGTAGAAGTTGCCGCCATGGAGGACGTCTCCGGTGTCCGGGTCGAACAGCGGGTTGTCGTTCGAACTGTTGATTTCGGTTTCCAGCGTTTGCCGGATGAACGTCAGTGAATCCAGCAGGACACCGATGACGTGCGGGGCGCAGCGGACGGAATACCGGTCCTGGATTCGGCCGTCGCGTTTGGATTCCCTGGCGGCGTAGGCGATGTCGTCGGCGATCCAGCGGGCGCAGGCGAGTTGGCCGGGGTGCGGCTTGGCAAGGAACAATCGCGGATCGAAATGGTGCCGATTTCCCCGCAGCACGTCGCTGGCCATGGCGGTGATGGCGGCGGCCCAGCGCGCCGCGCGGCGGGCGCGCTCATACGCCAGGCACGCCAGACCCGTCATGACGCTGGTCCCGTTCATCAGCGCCAGGCTTTCCTTGGGCCGAAGCTCGATCGGTTTGATTCCCGCGGCGTCCAGAGCGTCGGCGGCGGGCATCACGCGATTGTCGAAAGACACTTCGCGTTCGCCGATGAGCACCGCGGCAATGTACGACAGCGGGGTGAGATCGCCGCTGGCGCCGACGGAACCTTCGCAAGGGATTCGCGGAAGAATGCGGAGATTGAGCAACTGACAGAGACGATCAAGCAGCAGCGGGCGGACGGCGGAGCGGCCCTGGGCCAGGCTTGCCAGGCGGACGACCATGACGGCGGCGGCCTCGGTTTCGCCGAGGATTTGGCCCGTGCCGCAGCCGTGGAAGCGCACGAGGTTGGCGGCCATTTTGGCGGACAGAGACGCGGGGACGGCGGTCTCGCAGGTGGCGCCGAACCCGGTGGTGACACCGTAAATGGCCGTGCCGTTTTCGATGTGCCGATCGAGCATATCGACGGTTCGCTCCAGCATTTTGCGGAAGGCGGGGGAATTATCGAGTTCGATCCGCGCCGAGCCGGTGGCGACCGCCAGCACGTCTTCGATCCGAAGCCGGGCCGGACCAATGGTTACAACTGCGGAGGCTTCGCCTTCCGCAGGGGTGGCATGAGCCACGGATGTTTTCTTTGTTTTGACGTTGTGAATGTTGGCCTCTAACAAGTTTGGGGATCATAATTCGCGGGGTCATTCAATGCCAGTGACGTTGCGACCTTTGGGTCTGGCCGGATTTTGTGGCAAGCGTCTATCTGGACGATCGTCAGCGCGTTTCCCTATGCCCGCTTTATCCGTGCCCATCCGTGCCCATCCGTGGTTCACAACCCGATCTCACCTGGTTATCACATGAGAGGGCTGACGGGCTCTTGGAGTCATTGACGATTCGCTTCCAGTGGAGCGTCACCTCCCTGAAGTTGAGGAGCAAGGCAACCTCCAAGCCGGTTATGTTCAGGTAGCCAAGCATTTGGGCCAGGTGAATTGCGTTGAAAGCAGTGACAACCTTCGGATCGGCAATAACTTTCTCATCCACGATCAGGTCCGGAATAAGCATGCCAATAAGTTGACCGCGATACTGGACTGGGAACTCCCGCTGTTGGTCGACGAGGTGACCCATGGCTTGTAATTCAAGGACCAACGCTCTCTCGTAGAGCTTTTCATCCAGGCCCGGCTTGAGTTCATTCAGCACCGCCATCGCGGTCCCGATGACGTCCTGCGTGATGTCTTCGTGGCGCATGACAGGAATCTTAACCACGGATGGGCACGGATAACACGGATAGGACGGACCGAATATTCATCCGGGCCGAGTCGCGGATGTGCCACAATTCATGGCCACGCCCGGATCTTTGAGAAGCGACGCCGCCAGGCGGCCGGCGGCGTGGCCGGTCGCCAGGCAGATGCCGCTGGCGCGGATGGAGGCCATGGCGGCGGAGGTGGCGGAGAGGCAAGCGCCGGCGGCGAGCAAATTCTCAACCGCCGCGCTTTGCAGGGCGGCGTCGGGAATGTCGTAGTGTTGGCCGATGGGGGGATAGGCATAAGTTGGACCTTCGGTTTCATCCCAGCGTTCGAGTGGCCACCAGGCATGGACGGCGTCGGGGCCGAACTGCCGGGCGAGCAGAACGTGCTGGTCATCCACGACGAACCTTCCGCGGAGGCGCAGGCCGTCGCGCGGCAGAATCCGGGGCGATTTTTCCACGATCCGGGCGTTGGCCAGGGCGGGGATTTGGCGGCTAAGATGTTGGACGACCTCGTTCATAAATGACTCGGCATCGGTGTTGGACAATTCGCGCGGATTGACGGCGAGCTTGCAGATTCCCTCGCCGGGCGCCGGGCCGGGATAAAAGACAGCGAACCGCGCCACGCGCGGGAGCAACCCCTTTTCCACCGCTTGGGCCAGGGCGTAGGGAATTTGGAGGCGGAGGAGTTCGGCGTCTCCGTCGATGCCCCAAAGCCGGGCGGCGAAGCCGGCGAGGATTCGTCCGGCACTGTCGTCGAGCGGGAAGACGGCGTCTTCACCGGCCAACTTCAACACGGCGCCGCCGCCGGTGCAATCGATGAGGACTTTCACGTCGATCCATCGCGATTCGCCGTCTTGCAATTGAATTGCCGTGATCCGGTTGCCCTGTCGGCGGAGGGCGGCGACTCGGCAGCCGAGGCGCACGTCGGCGTTGGATTCGGCGCAGATTTCCGCCAACGAGGATTCCCAGGCCGGGGCGGGGAATTCCAGGACCCATGCCTTGCCCATTTGCCGCGTCAGGACGCGAGCCGGCTCCCTGGTCAACATTCGCCGAACGATGTCGCGCTGGGCCGAGGCGTTCAGAGTGTCCAGCGGGTCTTTCGGGGCGGAGGAATAGAGACCGCACATGCAGCGGTGCATGGCGGCGGTGACGGACCCGCCGAGTCGCGGGGAACTGTCGATCAGGAGAACGCTGGCCGCGCCGCCGGCTGCCGCGGCGGCGCAGACTCCCGCCGGGCCGGCGCCGATGACGGCGACGTCGTAGTCGTTAGTAACCCGGCTCGTTGGGGTCATAGCTGATATCGACGACGCTGTAGCCGGAGGTGTAGGCGCTGTCGTTGCCGAAGGTGATGATTCCTACGCCCTTGTAGTGCGCGGACAAGCGGTTTTCGTCGCCCCCGCCGTAATGGAAGGGAATGAACGCCTTGCCGGTGATATAGCTGTTCACCGAAGTTGGCTGCCCGATCTCGCGAAACACCTGATCGCGTTCCTCGCCCATTTTTACCTTGGCGAAGATGCAGTCGGGCGGAATGGGCCGGGTGGCGGCGGATGGGGCGACGGCATTGCTGCTGTTGTCCGCCTGGGTCGTACTGTCGCCGCCGGAATGACAGCCGGCGATGAACCAGAGGGCCGCGACGATTCCGAGTGAACTTAAGAAGAGATTTCTCATGCGGGTCTCCTTTCCCAAAAGTGATGGGCCACTATATATCAGCGTGGCACGGCGGAGGCAATAGCCGAACGGGGTCGGTCATCCAAACAATCAAATTGAACCGCCAAGACACCAAGGCGCCAAGGCAGAATCATGCCAGGAAATCCCGTGACCTTGGCGCTGATCATCTATGGTTGAAGATTCAGCCTTGGGGTGGTGGTTACAAAACCCCTGTTTTCGATAGCGTGGCGCGGGGTTTCGTTACCGTTACCGGGGGGACCCACTTGAGATTCTTGCATGTCGGCCATTTTGTCGCTGTTTGAGACGAAGAGGAACCACGGATTTCGCGGATAACACGGATGGGAAAATGGGATGAAATCTTCTTCCCATCCGTGGCAATCCGCGTAATCCGTGGTGAGGCTGAATTTTTTGGGTTGATAGACATCATAATACTACGGTTGAAGATTTGGCCTTGGGGGGGCGTTGACAAAACCCCTGTTTTCGACAGCGCCACGGGGGGTTTTGTCAACGTCTACGGCGGGACCTACTTGAAAGAGCATCGGTCGGCCATTTTGTCGGCGTCGGAGATGACCGCATTCGGGGCGGCATAACGGACGTTGGATCGACGGCAAAAATAGCGGTCCCTCTACATCTATAGCCGGGAGGTGAAGGTTTTGGTGGCATTTTTGGTTGGGCGAGGGAAAAAAATAAAAGAATTTTTCGATCGGGCCGAACCCAAGAAATAAACCGCGAAAGGCGAGGAGAGAGGGCGGGATGCGTTTTCTTCGCGCTCTTGGCGTTCTTGGCGGTAATCCACGTTTGAGTCTCGCCGGCGCGCCCGCGCTAAGCGTGGGCTGCCAACTCTGCATCCACTGCCTCAATCGCCTTGGCTTCGTAGTCCTGTCGGGTGAGGCCGGCGCGAGGTTCCGGCGCGTCCATCAGCGTTGCCACCAACTTCGCTCCATTATGGATAACCAGAACCATACCCGGCTTAGGAGTGGAGTTGCTCTGGCGGTGGCCATGTAAATTGACCGCTGGAATCCAGAGTGAATCACGAAATTCCACTTCCCATTTTTGAGGATCGACCACGCGGACTTCAATGCTGTAGTCGTTCCACCGCTTAATTTGGTTGTTCATAACCTACAGTGTAGGCAGCGCAGGTCGCCAGTTCCACTCTGCTAGGCCGCGAACCGGCAACCGCGCGATACATTTTCTGCCTTCCAACGCGGTCGCTGATTTCTGAACTGTGGAAAACTCAAAAGGGGTTGGGAGTCCTTACAGCCAAAGACTCCCGATCCCTTTGATTTTTCCAAGATAACTGAAGGCGATAGGATGCATTACACGTGAAAGCGCTTTTGGCGAAAGATTTTACAAAAACGCGAGCCCAACTAGAATTATCGCCATGATTAATCCTTACGGGATAGCAGAAATTCTGGACGAGATCGCGCAGAAGACGGATCCTGTCCATTTAATTCGGCGGTGGATACAAGATAACCTTAAGAGCCACATCGATTTCAATATCGAGACCAGAAGCTCCGAAAAAACCGTGACCATCACGTATTATTTCCCTGTTGAGAACGTCATGCAGCAAGTTGACGGGACGGCAGAACAGGTCATGCAATGGTTGCAAACGGGAGCCAGTTGCGACTGCAAGGCGAAGTTTGATACATTTCATAATCGGAAGTGCATCGCCATTGAAAAGAGCTTTCGAGGTGATCCTGGTTACACCTTAGTTACAAATGCCATGAACGAAGCGTTGAAACACTTTCGACCTTGAACGCCGCGCAGAGGAATTCCGCCCTGAAGCGTCCCATTCGTTCAGCCAGGAACGATCCACGGCAACCGAGCTGGACTGACATTCCCATGTCTTTCCGCACCTTGCACAGTTCCGTCACTCCTACTGTGCTGCGTCCGTTGCGTAGGAAAACTGAATCGCGTTTTGCTCCACCTCAATTCCGACGAGATCGCTACTTCGCTGCTCAGTACCCTCTTTCGAGTCCACGCGCTGCGTTCCTTTTATCGCTTTCCACCGACCGCCTTCAATAGCGAACGTAACGGTGATGGAATATGTTGTCGTTATGGAAGCGCCATGTAAATCCCCAAACTCCTCTTGTGCGTGCAGTGCAAGCACCCCAACAATTGGGTGGGCAATACTGTCCGTTTTTCTTACATCCGTGCTTGTGATCGATCCCTCATACACGGTTTTGAATGTCCTCCCGTCATCCGTCATTTCGTTATTGTGCTCCTCATTCCATGCGAGCACAAATTCTTTGCAAAAATCGTCGAAGTCTTGGGGGGTAGCTTGATGGACTGTATGCCGATGTGAGGATGGCTTTGTGGCGGCAGCAGTTATTTCCGGCTTTGTGGCCGGAACAGTTATTGCCGGTGCCCGGCCAACGATTTTAGCATCTTCTTTGGTCCATGAACTGGAGTCGTCGCTGTATTGGAAAAAGACAACGTCATAACTTTTGCCAACGACAGCGGCTTTTAGGAAAGCACGCACATCATCCGCATCCCGGATTGGCACGTCGCCCATCCTCGTGATTATGCATCCGGGTTTGATGCCAGCGTCGGCAGCCGGACCATCAGGATCAAGCTCAATCACGAAAAAGCCGGATTCCCATTCTGGTAGGACATTGACCAACTTTTGCCAGTCTGGGTTATTCCACAATTCCTCTCGGGCGTCGTTAAGTGAGACAAACTTCTTGATGCCAAATGTGATTCTCGGATGATCCGGCGGGGCCTTTTCCTCGACGTTCTGAGCCGACGTTCCGCAGACCACGCAGAACACATACAGAGCCGCCAGAACCGGATGAATTGCTTTCATGGCGTTTCCCTTTCGCCTCCTTCACCATTGTCTCCTGCGACTCAGGGAGCGGCAAGGTCACCGTCTCCAGCCATCTCGGCGGGGTGCAACGCTCGTTTGTGGCCCTGCTCGATTCGATTTGGACTCCATTGGAGAAGAAGTCTCGCGCGGAGGCGCGGAGGCGCGGAGAAGAAAACTCTGCGCCTTTGCGTAAGAATGGATCGGTCCTTTCGCCCAACATGGGTTGGGCTGCGCTCATTGCGGAAAACCCCGGCAAAGCCGGGGGCTAACGGAAAGAAGTTGCTCCGGTCGTTGAACGGTATTGCGGCTACATGTGGGGAACGGTGCAGGCGATGGCGGAATTGATGCCGCCGAAGGCGAAACTGTTTTTTAGGAAATGGGTGAATTGTTTGGGGGTGTTTTTCTGGACGTGGGCGATGCCGGCGCAGGCGGGGTCGATTTCGGCGAGATTGTGGGTGGGATAAATCGTTCCAGAGCGGGCCATTTCGATGGTGGCGGCCAGCTCGATGGGGCCGGAGGCGCCGAGGGTGTGGCCCATGTTTCCCTTGAGACTGCTGACGGGGATGTCGGAGCCGAAGACGGCGTGAATGGCGCGGGCCTCGGCGGCGTCGCCTTGCGGGGTGCCGGTGGCGTGGGCATTGACGTAGCCGATGTCGGCTGGAGAAAGCGAGGCGCAGTCCAGGGCGGTTTTCATGCAGTGGGTCATTGAGGAATCATCGGACTGGCTGACGTGGATGCCGCTGCTGCAGGTGTGATATCCGACGACCTCGGCGAGGATATTTGCGCCGCGGGCGAGGGCGTGGTCGCGGGATTCCAAGACGACGACGCCGGCGCCTTCGCCGCAGACCAGGCCGTCGCGCCGGGCGTCGAAGGGGCGCGGGGTTTGGGAGGGGGAATCGTTGAATCCAGAGGAGGCGGCGTAGAGGATGTCGAAGGAGCCGACGACGGTTTCGTGGAGTTCTTCCGCGCCGCCGCAGAGGACGACGTCCTGCCGGCCGAGACGGATTTGGTCGTAGGCCGCGCCGACGGCCTGGAGGCCGGAGGCGCACGCCGCGCAGGTGGCCGACACGACGCCTTTGATGCCGAAGAATTGGGCGACGTTCAAGGCGACGGTATGGGAGATGCAGCGGAAGAATTCGCTGGCGCCGAGCATGACGTATTCATTTTTGGCCAGAAGGGTTTCGTAGGTTTGGGTGATGGCCTGGGGGCTGCCGGTGGTGGAGCCCATGATGCAACCGATGCGCGGGTTTTGGGGAATGGAGGCGGGGTCGATGCCGGCGTGCTGGAGGGCCTGGGTGGAGGCCTGAACGGCGTAGATGCTCATGGGGCTCATGGTGCGGCGTAGCGAGCGCGGGATGGCCTTGGGATCGCGCAGTTCGACGGGACAGCCGACCTGGCAACGGAGCCGGCCAAAACGATTCCAGGAGGGGGGCATGGCGCAGGTGGCGCAGACGCCGGCGTCGAGCGCCCGCATCATCTCCTGCACCGAATAGCCGATGGGGGAGACCACGCCATACCCGGTAATCACGGCGCGGTTGAGCAAGTTGATCCCAGGTATTCGCGGAAGGCATCCCGGCCGAGGATGCTGCGGCAGACGAAGAACGCCGAGGTCATCGCTCCGAGCACGCCGGGTAGCAGAGCGCTTTGCCCGGCGGCGTAGAGGTTGGTCAGCGGGAGCCTTCCGGAAAGATTGAATTGTCCAATTTTCTGGCGAATGCCGTAGGCGCTACCGTCGGGGTTGTGCAGATAATCGCGGTAGGTGAGGCTGGAAGCGGTGTCGATGACGCGGACGTCGCGGCATTCGGGGATGTACTGGCGAATCCGGCCGACGACCGACTCGGTGCGGCGATTTTTGTACTCGTAATATTCCGGCGGGCGGCGTTTGAGCTTGGTATCGAACCACTGGTTGGTGGATTGCGTGAAGGCGACCTCGAGGGCGGTGACGGTGTTGACAGGCCCGTCGGAGCCGCGTTCGCGGCTGCGAAGGACCATCATCGGCCCGTCGGCCTCGACGCCGGGGCGATAGGTCAGCATGGTGTTGAGGTCCTCATCGGGAAGAACCGACGCCAGGGTGACCGCGCCGATTTCGTCCAGACGATCCAGCGATCCGTAAACGGTGAAGAACGAATTGCTGGGCTCGAAATCCTGGACGCGCTCCTGGAACGCCTTGGAGAGGTGTTCCTTGGGCAGAATGGAAAGGATGCTGGCGGGGTGGATGGTAAAGATGCAGGCGGCGGCGGCGACCTCGGAGCCGTCGCTCAGGACGAAACGCGTGACCTTGCGCTGGCTGATTTCGGCGCACTGCTGGATGGTGCAGCGGGTTTTGATCTCGACGGAATCGTTGCGAAGCACGTCGACCAGGGCATCGATAAATGCGTCGCCGCCGTCTTCGACGCGGGCGAGGGATTCCTGCATACCGAAACTGGCGCGGCAATGAGTGGCAAAGGAGACTTCGTTGGGCCGGGTGCCGTAGCACATGCACAATCCGCCAAGGATGGTCTGCAACAGCCGGTCGGAAGTGCAATCGTCGAGGACGGATTGAAGGGTGACGTGGTCTTCTTCGATGGGAGGAGGGAAAGTGTCGAAGCCGGAAACGTTGAGCGTGGGCGTGGCATCGACGACGAGGCGGAAGCGGTGGAAGAAGCGCTCGAGGCCGTCACGGGAGCTGGGGAAATCGCGTTTGAGTTTTTCGTGGACGACTTCGGTCCCGCAGGGGACGACGTATTCGGTGCCGGTCTTGGGGAAGATCATGCGATGACAGGCATCGCGCGGGAAATAGATGGGGTGGATGCGTTCGCGGATGCCGAGCAGGGAGAGGATGATGTCCAGGACTCCGGTGCGGTCGTCGGTGAATCCACCGGTGAAGTGAAATCCCACGTCGAAGGGGATTCCTTCGACGCGGAAGCGTGCGAGGGAGCCGCCGAGGATGGAGGCTTTTTCGAGAAGGAGGATGCGTTTGCCGTGCTGGGCGAGAATGCGCGCGGCGGTCAGGCCCGCGATCCCGCTGCCGACGACGATGATATCGTACTGTTTCATGCGAATCTGCGATCAGGTGGAAAGCCCACCGTTGATGCCGATGACCTGCCCGTGAATATACATGGAAGGCTCGCGGCAGAGAAATTCAATGACCGAGGCGACGTCGTCGGGCTGACCGATGCGTCCAAGAGGGATGAGAGGCAACAACTGGTCCTTGGGGAGATTGGCGGTGAGATCGGTGTCGATGAGGCCTGGGGCGACGACGTTGACGAAGATGTTCCGCTTGCCGACTTCGCGGGCCAGGGCCTTGCAAGCGCCGATCAGGCCGGCCTTTGCGGCGGAATAATTGACCTGCCCGGCTTGCCCGACCTGCCCGGAGATCGACGCCACGGCCACAATCCTTCCCCGCCTGGCGCGGAGCATGGAAAACAGGACGGCATTCATGACGTTGTAAAACCCGTCGAGGTCGGTGCGGACCACGGCGCTCCACTCCTCGGGTTTCATCCAGACGAGCAGGTTGTCGCGGGTGATTCCGGCATTGAAAACGACGATGGATGGGGCGATCTCATCGGCGCGCGGCCGGAGGGCGGCCTCGGTGGCGGCGAAATCACTGACGTCGAAGCAGAGGAGTTGGCATTTTCGATCGAGGGCTTCGATTTGGCGGGCGGTTTCGCGGGCCTGCTCGTGATTGGACCGGTAGGTGAGCCAGATATCGCAGCCCGATCGGGCCAGGCGGAGGGCGGTGGCCCGTCCGATACCCCGGCTGCCGCCAACGACCAGAGCGATGCCCGGAATTCCGTCCGACAACAAGTTGCTCCCTTCAAATGCGACTTCGATGAACGAAACTGAAGAAGCGCGAGTTGAGAGTGAGTATAGCGATGGGTTGCGGGGCGGCAAGGTCGGAGATCGGCCGGAGGACCGGCCGGCTCGATTTCGAAAATGAGCCGGCTGGTCCTCCGGCCGATCTTCGGCGCTATCGGCGTCGTCGTTAGTCGAGTAATCTTTGCCCGTTTCGGGCGCAGATGACACTAATGCACTGGGCAATTCTGAGCGTTTGCATCTTCGCGGTGTTGGCCATCGGCATGCCGGTGGTCCTGCGGGCGGTTCTGGGCGTGAAGCGGGGCACTACGAACACTTGGCGGGAGCGCGTGGAGCTGCGATACCAGAATATCGGCACCTGGGTGTGGATGTTCGCCCATGTCAAGTTGCGGGTGGATGCGATGTTCCGGGAGTTGCCGGAATTCGTGAAAGTCATGCCGAATCCGCGGACGGCGATGGATTTGGGATGCGGGCACGGGTTTGCGGCGTGTGCGCTGCTGGAATGGTTCGGGGACTTGAAACTCTACGGGGTGGAGCCGAGTGCCGGACGGGTTGGCACGGCGGCGCGGGCGATGGGGGAGCGGGGAGTCGTGGTGCAGGGAGCAGCGCCCGACTTCGAATGGCCGGGGTTGCCGGATCGGGTGGATGTCGTGTTCGCGCTGGACATGATGCATTTTTTGAGCGAATCGGATTTCGATCTGACGTTGCGGCGGATTCGGACGCGGCTGGAAGACGGGGGCTATTTGGTCATTCGGACGCCGATGGCCCCAGCGGGGTTTGGGTCATGGGCGTGGCATCTGGGCAAGATCACGCGGAAAATTCAGGGCGTATCCGCGTTCCATCGGTCGATCGAGCAGATTCAGGAGGCGGTGGCGGCGGCGGGGTTCCAAATGACCAAAGTTCAGATGTCGGGCGGGAATCCGGAATTGTACTGGTTCATCGCGACGGCGGTTCATCGCCACGGCGTGCCGTAGTGCAGCAGCGCAATGAGCACGATGAGCAGGAAAAATACGACGTGAGCGGCGACGATGGGGAGGAAGCGGCGAGCGCTGAATTCGTTCCAACGCTGAAGGAGGCGGATGCCGCCGAAGATTCGGCGGGCGCGGTCGACGCGTCGGAGGTTGTCATTGTCGGTGGAGGAGGCGTTTTGGAAAGCGAAGGCGGGATAGATGGCATAGACGCCGTCGCCGGCGGTCGCTCGGAGCAGGTCGTCGTAGGGGATGCCCTGCCACGGGAGGTTGACGAGCTTCTGGGCGAATTCGCGGCTGACGACGTAGCCGTGGGCGGTGCAGCGATAGGAAACCTTGACGACCGAAGAGAAGGGGGTTTTGCGCGAGGAATTGACGAAGCAGCCAAAGAAGAACAGCCGCCAATCGCGATTGACGTCCATGAAATGGGCGGCGTGGGCAAGGCGTTGGGGGGAAAATCGGGAGATGAGAATGTCGTCTTCGAAAATGACGATCCTATTTGCGTGGGCGGCCAGTCCCGCGCGGAGACAGGCCAGATGAGACTCGAAAATTCCCCGCTCGCTGTCGGTGGGATGTTTATCGACAATGACGAATTCAACGCGATCGGCAAGTCCGACGCGTTGGAATTGGGTCCGGGCGCTTTGACATCGGTCAGGCCGCTGGGCGAGGGAGATGCAGTAAATCCGGTCGAAAGCGTCCCAAGGCTGGGAAAGAAGGCATTGGGTCCCCGGGTCTGTCTCTGAGCGGGCAGGTGAAATGCTCACTGCTTTGCCTCAGGCTATGGAGCGGAACGGACGAATCCGGTATTCTGTCTTTCGAGAGGAAAGATTACCGTTGAACGAGGTGCTATACAAGATTGGACTGAGGCTGGCGCGAATAAAATACGTGCGTCATGCGATCGACGATCGTGCCGGGCTGAGCGAGTTCCGCAAGCCGCCGACGGTGCGCATTCTGTTAGGCATGTTCCTGATCGCGGGTAGTATGGTGATGAGCTGGCCGGTGATCGTGGCGCTGTCGGGGACATTAGCGATCTATTTTCATAAGCCGCTGCTGGCGCTGATCGGGGGTCCGGTCTACATTCTATCTCACGTCTGTTTTATCACCGGAATGACGTTGTGTGGGGAGAAATATAGTCGCATTTTCATCAGGTGGGCGACCCGTTGCGGGGTTGAAAAGCTGCTGTCGTTCGGGCTCAAGGACCAGCGCCCGGAGCCCGAGCCGTAACGATAGGCGCGTGACAGTTTCTGCGAGCCCTCTTTTTCCCCTCCCCATGTAATCAGGGGGAGGGTCAGGGTGGGGGTTTCCTGCACCAATCGATGTTCGACCCCCACCCCAACCCTCCCCCTGAGTACATGGGGAGGGGGAAATTCTTCGCAACAAATGTCACGCACCCGTAACAATCACCCCGGCTGGCCCGCGTCATGCCATAAATCGTAGAAGTTGTAGAATTGCCAGGGGAATTCGCGGGTGAATTGCTCGAGGCAATCGGCAAACTGCTGGGCATAGGGTGCGTAGTCCTGGGCGTTTCGGCCAAGGTTCGGCGGGACTTCGATCATTTTTAACAGGCGAAGCTCGTAAGAGTTGGGGCTGGTTTTGGGAGCGGCCATGACGAGGACGGACGTTGCCGTTGCCGAAGCGAGGCGGTAGGGGGTGACGGGGAAAAGCACGGAATCGCCGAGGAATTGCACGGCGACGGCGTTCTGGTCGCTGCCGAAGATTCGGTCGCCCATCATGGTGACGATCTCGCCGCGGAGAAGGGCCTCGGTCATGGCGATCACGCCCTGGAGGCCGGTGCGCGGGTCGATCATGCTGGCGGACTGCGGACCCAAGAGCATGGGAGCGCGCGTTTCGGGAATCATGACGATGGATACGCGTTTGGGGAATTGGGTGAGGGCGGACATTCCGATCTGAAACGACCCGACGTGGGCGTGAAGAAGGACGAAACCGCGTGGCTGGGCGCACAATTGGATGAGCCGGTCGTGCTCCGGGCAACTGGCGGAAATGGAGCGGGGGCCGAAAATATCCAGCACGGTCATATCGACGAGCGCGGCGCCGTAGGTGCGGGCCAGACGATAAGTGTCGAGAAAGCGGCGAAACCAGCCCTTGTGGTCGGGGAAGCGGCGGCTGAGGTAAAATCGGCAGCGGCGTCGGATGGAGGGGTAAAGCAGGACGTACCAGAAGGTCACGACGTGGGACATGTGGTATCCGCGGGCCTTGCCGCCGATGCGGATGAGCCAGTGAAAGAACCCTTGTTGCCAACTGCGGCCGAGGCCGGGCTGGGCCCAATTGGCCGCGGGGTCCTTCGTTTCTGACGGGGATGAGAATGTCGCTCTTGTATTCATCCGGGCTTTAGCGCAAAGGAGAGTCTCTTGTACAGATTACCGCGAAGGAGCGAAGGCGCGAAGTTGCGCGAAGGAGAACTTGTCTTCCTTCGCGCGCCTTCGCGCCTTCGCTCCTTCGCGGTAATCTTTTCGGAAGAGTGCAATGACAGAGAGTGAGCCGAACATTTGACTCCCGCAACGGGCGCATGAAGATGTCCGAAATGCAAATGGACTAGGACGACTTGAAAATCCTACTGCTGTCATCTAACAGGGCCACGTCGCCATACCCGGTTTATCCGCTGGGGATGAGCGCGGTGGCGGCCGCGCTGAAACGGGCGGGACACGAGACGGTGATCTGCGATCTGCTGGTGGATGGCGAGTCGATCGAGGGCCTGCGCCGGAGGCTCAGGAGCGAGAAACCCGGCCTGGTGGGCATTTCGATCCGCAACCTCGACAACGTGAACCTGCTGAACGAAAAACGGTATGCAACGGAGATCGGCGAATTGGTCCGGTGCGTGCACGAGGAGCTCGGGGCGCCGGTGGTGTTGGGCGGTTCGGGGTATTCGCTGGCGCCCGAGGGCATGCTGCGGAATACCGGCGCGGATTACGGGATCTGCGGCGAGGGCGAGTCCTTGATGGTTGGACTGGTCGAATCGCTGGAGCGCGGCGGCGCGCCGGCGCCGGGTACGATCTTGAGGAACGCCCGGCCGATCGAGGGAAACGGACTGTGCGGGGGGTATTACGATCCGGCGATCCTGAAGAGTTATCTCGATTTGGGGACGATCGCGCCGGTGCAGACGAAACGAGGGTGCGCGCTTCGCTGCGCGTATTGCGCCTATCCGGTGCTGGAAGGCAGGTCGTTGCGCTGCCGGCCCGCGGCCGACGTGGTGGACGACGTCGAACGGCTGATGAAGGACCACGGCGTATCTTACGTGTTCTTCACCGATTCGCTGTTCAATGACGACGACGGCGCCTATCTGGAAGTGCTGCGAGAGCTGAAGCGGCGCAAACTCATGGTGCGCTGGTCGGCGTTCATCAAGCCGACGGGGATCAGCGAGGACGTCGTGGCGCTGATGCGCGAAACGGGGCTGGCATCCGCCGAACTGGGCTCGGACGCCGCAACCGATGCGACGCTCCGGCGGCTCCGCAAGCCGTTCCGTTTCGCAGACGTGGTGAACGCCAACGGCGTGCTGATGAAGCAGGGGATCGCGGTGGCAAATTACTTCATGTTCGGGGGGCCGGGTGAGACGCGGGAAACCGTGCTCGAGGGGATCGAGAACATCCGGAACCTGAGATGCAGCGCCGTGTTCGTCTTTCTGGGCATCCGCATTCTGCCGCATACCGAACTTCAGCGGATTGCGGTTCGTGAGAAGTTGATCGAGGCGGATTGCGATTTGCTCGAAACGGTCTATTACCTTTCGCCGCAGATCGACCGAGCCTGGGCGGAGCAAACGCTGACGGAAGGTTTCAGGAAGCTGGGACACGTGATTTTTCCGCCCGATGCGATGGACGACAAGTTACAGGTGCTGCGAAAAATGGGGTATGCCGGATCGCTTTGGGATTTGCTGGCGCCGTCGGAGGTTGCCCAAACTTCCGGGAGGAAAAACGATTGAACCGCCATGACGCCAAGACGCCAAGGTGAAAAATGCGCTGAAAGCTTTCACCTTGGCGTCTTGGCGTCGTGGCGGTTCAATTTCTGCTCTGGCGGAGAAGTTGGCACACGTTCCCTTCGTGGGAGGCGGTCCAATGTTGAATTGACCGGCGGCGGTCTGTAAACTTGCGCCCAGGCTGTGTGAGGACAATGAATGATAGAATCTGAGTTGATTCAAGCGGTCAATGACGTTTTTGCCGATTCGTTCGAAATTCCGCGCGAGAAGCTCACGCCGGAAGCGCAAATCTTTGGCGATCTCGGACTGGACAGCCTGGACGTCGTCGACCTGGTCGCGGCGATCCAGAAAAAATTCAACGTCCAGGTGCGCGACGACGAACGGATTCGTTCGATCCGAAGCATGCAGGACCTTTACAATTACCTGAGCATGATCAGGAACGAACAGAAGAAGGCCTGATGCGATGGAGCCGCAGATGGCACAACGGACGACGCTGCTGTCGCGCCTGTGCGTGGTTTGGCTGAATATATCGTTCTGGTCGGTTTTCGCGCTGGCGTCGATTTTGTTTCTGGTCCTGGGGTTTCCGTATTGCTATCTCTTCGACCTGTTGGGGCGGAATCGGCGTCGAACGCTCTGGTTGATCCGGCGGACCATCGCCAACTACGGCGCGGTGACGATCCGCTGCGGCTGGCCGCTGGTCCGCGTGCGATATGTCGATTACGCGCCCCAGGAGAAGCCGCCTTTCATTTACGTGGCCAATCATCGTTCGGCGTCCGACGCCTTCCTAATGGCGGTTCTGTCGGTTGAATGCGTCGAGATTCTGAACATCTGGCCGTCCAGACTCCCGTTCGTGAATTTCATTTCGCGGGTGGCGGGGTATCTGCGGGTTCGGGAGATGCCGTTCGAGAAGTTCATCGAAGCCGGATCGAGATTGCTTGCCGAGGGCGTGTCGATCATCGCCTTTCCCGAGGGCACGCGGTCGGGCTCGTGCCAGATGGGCCAGTTTCACGGCTCGGCGTTTCGGCTGGCGCAGCACGTCGGCGCGAAAATTTGTCCCGTGGCGATTTCGGGGAATGAACACATTCCGTCGCGAGGGTCGCTGGTGATGCATCCGGGGCGGATCGTGATCTCCAAGCTGCCGGCCGTGACCTGCGAGCAATACAAGGAATTGAACGCATACAGATTGAAAACGCGGGTGCGCGAAACGATCCAGAAGCATCTGGATGCGCAGTCCGTCTGAGTACTCAACGGGCAAGGATTGAGGGAGCACAACGTGCGCGGCGACTGTTCAATTCGAGTGAGTGGCGTCGGCTTCGGCCGCGAGGAGATCGCCGCCTGCGCGGCGCGGAAGGGGCTGCTTTCGATCGAGCTTGATTTGTCGTCGGGGGACGAATGCCGCTGCGCCGCCTGCCGCGCCGCGCCGGGAAATTCCCGGGCCGCGCTTTCTTTTCAGGAAATCGGCGACTTGCTGCGCCAGGCGCGGCAAGAGGGCGCGCGGCGATGTATTTTGGTGGACGGCGAGCCTGTGTCGCATCCCAACTTACGCGAGATCATCGACTCGGCCCACGGTATGGGGATGGAGGTGGAGCTGTTCGCCTCGGGGGCGGCAATCGATGGCGCGATGGCCGCGTTTCTGCGCCGGTGCGCCGTGGCGGTGGTTCTGAAGTTCAATTTCGAGCGGGACGACACGTTCAAGAGCGCACTGGCGAATCTGAAGGAATCGGGATATTGCCATGGGACCGGGCCGACGGTGGCGGCGTCGATTTCCGTTTCCAACGAAACACTGGCGGAAATACCGGCGATCTGGCGATGGGCGCGATCTCAGGGGATCGAGCCGTACGTGCAGATCATAACGCCGCGCGACGGCGTGGATGGCAAGCCCTCCACCGTGGAGGGCAAGCCCTGCACCGAGGCGGCGAAGATCGTGCAGCCGGATCGGGCCAAATCGTTGTTTGAAGAATTGGGCCGGATCGACACGGAGGAGTTTGGGCGAACGTGGGAGAAGCCGGCGGCATTGATCGGCAGGTCGTGCAACCGGCATCTGTTTGCCTGTCACGTCACGCCGTGCGGGACGATTTTCGCCTGCGTGGGTGTGACGATTCCGCTGGGGAACGTGCGGGTTGAGCCGTTGCACGAGATTCTGGAGTTGAGCGAGGTTTTGGAGAATCTGCGGGCGTTTGGGGAGAAGGTGAAGGAGCCGTGCCACACCTGCTGCAAGACGACCGATTGCTACGGTTGCCGGGGGTCGGCGTACCAATTGACGGGCGATTACTTGGCGGGGGACCAGATGTGCTGGAAAGCCAAGGGAACGGCGATCGAGGCGTTGCCGGTCGGCGTGGTCGGATTGGTTCCGCATGGCAAGTCGATGCGGATGGTGGACCAGTTGACCAAGGTGGGCGAGCGAAATGCGCAGACGACGTTTTTGGTGAGGAAGGAATGCGTCATGGTGGACGAATCGGGGCGGCTTGACGAACTGGCGTTCATCGAGATGATCGCGCAATCCTTTGCGGCGGGCCACGGTTTTCACCTTTCGATGGACGAGCGGCTAACGCATCGCGGGCTTTTGCTGGGCGTAAAAGAGCTGGTCGTGTCCGGGGAAGCGCGGGTCGGCGACCGGCTTACGGTGCATCTTCGCAAGGTGACGCGATTTGGCGCTTTCGGCGTTGTCGAGGGCGATATTTATCGCGAGGATGGAGAATTGGTTGCGACCGGACAAGTTAAAATCTGGCGGCCGGGCGACGACGTTGTGGCGGCGTTGGGACTATGAAAACAATCGGCTCGATTCTGGTGATGTCCTCGATATTCTGCCTGGCGCAGCCATGGGCCGCCCGCGGGCAGACCACTCGCGCGGATAGCGGATCGAATGGTCCGGCCACGCGCGCCTCGATCGACGTGATCGAAGGGGTGCAGAACCATTTGAAATTCATCACCTCGGTGCAGGCCGATTTTCTCGAGAAAAAGACCCTTGCCATGCTGGATCATACCCTGACCATCAGCGGGCACATGGCGATGGAAAAGCCGGATCGGCTGATCTGGGTCGTTCGCCTGCCGGTGCAATACGCGATTCGCATCCGGGGGGATGAGGTTAGCCAATGGGACGAGGATACGAACCACGTGGACGTGATTCATCTGGGCGGCGATCCGACGTTCAAGGCGGTGTCGGAGCAGATGCAGGCGTGGTTTTTGGGGAATTACAAGGTGTTGGGGGACAGCTATGAGGTATTCGTGGTTGCCGAGCATCCGCTTTCACTGCGGTTTGTGCCGAAGGGCGACACGATGGTCGCCAAGCTGCTGAAGCAGGTGGATTTGACGTTCAGCGCCGACGAGAATTACATCGACGGGATGGTGGTGCGGGAGACCGGCGGAGATACGACGACGCTGAATTTCGCGAACGCGCGGATAAACCAGCCCGTTGATAAAACAACATGGGAGATGCCTCCGCATGATCGGTAACTTCTTCGAGAAGATTACCGCGAAGGAGCGAAGGAGCGAAGGGACGCGAAGGAAGATCAGATTGATTTTGAATTGATTTCCCTTCGCGCAACTTCGCTTCTTCGCTCCTTCGCGGTAATCTTCACTAGACGCCTCCCATCGCAATAAAACTCGGATGACGACAACAGCGACAGTTTCATCAGCCCGCCGCAAGCGTTGGATGGGCATTTGCATTGTGGCGGCGGTGGCGATCTCCGCCGCGGGGTGGATGCGGCTGCGGTTGGATAACTCGCTGGAGACGTTGTTGCCGCAGAACAGTCCGGCCAGGCAGACCATTCTTTTCCTCCGTGATTCAAGTTTTGCCACCAAGGCGATTTTGTGGTTTCGATTGCGCCGCAACGGGACGGTCGCCGATCTATACGCCGCCGCGGACGAGACGGAGAAGCGGCTCGATCCGCAACTGATCAAGGGCGTGATCAAACCCCCGGCGGCGGCGAATGCGCTGGATGAAGCGATGGGTTTGCTCGACGATGCCGGGGAGCTTCTGAACGAGCGCGATCTTTCGGATATCCAGGCGGCGACGGCGCCCGATGCGCTGAAAAAGCGCATGCGCGAGTGCTACGTGCAGTTGGTGAAGCCGGAGAGTTCGTTCGTGAGCCAGATCATGCGCCGGGACCCGCTGGGAGTGAACGCGCGGATTCTGTCGCGGATGCTGGCGCTGACCAACGGGTTGGGATACCGGATTCAGGTGAAAGACGGCCGGCTGCTGCACACGGACGGCCGGCAGTTGATGCTGGTGCTGGAGACGTCGGCGTCGGCGACGAGCCTGGAGAGTTCCAAGGCGCTGGCCGATCATTTGAATCGACTGGCCGCCGAAGCGCCGCCAGGCGTGGAGATCATTCCCTTGTGCGGCCAGATTCACACGGAACAGAACGACGAGTTGATGGAGCGCGACTTCCGCTTGGCGGGGGCGATCAACACGGTGGCGTTCGTGCTGTTGTTTTTCCTGGTGTCGCGGGATTTCCGGGTTGCCGCCGTGTTTTTGTTGCCGTTGATCACCACGGCAATCACGATCGGATGGTGCGCGCTGTTTTATCCGAATCTGTCAACGATGATGATCGCGCTGGCGGTGACGATGGCGGGGAGCGCGGTGGATTACGGCATTTACGTTTACACCGCCGTGTCGATGGGACGCGATCCGCAGGCGGACGTCCGGAGGATTTTTCGTCCGCTGATCATCAGCCACCTGACGACGCTGGGCGTGTTCGTGGCGTTTTTGTTTTCGAAGATTCCGGCGTTCCGGCAATTGGGATGTATGACGAGCATCTCGCTGGTGATGTCGCTGCTGGCGGCGATTTTCATATTGCCGGGGATGATCCGCCCCGGTGGGAAGCTGGTATTGCTGGGCCGGGGGATGCCGCTGCGGCGGTGGGGCGGGAAGATGGTGCCGCTGACGGTTCTGGGCGTCGGCGTCCTGGCGGCGGCGGCGTTCGTTGCGCGGAAGACCGGCATCGATTCCGACGTGACCCGCCTGGACGGCGTAACCGCGGCGGTGAAGCAGAACGAGCACGATTTCCAGGCGGTGTGGGGACGCAGCGACAAGGAGATGGCCATTCTGGTGGTGACGGGAAAGACGCGCCAGGCGGCCGAGGCGGCGAATGAAGAGGTTGGCCGCATCGTCGCGCCGAATTTCGCGGAAGGGTCATTCGTCACGCTGAGCAGCTTCTGGCCGTCGGAGGCGACCCGGCACGCGAATTGGGTTCGATGGCAGGCCTTCTGGTCCCAGCAGCGGATCGCGGAACTCCGCCGAAATCTGGCGGTCGCGGGTGAGCCCTATGGTTTCTCGACCGAGGCGTTTGATCCGTTTTTCCAGAGCTTGGCGCATCCGCCACAAGAAGATTTGTCGCGGCAGATCGTGCAGAGCATCGAGGATCAATTCATCGCCCGGAGCAACGGCGATTGGCAGATGCTGAGCTATTTCGAGGATTCGCCGGATAACGTGACGTCGGTGCGCCGGCTGCTCGGCGGGCGGACGGATGCGCAGGTGGTCTCGCGCGTGGCGCTGGGTCAGGCGTTCGCGGAAACGGCGGTGTCGGAATCGAAGGTGCTCGTGGCGGTCAGCGTGGCGTTTATCGTCGTGTCGCTGCTGCTGCTGACGCGGAGCGTGGGCAAGTCGATCATCATCATGCTGCCGGCGGTGGCGGGCGTGGTGGCGATGCTGGCGGTGCTGATCCTGATGTCCATGTCGATCAACGTGGTGAGCGTGGTGGCGGCGATATTGGTGCTGGCGCTGGGCAGCGACTATGGGGTATTTTCGGAGTATGCCTGGGATGGGCACGAGCCGCTGCTGGGACAGGGAATGGCGTCGGTGCTGCTGTCGTTCCTGACGACGTTGGCCGGCGCCGGGGCGATGCTTCTGGCGCTGCATCCGGCGCTGTTCCTGGCCGGCGTCAGCATGACCTCGGGTCTGGTCGCGGCGTATTTGACGGCGTTTGTCATGATTCCCGGAATCAACTTCCTGCGGGATAATTGGCGGGGACGGACGGCGGCATGAGCAGCGCAATGGCATTGATCCCACTCAGACCCCCTCTCCCTGTACTCAGGGGGAGGGTTGGGGTGGGGGTCGAAGGTCGATTGGCCCACGCAACCCCCACCCTGACCCTCCCCCTGAGTACAAGGGGAGGGGAAAAAAGCGGCATGAAGATACATTGGACAATCCTGCTGCTGTTGCCGCTGATCGGCGGATGCGCCGGGGAGCCGTTCGTTCGCGAGCCGTTGCCGGTGCTGCACCATCCGGACCCCAAAGCGCTGCGCAACGCCTTCGCGCGGACCGTGACCGATCGGTTCATCTCCGATGATACCGTGATCATCCAGGCGCCGTTCCGGAACGATCTGGCGGTCCTGGGCGTCCTGCGGGTGGACAGGGTTGCCGGCACGTTCGAGCTGGTTGGGCTGAATCATCTGGGCGTGAAATTGTTCGACCTGAACGGAGACCGCCAGGGAACGACGGTTCGCTTCGCAATTCCTCCGCTGATGAACCTCCATCAGGTGCTGGTGGCCATTGGCGACGATATTCGCAGAATGTATTTCGATCTGGTTCCAGGCGGCCGTGCCGAGGTGCAGATCGAACGGAGGGACGTCAAATTCACGCAGAAGGAGAATGGGGGAAGGCTGGTGTACGTATTTGGAGGCCAGCCGGGCGTTTTGCTGGAAAAACGGTCAATTGGATTCTTCGGAGCGGTGTGGCGGGTGCGGTATTACCGGTATGAATCACAGGAGGCAAGTCTTTACCCGGCGGGGATCGTGATGGACAATAATCAGTTCCACTATCGCATAATCGTGAAGAATCGGGATAGGGAGATTCAATGATGAATCGTTTGCGCGGCGAGATTCGAGACATGCTCCAGGTGGAAGAACGGCAGGGGGGCTTTGGTGCAGTGCTGGAGGTGGATGCGAAGCTGGGCGTCTTTCCGGACCATTTTCGCGACGGGCCGATCCTGCCGGGGATTTGCCTCGTCCATGCGGTGCTGCTGGCCGGGGCGCAGACGCGGGGAGTCGACGAACTGCGGATTCGGGTGCTGAAGAATTTGAAACTGACTCAACCGGTCCGACCGGGGCAGCGCGTGAAGATCGAGGCGGAAATGACGCCCGCGGGCGGAAATGAGCTGGCGATCAAGGCGAAGCTGTCGGTCGGCGATCGGCGGTGCGCGGAGGTATCGCTGGTCGCCTTTTCCGCCGCTTCGGAAGGAGCCGCGGGATGACACCTCCTCGGCGAAAACGGGGCGGATATTTCGGCTCCGACCCGGCCGCGCCCAAACCTCTGGCCGTCCGCCTGAGCCACCGCGTGCGCTTCAGCGAAGTGGACGCGATGGGCGTGACGTGGCATGGCAGATACGCCCAGCTCTTCGAGCAGGCGAACGAGGAACTGGGCCGATTGCATGGCCTGGGATATGCCGATTTTTATCGCGAGCGGCTGCAAGCGCCGATCGTGCAGTTGCACGTGGACTACTTCGCCCCGACCGTGCTGGGGGAAGAGGTGGGAATCGTCGGGAAATTGATCTGGAGCGAAGGCGCCCGGATCAACGTGGAGTACGAGATTTTCAAGCAGAACGGGGTGTTGGCGGCGGCGGGATTTACGGTGCAGATGTTCGTCGATGAATCGGGCGCGGCGCTGTTGGCTATCCCGCCCTTGCTGGAACGGTGCCGCAAGCGATGGAGTGCCGGCGAGTTCGGCGGAATGTAATGAAGGCGGTGATCGCGCAATCCGACGTGGCGACGGCATACGGCTGGGGGCTGGATGCGCTGTGGAATGGATTGCTCAGCGGCGCGACCGCCATCCGCGCCACGAATCGGTTTGCCGAGCGGGGATTCATGAGCGATCAGGCCGCGATGATTTCAGATCTGCGCCCGGGGGAGGGCGAATCGCGCGTGTGGGCCGGGCTGAAACGGATTTTGTCGCCGATCGCCGGGAAGCTCGATCCGATGACGCCGGTGATTGTGGCGACGACCGCGGGCGAAATTGAATATGTCGAGCGGGGGATTCTGAATCAGGACGCGGCCCTGTCGCGCCAGTCGCATCCGCGTTTCCTGCTGGAGCGGGTCAAGGGCTTGTTGGGATTGCGGGGAGAGGGGTTGACGATGTCGTCGGCGTGTGCGTCGTCGGCCGCGGCGCTGACGCGGGCGGCGTCGATGGTGCGCGGCGGGGAAGCGGATAAGGTGTTGGTCGTCACGTGCGATTCGGTTTCGGAGTTCGTCTATTCCGGGTTTTCGACGTTGTCGTCGCTGTGTGTCGGGCCGGCGCGTCCGTTCGATCGGGACCGGAGCGGGCTGACTCTCGGCGAAGCGTTCGGTTGGGCGCTGGTGACGCCGGGCGATGAGAGGATATCCGGCGGGGGGATATCCATACTGGGCTGGGGAAACACGACGGACGCGTTACACATGACCGCCCCCGACCGCAACGGCGCGGGGCTTTTGCGGGCGATCGCCAAGTCGCTGGCGATGGCGGGGCGGTCGGCGGATGACGTGGATTTGATCGCGGCTCACGGCACTGCGACATCGTACAGCGACGCGATGGAGATGGTAGCGTTTCGCGCGGCGATGGGGCGGCCGAGGCCGGTTTTCTCGGTGAAAGGCGGGGTGGGCCATACGTTGGCGCCGGCGGGTCTGGTGCAGATTCTGGTCGCGGGCCGGGCGATGTCGCTCGGCCTGGCGCCGCCGACGGTGGGCCTGACCTCGCCGGACGATGGGGCGGCGGGGTGGGTGCATGGCGCGGCGGTGGCGTTAGGTACGGGGCGGCTGGCATTGTCGACAAATTCGGGGTTTGGCGGCGTGAATACGGCCATCCTGCTCGGCGGGGAGGATGCATCGTGATTCGTGCGGCTGGATGGTATTGCAAGGAACACTGTGGCGTCGTCGCGGCGAAGGGATTGTCGTGGCAGAAACCGGCGCCGTCGGCGCCGGCCGACATGCTGGCCCTGGTTGGAAGGCCCATCAAATATTTCGCGCGCATGACCGGCGAGGCGCGATGCTGTTTGTGCGCCGCAAGTTTGGCGCTGAAGGGCGCGGATTGGTGGGAGTCTTTTCCGTTAGCCCCCGGCTTTGCCGGGGTTTCCCGTGATGAGCGTAGCGCAACCAATGTTGGGCGAGAAGACCGATCCATTCTCGCGCAAACCCCGGCAGAGCCGGGGGCTAACGGAAAGAGGCAGCCGCCGCAAGAGATCGGGCTGCTCAGCGCCGGATCGGAGGGATTGCTCCGCGCCAATCAGGAATATTTCCGCGACTACGTCGCCATGGGCCGAACACTTGGACGGGGGAATCTGTTTATCTATACTCTGGCCACCAGCGCGCTGGGAGAAGTGGCGATCGGGCTGTCGCTGACGGGGCCGTCGATGTTTATCCAGGACGACGCGCGTCCGGTGACGGCGATGCTGCGGCATGGCGAGCAAATGGTCGCCGACGGCGAGGCCGGGGGAATGCTTGCCCTTTGGAGTCATTCATCCGCGGCGGTCTGTTTGGCCATCGCCGCGGGCGCGGGTGGCGAGACGTCAATTCCATTGCCGGCCGGCGAGGAACGGAATCCGCTGGAGCTTTGCCGGACGTTGCAGCGGATGGTTACATGACATTTGCCGCGGAGGATTTCCCCCTCCCCATGTACTCAGGGGGAGGGATGGGGTGGGGGTTTCCTTCGAAAGGCGACAGAAGGCCCCCACCCTGACCCTCCCCCTGAGTACGTGGGGAGGGGAAATAGAGGGAAGGTTCAGCCAGCATGACGCAGGTTTGGTGCGGCATTCCGGTGTACAACAATGCCGGCACGATCGCCGACGTGGTGCGGCGATGCCGGGAGCAAATCAGCGACATCGTGGTGGTGGACGACGGCAGTTCGGATGCCGATCTTCGCCAGCTCCTCAAGCCGCTGGGCGTGACCGTGATTCGCCATGCGGCCAACTTGGGAAAAGGGGCGGCGCTGATGACGGCGTTTGGATATGCGGCCGAGCGCGGGGGGCAGTACATGGTGACGCTCGACGGCGATGGGCAGCATTTTCCGGAGGATATTCCGCGGTTTGTGCCGAGGCTGTCGCCGGATGCCATTCTGATCGGGGCGCGCCGCGAGGTCGTGGGAACAATGCCGCAAGCGAGCCTCTTTGGCCGGGACTTTTCGGATTTCTGGATCTGCATTGAATCCGGCCGGGCCGTCAGCGATACGCAGAGCGGCTTTCGCGCCTATCCGTTGCCGCACGTCCTGGCACTGCGGCTCAATTCGCGGCATTACAACCTGGAAGTGGAGGTGGTGACGCGGGCGGTATGGGCGGGTCTGAGGACCGAAAACGTGCCCATTCGCGTCAGGTACATGGAACCGGCCCAAAGGGTGTCGAGCTTTCGGCCGTTCCGGGACAACCTGCGCATCTCGCTGATGCACACGCGGCTGGTGCTGCGGCAATTGGCGCCGATCCCGCATCGGCGGCATCATAGTTCAGATTACCGCGAAGACGCGAAGACGCGAAGTTGCGCGAAGAATACAAATGAAACCAATCCTCTTCGCGCCCTTCGCGCTCTTCGCGCCTTCGCGGTTAATCTTCTCAAACGGGTTTGGGCGGAGAATTCATCGCCGCTGGGATTGGCGGCGGCGGCGGGGCTGAGCGCGCTGCTGGGGATCCTGCTGTGGCCATGGGGCGTGATCGCGGTGACGTATCTGGCGATTCGGCTGCATCTGAACAAGATCGTTGCCCTGGCGGCGCTGGCGATGTGCGTACCGAGAGCGCTGCCGGAATTCTGCGCCAGGGTTGGTCAATGCGTGGTGCGCGTCGGCGCCGGCCCCGGATGGACGCGGTTCGTGGGGGCGCATATCGTTGCGTTCACCGCGGCGCCGGCGGCGGCCGTGCTGGTGTATGCGGTGGCGCGGCGATTTCAGGAGCGTGGCAAATGAACGTTGTCGAGTTGATCCGCCAGGAAACTCGCCTGCTCGCGGGCCGAACGGCCATCGTGGAAGGCCCGCGCAGCATCACCTATGGTGATTTGCTCGATCGGATCGGCAAGTTGCGGGATCGTCTGGCGAAATTGGGAATCACGGCGGGGCAACGGGTGGCGTTTCGGTGCAGCGATGGAATCGACTATATTGTCGGGGCGCTGGGATTGCTGGAATGCGGGGCGGCCGTGGTGCCGGTGGCCGACTCGCTGACGGAAGGGGAGGTGGCGGAGACCATCGAGCGGATCGACGTTGCAGGAGTGGTGACGCACCTGGATTTGGTCAGGGGAGAAGAAACCGCGATTGATGATATTTTCCGGTGGCAGGCGAGGGCGAGCGGGGCGGAGTTGAACGATCGTTGCCGGGAGCTGGGGGCGGCGTTCATCCGGTTTTCGTCGGGGACGACCGGGCAGAGCAAGGGGGTCATCCTATCGCATCGCTCGATCGCCGAGCGCACGGATGCGGCCAACCGGGGGCTGGGGATTTCCGATCGGGACGTGATCCTGTGGGTGCTGGGGATGAGCCACCATTTCGTGGTTTCCATCTTGCTGTTTCTGCGCAAGGGAGCGACGATCGTGGTGGCCAACCGGGGCTTTCCGTTTTCGGTGCTGGAGGCGGCGGAGCGGGGCGGGATCAACTTTATTTATGCATCGCCGGTGCATTATTACCTGTTGGCGGTTTCGGATGCGGTGTCGCCGGGTTCGCTGGCGAAGGTCCGGCTGGCGATCAGCACGGCGATGAAGATGCCGGCGGAAATCTTCGAGATGTTTTACCGCAAATTCGGCATCGCGCCGGCGGAAGCGTATGGGATCATCGAGATTGGTTTGCCGTTCATCAACACGGAACTCGGCGTGGGCGGGCGGCAGACCGTTGGGAGGATCTTGCCGGATTATCAGCTTCGGATCGATGGTCCCGATGAGAACGGGGTTGGGGAAGTGCTGATCAAGGGGCGGGGGATGTTCGACGGCTATTTTTCGCCGTGGCGGATGCGGGAAGAATGTTTGCGGGATGGATGGTTCGACACGGGCGACCTAGGGCGGATCGACGAGCAGGGCAGGCTGAGCCTGCTCGGCCGCAGCAAAACGGTGATCGTTTGCGCGGGCATGAAGGTCTTTCCGGAAGAGGTGGAGGAAGCGATCAATTCGATGCCGGGGATCAAGGAATCGCTGGTCTTCGGGCGGGACCATCCGCAGTACGGTCAGACGGCGGTTGCGCAAGTGGTGCTGGCCGGGGAGGTGGAAGATGAGCAGGGGATGATGGAATTGCTGAGGGCGCATTGCTGCGAGCGGCTTTCGAGCTACAAGGTCCCGGTGGAGTTTCGGGCGGTGAAATCGCTGGCCAAGACCGCCAGCGGCAAGCTGGCGCGTGACGCCTTTTCGGGGTTTTCGAAAAGATAACCGCGAAGGAGCGAAGGAGCGAAGTAGCGCGAAGAAGAAAACAAGATTTGATTTCAACTTCGCGCAACTTCGCGTCTTCGCTCCTTCGCGGTAATCTTTTTGAAGGGGCGTAACAAGCATCACAGCAGCGATGACTTGAAAATATTCAGCAGCTTTGCGGCGGCGGCGTCGGGGATGACGCCTTCGACGTAGGAGATGACGAGGTTGAAATGGTTGGCGAACCAGGTCATGCAGATGTTCATTCCCGGCGGGGCAAAGGCGAGGGGTTTGTGGATGAGGCCGACGGCGGGCAGGCCTAGGAAGGAGTCGCCGGGGAATCCGGTTTCGCGGAGACAGGCGAAATAGAAGGAGCAGAATCGGCCGCCGAAAAGGGCGTTCATCATCCGGCTGGCGAGCCAAATGGGGCAGATTCGGCCTAGCGCGCCGGCATCCTGCATGACGAAGGGGATCTGCAGCCGCATGTGCTCGAAGAACTGGTCGCGCAGGTCGGCGGCGATTTGGGCGGTGGATTGGGTCAAGTCCTGTCTTGACGAAAGTCCCATCAGCGCGAAATGGTTGAAGAGGAGTTTTTCCCATTCCTGGCCGGGTAGGCGATTGGTGGCGGAAGTGAACACGAGACATTGATCGCCGGGCAGAGGCGGCGCGGGGACGACCTGCCTCATCGCGGCGATGGCCCGGGCGGCGGCCGAGGGGAGAATGATCGGCATGCCGATCTCTTCGGCGGCCTTGCTTGCGAAGTGGGCCGATTGTTCGGGCGTCATTGAGTCGTGTTGAAAGCGGATTCGGCGTTTCAAGCCCGGGGCGGGCATTTTCAACCCGCAAACGCTCCGCTCGTTCAGGCGATGCAGATAGCGGTTAAGCGTCCGGCCTGAAGTCAGGCGTCTTCTCCAGTGATCGAGATGGGCCGGCTCGGTTTGGCGGATGAGCGGGACGATCTCGTCGAGTTGGCCTCGCCAGGCGAGATCGATCAGGCGGAAGATCGCCTCGGCGCCGAAGGCGTCGAGCAGGCGGTGATCGAACAGCAGCCCCAGGCGCGATCTTCGCCGGCCGATGTGCACCAGCAGGCAGCGGAGATGCTGCCATCTGGAATCGAACGGAACGTTGACGTGTTCGTCGAAAAGACGCTCGGCGTCGGCGGCGCGTTCTTCGGGCAATGCCACCACTCGCAGGGGGACCTGGACGTCGGCGTTTGGCGGAGCCTTCCAGTATGGGGCAAGGTTGAGCCAATCACGGGCGACCCGGCCGTGAATGAGGGGAATCCGACGGGAAACCTGATCGAGCGCGGTGCGAAGGGCCTTCTCGTCGACGATGCCGTCGAGTTCGATGATCGCCTGGGAAAATCCGCCGAGGCCGATGGCCTTGCGGGCGCTGTAGTCCAGGGCGCCGACGATCCAGTCAATTCCGGTGAGATAACGACGATTGGCGGAGTATGGAAGCGAGAGACTCAAGCGCTGCGCCTCGCGACGATGGCCGAGGCCAGATTGCGGACGGATTTAGTATCGTCCGGCTTCAGGCCGGCCTTCATGAGATTGACGCCGAACTTCTGCTCGATCACCAGCAGCAGCGATACGAAGCGAAGCGAGTCGATGCCCAGCGACGGCAGATGGGTATCGGAATTGACGCTGCCGGATTTCAGGGAAAGCAGCGTCTGGATTTCGGTGCAAAGCTGCTGCTGAATGTTTTCGGCGGTCGGTGCGTCGGGCATGGTTCAGAGTTCCTCTTGTATTGTTGCGGTTTTCCGAAAAGATCAACCGCGAAGGCGCGAAGAGCGCGAAGTTGCGCGAAGAAATCAAATTGGTATTTCTTCGCGCAACTTCGCGCCTTCGCGGTAAATTCCACTTGAGGCGCGGGGAAGGAAGTGGGCGATGAACTGTGGAGTCTCATTTTGTCAGGGTCAGCAGCAATGATGCCGACCGGTCGCATAATGCCCTGAACGTCGCGGCATTGTCAAATGGCGGTCGAGGCGATGGCTGTGACGGGGCATGAATCAATCGGCCAAGCGGGCGCCCGGCGGACAGAGACAGCAGGCCGCCGAGCGACTGGAACGCCGAATTACTGGCCGTGTGGCCGAAATAGGGCGAGAAGGTCGACGCATAGCGTCCGGAAAATGTTTCCCCCTCCCCTGGTACTCCGGGGGAGGGCTGGGGTGGGGGCGGAGCGCCGATTGGCCGGGGAGAACCCCCACCCTGACCCTCCCCCGGAGTACCGGGGGAGGGGAAAAAGGCGGATTGCGGGAAGAAGCTTGGTTCGTCCAGGATTAACAGGCCGACGTCTTTAGCCGATGCGGTGGCGTCAAGATGAGCGATGCCTCCGGCGTCGGATGGCCCCAGCGTCAGAAACACGGCTCCCTCGCCGAGAGCGAATGGCGGGTTGCCCGGCAGCAGGCGAGAAGCGCAGCGGATCAGGACTTCGCCGAGCTCTTCGACCGCGCCGAGAAGAACGCGGGCGCAGGAGCCGGAATTGAGCCAGCATTGAGCCTGAAGCACGGCCTGCTCGAAGCCGGATTCAAAATCGGTTGTGGAGAGCGACGGGCCGCGAAGGTCCAGAAGTCCGGCGATATAGGATGCCGCCACGCCATGGACCGAATGGGAGAAATCGGTGGGAAGGGCGTCGGAGTCGCCGCAATCGAGAATGCCGTCGAGGAACTTGAAGCCCCGGCCATGTGGACCCAGGCCGGAGGTGACGATCAATCCAACTCGTTCCATGGGGACGCCCGCGCAGGCGTTCTGGGCTTGGGTCCAGGCGTCGAGGGCGGCGATGGCGGCCATGCGGACGAAACGGTCGGCCCGCCGCAGACCGCGGGAGACGGTCGGGTCGGCCAAAAGATCGTCGCTGACGCGAAGGAGCGGCGCCGGCTCGACCGGCTCGGAAAGTCTCTTGGCGATGGTTGGCAAATCGCGGCCCATGGGCGTCACGGCGCCAATGCCGAGGACCGCGGCGGGCGGGAGAGGGTTTGTTAGGTGCGGGCCGCCGGTTGTCATGCGAACCTCCGAATCAGCACGGCGGAGTTGTTGCCGCCGAAGGCCAGGGAGGTTGACATCGCATATTCGCCGGAAATCGTCGTGCGTTGGCGAAGGGGGGCGACGGGGATGTCGTCGGCGGGATTCTCAAATCCCATGCTGGCGGGAAGCCAGCCCTCGCGAAGGCCGAGGATGGTGAAGGCGGCTTCAAGGCCACCGGCGGCGCCGAGGGTGTGGCCGGTGTAACCTTTGGTCGAAAGAAATCGCACCTCGGGGCCGAATATGCGGGCCAGGACTTTTCCCTCGGCGCGATCGTTGTCGGCGGTGGCGGTGCCGTGGGCGTTGATGAATGCGACTTGAGCGGGGCCGATCTGCCCCTGGGCAAGTGCCCAGGAGATGGCGGCGTGGAGGCCGCGGCCTTCGGGGTGCGGGGCGGTGAGGTGATGGGCATCGCAGGCCGTCCCGAATCCGGCGACCTGAAAGGCGTTTTTCCTGCCGCGCCGGCGGGCGTGGGCGTCCGATTCCAACACGACGATTCCCGCGCCTTCGCCGAGGTTCAGGCCGGCGCGATGGCGGTCGAATGGCGCGCAGGGTTCGGAACTGGAAACGCCGAGAGACCAGAATCCGGCCAGGGCGACGCGATTGAGTTCATCGCCGCCGCCGGCGATGGCGACATCGCAGAGGCCCGCGTGGATCCAGCTTGCGGCGACGCCGATCGCGTCGGTGCCGGACGAGCAGGCGTTCACGATCGTCATGCGCGGGCCGGTGACTTGCAGGAGATCGCCGACGGCCTGGGCGAGATTGGCGTGAAGGTAATCGTGGATGGCGTCGAGCGGGGGACTGTCGATTCGGCGGTAGGCTTCGTAAAACGGGATGTTGTTGAGTTGGCTGGCGACGGTGGTGCCGGCGGCGACGCCGACGCGGGTTGCGGCGTTGAAGCCTTGGATTCCCGCTTCCGCCAGAGCTTGGCCAACGGCCAGCATGGTCAGCCGCAGGGTGCGGGAGTTGTTGTAACGCGCAGGAAGGACGGGCAAATCGGCGGTGACCTGGAAAGTCGGGCAGGAAATCGAGGTTTCAAACGGCAGCACGGCGGACGGACGGCGCACCGAATTCCGGAAAGCGGCGAGGGTGGCGGGGAGGCCGATTCCCGCGGCGGATACCACGCCGATGCCGGCGATCCAGACGGGTGATGTTCCTGTTGTCGTCATCTTAGCCGCGAATAGAGATCACTGTGAAGATTACCGTGAAGACGCGAAGACGCGAAGTTGCGCGAAGAATTATCAATCTGACTTTGTTCTTCCTTCGCGCAACTTCGCGTCTTCGCGTCTTCGCGGTTTATTTTTACGGAAATGCCCAACATTGGCCTATTTGGTGGCATTGGCCAGGACGTACGGGGCAAGCGAATTGATGCAGCGGAAGATGTCGCGGCCCTTCTGCATTGCCTTGACGTCCAGCCCGTACTGGCGGCGAAGGAGAACGACGATTTCAACGCCGTCGAGGGAATCCAATCCCACGCCGCCCTCGCCGAAAAGGCTCATGTCGTCCTTGATGTCTTCCGGCTTCAGTTCTTCCAGGGAGAGGTTTTCCACAAGGAGCTGTTTGAGTTCTTGTTTGATCTCTTCAAGCGATCGGGTTTTCACGGGTTCCAAGACGGCGCGTTCCTTTCGACGGATGATGGCGGTGAGTTTAAGAAGGCGTGGGGGATACTGCAAGGAGCGATGGGCCGTGACCGCCCCCTGGGTGTGAGCCATGGTTGTCGGTCGGAAATCCGCGATTTGCCCCAGGCAAGTCCGAAATCCGAAATTCGAATGACGAATCAAATTCGAAACTCGAAATTCGAATTTCAGCCTTCGAATTTGATTCGTCATTCGAGTTTCGAATTTCGAGTTTCCGCGCAGCGGCTTGATTCGTCATTCGAATTTCGGATTTCGGATTTATCCCGCCCCCCGGCGAAGGTGCGAATATCCACCCGCGTGCCTATAGTTCATAGTGGCATTGGGCCGCTTCTTGGAGGCTGATATGAAAACCGAGCAGGCGACGTTCGCGGCGGGATGCTTCTGGGGCGTCGAGGCGAGTTTTGCAAGGGTGGACGGCGTGACGCAGACGCAGGCGGGGTACACCGGCGGGCGCACGGCCGGGCCGAGCTATGAGGATGTCTGCAAAGACGACACGGGGCATGCCGAGGCGGTGCGGGTTTCGTTCGATCCGGCCAAGGTGAGCTTTGCCGAATTGCTGGACGTTTTCTGGAGCAGCCACGATCCCACGTCCGTGGATCGGCAGGGTCCGGACGTGGGGTCGCAGTATCGCTCGGCGATCTTTTTCCACAATGCCGAACAGGAGCGGGCAGCGCGGGCGTCGCTGGAGGAGGTGGATCAGTCCGGGGTGTTTGCCAGAAAGATCGTCACGCAGATCGTGCCCGCGGGAACGTTTTATCCGGCTGAAGAGTATCACCAGAAATATTTCGAAAGACGCGGGAGTGCCCAGAGTTGCCACGTGGGAATCGCCAAGGTCCAGACCCAACTCGCGGCCCAAGCGGCGAAGGCGCGAACGGGTTGCGAATCGACGTGCGGGGTGAGCCATTGGCAGGCAAGCGATGAAGAGCTGCGGCGGAAATTGACGCCGGAGCAGTTTACCATCGCGCGCCGGGCGGGGACGGAGCGGGCGTTTTCGGGAAGATACTGGAACGAGCATCGACCGGGGGTTTATCATTGCGCGGTGTGCGGGCAGGAGCTTTTCGATGCCGGAACGAAATTCGATTCCGGCACGGGCTGGCCGAGCTTCTTTTCGCCGATTCGGACGGCAGCCGTGTCCGAACGGACCGACGGCTCGCATGGCATGAAGAGAGTGGAAGTCGTTTGTTCAAAATGCCAATCGCATCTCGGGCACGTGTTTGACGATGGTCCGCGTCCGACGGGGAAGCGATATTGCATGAACTCGGCGGTGCTGGAGTTGAAGGCGAAATGAATTAATGTCTAACGAAATGCACCACAGAGGACACGGTGCCGCAGGGCCGCAACCAAGAAAGAAAATGCGGATGAACCGCCAAGACGCCAAGACGCCAAGAAAAAAAAGAACCGCGGATGACCCGGATGACACGGATAAGAATTGAATTTATCCGCGATATCCGCGCAATCCGCGGTTGTATTGATTTTCAATCTTGGCGTCTTGGCGGTTCGATTTGCTTTTGGGAATAATGTGGTCAGAAAAGGAACGGTCTTTTCCGATAACGGATGAATGCGCGGGTCGATGGGCACGGAAGTCGTTTATCCAGGTTCGGCCTCGAAAAAGGGCGCGCCGGCGGGTCGGGCGGGGCCGGCGGTTGACGCGGGGAAATTACCTCCGGAACGGGCGATGACCCTGGACGTCGATGCGGAAGCGCCGCAATTCTGGCGGTTTCTCTGGCCGTCCATCTACCCGTATCGCGGGCTGGTTCTGGCGGCTCTGTCGCTCAGCGCGTTGCATGGGTTTTCCATCACTTTCCAGACCGTTGCGCCCAAATACCTCATCGACCAGATCATCCTGGCAACCGGGATCACGCAGAGCCAGCGCTGGCACCGGCTGGAGGCGTTAATCGGGCTGTATCTTTTCGCATCGATCTTCGGCCGCATGCTGGTCTGGCACGTGGGGTATCGAATCTTCACGTACGTCCGGGAGAAGGTGCTGTTCAACGTCCGGGCGATTTTCTTCAGCCACGTGAATCATCTGTGTCTGCGCTTTCATCGCGAGCACCACAGCGGGGAACTGTTCAGCTATCTGTTCGGCAGCCCGCTGTTGCAGGTGCAGAATTATTTTCAGCAGTTCACGTTCGGCGCGCCCGGGGCGCTGTGCATCGTCATCAGCACCCTGGTTTGGCTGGGAGCGTGGGATTGGGTGTTGACGCTCGTGCTGCTTTTCGCGGTGCTGTGTACGGTCTGGCTGATGCACAGCACGCGGCCGCGGATTCAGAAGCTGCACAACGAATATCAGAACACCGAGACCAAAGTGACCGGCTACGTGGCGGACCTGCTGCGCGGATCGCGGGACGTGAAGCTGTACGCGATGGAGGACAAGGTCGCCGAGGATTTCGGGCAGCAGGTTTGGCAAGTCGGACAAAAGAGCTACCGGCGCGACGTTCTTTCGCACATCCAATGGATGAAGCACGAAACGACGGGGTATCTGTGCTTCTCGCTGCTGTGCGTGGCCCTGGCGTGGCGATATTTCTACGACCATTCCCATAAGCCCCCGGAACAGCAGATTACCATCGGCAAACTCCAGATCTACCTGGTCGCGTTCGCATCGCTCCAGGGGCAACTGATGGTTCTGTTCCAACTCTCCACGTTCAAGGCGGCGGCACAGGCGGGCGTGAAACGGATACAGGCCGTTCTCAAGACGGCCAGCACGACTCCCGATCCGATCGGCTACGAAGCGCCGCTTCCGCAAAAGGGCGACATCGTGCTGTACAACGTGACGTTCGGTTACGATCCGGACAGGCAGGTCCTGAAAGACGTGAACCTGACGATTCCCTACGGCCAGCGCGTGGCGCTGGTCGGTCCATCGGGCGCGGGCAAGAGCACGGTCACCCAGCTTCTTCTGCGGCTGTACGATCCGGACCAGGGCGCGATCCTGATCGGCGGAATGAATATCCGGCATTGCCGCGGGCCGGACCTTCGGCATAAGTTCGGCGTGGTTCCGCAAGACCCGTTCATCTTCCGCACCACAATTGGCTACAACCTGTGCGTGGCCCGGCCGGGCGCCAGCAATGCCGAAATCCGCCGGGCCTGCGAATTGGCCAATGCGTGGGAATTCATTTCCCGATTGCCCGCCGGCCTGGATACGCCGGTGGGCGAGGGCGGATCGACGTTGTCCGGCGGCCAGCGGCAACGCTTGGCGATCGCCCGCGCGCTCCTCGCCCAGCCGGATTATTTCATCTTCGACGAGGCCACCAGCGCCCTGGACACGGTCAGCGAGGCCATGGTTCAACAGGCCATGGAAAACGCCGTCTCGGGCAAAACGTCGCTGATCATCGCCCACCGTCTGGCCACCGTGAAGAATTGCGATCGGATTCTGGTCATCGACGATGGCCGGATCATTCAGGATGGGAGCTACGATCAACTCGTCGGCCAACCGGGGCTGTTCCGGGGATTGGTGCAGGGACAGGTGTTGAAGGGGTGAGAAGAACTGCAATCGCTGATGCAGCAACTTGCAAACGTTGCCCGTGGCCGCAGTGTTCATTCATTTTGGGAGATAGTTCGGTACTGCCGACTATGGCGGAGCGCATAGACGGATGCCCTTTTTTCGTCGTTGCGAGCCAGGCAAACTCTGAATTTAAAGTTCCCAATTTTCCATCAAAATTCGACTCATTTAATCCTGTTGATGTCGAAATATCCATGTATGCGGACAGGTTCAGAGAGTTTTCGCAACGGTAACCACGTTGCCTGTCGCAAATAACAACCTTCGCCGACTTAAATTGATCCACAAATTGTTCCAGCTTTATCGTCAGAATTGTCAGGATTTCTCTTGTCACGGTGCCTACAATCCGCGAAGTTGCTTTTCGTGGTCATCGCGCAGCGATAAACAGCGCGGCTGTCCTTGCGTGGGTAACACTTCATGTGCTCTCGGTTGAATAAATCAGCGGCGTTGTGCCGTTGTTCAAACGGTGTGGCTGAAGCTTTGTTTTCCTGACTTTAAGTGCTCGAAAAAAGAGTGGGAGTTTTCTGCAATGTTTAATCGTTCAATCGCACACAATCGCCGTCTTGCATTACCGAGAACAACACCTGCAGCTGGGGCTTATGCCCTGGTTGCGATGGTGACGTTGTGTGCCGTTTCCCCCGGCCGCGCCCGCGCCAACCTCACGATCACGCCTACGTTCGATAGCTCGATCACCAGCGATCCCAATGCCGCTGCCATCGAGGGAACGATCAACTCGGCCATCGGGGTTTTAGAATCGGACATCAGCACGCCGATCACCGTCTCAGTCTACTTTCAGGCTACCCCCGAGGATGTCGAGTTCGACGTATTCGACAACAATACCAGCCAAGCTGTTTCCTCCTACTACGATTATTACAACCAACTAAAGGCGATTGACACGGCCCCGGGCGCGACCAGCGCCCAACAAACCGCGTTCGTCTCCCTGGGGGCGGCTCCATCGCCGAGCTCGGGCAATCCCGTTACCGGCTACGGCAGTGATACTTCTATTTGGTTCACCGCACCCAACGCGAGGGCTTTGGGATTGAACGCCCCCGCTTATAAAGTGGCTTCTAATGGACAAACTTACGACTCGATCATCGATCTTGATCCGACGCTAACATACCCGCCAAACCCCAACACCGGCAGCAACTACGGCCTCGAGGCCACAATGTTCCACGAGTTGGACGAGGTCCTCGGCATCGGCGGCGGCGGTTCGCAGCTCAGCTTCAATAATTACATGTACGGGACCAGCGGTTTGGGTCCCGCCCCGGCGTTCCAGGTCGGACCAATGGATCTCTACCGCTATTCGGCGCCGGGCGTCCGCAGCTTTTCTATATATTACACGGCGAGTCCCTATTCCTACTTCTCCATCGATGGGGGCAACACGGTCCTGTCTTACTTCAATCAATACGGGGATGGAACCGACTACGGAGACTGGCTCAGCGATCCCTTTCCCGCGGGCTACGGACCGCAGGTACAGGACGCGATCGCGACTCCCGGTGCGGATCCCACTCTGGGAGTGAATGAGCTCACGGCCCTGAACGTCATCGGGTACACCCTGGCGGTTCCGGAGCCGACGACGATGGGTATCGCTTTATGCGGTATTGTCCCGGTGCTGCTGCGTCGTCGGCGGTCGTCGCCCACGGCTGGCTGATGCAAAGTAAGACCGCCAGCCGCTTTTTCGCCGCAGTTGGCATCCCGTGGCTGAAGCGCTTTCGTGATCGCTAATATTGGCCTGACGGCGAGGGATTCCGCAACTTCCACTGGTCTGGCAGCCAATCGCCGTTTCCATGTCTAAAAGGAACCTTGCGTGATTCCCCGCTCTAGGCAGCAGGTCGCAACGGTAAGTCCGCTGGGCGGCTGACCGTCAATGATCTGACGCCACTCCACTGGGCCTGGCCGAGGTGATTTGTTCATGCCCGCGAGTATGCCGGCCAGCCACATTATAAAAAAAGACGCGGTCTACGTACCGGACACGTTATATGTCTGAAAAAGAGCATGTTCTGGTGAAAATCGGCGGGTGCGAATCGCCGATGTAGTTTATATGAAAAGACATTTTGGTCTTTTGGCGGGGGTGCTGGGAATCTTGGCGGGGTTTGCCGATTGTGTGGGGGCCTGGGGGGATCAGGTTGTGCTGAGCAACGGACACGCTGTTTCCGGGGATATTATTGCGCAGGACGATAAGTCGGTGACGGTGGATCTTTCGGATGCGACCGAGGCGCGGACTCGGAAGATTTTGCGGACGCAAATTTCCCGCATTGATACCTGGGGGCATCCTTCTTCGCAGGGACCGGAGTTTATTGCTCTTCCGGTGCAGGGGATTATGGGGGTGGATATTTCGGCTCACGCGCTGAAGGCGGGTATAGCCGGCGCGGTTCGTCTTTCGCCGAAATATGTCATCCTTTACATCGACAGCGATGGCGGGAGCCTCAAAGAGCTGGAAGACATGGTGGATGTGATCCACGCTTTGCCGCCGGGCATTCAGACTGTGGCGCTGGTGCATAAGGCATATTCGGCGGCGGCTGTGCTGGCGATGGCGTGTCCGAAGATTTTTGTTACGCCGGACGCGGTCATTGGGGCGGCGGTGCCGTTGCAGCATGCGATGAACGGGATGCCGCAGGATATTGCGGCGAAGTACGTGTCGGCGATCGAAGCCAAGCAGCGGAACTGGGTGACAGCGGCAGGACATGACGATCTGCTGCTGCGCGGCATGATGGAGATGGATCTGGAGATTTATATCCGGCACGTCGGCGACACGGTGGACGTGAGCACGAGCGGTCCGGGCCGACTGGTCAAGGGGGAAAACCAGATCCTCACGTTGATGGCCAACGATGCCGTGGAGTGCGGTTTGGCGGCGGGGGCAAATGATTTCGACGACGTTGGCAAGCAGCTTGCCAAGCGCGCGTGCAGCGAGGCGAGCCAACGGCCGTGGGATGCGGTGGTGCGAGTTGCGCGGCACGACAGGCACCAACTCAATGTCAAAACTGCGGAGGCCAAGATCGCGCCGCAGTTGATCGCGATCGTGGACCGGGCGAAGGTGCTTATCGCGCAGATCAAAGCGGACAAGGCGAAGGCTGCGCAGCTGGAGGCGGACCAGGGCGCGGCTGCTGGGCCGGCCATTGAAGTGCTCAGGCGGGACGCTCAAGGGGCGGCGGCTGAGTTGAAAGATCTGCAGGAGCAGTTTATCCAGCTGCAGTCGATGGTTCCGCAGTATTATGAGTAGGGGCGAGGTTGAGTGCGAAAAGGGGCGGGGGCGATAACGCTGAATCCAGCGACAAAGAGATGTCGCGCGGAGGCGCGGTGGCGCGGAGAATCCAAACGAGGGGGTCAAATTGCCCCCTTCAATTCTCCGCGCCACCGCGCCTCCGCGCGAACTTTTTCTTTTGGGAACTGGGTTGTGGGCAAAGCCAACTCCAGGTGCTCCGCGGTTCAAATGAATTCCCCGGATCAGAATCGCCGGAGTTGCCAATACGGGCATTTCCCGCATTCTGCGCCGGATGAGTCCGCCTGAGACGGTTTTCCGTCTGTCCAACCGGTCTCGCTCCCAAATATAGCCGTAACTATGTCTATGAAAATTGGTTACGTTTTGGTGACAAGCTAGTATTCACTAATCAAACTCTCTAAAGTGTCTCAAAGTGTCGCATTTGTCTCATCCGTTATTCGCGCTCATCTACCGCCGAAACGGCAACGACCAGAGCGGAGCAATCTTGCAATCGGGTGCCAAGGCCGGCGGGGTCGATTCGACAAACGGTGTCGGGCAAGGCTTCGAGGCGGAATTGATGGCGGACGATCTCGAGCCAGGAGGGGCCGAGGTGGAGGGCGAGGCTGCCGAGCAATACCGCGTCGGGGCGGAGGAGATCGGCGAGATTGGCGATCACTTCGCCGACGGCGCGGGCGTTGATCTGGATCACCTCGGCGGCGTCTCGGTCGCCGGTGCGCCAGAGAGAGGAGAGGTCTTCGGAAGTCGGCGGGGCGGGCCAGCGATGGGGGAATTTCCAGGCGGCGATTTTGCCGAGGGATGCGCCGGCACAGAAGGCCTCGACGCTGCCGCGTTTGCCGAAAGCTTCGGGGCCGTCGTCGCGGAAGCGGGCGTGGCCGATCTCCAGGCTCTTGCCGCCGGCGCCGCGATAGATTTTGCCGTCGAAGACCAAGCCCGCGCCGAAGCCCGTGCCGCAGGTGAGATAGACCAGCCGCGCCGCGCCGCGGCCGGCGCCCCAGAGGAATTCGGCAAGACAACAGGCAGCGGCGTCATGCTCGATGCGGGCTGGAAGGCCGAGGCGATCGGAGATGATTTGCTTGAGCGGGATGTTGTCCCAGCCGGGGAGATTCGGCGGGGATTGGATGATTCCGCGCTCGGCGTCGAGCGGGCCGCCGATGGATGCGCCGGCGGCGACGATACCGGGATGGTCGTGAATCAGCTTGTGCGCCTGGGCGCACAAGTCTTCGATCATGGCCTGCGCGCCGCGATGGCTGAGGGATGGCCATTGAGTTCGATGGAGGATTTGTCCATCGTTGCGGCCGACGACCGCGGCGCATTTGGTGCCGCCGATGTCCAGGCCGAGGAAGAGATCGTCCTGTTGCGGGGTCATGACGGGGAATTGACGAAGGACTGGGCGAGGGCGGTGAACTCGGGGGCTTCCCACCAGCCGTCGCGATAGAGGACGCGATAGCGGAAATGGAGGAGTTGGCCGCTCGAGACGGTCATGGGTTCTTGGAAGAGAAACGCGGCGTTGAAGAAGTCGTAGCTCTGGCCGGCTTTGCCGTACCAGGGTGAGGGGCTTCGGGGATTGGCGGGGTGGTCGATGATGCCGAGGGAAATTTTGGCATCCGGCTGTCCGTCGATCAATCCGCGCAGAAGCGCCCAGGGATAGGGCTGGCCAGTGAGGGCGCTAGCGGTCTGGCCATCGGGCAGGAGAAAGGCGGTGCCGTGGACTTCGCGCGAGGCGCGGAAGGTCAGGCCGCTGTAGCCGCCCCAGGTGGTGTAGGGCGTTCGGTCGAGTTCGAGGTCTTGAAGAGTTGTCAGCGAAGACGACCAGTCGATGGCGCGGGTTCCATCGGATTGTGCATTGAAAACTATCTCTCGGTTTTCATTGAACACGGGGCCGGTGGCTTGCGAGGTCCAGCGAAGATTGTGGACGATTCGCACGGACTGTGGTGATGCGAAATGGCAGTGGGGCTGGGCGAGAGTCTGCTGAATTCCGAACGGCGGATGTTCTTCCCAAAAATTGGTCTTGTTGATGTACTTGATGGTGAACCAAAGGCCGCGATGCCAGAAGTGATCGGACATCTGAAACCCGGCGATTTGCCGGCCGGCGGCTGTGACGAGCGGGTGAAAGCAGGGCTTGGGAAGCTCGGGATCGAAACGATAGGTGGCGATGGGGGAGCCGTCGGCGGCTTGAAGATCGATTCTGCCGTCGAAGGTTTGTCGGAAGGAGAGACTCACGGGTGAGTTATCAATTGACAATTAACAATTGTCAATTGTCATTCCTCTTTTGACCTTTCCCATGGCCCGACATAGTTTAGCGGTGAAATGACCGGCCCAGCCTTTCAACAATGCATCAATCCCAGTTGCGGGGCGACCTATGACGTGGGGCAAGTGATCGTGGCTTGCACACGCTGCGGAAGCCTGTTGGATATTCGGTATGACTGGGGGAAGTTGCCGACGATCAAGGGGATGAGCTTCTTCGAGCATCGGTGGAGCACCAAGGGGATCGGCGTGGAGGGGAGGCTGGATTTTTCGGGGGTCTGGCGGTTCCGGGAATTGCTGCCGTTTTATCGGAGCGAAGAACAGATTGTCACCATTGGCGAAGGCCGGACCGTGCTCCAGCAGGCCGATCTTCTGGGCAGGCAAATGGGGATGGCGGAAGGGAAACTGCTGTTGCAGTACGAGGGTCTGAACCCGAGTGGGAGTTTCAAAGACAACGGGATGGCGGCGGCGTTCACGCATGCGCGGATGGTGGGAGCGAAAAAAGTGGCGTGCGCATCGACGGGGAATACCAGCGCTTCGCTGGCGATGTTCGCCAGCCTGGCGCAGATGCAGGGGATCGTCTTCATCGGCAGCGGAAAAATCGCGCTGGGAAAACTCAGCCAGGCGCTGGATTACGGGGCGATGACGCTTCAGATTCGCGGGGATTTCGACGATTGCCTGCGGCGGATCAGGCAGATCGTCGTCGATATGCCGGAACTGGGGATTTATCTGATGAACAGCGTCAACCCGTTCCGGCTGGAGGGGCAAAAGAGCATTATGTATCGCGTCATGGAGGCGATGGATTGGCAAAGCCCCGACTGGATCATCGTACCGGGCGGGAACCTGGGGAACTGCTCGGCGTTCGGCAAGGCGTTTTCAGAGTTGAAGGAGCTGGGATTGATCAAGAAAGTCCCGCGGCTGGCGATCGTGAACGCAAGCGGGGCGAACACGCTGAACGAATTAGTGAGCCGGCGGGGCTTGAAATGGAACGACGGGGCGTTCGACGCGACGATCGTGCAAAAGCATTACGCGGCGTTGGATGAGTCGAACTATCGGCCGCACACGGTCGCCAGCGCGATCGAGATTAGCCGGCCGGTGAATTTGCCCAAGGCGTTGAGATCGCTGGCGGTGATGAATGGGTTGACGTTGGAGGTGAGCGACGAGGAGATCCTGGAGCATCGTGCGATGGTGGCGCGGTGGGGGTTTGGATGCGAGCCGGCCAGCGCCGCCACGGTGGCGGGGCTGCGCAAACTGCGGGAGTCGCAGACCATTGGGAAGGACGAAACGGTCGTGTGCATCATGACCGGGCACGAATTGAAGGATGCGAACGTGACGGTGAAGTATCATACGGGCGTGGATTTGAGCGCGGCGCAGGAGATGGCGCCGCGGAAGGAGCCGACGGGCAAGTTGGCCAATCGGCCGGTGGTGGTGGATGATGATTTCGATGCGATCTTGGGAAAAATTCGAAATTCGAAACTCGAATGACGAATCAAATTCAAAATTCGAATTTCAGACTTCGAATTTGATTCGTCATTCGAATTTCGAATTTCGAATTTGCCCGAAGGGCGTTTTCTATGCCTGCCATTAAACTCGCGATCACCGGGGTATGCGGACGAATGGGCAAGCGGCTGGTGGCGCTGGCGACGGGGGATAAGTCGCTGCAGTTGGTGGCGGCGATCGACAAGCCGGACTGCGCGGAATTGGCGCGGGACGCGGGGGAGATCGCGGGGATCGGTGCGATCGGATTGCCGATCACGTTCGACCTTCGTCCGACGCCGGACGTGTTGATTGATTTCACGATGCCGGAATCGACGCGGCGTTGGCTGAAGACCTGCCGCGACCGAAAGATCGCCATGGTCATCGGAACGACGGGGCTGAAGGAGAAGGACCATGCCGCCATCGACGTGGCGGCGGCCAACATTCCCATCCTGCAGGCGCCGAACATGAGCGTGGGGGTGAACGTGCTGCTGAAGTTGGCGGCGTTGGCGGCGCAGGGTTTGGGGGAGGATTACGACGTGGAGATCGTGGAGGGGCATCATCGCTTCAAAAAGGACGCGCCAAGCGGCACGGGGCTGGCGCTGGCGGACGCGATTTTGAAGAGCCTGGGCAAAACGCGGAAATCGCTGGTGTACGGGCGGCATGGGGAGGACGCTCAGCGTCAGGGCGGGCAGGTGGGAATGCACTCGCTGCGGATGGGCGACGAGGTTGGAAAGCATACGGTTTATTTCGCGGCCCTGGGTGAACGGGTGGAGCTGGGGCACGTCGCGACCAATCGCGACACGTTCGCCCTGGGAGCGCTGCGGGCGGCCAAATGGCTGCACCAGCAGAAGCCCGGAAGATATTCAATGGGCGACGTGCTGGGATTGAAGTAAATGGAGATTTGCATGAGATGGCTGAAAGCGGGCGCAGTTGGGCAGAATTGGATGAATGGACGGAAAGATGCAGAGGCGAAGTGGATATTCTTCGGGCTGTTGACGCTGTTGGCGGTGGTCGGATGTCAACCGGTGGGTCAGGAGAATGCGCCGGTTGCGCCGACGGTGATTCCGCGAAGTTTCAGCGACGCGGATTGGGCGAACGTGCTGTCGGCGGTGGTGACGCCGGATGGATACGTAACGTGGGAGACAGTGCAGAGCGACGCGGGCGTGCGGCAGTCGCTGATGAAATATATCGGGCTGATCGGGGCGGTGTCGCCGGGGAATCATCCGGAGGTGTTCGCGACGGCAAACGACCGGCTTGCGTATTGGATCAACGCGATCAACGCGACGTGTTTTTATGCGGCGATCGAGCACAATTATCCGGGGACGATGCTGGCGGGAGCGCCGCCCGGCGCGATTTTTTCGACCGAGGAATTCACGTTCGGGGGCAAGCGGATGACGCTGCACGAAGCGATCCGGCGGGAGGTTCAGCCGGCCGGCGATCCGCGGGTGTTTTTCGCGTTGAATTTCTGCGCCGCGTCGAGCCCGCCGCTGCGCACCCGTCCGTATGACGGGGCGGTGCTGGATGCGCAGCTGATGGACCAGGGGCAGCGATATCTGAGCGATCCGCGCGCGGCGGTGCGCGACGGCGTGGAGGGCAAGCCCTCCACCGTGGCGGTGAAGCTGAACGACCTGCTGCTGGTATTGCACAAGACGGATTTCCTGGACGGATTTCAAAAGCTGTTCGGGCGGAAACCGACGGGGATCCTGGAAGCGTTGCAGCCGTACGTGCAGAGCGATTCGCCGATCGTCGGGGCCACGAAAGTTGAGCCATTGGGATTTGATTGGAGGCTGAACCGGCCGCCGCGGTGAAAATCGGCGTCAAATAGAGGTTGCCGGGAAGATGACTGCGAAGACGCGAAGGAGCGAAGTTGCGCGAAGGAATATCAGTTGACTTCGCGCAACTTCGCAATGCTAACCGTAAGAATTTGCGCGATTCGCAATTAATTTGTGAACCACGGATTACACGGATTGCACGGATAATTTCTTCTCCCATCCGTGCTTATCCGTGTAATCCGTGGTTCAATCGGTTTTGTTTGGTTGCGGCTTTGCCGCGCCGTGTTCTTCGCGTCTTCGCGGTTTTTCTTTTTGGGAAAGGCGATCGGCCGGCTATTTTGTTTTGACGTTGACGGCATTGCCGAAGGGGGCGAAGTTTCCAATCGCATGTCGCGTTGCAACCGCGTAGCCGACCAGGATCAATCCGATCGCAAGCAAGGCCACGACCGCCAGGACGGATATGGTCAGGATGAGGCGAAGGTTGAGCTTGGAACCGCTCGGCATCGAACGATATTTTGGCCAAGCGAGTGAGAGGGAGTCAAGCTGATATCGACGGGGTACCGTCGATGCGTGCGGATTACCGCTGCGGAGGCAAAGCCTACCGCACGCCACGGGCGAGATGCCCGTGCCACGCTCTTTACGGCCCGGCGGGCGGGCGCTACGATGTTGGCATCATGGAACCACCCATTCCCGCCGTCGTCGGGCGGCTTGTCGCTGCGCGCCAATTGGAGGAGCTGTCCAAAGCGCTGTCCGAGCGGCGGGCGGCGGCGGTGTCGGGGCTTTGGGGAGGAAGCGTGGCGGTGGTGGTGGCGGCAATCCGCCGGCGCCTCAACCGGCCGATCCTGCTGGTCTGCGGGCACCTGGATGAAGCGGAAGACCTGGCGGACGATCTGGAGCTTTTCGCGGGGAAGAGGCCGGAGATTTTGCCGGCTTTGGAATTGGCCGGGAGTTTGGGGAGAGTTTCGGAAGAACAGGTTTCCAACCGGCTGCGGTTGATCGCCCGGTTCGCATCGGAAAAAGACCGATGGACGGATTCGGGAGTTCTAATCGCGTCGATCCAGTCGCTGATGCAGTCGGTTCCGTCGCGAAATCAGTTGGGGCAACTGATGTGGCCGCTGCGTGCGGGGCAGAAGTTGGAGGCCCAGAAGCTGATCACGTGGCTGGCGGAGCATGGTTACAACCGGCTGGACCAGGTGGAAGTGCCGGGCGATTTCGCGGTGCGCGGGGGGATCGTGGACGTGTATCTGCCGGGGATTTTTGAAAACGCGGGGGAACAACTGGGGTTGACCGTGCGCGTCGATTTTTTCGACGATCAGGTCGAATCCATCCGGCGGTTCGACCTGGATTCGCTGGGGTCGGGCGAGAAACTGGAATCGGTTTCGGTCATCGACATCAAGGGCCAGCTTCCGGAATCGGGCGAATCCACGAGCCTGTTCAGCTATCTGCCGGGCGATGCGATCGTGGCGCTTTGGGCGCCGCTGGAGATCGCGGAGCAATCGAAGAGTTATCTGGATCGGCTGCCCGAGGTGAAGGGGATCTATCCGCTGAATGCGCTGCTGACGCTGGCGGGGCAATTCGCGCGGATGGAACTGAGCCAGTTCGATCAGCAGGCGATGATGGTTGGAGAGGAGGCGGCGCATCTGCGGCTTCCGGTGAGTTCGCTCCAGAGGTTTGAGACGGAGGCGAAGAAGGCGATCGTGGAGTTGGCGGAGTTGGCCGGGTCGCATGACGTGACGGTATTCTGCGAGAACGCCGGGGAGAAGCAGAGGTTCGCGGAGCTGATCGACGGTGAAAACGCGGGATTGAGCGGGAAGATCGAGATCGGGCTGGGGTATCTGACTCGGGGGTTCGTGTGGGATTTTGAGGATGGAAGCCGGTCTGCGGCGCTGCTGGGGCATCACGAATTGTTTCACCGGTACGAGCAGCGGCGACGGGTGGGCCGGGTGATCGCGTCGCGGCCGGTGGATTCGTTCCTGGACCTGAAGGAGGGGGATTACGTCGTTCACGTGGCGCACGGGATCGCCCGGTTCACGGGCATGCACACGATGAGCAAGGATGGGAGGAGCGAGGAATACCTGACGCTGCGATTCGCGGACAACGCGGCGCTTCACGTTCCGGCGGCGCGGATCAACCTGATCCAGAAATACGTCGGCGGGTTTCATGGTCATCCGCAGCTCTCGCGGCTGGGGAGCGGGGTCTGGGAAAAGCAGAAGGCGAAGGTTTCCGAAGCCGTGATGGACATGGCGGCGGAGTTGCTGGAGGTGCAGGCGGCGCGGGCGGCACAGGAGGGGGTGGCCTATCCGCCGGACACCGAATGGCAAAAGGAGTTCGAGGCGGAATTTCCTTATGAGCCGACGCCGGACCAGATCATCGGGGCCGAAGAGATCAAGCAGGACATGCACAAGCCGAGGCCGATGGATCGGCTGCTTTGCGGGGACGTGGGGTATGGGAAGACGGAGTTGGCGATGCGTGCGGCGTTCAAGGCGGTGGAATACGGCAAGCAGGTGGCGGTGCTGGTGCCGACGACCGTGCTGGCCGAGCAGCACGAGCGGTCGTTCCGCGAACGCATGGTGAACTATCCGTTTCACATCGAATCGATCAGCCGATTCAAGAGCCCCAAGGAGCAAAAGGAAGCGATCCGGCGCGCGGCGCGGGGAGAGATCGACATTCTGATCGGGACGCACCGGCTGCTGAGCGACGACGTGAAGTTCAGCGATCTTGGGCTGGTGGTGATCGACGAGGAGCAGAGGTTTGGGGTCACACACAAAGAGCGATTGAAGCAGATGCGGAAAACGGTGGACGTGCTGACGATGTCCGCGACGCCGATTCCCCGGACCTTGCACATGAGCATGCTGGGGCTGCGGGACATCAGCTCGCTGACGACGGCGCCGCAGGACCGGCGAAGCATCGTGACGGAAGTGATCGCGTACGACAAACAGCGGATTCAGCAGGCGATCGTGCGGGAATTGAACCGGGAGGGCCAGGTCTATTTCGTCCACAACCGCGTCCACAGCATCGTGGAAGCCGCCGATGAAATCCTGAAGCTGGCGCCGGAGGCGCGGATCCTCATCGGGCATGGCCAGATGGCCGAGGGCGAACTGGAAGAGGTCATGATGAAATTCATCCGGCACGAAGCGGACGTGCTGGTCTGCACGACGATCATTGAAAGCGGATTGGACATTCCCAACGCCAACACGATTTTCATCGACCAGGCCGACCGGTTCGGATTGAGCGAATTGCACCAGTTGCGCGGAAGGGTGGGGAGATACAAGAACCGGGCGTATTGCTATCTGTTGTTGCCGACGGATCGGCCCGTGACGCCGGTGGCCGCCAGAAGATTGAAGGCCATCGAGGAGTACAGTCATCTCGGCGCCGGCTTTAAGATCGCCATGCGCGACCTGGAAATTCGCGGAGCGGGAAACATTCTAGGGCCGGAACAGAGCGGGCATATCGCAACGGTGGGCTATGAGATGTATTGCCAACTCCTGGAAGGGGCGACCCGGCAATTGAAGAACGAGCCGAAGGAAACCAGACCGGAAGCTCACGTGGACATCGGGGTGACGGCGCTGGTTCCCAAGCAATGGATCACCGCGGATCGCCAGCGGATAGACGTCTACCGGCGATTGACCCGGTGCACGTCGCTGGAAATGCTCAATATGCTGGAGCAGGATTTGAAAGACGCGTTCGGGGAGGCCCCGCGTCCCGCGGTGATTCTGCTAGCGCTGACGGAACTGCGGCTGCTGGCGGGAATCTTCGGGATCGAAAGCATCATCAGGAAGGAACCGGACGTGGTGCTGACGGTCAGCGACGCATCCCGCGCCCAGGCCGGACTGACCGGAGCCCCGGGCAGGCTGACCGTGCTGGATGAGAAGACGGTGTATCTGCGCTTGCCGAAGGATTTTTTGGAATCGGATACGCTGCTGATGATCCTGCGGAATTTGCTGAAGGCGGCGTGGGAACGGGAGCAGCGTGGGGAAAAGCCGACGGTGGCAAAAACTGGAGCGGCCGCAAAGCAATTGGTGAAACGGTGATGTCTTCTTCCCCTCCCCTGGTACTCCGGGGGAGGGTCAGGGCGGGGGTTTCGTGGGCTAATTGACGTTCGACCCCCACCCCAACCCTCCCCCTGAGTACATGGGGAGGGAGAAATTGCCTGCCTAAACTGTTATGCGGACAGGCATCTGGCGGATGCGTTTGCCGGTGGCGTTGTAGACGGCGTTGGCGACGGCGGGGGCGATGCCGATGATGGGGGTTTCGCCGGCGCCGGCGGGGGCGGCGCTGCGGTTGTCGATCAAATGCACGTCGATGTCGGGCAAATCGGCGAAGCGCGGCGGGGCGTAATCGGCGAAATTGGAATTCGTGATCGCGCCGTTCTCGAAACGAATTTCCTCGCGCAGGGCGGCGCCGAGGCCCATCACAATTGCGCCCTGGACCTGTGATAGCAGGCCGGCGGGGTTGTGGATCGGTCCGCAATCGAATGCCTGCGTGACGCGGGTGACGGAGATGGCGTTGGTTTTTTCGTCAACGGAGACCGCGGCGCAGGTGGCGAGGTAAGAGCCTTTTTCGGTGCCGCAGGCGATGCCGATGCCGGTGTTGGGGGGTTTTTTACCCGCATCGTTATTCCAACCGAATTTGTCGGCGGCGGTTTGCAGGACATTTTTCAAGCGCGCGTTGTCGAGGTTCATCAGGCGGAATCGCAGGGGCTCAATCTTGGCGGCGGCGGCGAGCTCGTCGATGAAAACCTCGCGGGCGAAATTGTTGGCGGTCGAGGCCAGGGCGCGATAGGAGCCCTGGCGGAGCGGGGGATCGGAAGGGACAAAGCCCGCTTGGTGTTTTCCGGCACGGTAGGGAGATTCGGTGGCCTGCGGGCCGGAGTTGATGTTTAGGAAATACCAACTTGCGATCGCCCCGGTTGGATCGAGGGCGGCCTCGGCGAGGATGACGCCGGCGGGGCGGAAATAGGCCCAGGTGAATTCTTCCTCGCGTGTCCAGAGGATGCGGACGGGTTTGGCGAGGTTTTGGGCCAGGCGGGCGGCTTCGACGGCGGGATCGCCCTGGTGTTTGCCGCCGAATCCACCGCCGAAATCCGGGACGATGACGCGGATGGAATCGGCCGGGAGATTGAAAGCTCGCGCCAGTTCGCCGCGCACGCCGAAGGGGTTTTGGGTGCCGGTCCAGACGGTGAGCTTGCCATCGGTCCATTCGGCGGTGGCGGTGCGCGGCTCCAGCGGGGCGTGCTGAATGTAAGCGACGTGATACTCCTGTCGGAGCGCGACGGCGGCCTTGGCCAAATCGTCGGCGTGGGTGTTTTGGGGAATGCCGCCCTGGGCGCTTTGCTTGAGGTGGTCGTAGAGGTCTTTGCTCGAGAGGTGCGGGAGCGTTTGCCACACGGCGGTCTTGGCCAAAGCATCGATGGCCTGCTGGGCGCGGAAGGTGTTGGGGGCTGCGACGCCGACGAAATCGCCGTCGCGGACGACGCGGACATCGGCCATCGCCTTCACGGCGGAAAGATCGGTCGAAGTCAGCGTCGCTCCATAGGACGGAGGACGAAGAATTTTGCCGTAGAGCATTCCCGGGCGGACGATGTCGGAGGGATAAACGTGGGTTCCGTTGACCAGGTCGCGGCGGTCGGGGCGGAGGTACGGATTGCCCAGGACTTTCCAATCCGCAACGGCGGTGACTTTCACGTCTGGCGACGGCAATTGGGAGAACGCCTTGTCGAGGCTGGCGCTGACGAGATCGCCGTAGGTGAGCTGTTGGCCGGAGTAGGTGATCTTGCCGTCTTTGAATTGGATGTCGTCGGGCTTGGCGGCGAGTTTTTCGCAGGCGATGGCGGCGAGGGCCTGCCGGGCGGCGGCGCTGCCGGTGCGGACGGTGGGGATTGTCCTCGGCGTGGTCATGCTGCCATAGGTTCCGCCGTCGTCGGGGCAGAGGGTGGTGTCGCCCATGATGAGGCGGATTTGATCGGGCGAGACGCGGAGTTCCTCGGCGGCGGCGAGGGTGATCTCGGCGCGAGCGCCTTGTCCACATTCGACCTTTCCGGTCATGACGGTGATGGCGCCGTCCTGGGCGATGTGGACGCGCGCGGCGATTTTGACGGGCGCGCCGCCGAACCCGCCGCGGTTTCGGACGGATCGGCGCGGCTGGGGCGCTTCCTGAGCGAGGGTCGGCGAAGCGCCCACCGCGATCATCAGGCCGGCGCCGAGCGATTGCAGGAATCGGCGGCGGGTGAGGCGGGGTTTAATATCGGATTGGCGGTCGATGGTGTTTGTGATGCGATTCATGATTTACCTACGTAGCGAAGGCAAAGCCTCCGCTGCCGACGCCGCGCGGCGGACGGCGCTGACGATCTTCACGTACCCGCAACAGCGGCAAAGATTCGGATTCATCCCGGCACGGATTTGGGCGTCGGTGGGATGGGGGTTTTGATCGAGCAAGGCGGCGGCGGCCATGATCATTCCGGAGACGCAGTAGCCGCACTGATATGCTCCTTCATCCATGAACGCCTGCTGGAGGGCGTGGAGCCGGCCGTTGGGAGCAAGGCCTTCGATGGTGGTGATGGATTTGCCGTCGGCATCGGCGGCGACGGTCTGGCAGGCGAAAGCGCGTTTGCCGTCGATGTGGACGGTGCAGGCGCCGCAATCGCCCGCCCCGCAGCCGAAGCGCGTGCCGAGAAGATGCAGGTCTTCGCGGAGGATATCGAGGAGCGTGCGCTGGGAATCGGTGGCGACGGATTGCCTTTGGCCGTTGACTCGGAGGGTGATGGTTGAATCCATGTCCGCCTCGGTGGTTGGATGATTGCGGGGAGATTATCGCGCGGCGGCGGGGAGACGCAATTGAATCTTGGGAAATTCGCGGGAGGAGGGTGTGAGGCGGTTTTGTGACGGATGGGTGTGGTGATTGCCGATGGCCAATTGCCGATCGGAATGCAAGAAGCCTCAATTGCGGTCCCTCCCCTCTTTCAATCGGCAATTGGCAATCGGCAATCGGCAATTCACCCGAATTATCCGCCACAAACAGGCGTTACACCCCGATGGCCGCCAAAAATAGGCGTGAGACCAGCGGGCTGACGCGCCGGGGCAAAATATTTGTTGGAGGAAGCGGATTGGCATTAACATTTCTGGCCTTCCGCGGAGGCGTTGTCGGCGGATTGGGAATGAGAGAGATATGGGAAGGACGCTGTTGATTACGGAAACGTGTGACGCATGCTGGGGCTGCGTTGGGCGGGCGCGGGTGGGGGGGAATCGGCGGCACGCGGGGGCGGGGATGTGGGATTTCCTGATATTCGTGTCGATTTTGGTGACGGCGTTGATTGCCGCGCGAATTTATTTTCCTTCGAAGGTTGCGGTGGTTGCGCCGCCGCCGGTGGTGATTCAGAACGTTCCACCGCCGCCGGTGCAAGAAGCCGCGCCGGCCCCTGAGCCTGCACAGGTGGTTGCGCCGTCTGCGCCGGCGCCGGCGCCGGAGGCGCGATTGAAAATGGTGGCATTGCCGCACGCGCCGCCTCCGGCGCCGGCGTGCAAGATCGTCGAGAGACAGCTGCGCGTGGCATTGGAGGCGGCATCGCTGGCGCAAGGGGACGCTGAGTCGGCGCGGAAGACGTGCCTGGAAGAACTGGGCAGATCGCGGGAGTATCTCGATGCCAAGGCGGACGTGCAGGCCAGGAATCGCGCCAAGGACGCGGCGGAAGAGAAGTTGCGGCGGGACAACCAGGCCGGGGCGGATACCGACCAGGATGAGAAAGACGTGAGCGGCGCATCGCAGGAGTGGATCGCGGCGGCGGCGAAGCTGACGGCGATGGAGAACGAGGCGATTGCGGCGGATTCCACGGTGGCGGAGAAGCAGAAGATCGCGGCGGCCACGTCCGCCGATGCCCAACGAATGAGCCGGAAGCTGAACGATCTTGTCGCCGGGGCCATCGTTCAATGCGTCGAGGGTGAGGATTACACGATCAAGGCGGTGACGTTGGACACGGCGACGTGGACCATCAACTCGGAAATGGCGTCGAGGAAGCATGCCGAGGCGGGGGTGATGGCGGATGCGGCGATGCGGGGGATCGGCAAGGTCCTCGAGCGTGCGATGTGCAACGCGTCGTTCACGTGGGAGACGGCCAAGTTCACGGTTTTTGCGGACTACAAGGGAAGGCAGGCCGTGGAATTTCAGGCGAGGTACAGGCGAAGCGCGGTGGATAAGGCCAGGTTTGCCGGAATCGACCGGGGATATTTCGACGATCTGGCGTTGATCGACCTGGCCGACCGGGTTTGGCTGAGTCCAGTGGTGGATGAAATGCAGGGCCGTTTGACGGCGGAAACGAAGGGGGAACCGGGGGCGCAGCCGGCGGCGTATCGGGAGCCGGCGGACGGGACGGCGGCGGGGCAGCGGTTTGATACGCTGCTTATCGGCGGCTATGTGCGGGAAGATGGCAGCACGTGTCCGCTGACGTACGTGCGCCGACCGCATGTCGAGCCGGAAACGACGTCCTTAACGCCGATTATTCCGCGCCGGACGCCCATGCCGCTCTATTCCAAATTTCCTTCGCCGTTGATTTCGACTCATCCTCCCGACCTGATGTGGCCGCCGGACTGATTATTGGGGCAATCGCGAAAACATTGTGACTTTCGTCACGAGAAATAGTGAAGAATCTGTCGGAAAAACAGATTGTTTTCGTTCACGTTTGGACTGGGACGCGGGTAGAATCAGGCAGCCAATAGGCGACTACACAGGAGACGAGGCATGGCCGATATCGCGATCCAGGATGGGGCGGCGGGAGCGGCGTCACTTTCAGTCAGGACGGCGTTGAGATTGGCTTGGGCGACTTGGACGATCCTGCTGATCATTCCGTTCCTTCTGTTTCTCGGCGTGGTGTGGACGTTAATGTTCCACGAACCAGCAAGAGTGCATCCGGAATCGCAGACGTGGTTTTTGGCGTCGTCGGGGTATTTGCTGGTGGTCGTGCCGGCGTCGCTTTTCTGGCGGGGAAGGATATTCAAGTCGTATTGGTCGGGGCAGCCCATCGCCCCGGCGAAATATCTTTATGGAATGCTGTCGATATGGACGGCCCTTGTGTTCGGGGGAATCATCAGCTTGCTCGGATGCTTCGCCGATCGGTCGTTGCTGCCGAACCTTTTGCCGGCCCTGTTGGCGTTCATGTTTTACGCAACGCTGTGGCCGAGCGGACGGTCGATGGTGAGATCGATGGGCGACGCGGAGGATGCGGGGGTATACGAAGCGCCGAGGTAAGATAATGCAACGCTCAACACACAACACTCAACGCTCAACGTCGAAGTAAAACAAGACGGCGAATTCTGAGTCTTTTTGGCATTTCCTTGAAAGTTGAGCGTTGAGTGTTGTGTGTTGAGCGTTGCATTTGCTCTCGGGGACGGACTTGCCACGGGTTGCTGAAACGAGACGATAGTTGCATGAACCAGACAACTGCGGGCAATCGGGTGGGTTTGTCCGCGGCGGTGGTGGAGGAGCCGGGGATCGTTCTCCAATGGCTGGTGAGACTGCGCTGGGTGGCGTTTGCGGGGCAAGTGGCGGCGACGGCTGCGGCGATGGGGTTCTTGAAGATTCGATTACCGTGGTGGGGCATGGGGACGATCATCGGGGTGACGGGCGTCAGCAATCTGATTTTGCAGGGATGGCTCCAAAGAAGCGTGCCGGGATGGGTGGTGCCGGCGGTGCTGATGCTGGATGTTCTTTTGCTGACGGCACTGCTGGGTTGCGCGGGGGGAGGGTCCAATCCGTTTTGCATTCTGTACGTGGTGCACGTGGCGATGGCGGTGGTGACGTTGGCGGAGGGTTGGGCGTGGGCGGTGGTGGGAGCGACGATCGTATGCTATGGACTGCTGCTTTGGGGGCCGGGAGGAAGTGGGCTGGCGCTGTCGCCGGGCGAGCGGGAGGCGACGCAGTGGATCGCGCTGGCGCTGGTGGCGGTGGTGATCGCCTATTTCGTGGGAAGGATGACGCAATCGTTGCGGGAACATGAAGAGGCGCTGGTTGGAGAGCGGGAGCGCGGGGAGCGCAACGAGCGGCTGGCGTCGCTGACAACACTGGCGGCGGGGGCGGCGCACGAACTGAACACTCCGCTGAGCACCATCGCCGTCGTGGCGCGGGAATTGGAGATTCAGTGCAAAAAGATGGGGCATGGGGAAGAGATGGAGGAGGATGCGCGGCTGATCCGGAGCGAGATCGATCGGTGCCAGGTGATCCTGAGCCGGATGCGCGTGGACGTTTTGCAGGGAGATTGGGGAAAATCCGCGCCGATGTCTTCGGCCGATTTCGTGCGGGAGTTGTCGAAGGAAATAAAGTGCGTGGCGGGGGATGGGGTCGAGATCGATTGCGCGGGGAATCTGCCGGACATATCGCTTCCGCTGCGGGCGGTGGAGCAGGCGGTGGGGATTCTGGTGGACAATGCGTTGGAAGCCTCGCCGAAGGGAAGTCTGGTTCGGCTTTCGATTGCGTCGCGTGAGGGGCGGGTGGTGTTCGAAGTGCGGGATCAGGGGACGGGAATGACGCCGGAGGTCGTGCGGAGGGCTGGCGAGCCATTTTTCACGACTAAATCTCCTGGAAAGGGGATGGGAATGGGACTATTTTTGGTTAGGCTTGTAGCCGAAAAACTTGGCGGGTCGTTGCGGCTGGAATCGGAACCGGGAAAAGGGACGCGGGCGGTGTTGGAATTGCCGGCGGGAGCAGGATAGGCGAGGAAAATGGGGCTGAGCAGGAGGTGCGATGCGGATTCTGGTGGTGGATGACGATCCGACGTTTCGCTGGCGGCTGGTGTCGGCGCTGGAAGCGCGCGGGATGGAGGCCTGGGGCGCCGGATCGCCCCAGAAGGCGAAGGAGCTTGCTGAGCAATTGCGGCCGGCGCGGGCGGTGGTGGATTTGAGGATGCCGGGCGGCTCCGGGCTGGAGCTTGTCAGCGACTTGATCGGGATCGACCCGGAAATGAAGATCCTGGTGCTGACGGGGTACGGGAGCATCGCCAGCGCGCTGGAGGCGACGCGGCGCGGGGCGATGGACTATCTTACCAAGCCTGCCGATGCGGATCAGATTCTCGCGGCGTTCGAGAAAAACGGGCAGAAGGGGGAATCGAAGACGGAGGCGGCGGAATTGACGAGCGCGCCATCGCTGGAGCGCGTGGAGTGGGAACACATTCAACGGGTTCTGATGGATTGCGGCGGGAACGTTTCGGAGGCGGCTCGAATACTGGGGATGCATCGAAGGTCTCTGCAAAGGAAACTCGGCAGGGTTCCCCCGCGGGAATGATCGGGACTTTCGCGGAGTGCGTGACACGTTCTGCAAGCCCTCTTCTTCCCCTCCCCTGGTACTCCGGGGGAGGGTCAGGGTGGGGGTTTCGTGGGCCAATCGACGTTCGACCCCCACCCCAACCCTCCCCCTGAGTACATGGGGAGGGGGAAAGTCTCTGCAGCAAGTGTCACGCACCCATTTTCGTGTAATAAAATCCGGGGCGCAGCGACTAATTGGGACAGCATGACCGATTGGGAAAGCATCGTACGCGGACACGGGCCGACGGTTTGGCGAACGCTGTTTCGCCTGCTGGGGCGGCGGGCGGACATCGACGAATGCTTTCAGGAGACGTTTCTGTCGGCATTGGAAATGTCGCGGAGGCAGAAGGTCGTCTGCTGGTCGGCGCTCTTGCAAACGGTGGCGACACGGAAAGCGGTGGACCGGCTGAGGCGAAAATATCGCGACCGCGAGGAGAGCGTGGTGATCGAGGCGATGGCGTCGGGGATGAGCGATCCATCGCGGGCGGCGGAAGAAGCGGAGAGAGCGGGGCTGCTGGAGCAGGCGATGACGCGGCTTCCGGCCAGGCAGGCGGAAGCCATTTGCCTTCACGCATTGTCGGGTTGGAGCTACCAGGAAATCGGTCAACAACTTGGGATGTCCAGCAGTGCGGTGGGAACGTCGATCCACCGCGGCAAGCAGAGGCTACGCGAGCTTCTGGAAGTTTCCCTGGGCACGGAGCCCGGAGGTGCGTCATGAACGAGAACTATTCCGATTCCCCGGACGAAGGTCTGGAATCGTATTTTTCCGCGATGCGGGGTCGGACGGTGCCCGATGGGCCGTCGGAGATGCGGATCGCCGAGACGATCGTGGCGCTGAGGGCGGCGGCGGAAAAGAAGCCGAATATTTTCTCGAGGGTGAACAACGTGAAATTCATCACAGGAATGGCGGCGAGCGTTTTGCTGGTGGCGGGGGCGGTCTTTGTGGCGGTCGTGATGCTGCGATCGCCGGAGGTGACATTTGCGGAGGTGGTGGAACGTGTGCGGAGCGTGCGCCTCGTGAGCTTTGTGGAAACGGTCTCCATGCCGGAAACGGCCAAGACCGTGCCGGGACAAACGATGAGGATGAAGTTACTGGTCAGCGATCAGGGGCTGGCGTCAATCCAGAGCGATGAAGGCGTGCGGACGGTGATGGACGAGAAAACGGGACACATGGTGGAACTAATGCCGAAGACCAAAACCGCGATCGTCATGGACATGAAGAACATGCCGAAGCAGTCAAATGTCTCGCAAGATCCGTTGGAGCAATTCAAAAAGCTGGAGGGCGAACCGGCAAACGACATGGGCAAGGCCCAAATCGATGGCAGGAAAGCGGAGAAATTCAACGCAAAGGTGATGGGGCAGGAATGGGTGATCTGGGCCGACCCGCAAACGCGCGAGCCGATTCGCATCGACATGACGATGAACGTGATGGGGCAGAAGATTACCGCGTCCATGACGGACTTCGACTTTGATCCAGCGGCGCCCGACGATGCGTTTAGCCAGGAGATTCCAAAAGGGTATACGGTTACAAGTGTTGCCTTTGATATGCCGGATATCAGCAACGGCGAGCAGAACGTGGTGGAATTGCTGCGAGGATACGCGCAGCGCACCGGGGGAAAATTCCCGGATAAGCTCGACGACATGGGCCCATATATGAAGCTGGTGATGCAGAAGTCGCTCTCGTTCTCGAAGACCGCGACGACCACTCCCTCGCTGGCGGCGATGCACTTCACGCCTTCGTCGGGCGATATGCAATGGATGACGCGGTTTTGGGGTGTCCAGCAGTTTCTGGGGACGCTGCCGAAGGACGGATGGAGGTATTTGGGCAAGGGTAAGACGATGGACGACAAGGAATCGGTCATTTTCTGGTACAAGACGGGAAAGGGGTATAGGGGAATCATGGGTGATTTGACGGCAACGGACCTTCAGGCGGTTCCGCAATAAGAGCGGATTCGGCTTGAAGGAAATAATGAAAAAGCCGGCCGAGGCGGGAGGCTCGGCCGGTTTTTGTGCGCGCGGCATTGCATTCGCGGGAGAGCTTTGTAAATTCATCCCGCGACGAAATGCCGCATCCTCTCGGCATCGCTGGTGAGGCGAGTCGTTTGCAATATCTGCACGCCTTGATCATGGGCGATATCGCTCAGGGGCGCCGGTACTTGTAGAAAAAATTACGATGACGCAGGAATGGTATGAGCAGCCGTTTGTGTTCCCCAAATGGGCGAACTATCTGTTGCCTGCAATTGTGATGGGGGTTGTGGGGGGACTGTTCTACGTTCCGACGGTGGTGGGACTCGGCGCGTCTCCGAAGACAACCGCGGTGGGGTATTCGCCGGTGCAGCCGGTGCCGTACAGTCATGCCCTGCACGCGGGGAAGCTGGGAATCGACTGCCGGTATTGCCACACGACGGTTGAGAAGGCGAGCTTCGCGGCCATTCCACCGACGGAAACGTGCATGAATTGCCACACCAATATCCGGACGCAAAGCGACAAGCTGGCGCCCATACGGGAGAGTTGGGCGACGGGCAAGCCGATGGAATGGATCAAGATTCACGACTTGCCGCAATACGTCTATTTCAGCCATCAGGCGCACGTGAATCATGGAGTGGGCTGCATCGAATGCCACGGTCGGATCGACCAGATGGAGCAGGTTTACCAGGCCAAGCCGCTGAGCATGAGCTGGTGTTTGGATTGCCACCGCGATCCGGGACCGCATCTGAGGCCTAAGGGGGCGTCGGTGACGGACATGGGTTGGGCGCCGCCGGCCGATCCGGCGGAGGCCGCGAAGCTGGCGGCGGATTGTTTGTATCAGTATTCGATTCACGACAAGGCGTACATGCAGAGTTGTTCGACGTGTCATCGGTGAGCACATGAAGCATCATTCGGCGCAACGAGAATATTGGCGGAGCCTGGCGCACCTGGCGGACACGCCGGAGGTGCGCGCCGCGGCCCAGAAGGAGTTCGCGTCGTACGAGCCGGACGAGATGCTGATGCCGGGTGTGACGCGGCGGCGGTTCATGAAGCTGATGAGTGCGTCGATGGCGCTGGCGGGGATGACGCTGACGGGATGCCGCCGCTGGCCGCAGGAGAAGCTGGCGCCGTACACAAGCAATCCGCCGAATCGGATTCCCGGGGTTCCGGAGCAGTATGCCACGGCGATGGAAATCAACGGCGTGGGAAGTCCGCTGCTGGTGACGAGCTTCGACGGGAGGCCGATCAAAATCGAGGGGAATCCATCGCATCCGTATTCACAGACGGTGGCGCCTCGACCCGGGGTTCCCGGCGCCGGAGCGTCCGATGCGATCGCGCAGGCTTCGATCCTGGAGATTTACGATCCGGACCGGAGCCAGGCGGCGATCAATCGCGCTGGAAGCACGCAGTTGGCGAGCGATTGGGGCCGGTTTACCAATGCGATGAGCGCGCCGATCGATTCGCTGGCAACGAAACAGGGCCAGGGGCTGGCGATTTTGGGCGAATCGACCTCGAGCCTGACGACGGCCCGGCTGAAGGCGGCGGTGCTGAAACGGTTCCCGAAGGCGGAATTCTTCGAATATGAGCCGCTGAGCCGGGACAACGAATTCGCCGGCGTAAAACTGGCGTTGGGCCGGCCGGCGCGGCAAGTGCTGAATCTGAGCAATGCGATGGTGCTGGTGCTGCTGGATGCCGATCCGTTGGGGACGCATCCCGCGCACGTGCATCACGCATTTGAGTGGGCGTCGAATCGCCCGAACGCGAAGAGGCAAATGAGCCGGGTGCACGCCATCGAGAGCGCGATGACGATTTCGGGAAGCGTGGCGGATTGCCGGCTGGGGGTGCGTCCGTCGCGGATTGGGGCGATTCTGTCGGCGCTGGCGGCGCGGCTCGGTGTGGGGGGAGCGGATTCCACGCTGGCGACCGAGGAAGAGGCGTTCATCACACACGTTTTGGCGGATATTGCGGACAACTCCGGCAAGAGCCTGGTGCTCGTCGGCCCGGAGCATGAGCCGGTATTGCATGCGCTGGCGCTGGCGATCAACGAGAAGATCGGGGCGATCAGATCGACGCTAACGCTCGTGGAAGAGCCGGAGGGCGAACGGGCGAGCCATTTCGATTCCATCGCGGATTTGACGGACAAGTTGAAGGCCAAACAGATCGACACGCTGGTGATTCTGGGTGGGAATCCCGCGTACGATGCGCCGGCCGATCTGGATTTCGCATCGGCGATGAAATTGGCGGGGACGTCAATTCATCTGAGCCAGTATGACAACGAGACGTCGCACGCGGCATTATGGCACGTGCCGCGCGCGCATTATCTGGAGGCGTGGGGAGACTGCCGCGCGTGGGATGGGACGGTGAGCATCTGTCAGCCGCTGATCGAGCCGCTGTATGGCGGGAAGACGAGCGATCAGGTGCTGGCGTTCCTCGCCGGGGAGTCGGAGACTGAAAGCGACGCGATCGTGCGCAAGACGTTCACGGAGATGGATGACGCGGCGTGGCGGCGGGCGCTGAACGATGGACTGATCGCCAACAGCGGATTTAAGGAAATATCGGGTCCGATCAATTTCCATGCGGCACAGCCGTCTGGCGCCGCATCGGGATACGAGGTTCGATTTCTTCAGGATTCGAAGCTGTACGATGGGCGGTTCGCCACGAGCGGATGGTTGCAGGAAATCCCCGATCCGCTGTCAAAGATCGTATGGGACAACGCGGCGTTGATATCCAAGAAGGATGCGGAGACGCTCGGCGTGGGGATCGGGGACGTGCTGGAGATCACGGTGGGAAGCAGTTCGGTGAAGATCGCGGCGTTCGTGTTGCCGGGGCAGCCGGCCGGCGTGATCGGGCTGGCGCTGGGATATGGGCGGACGCTGGGGGAGCACATCGGCTCGGACGTTGGTGTCAACACCTATGCACTGCGGACGCGCGGCGCGATGTTCTTCGCGCCGGCGCAGGCGAGCAAGACGGGGGACTATTACGAGCTGGCGACGACGCAGGACCATCATCTGATCGACCAGCTTGGCATCGAGATGCGGCAGAAAGAGGTGGGTGAGAAATACAAGAGCGCGGAAGTCATCCGGGAGATGACGCTCGAGGAATGGAAAAAGGACAGGGAACCGCCGGAGAAAAACGTACCGCTTCAGCTTTACGGGGCGCCACCGGAGGAGTCTTCCGGCGCGCATGCCTGGGGGATGTCGATCGATCTGTCCAAGTGCGTTGGCTGCCATGCGTGCGTGGCGGCGTGTCAGGCGGAAAACAACATTCCGATCGTGGGCAAAGACCAGGTGCTGAAGAACCGGCAGATGCACTGGATTCGGATCGACCGGTATTTCAAGGGCCAGGCGGACGATCCCAATCCGGAGGTGGTGTTCCAGCCGCTGGCCTGCCAGCACTGCGAAAATGCTCCGTGCGAACAGGTTTGCCCGGTGGGGGCGACGGTTCACGATACCGAGGGGCTGAACGTGATGGTGTACAACCGCTGCGTGGGCACCCGATATTGCAGCAACAATTGTCCCTACAAAGTGCGGCGGTTCAATTATCTGGATTGGCATAGCCAGGACCCGCGGCACGACAAATATCCCAAGCCGTGGCTGAATCTTCCCGATCAGCAGCAGCTTGAGACGGTCCCGAAGGTCAAGCAGATGATGTTCAACCCGGAAGTGACGGTTCGGATGCGCGGGGTGATGGAGAAGTGCACGTTCTGCATCCAGCGGATTCACACCACGACGATCGCCAAGCGGGCCCATGGCGACAAGCTGAACGACGGGGACATCATGACGGCTTGCCAGCAGGCGTGCCCGACGCAAGCGATCATATTCGGGGATTTGAAGGATCGGAAATCCAAGGTTTCGCGTTTACACAACGATCCGCGGGCGTATGGCCTGCTGGATGAGGCGCTGGCGACCAAGCCGAGGAACATGTATTTGGCGAAGGTGAGCAATCCGGTGGAGGGATGAATCCCCGCGGAGCAAGCTCCGCGGGCTTTGAAGAGCAAGGCGAAAACAAATGGCTAGCGTTCCGACAACCGAATTCATCCGCATTGCCAGTCAAAGCGAAGCGGATAATACGACGGACGATCCGCGGTTCCGTGCGCCGTTGGTGACCGGGAACAAGGATTTCGCGGCGGTGACGGCGACGGTGGCGGGCGTAGCCGAGCGGCCGGCGCCGCCGAAGGCGTGGTACGTGGCCATGGGCGTTTCGCTGTCGCTGCTGGGGTTGCTCGGGGCCATGATCGGATATTTGTTCCTGACCGGCGTGGGAGTTTGGGGCAACAATCAGCCGGTGGGGTGGGGATTCGGCATCGTGAATTTCGTGTTCTGGGTTGGGATCGGTCACGCCGGAACCCTCATCAGCGCGATTTTGTATTTGTTCCGTCAGAACTGGCGGACGGGAATCAACCGGATGGCGGAGGCGATGACGATCTTCGCGGTTTGCTGCGCGGGATTGTTCCCCGGCATTCACGTGGGCCGGCCGTGGCTGGCGTATTGGCTGTTCCCGATTCCGAACCAGATGAATTTGTGGCCGCAGTTCCGCTCGCCGCTGCTGTGGGACGTGTTCGCGGTGGGGACGTATGCGACGGTTTCGCTGCTGTTTTGGTACGTCGGGATGGTACCGGACATCGCGACGTTCCGGGATCGATCCAAGAGCAGGATGAAGCAGGTGGTGTACGGGATTTTCGCATTGGGATGGAACGGATCGAGCCGGCATTGGCATCGGTACGAGCGGGCGTATCTGCTGCTGGCGGCGCTGGCGACGCCGCTGGTGCTTTCGGTGCACTCGGTGGTGAGCTTCGATTTCGCGGTGTCGCAGATTCCGGGCTGGCATACGACGGTGTTTCCGCCGTACTTCGTGGCTGGGGCGATCTTCGGCGGATTTGCGATGGTGATCTGCCTGGCGGTTCCGGCCCGGTCGCTGTTCGGGCTGAAGGACATCATCACCATGCGGCACATGGACAACATGGCCAAGATCACGCTGGCGACGAGCATGATGGTGGGATACGCGTACATGACGGAATTTTTTGTGGCGGCGTACAGCGGCAATCCGCACGAAGCTTTCACGTTCCACAACCGAGCGCTGGGGCCGTATTGCTGGAGTTGGTGCATGATGACGTTCTGCAACGTCGTGGCGCCGCAGCTTCTGTGGAGCAAGAAGGTCCGGACGAACATGCTGCTGCTGTGGATCGTGGCGATGCTGGGCAACGCCGGGATGTGGTTCGAGCGGTTTGAGATCATCATCACCTCGCTGACCCGCGATTTTCTGCCTTCCAGTTGGCATGCGTTCTGGCCGACGTGGGTGGATTTGTGCACTCTGGCGGGAAGTTTCGGATTGTTTATGACGCTGTTTCTGTTGTTCTGCCGGTATCTGCCGACGGTGGCGATTGCGGAAATCAAGACGGTGATGCCGCAGGCGCATGCGCATGCCCACGAGTTGCACGGCGAGGATGCCAAGCGGACGGATTACCGTCCGGATGAGCAACACGACCCGGATCGGGATGCCCCGCGGCTGAAGAATCGGTAAGGATTTCTATGTCGACCGAACTCAAAGAGACGCAGGACGCGCACGGCGAAGAGACGATGCTCTCGACGGAGCCGGTGCTGACCGGGCTGCTTGGGGAGTTCGCGGACGTCTCCGCCGTGGTATCCGCCGCGCAGAAGACGCGGGCGGCCGGGTACAAGGTCTGGGACGTGCACAGCCCGTTCCCCATACATGGAATAGATGCGGTGATCGGAATCCGACCGACGGTTCTGCCCTGGCTTGTGCTGTGCGGAGGGCTGACGGGTCTGGCGACGGGCCTGGCGTTGCAATGGTTCTGCAATGCTTTCGACTACCAGATTATCGTCAGCGGCAAGCCGATGTTCAGCCTGCCGGCGAACGTTCCCATCATCTTTGAATGCACGGTGTTGTTCTCGGCGTTGACGACGGTGTTTGGAATGCTGGGGCTGAACCGGCTGCCGCTGCTCTACAATCCGATGTTCAAGAGCGCCCGGTTCAGGCGGGTGACGGATGACAAGTTCTTTATCTGGATCGACGAATCGGACTCCCAGTTTGACGAGAAGGGGACGGAGGAATTCCTGAAATCGGTAGGAGCGACGGTGGTGGAGCGGATAGAGGATTGAGCGCATAGAGGATTGATGGATGTCTGAGGAATCGAAAAGTTCGCAACCACCGGAGGAGCCGAAGGGTTCTGAGGAACCGCAGTACGGCCCGACGTATTACGCGCCGGTGGAGTTGCCGATGCCGCGGCTGCCGCGTCCGCCGTTCTGGATGGTGGCGATCGCGTTGATCGGGGTGGTGGCGACGTGGCTGCCGCTGGCGATCATCTCGCGGGCGCGGGTTTCGAGCTCGACCGATCCGCGGATTCAACTCATGCAGGACATGGGCATCCAGCCGAAGTTCAGGGAACAGATGACGAATTGGCTGTTCGAGGACGAGCGGGCGATGAGGCCGAAAATTCCGGGGACGGTCGCCTACGGACCATTGGAGGAGGACGACCGCGGATTCGTGCGCCAGAACGACGGGACGGGGAAGTGGACTGTGGTATTCGCGGACAGCCTGCCGGTGCGGCTTCTGAATGGGAAGAGGGGCTCGGATCCCGTGAAGAACATGCAAAGCCTGATGAAGCGCGGGCAGGAGCGGTTCAACATTTATTGCTACGTGTGCCACGGATACGACGGCTCGGGGCATGGCCCGGTGAATCAGAGGGCGCTGGAATTGAAGGCGACGGACACCGATCCGGCGCACCCGATCGGAGTGAACTGGACGCCGGCGGCGCAGCTTACCAGCGACACGATCCGCGCCGAGCCGGATGGGAAGATTTTCAACACGATCACGAACGGGATTCGGAGCATGCCCAGTTACGGGTCGCAGATTCCGGTGGACGACCGGTGGGCGATCGTGGCGTACGTGCGGGCCCTGCAACTGAGCCAGGGCGGGGCGCCGCAGTCGATCCTGAGCCAGACGCAGCAGGACGCGCTAAAGGGAAAATAGAACGTGGAAACTGAAGGGCAACAATCCGGCGAAGTGGAAAAACTGAACCTGGGCGACCAGGTCGGGGGGCTTTACACCGGCGCGCAGGTCGTGGGCGTGGTGGGCCTGGTGGGCGCCGTGGTCCTGGGATATTTCGCCGCGGACGATTTCCGCAGGTTCTTCTACTCCTATCTGATTGGATACGTGTTCTTCCTGGCGATCGCGCTGGGGGGATTGTTCTTCGTGATGTTGCAGCATGCGACCAAGGCGGGTTGGAGCGTGACCGTCCGGCGAATCGCGGAATGGTTCGCGTCGAGCCTGCCGCTCATGGGCGTGCTGTCCGTGCCGATCCTGGCTGCCGTGATCGTGGGGCATGGGACGCTGTATCCCTGGGCGGTGAAGGATTGGGGCGTGGACAAGGGATTCAAGGGCTGGTGGCTCGGGCGCGGGTTTTTCGTCGGGCGTGCGGTGATATATTTTGCGATCTGGTCGTGGCTGGGCACCTGGTATTGGAAGCAATCGGTCAAGCAAGACCAGACGGGGGACGTGGAGCTGACGCGGCGGATGCAGTGGCGTGCGCCGCTGGGTCTGGTGTTCTTCGGTCTGACCCTCACGTTCGCCGCGTGGGATTGGATCATGTCCCTGGACCCCACCTGGTATAGCACGATCTTCGGGGTTTACTATTTCGCCGGCAGCACGCTGGCGATGCTTTCCAGCGTGATCCTGACCGTGCGCCTTCTCCAGGGCCGGGGACTTTTGTCCAGGAGCGTGACCACGGAGCATTTCCACGATCTGGGGAAATTCCTCTTCGGATTCACGTTCTTCTGGGGATACATCGCCTTCAGCCAGTTCATGCTGCAATGGTACGGAAACATCCCGGACGAGACGGGCTGGTTCCTGCGGCACGGGGCTTCGACGGTTCGGCCGAACGATTTTTCTCCGGTGGTGATCGCGCTGCTGGTGGGGCATTTCCTGATTCCGTTTCCGGGTCTTTTGTCGCGGCACGTGAAGCGGAGTCCGGCCGCGCTGACGTTCTGGGCGGTGTGGATGCTGGTGTTCTGCTGGGTCGACGTTTTCTGGCTGATTATGCCGCAGTTCGACGACGGCGTTTACCATCTGGGCCTGATCGACCTGGCGGTGCTGGTGGGGATCGGTGGGATTTTCGTGGCGTTCGTGGTGCGGCGAGCGGTGCACGATTCGGCGCGTGCGATGCGCGATCCGCGGTTGCCGGATTCGCTGGCGTTCGAGAATTTTTAGAAGGTTCGTCATGGCGTTCAAACAGGAAGTCAACGTATCGCTGCTGATGACGATCGGGATCGTCTCGGGCATTTTGCTGCTGGTGATCGTGATCGGGACGCAGGCGTGGTATCAGAGCGAGGAAATGGACGAAGTTGCCGTCAAAGCCGACGAGGCGGCCGCGCGGGCGCTCAGCCCGGATTCGCCGACCGTCACCTTCGCGGAGCTAAAACAGGGCCAGGAACTGGCGCTGGATGCCAAGCCGCATTGGGTGGATGACAAGAAGAAGGACCGCGTGGCGGTCCCGATCGGGCAGGCGATAACCTATCTGGCGAACCACGGGGGAAAGCTGCCGTAACATGATCGCGAGATTTATATCTTCGCACTCGACCCCCACCCCAACCCTCCCCCTGAGTACAAGGGGAGGGGGAAATTCCTTGCAGCAGGTGGCACGCGTGCTTTGGATGGCGCTGGTTGCGGCGATGGGGGGGATCGCGCGGGCGGATAACGTGCCCAATCCCGCCGCCGGCACGCAATTGCCCGCGCAGTACCGCAACGTCGGGGTGGATGAACATCTGAATCTCCAGCTTCCGCTCGATGCGACGTTTTATGATGAGAACGCGCAGTTCGTGACGCTGGCACAACTGCTTCGCCCCAATCGGCCGATACTGCTGCAACTGGGGTATCTGGAATGCCCGATGCTGTGCGACACGGTTTCGCGCAGCCTGGTGGATTCGGCCAAGAAGATCGATCTGGATATCGGGAAGGATTTCGATTTCGTGTTCGTGAGCATTGATCCGACGGATTCGCCGGATTTGGCGAAACTGAAGAAAAACAGCTATGTGACGGAATACGATAAGCCGGGATCGGCCGGTGGATTTCACGTGTTGGTGGGCAAACCGAAGGAGATCGAGGCGATAGCGACGGCGGTGGGGTTTCGGTATCAGCCGGCGGACAATGGGCAGTTCGCGCACCCGGCGGTGGCGATGATCATCACGCCGGATGGGAGGATTTCGCGGTATCTGTACGGCGTGACGTTTCCGGAGCAGACGCTTCGGCTGTCGCTGGTGGAAGCGTCGCAGGGGAAGATCGGAACGACGGTGGATCAAATCCTGCTGATCTGCCTGCATTGGGACCCAACGGCCGGGAAATACTCCTGGGCGGCGATGAATTTGATGCGAATGGCCGGCGTGCTCACGATGCTGGCTTTGGGATGCGCAATTTCCTGGATGGTATGGCGCGGTTCGCATCCAAGGCGGCCAAAAGCAATGGATAATTGACAATTGACAATTGACAAAGGCTGAGATGACTTGATGAATGCGATGCTGAACAACCTGGCGGAAAACCCGTGGGGCGGGTTCTGGATGCCGCCGCAGGGCTCGGCCATGGCCGGCGACGTGGACTGGCTGTTCTTTTTCATCTACTGGATTTGCGTCTTTTTCTTCCTGTTGGTGCTGGTTCTGCTGGTGACGTTCGCGTGGAAGTACCGCTATCGCGAAGGCCAGCCGATGCTCGATGCGCCCAAGCACAACACCGCGCTGGAATTGACCTGGACGTTTATTCCCACGCTGATAGTCATCGTTATTTTCTTCTACGGGTTCAAGGGATACATGCACCTGGCGGTTCCGCCGCCGGACGCTTATGAGGTGGACGTGACGGCCCGGATGTGGTCGTACTCCTTCAGGTATCCGAACGGGGAGCAATCGAACGAGTTGCACATCCCGGTGAACACACCAGTGGTGTTCGTGTTGAGCAGCGACGACGTGATCCATGGTTTTTACATGCCGGTGTTCCGGATCAAGAAGGACATCGTGCCCGGGCGGTACAACAAGATTTGGGTGCAGGCGACGATGCTGGGGACGTGGGACATCTTCTGCACGCAGTATTGCGGCCAGGACCATTCGTCCATGCGGAGCCACGTCGTGGTGGAACCGCGCTCCGTTTTCGTGGATTGGCTGGGCAAACTGGGGGGCGGCGGTTTGCCGCCGGTGGAACGGGGACAATATCTGTGGAACACTCGCGGTTGCCAGCAGTGCCACAGCACGGACGGGGCATCAACCGGCAAGGCGCCGACCTGGAAGGATTTGTTCATGACCGAGGTGCAAACCATGGATGGGATGCACATGGCGGATGAAGATTACCTGCACGAGGTGATAACGCATCCGAACGTCCATCCGATCGCCGGCTACCAGCCGATCATGCCGCCGACCGAGGGATTGCTGACCGAGAAAGACGTCGGGGACATCATCGCGTACATAAAGTCGATCAGTAAGAACTATCATCCGGCCAAGCTGCCGGCGGCGACCGGGCCGACCACCGGGCCGTCGAAATAGCTTTTAGTTTTAGTTCTTAGTTCTGGAGTGCCGTATGTCCAAAGAAGAAAAGGTTGACAACTACCTGACGCACAACCGGGGCTTTCTGTCCTGGGCGTTGACGCTGGACCACAAGCGGATCGGGCTTTTGTACATGACGTTCGTGCTGAGCGCGTTTTTGCTGGGCGGGACGTTCGCGGTGCTGCTGCGCACGTCGCTCCTGACGCCCAATCACTGGATGTTCCCAAACGATCCGGCGCACGACACGCAAGCCAAGCTGTTTTACAACAACATGTTCAGCCTGCACGGGGCGGTGATGGTGTTCATGTTCATCATTCCGGCGATCCCGGCGATTTTGGGGAACTTCATCCTGCCGATGATGCTGGGCGCCAAGGACGTGGCGTTTCCGCGGCTGAACCTGCTGAGCTTTTACATTTATTGCCTGGGCGCGACGTTGTTCACCTGGATCCTGATGGGGGGGATTTTGCGGACGGCGTTCAATATTCACCTGCCGTTCGGATTCGGATTGGATACCGGGTGGACGTTTTACACGCCGTTCAGCACGAGCAAGGCGGAGGACGGAATGGTTGCCGGCGTGCTGGGCGCGTTCATCCTGGGGTTCAGCTCGATTCTGACCGGCGTTAATTTCATCGCGTCAATCCATACGCTGCGGCCAAGGGGGATGACCTGGTTCCGCATGCCGCTGTTTTTGTGGGCGCTGTACGCCACGAGCATCATCCAGGTGCTGGCGACGCCGGTGCTGGCGATCACGTTGCTGCTGCTGGTTGCCGAGCGGTTGCTGCACGTGGGGATATTCGATTCGTCGCTGGGGGGCGATCCGGTGCTGTTCCAGCATTTCTTCTGGTTCTATTCGCACCCGGCGGTGTACATCATGATCCTGCCGGCGATGGGGGTGATCAGCGAGGTCATTTCCGTCCATAGCCGCAAACATATTTTCGGATACAGCTTCATCGCGCTGAGTTCGGTGGCTTTGGCGCTTTTGGGATTCCTTGTCTGGGGCCATCACCTGTTCGTCGCCGGGCAATCGAACCTGGTGGATTCGATCTTCAGCCTGCTGACGTTCAGCGTGGCGATCCCGTCGGCGGTGAAAGTGTTCAACTGGCTGGGGACGTTGTATCGGGGCTCGATCCGCTTCACGCCGGCGATGCTGTTCGCCATGGGGTTCATTCTGCTGTTCACGATCGGGGGGCTGACGGGCCTGTTCCTGGGTGCGTTGGCGACGGACGTGCCGCTGCACGACACCTATTTCGTCATCGCGCATTTCCATTACGTGATGGTGGGCAGCATGGTGTTCGCGTTCCTGGCGGGGATGTATCACTGGTTTCCCAAGATGTTCGGCAAGATGTGCAACCCGACCTGGGGCCGGGTGGCGGCGATCATGCTGTTCATCGGGTTCAACACGACGTTCTTCCCGCAATTCGTGATGGGCGCCCACGGCTCTCCGCGGCGATGGGCGACTTATCCCGCGGAATTCCAACCGTACCACGTGACGTCCACCATCGGCTCGTACATCATGGCGATCTCGCTGATCACGGTGGCGTTGAATTGGCTGGCGGGATTGCTGTGGGGCAAGACGGCGCCGGCCAATCCGTGGGGCGGGAACTCGCTGGAATGGCATTGCCCCTCGCCGCCGCCGCACGATAATTTTTCGACGCCGCCCGTCGTGGATGATCCGTATAACCTGTCCGCGTGGGAATACGACGCGTCGATTGAAGGCTGGGTGCCGCGGAAGACCCAGCCCGTCCCGGCGGGTCGCCCGGCGGCGGACAGGACCAGACCGGTGACGCATTAGGAAAGAGCAGCGCATGAGCACGGCATCAACGGAAATTTCCGGCCATTCATACGCCCACGGGCCGGGGCGCCACGATCCGCATCTGGCGCACCATTTCGATACGCCGGAACAGCAGTTCACCTCCGCCAAGCTGGGGATGTGGATATTCCTGGGCACGGAAATCCTGATGTTCGGGGGTTTGTTCTGCGCGTATTCGATCTACCGCCACAACCATCCGCTGGTGTTCAAGTTCGCCGCCGAGGCGTACCTGAGCACCAAGTGGGGCGCGATTAACACGGTCATTCTGATCACCAGCAGCTTGACGATGGCCTGGGGCGTGCGTGCCGCGCAGTTGAATCAGAAGAAGCTGCTGATCAGTTGCCTGGTGCTGACGCTGATGGGTGCGGCGGGGTTTTTGGTGGTCAAGACGATTGAATACAGCGCGAAATGGGACGAGCACGTGTGGGTGGGCTCGTGGAACCGGTACAACGGGGACAACGACGCATCCTACGCCACGCCGCCGCCGGAGCAGCCGACGACTCGGCCGATGGTGCAGATTCCCGCGCCGGCCTACAGCTCGGTGGCGATTGCGGACGACGCCAACACCGGCCTGGACGTCAGCCAGATCAAGCCTCGGTTCAACGATTCGTTCAGCCAGTCGATCCAGGTGCATCCGCCCAAGCAGGAATCGGAGCAAAAGCCGAGCGGCGAAGAGCAGGTGGACGAACGCTACAAACAGCTTTCGGCGTCGGACCAGTGGCACGTGAATACGTTCTTCAGTTGCTACTTCCTGATGACGGGCCTGCACGGCATTCACGTGATCGTGGGAATGGGCCTGATCTCCTGGATTCTGATGCGCACGCTGAAGAACGAATTCAGCTCGGAATATTTCACGCCCGTCGATCTGGTCGGGCTGTATTGGCACCTGGTGGACTTGATCTGGATATTCCTGTTCCCGCTGTTGTATTTGATTCACTAACGGAAGACCTATGAGCCTGACACATTCCAATGACATTCCGGCGCCGGTGGCGGATGACGCGGGTCCGAACGCTCCGCACGGAGTTCACGCGGTCCCGAGGCGGACGCTGGCAGGGGTTTATGGATTACTGATCCTTTTCACGGTCATCACCGTCGCGATATCGAAGGTGGACCTGGGCCAGGCGAATATCTGGGCGGCGCTGCTGATCGCGGTCATCAAGGGCGGATTGGTGACGATGTACTTCATGCATCTGAGATGGGACAGCCCGTTCAACGGCCTGATCCTCATTTCGGCGCTGTTCTTCGTGTCGCTGTTCATCGGATTGGCGCTGCTGGATTCGCACAGCTATGAGCCGCAGATGAAGCCAACGCCGATGTACGTCAAAACCCGATGATTGCCGTGGTCAACGGAATAAAAAGCGGATTTCGGGTCCCGCCGCGGGCATCGGCGATCGGGCTGTGGCTGGTGCTGGCGGCGTTGGGGATGCTGTTTGCCTCCAGCATGTTGATGTACGTGCTGATGCGCCTGCATTTCTTCGGCAAGATTTCCGATGAGCCGATTCAAATGCCCGGCCTGGCGTGGGGAAGCACGGCGGTGCTGCTGGCCGGGAGTTTTACGGCCCATCGCGCCGTAGCGGCCATTCGCCTGGAGCGGCTGGGGACTTGCCTGAAATATCTCTACGTCACCTCGGCCATCGCGGTGCTGTTCCTTCTGGTGCAATCTCCGTGCATGGCGCAGGTGCTTGGCCAGCATCGCGCTCTCAGCGCCCAGGCGGAGGCGGCCGCGGCGCCAGGACGACCCGTCCAAGTGTCGATGTACGGATTGGTATTCTTCCTGATCGTGGTCCACGCGCTGCACGTGCTCGGCGGGATCGTGGCGCTGGCCATCGTGACCTGGCGGACGAAGCGGCAGAGATATGACCACGAGAACTACATGGGCGTGCAGTTCGCCGCGCGATATTGGCATTTTCTGGATATCGTCTGGCTGGCGATGTTCACGATGTTTCTGGTCATGGGGTGAGCCGCTGCGGGGGCGGCGAAATCCGAAATCCGAAATCCGAATGACGAGTCAAGCCGCTGCGCGGAAACCCGAAATCCGAATGACGAATGACGAATCAAATCCGAAATCCGAATGACGAAACGGTCTTCATTGCGTCATTCGGATTTCGGGCTTGATTCGTCATTCGGATTTCGGATTTCGGATTTTCCACTCACTCCCCTTCGCCCTTCTTCCTCATCATCCAATATCCCAGGATCGCCCCGGCCGTTCCCAGGCCGGCGTAATCGACCGGCAATGGGCGGGCGAGGGCGGCGAAGGTGCCTGCGGGGCTTCCGATGTCGAGATTCGTATCCTGGCCCATGGCGGCCAGGACGTAGCCGATCAGGCCGACCAGCAACGGTCCGATCCAAAACCAGATGCTGGGACGGGCCGGGGCGTATTTGTAGGCGATCATCGATCCGAGCCATGACGCGAGGCCGACGGAGGCCAGGGCCTGATATTTGGCTTCCGATTGGCAGAGGATGAACATGAAAATGCCGGTGGCGATGGTTTGGGCAACCATGGCGGTCAGGTTGTTAAGCAAGCCGGAATTTTTCTCGCGCGGGATGGAGGAACGGCCGTGGGCGGCGCGGGCGAGGCGCCAGAGCACGGTCCACATTCCGCCCAGGAATATGCCGAGGATCAGCAGTTCCACGGCTAGACGAACGAAAACGGCTTCGTTTCCACCGGCTTCGAGGAGGACGGATTGCATGGTGCCGCAGCGCAGGGAGAAGGCCATGAGGCCAAACGCGGCGGCGAAGAGGCCGGCCTCGAACCTCACGGCCCCGGCCAGGACCGTGCCGACGAGCGTGGCAACCGCCAGCGCCACGGCCACGACGGCGAAGGCGGACACCGGCGAGGGCTGGCAAAGAATGCTGCCGTCATAGCCGGGAAGGATTGGAAGCTCGAAATATCGCGAAGCGGCGGCGAAGATCAGGCAACTGACGCCGACCGCGACGGCCAGCGCGATCCGCGCGCCCATGACGCTGGGGGTCCAGATTCCCAGGACCCGTTGCCCGAAAGTGCGGTCGTCCAGATATAGTGCGGGGGCATCAGTCATGTTGCGGAGGAGTTTACTGTGGATAGGCGGAAATGTCTCCGCCACTTGTAACATTTGAAATTAAATCGCCTTTTCCGGGATGGTTCCACATTCCGGGCAACGGTCCGGTGTGGCCCGCAGGTCGTAGCCGCAGTTAATGCATAATCCAGACGAAATCCGTCGTACTTTTCCACGGCGGAAAATCGCGGCAAACAACACTGCCACAGGCATAAAAATCGTACCCATCGCAATCGCCCATAGCGGTATAATTACGATGGAACCCCCGCCAAACCAGGTGTTGTCGTAAATGGTGTACTCAAAGCCAATCACCTTCCACTGTAATGTGGCGCTTCCTCGCAGGCTTTCCACTGAATCCGAATTAACATAAATCTCCGCCGAGCGCCCCAAGAAAACAAGAATCGCTTTGCCACTGGAGAATTTGAGCGTGGTTGTGCCCGAGATACCCATGTCTTGGGCGTCAGGCGAAACATAGCTCCGAGCCCCAATGACCGCGACGGCAACAAATAGCACGAGCGAAATTGCCGCCAGCACGTTGAATACCCGTCGTCGAAATCGTTTCACGCGAGAAATTATACCGCGATTCAGTCAATCAGGGCCGGCAAGTCTTCGATTTCAAAAACCCGGTGGGTTAGGTGGGCTTGCATGGCCGGGGTGACTCGGATTGTCTGGTGAATTCTGGTTACCAGTACCCGAGAGATTAGTGGCGAGTTTGTGCGGCTTCCGCTGCCACTTCAAACGCCGCCCGCAACAGCGCCCAGCCCCGCTCATCGACCCCGGCAATCCCGGCGCTCCATTTCGCCCATGCGGCCTCTACATCGGGGGGAAGCGCGTCCGAATTTCTCGCGGCGGTTTCGCCGACGACCCGCGCCGCGGCCTGATTAGCGTCTTGTCTGGATTGATCTTTGTTCATGCCGCAATTATACCCAAAGGCGGGAGAATCCGGGGATGCCGGAGCATACCATCACCCTGGGCTGATGAAAATGTGACCGGGATCTTCGTCCGATTATTGTTGCGCCGTCGCCGCTTAATTCGGATTACGGCGAGGGCGCGAAGAAATCGTTTAACCACGGATTGCACGGATGGGTAGGGATAAGAAAAGTCAGGGTTGCGTCTTTCCCTATCCGTGCCCATCTGTGCAATCCGTGGTCAGACTTCCTGGCATCATTTTAACTTCGCGCTCTTCGCGCCGTGGTTTGTCTCTTGGTTTGGCCGTCTCCACGAGGCGCAACAAATCAGCGACGCTCGCCCAACCCGAACTCAGCGAAAATATCGAGGGTTTTCATCACCCCACCATTACCATGTCTCGACGCGAACGGTTGCCTAACATAAACCTGGGGACTAAAGTTCTTTTGAACGGGTGAATCATTGAGCGATTCGGCGACATTATTTCCGCAGGCGGGGCCGCCGGAAATGGAGGCGGCGTCCGCGACGGGGCCGGTGGCGCAGGTGGCCCTGGAGCAGGGGGTGGATCGCGTGTTCGATTATGCGATTGCGCCGCGGCTGGCCGGAAGGGTTCACGTTGGAATGCGCGTGCGCGTTCCGCTGGGGCGCAACAATCGGCCGATGCGGGGATGGGTGGTGGCGGTGCGGGGAAGCAGCGAGCTGCCGAAGCTGAAGAATCTGCTGGCCATCGACGATGAGCGGGTGCTGGTTTCGCCGCCGGTGATGGAATTGTCGAGGTGGATCGGGCGGTACTATTCGGCCCCGCTGGGGGTGGTGCTGGAGAGCGTTATCCCGGCGGCGGTGAAGAAGAAGATCGGGATCGGGTATAGCAGCATCGTCCGCCTGGCGCAGGGGCCGGAGAAAATTCAGGAGGTCCTGGAAAAGACCAAGTCGCGCAAGCGGCGCGCGGTGCTGGCGCGGCTGCTGCAAGTGGAGAAGGACAAGGGGATCGAGTTGAACCGGCTTGCCGGCGAGGCGGGCGTCCGTGCGCCGACGGTAAGAAAGCTGGTCGCGCTTGGGTTGGTGACGATCCGGTCGGAAATCGATCTGCCGAAGATGACGGTGAATATCGCGCAGGGAAGCGGGGACGAGGCGAAGATCGAGTTGAACGAGGATCAGAAAAAGGCATTTGAGGACCTTCGGCCTCGGGTGCTGGAGGGTGGATTCAGCGTCAATCTGTTGCATGGAGTCACCGGGAGCGGGAAGACGGAGATTTATTTACAGGTGATCGCCGAAGCGATCCGGATCGGGAAGCGGGCGTTGGTGCTGGTGCCGGAGATCGCGCTGACGCCGCAAACGGTGTGGCGATTCAAGGCGCGATTCAAGCGCGTGGCGGTTCTGCACAGCGGGCTGACGGCGACGGACCGGCACCGGTTCTGGCAGCAGATCAGCGACGGCGGGGCCGACGTGGTGGTCGGAGCGCGGTCGGCGGTGTTCGCGCCGATGCCGGGGCTGGGCGTGATCGTCGTCGATGAGGAGCACGATTCCAGCTACAAGCAGGACCTCATCCCCCGCTACAATGCCCGCGACGTGGCCATCAAGCGGGCGCAGATCGAAGACGTGCCGGTCATTCTCGGCAGCGCCACGCCGTCGCTGGAGATGTACCGGCTGTGCCGGGGGGACGTCGATCGGCCTGCGGTAAGACCCCCACCCCAGCCCTCGCCCGGAGTACCAGGGGAGGGGGTTAAGCGATACCACTATTTGACGTTGCCGCGGCGCGTGCGCGGGTTGGCGCTGGCGGCGACGGAACTGGTGGACATGCACCAGGAGCGGCGGCTGCGGCGCGGGGTGCACCTGATATCCCAGCGGCTGGAGCATCTGCTGCGCGCGACTGTCGAGGCGGGGCGGCAGGCAATTTTGCTCCTGAACCGACGGGGATATTCCAACTTCGTATTCTGCTCCTCCTGCGGGGAGCCGATCAAGTGCAAATACTGCGATACCACCATGACCTACCATCGCTCGGTGGAGTCGCACGCCACGGGCGCATCCGGCGCGGCGGCGCTGCACACGGGGCAGATGCTTTGCCATTATTGCCTGGCCACCCAGGTGCTGCCGGAGCGGTGTCCGATCTGCGGGAAGAAATTGAGCCTGTTCGGCCTGGGCACACAGCGGGTGGAAGAGGAGCTGGGGCGGAAGATGCCGGAGCTGCGTTTTGCCCGCGTGGACAGCGATTCGATGCGGACGTTCAAGGATTACGAATCGACGCTTTCGCGCTTTGCCAAAGGGGAACTCCAGGTAATCCTCGGCACGCAGATGATCGCCAAGGGGCTGGACTATCCGAACGTGACGCTGGTGGGCGTGATCAGCGGTGACACGGCGCTGGCGTTGCCGGATTTTCGCGCCGCCGAGCGGACGTTTCAGCTCATCACGCAAGTCGCCGGCCGGGCCGGGCGAGGCGACGCGGCTGGGCGCGTGGTTGTGCAGACGTTCCTGCCGGACGACCCGACGATCCGGACGGCGCTGAAGCAGGATTACGCCGGATTCGCGGCGACGGAACTTGCCGGCCGACGGGAGGTTGGGCTGCCTCCGTTTGTGCGGATGGCTCGGATCATCCTTCGGCATCAGGATCAGGCCCAGTTGCACAAGATCGCCCACGAGGTGGCGGAGAAGGCGACGACGGCGATCGCCGCGGCGGGCGGGATCGTCACGATGCGCGGCCCGATGCCGTGCGCCATCGGCCGAATCGCGGGGTTTTATCGCAATCAGATTCTGCTCCAAGCGGAGCGGCCGGAACCGTTGCAGGCGGTGTTGGCGGCGGTTCGCGCGGCGGGAGGATTTTCCAAGGCCGAGGCGGTGGCGGTGGATGTGGATCCGGTGGCGATGCTGTAGGGGTTAAACCCGAAATCCGAAATCCGAAATCCGAATGACGAATCAAATCCGAATGACCGAATGACGAAATCCGAATTAATTCGTCATTCGGTCATTCGGATTTGATTCGTCATTCGGATTTCGGATTTTGGGTTTTCGCCATTCGGGTTTGCGCCAAGCAGCGCCCCAGCTTCTCGATCAGCAAATCAATCTCCTCCATCGTCACGCTCAGCGTCGGGCGCAGGCGTATGCTGTCTGTGCCGGCGCCGAGGAGCAGGAGGGATTCGGATTCCAAGGCGGCGTCGAGAAATGCGGATTTGTCGATGCTCGGCTGGAGACTGAAGCCTTGGTATAGGCCGATTCCGCGGGGATTGTATAGAAGCTTGGGATATCTGGCGGTCAGGGAATCGAGTCCGGCGCGGAGGCGGGCGGATTTTTCGGGGACCTGCTCGATCAGCTTTTCGCGGCGGACGATTTTCATCTCCTGAACGAAGCGCACCATGTCGGCCAGGTGTCCGCCCCAGGTGCTGTCCAGGACGCCGTGGTCTTCCATGGGATAGAGCATGTAGACGACGCCGGCGCCGAGTTTTTTGGCGGAGGCGACGGCCTGCGGGGGATGGGGCAGGTCGAACTGGTCGATGGCCCAGAAGGTTCCGGCCTGCCCGCCGGCGGTTTGAACTTCGTCGAAGCCGAGGAACGTGTTGTGGCGATGGGCCAATTCGCTGAGGCTTCGGAAGAACCGCGGCAGGGCGATGCGGTGTCCGCCGGCGCCTTGGAGGGGTTCGACGATGATGCCGGCCACCTCGTCGCGGCAGAGTTGGAGGATTCGTTCGATGGCGGCCAGGCTTTCGTCGGTGGACTGCTGGTTCTCGGAATCCGGGCGGGAGGAATCGAGGTAGGGGAAGGGGACCTTGACGTTGCCGGTGATGAAGCCGTGGAAATCGCGGGTGATGACGGGGTCGTTGGTAAGCTCGGTGACGTTCAGGGCGAAGACGGTTCGGCCGTGGAAGGCCTGGTCGAAATGAATGAACCGGCCGGAGACGGGGTTCTTGCCCGCGCGCTTGAGCTTTTGATGGTGGAGGTTGATGAAATACTTCATCATGTTCTCGACGGCCTCGGCGCCGGAATTGACGGCGTAAACTTCGAGCTTGGGATTACGCATCGAGACCGGGGCGAGTTGGTGGAGCAGACGGTAATAGTCAAGGCATTGTGGAGTTAGGAAATCGGGATTGGCGGTTTTATTGTTGGCGGCGATGACGAGGTTGTGCAGATATTCCGGCTCGCTGAGGCCGGGATGGTTGTGGGCGATGAGCTTGGAGCCGAAATAGCCGGCCCAGTCGAAAATCTCGCGGCCATCGAGGGTTGCGAGCCAGGCGCCGTGAGATTTTTCCAGATCGATGACGAAGGGATAGGGCTCGGCGATGACGTAGTGGGAGAGTTCGGTGAGCATTTGCTGGGTCGGGTTGGGCATGGGGATATTGTCATTGGTCATTGGTCATTTGTCATTGGGGAGGATTGCCGATTGCCGATTGCCAATTGCCGATTGGAAGAGGGGAGCACGCCATTGCCTCTTCTTTCAATCGGCAATGGGCAATCGGTAATTGCTACGGAGGCGGTTTGGGATCGGAGGGGGCGTTTACAAAACCCCCGTTTTCGATGGTGTGGCGGGGGGTTTTGTCTACGTCTACGGCGGCAGTGAGTTGAAAGAGCATCGAGGGGCGGCCGTTTTTGCGCGGCCAGGTGATTTGGCCGAAGCCGGAATCGACGAGGCTTTGGAGGAAAGAAGTGGCAATGTTGACCGAAGCACTGAATCTCCGGGAATGGTGCATGAGTTGTCGCGGGGTGACGCGGCCGCCTAGGGATCGGATGAGATTCATCAGGCGATCGAAGTCGCGCTGATCGTCATCGGCGGGATCGGGGGAGTGGGAGCGGAGGCGCTTGGTTTCATTGGTGAAGAATTCGACGAGTGCGAGGGCGTCTTCGGTTGGGGATTGGGGGATGGTGGTTTCGTTGGCGGCGCTGTCGCCGGAGGCCATCAGGTGGAAGATCAAGGCGAGCCGGGGAATGTAGGTGACGAGGTTGTGGAGGTGGGCGGCCAGAAGGGGATCGGATTGGGATTGGGCATCGGCGTGGAGGCGGTCGTGGGCGGCGACGAAGATTTTGTGGGCGACGGAGTCGAAGGCGAGGGGAGTTTCGTCGGGGCCGTGACGGTGAACGTGTTCGGGGATGGCGAGGAGGTTCGCAATGGTTTCGTGCCAGGATTCGCGGAGCTTGGTGGGGAAGAACGGGGCGGCGATGGGAGAGCCGGGGGACGCGGGTTGGGCGAGGAGGAAATTGGACAGGGGATCGGGGGATTCGAGGAATAGATTCTGGCTGCGGGGAGGAAACAGGCCGGTGACGGCGAGGAACGGCTGGCGGAGGAACATCGTTGGGGGATAATCTTTGTGGAGATCGATGCTTATGGGTGAGACGTTGAAGTGAGCGGAATTGAGGGAGGCGAGGGCTGGGTGGAGATTTTCCAGGCAGAGGAGCAGTCCGCGGGGGTTTTGGTGGAGATTCTGGGCGATGATGCGGGGGTGGTGGGAGGAGAGATAGAACATGGGGAAATCGGGATGGGCAAGTCGTGGCATCGGGCCGCGGGATTTGCCAGGGAGCTTTTTCCACTCTTCGATAGCGGCGAGATGGTCGCGGAGGATGTCGTCGAATTCCTCGGCGAAATGGGACTGGTGGAGAATGAGGGGGTGGATGATAAGAAAGAGAAGATTGGAGATTCGCGGCTCGGCGGGGCAGAGGAGGGCGGACCAAATCACGGGGCGAACGAGAAGATCATCGTAGAGACGCACGGCGCGGCTGTTGCCGATGGCGGCGCCGGCGACGGCGAGCATGGGCAGAGCGGCGGCGAGCGGGTCGAGGCTGAAAGCACGCTGGGCGTGGGCGCAGAATTCGCGGACTATCGCGGGGAGGCGCGAAAGGGGAGCGGGGGAGTCGGGGAGAGTGGGGTTTGGAGTGAAAATGGGGGTTCCTCTGCGTTGAGAAGGGGTTCAAGGGTTCAAGAGTTCAAGGGTTCAAGTGGGGTTTGGAGTAAAAATGAGGGTCCCTCTATATCTATAGGTGGGAGGTGAAAGTTTTGTACCTGTTTTTGGGTTGGGGCGGGGAAAAAATAAAAAATTATTTGGTCGGGCCAGAGGCCGGATTGCTTCGCCATGCACGCTCCCGCTACGTCCCTGCCCCGCATGCGGAGATGCAGCTTAAGCTGCGGCGCTGGTGTGATAGGGAACCGACGAATGAGGACCGGCGTAGCCGGGCGATTTGTTTTTTTCCCTCCTTACGCCGAGGCCCCATCCTCACCACAGGGTTCTGTTGCGGTCGGGTCAGCAACAGCCTTGGCAGCCGGCGATTCGGAACCTGCGACCGAAGCGGCTCGATGGGGGGGTGGGGAATTGAAGATTTGTGGGATTGGGATTCCGCAGGGAGCAAGCTCCCTGGGCTTTGGAGGGGGAAGGGGACGCAAGACCGCGGGATGGCTATCCCGGGGCTTGTTGGAAGATTTGGTTTATGAGGGGCAGCGAGGATTGGAAGCGGGTTAGGTTTTGCAGGAAATGATCGACGCTGTCGTCGAATTCGGCGACGTGGCCGCCGCCGGTGTGGGGAGTCAGAAAGCAGTTGGGGGCGGACCAGAGCGGGTGGGTGGGGGGAAGAGGCTCGGGGTCGGTGACGTCGAGGTAGGCGGCGGACAGATGCCCGGAGGTCAGGGATTGGATCAGGGCGGTCTGATCGACGGTGGAGCCGCGGCCGATGTTGTAGAAAAATGCGCCGGGCTTCATCAGGGCGAATCTGGGGGCATCGAAAAAATGGATGGTGGATGGGTCGGCGGGGAGAATGTTTACGACGTGATCGGCGGTGGGGAGGAGATTCTCCAGGTCACTCATCGGATGAACTGGGATGCATTCGTCGCCGCGCGGTTGGCGGCGGAGGGCGTGGAGGGTCATGCGGAATGGATGGAGAAGCTCGACGAGGCGGCGAGCGATGGCGCCGTAGCCGAGGAGAAGGGCGGATTGGCCGGTGAGAAGGTGGCAGTGATCGCGGATGTTTTCCTGGGGCCAGGCGTGGGGGCCGAGTTGATTGGCCAGGGCGCGGGGGAGATCGCGGGCGGCGGCGAGCATGAAGGCGAGCACGTGCTCGGCGCAGGGTTCGTCGAAGACGGATGAGCTGTTGGTGACGAGGATGGATCGGGCGGCGAGGGCTTGGCGGAGGTCGGGGCGGTCGTAGCGGGTGTAGCCGGCGGTGCTGAGGTGCAGCCATTTCAGGCGCGTGAGGTTGAGAAGCTGGTCGGGGTCGGGTTGGCCGAAGACGATGTCGGCATCGGCGAGCAGAGGGTCGGGTTTTCCGGCGCTGAGGATGTTGGTGAGTTGAGGGCTGATGAGAAGGTTGTTGGGGGCGACGGCGGCGCGGAGACGGGAGAGGGAGGAGTCGGGAAGGGGGGTGTTGGTCCAGATGTTTAGCATGAGGGGGAGAATAACATGGGGGGAGGGGGATGCGGTATGATCCGAAATTCGAAAATCGAAATTCGAATGACGAATCAAATTCGAAGCTTAAAATTCGAATTTTTGACTTCGAATTTGATTCGAGTTTCAAGTTTCGAGTTTCGAATTTCCGTCTGACCGGATGGGCAACGGCTGGAATTTTTGATCCATCCGCATCATTGACATTGGTTTGGGGCGATTTATACTCTCGGCCCTTCCGAGCTTCCGGTACGCGCAGGAGAGGGCGTTTTTTTTCGGAAGAATTCGGCGGCGTAGCCGAGAGCGCTGGCGCGGCTAGCGAAAAGAGCGCTGGCATAGCTCAGCGGCAGAGCGCCACCTTGGTAAGGTGGAGGTCCTGGGTTCAATCCCCAGTGCCAGCTTAGGTGATGAAGTTTTTTAGAGCGTTGGGACTGGAATTTCGGAACAAATTGATCTGGAGGTAACGGACATGGCCAAGGGCGTATTCGAGCGTAAGAAGCCGCACGTGAACGTGGGGACGATCGGTCACATCGACCATGGCAAGACGACGTTGACGGCGGCGTTGAGCGCGCGTTCGGCGTTGAAATACGGAATCATCGCGAAAGATTACAAGGCGATCGCCAAGGGTGGAACGGAACGCGACGCGAGCAAGACGGTGACGATTTCGGCGGCGCACGTGGAGTACGAATCGGAGAAGCGGCACTATGCGCACGTGGACTGTCCGGGCCACGCGGACTACATCAAGAACATGATCACGGGCGCCGCGCAGATGGACGGGGCGATCCTGGTGGTTTCGGCGGCGGACGGCCCGATGCCGCAGACGCGGGAGCACATTCTGCTGGCGAGGCAGGTGGGCGTGCCGAAGATCGTGGTGTTCCTGAACAAGATCGACCTGGTGGACGATCCGGAGTTGCTGGAGTTGGTGGACATGGAAATCCGGGAGTTGCTGACGAAGTACGGATTCCCGGGCGAGACGACGCCGATGATCCGTGGCAATTCCCTGGCGGCATATCAGAACCCGAAGGACGAGACGATTTGCAAGCCGATCGAAGATTTGCTCAAGGCGTTGGACGATTACATTCCGATTCCGCAGCGTGAGATTGACAAGCCGTTCCTGATGCCGATCGAGGACGTATTCAGCATCAAGGGCCGGGGCACGGTGGGCACGGGGCGCATCGAGCGTGGGCGGATCAAGATCGGGGATGCGGTGGAGATCGTGGGTCTGAAGCCGAACAAGATGTCGGTGGCGACGGGCGTGGAGGCGTTCAACAAGACGCTGGACGAGGGGCAGGCGGGTGAGAACGTAGGGGTCCTTCTGCGCGGGGTTGAGAAGGACGAATTGGAGCGTGGGCAGGTGCTGGCGCAGCCGAAGAGCATCACGCCGCACACGAAGTTCGAGGCGGAGGTGTACATCCTGACGAAGGAAGAGGGCGGGCGGCACACGCCGTTTTTCAACGGGTATAGGCCGCAGTTCTATTTCCGGACGACGGACGTGACAGGGGCGGCGAAGCTGCTGGGCGGGGCGGAGATGGTGATGCCGGGTGACAACGTGACGATGGAAGTGGAATTGGGCGCCCCGATCGCGATGGAAGAGAAGCTGAGGTTTGCCGTGCGTGAGGGAGGCAAGACGGTGGGATCGGGCGTGGTGACGAAGATTTTGGCGTGAGGAGAATACGCCGCACAAGTGCGACGGCTAAACGGGGAGAGAGTGGATCGGCGGCCAGTGGAGAGAATCCGCTGGCTTTCGATTTCCTGGAAGTGAGCAGTTATGGCGAAAGAAAACCGAGAGATGGTCTGGCTGCAATGCACGGAGACGGGCGACCTGAACTACCGGACGGAGTTGAAGGTTGCGGGGGGAGCGCCCAAGATCGAGCTGAAGAAGTATTGCCCGAGATTGCGGAAGCATACGTTGCATAAGATCAAAAGGAAGTAGGGCAAGCGCAAGTTGCAAGTGCAAGTTGCAAGTTGCAAGCGGCGGGTTGCTAGGAGTTACGCCAGTAGCTCAATTGGCAGAGCGGCCGTCTCCAAAGCGGCAGGTTGGGGGTTCGATTCCTCCCTGGCGTGTGAAGTATCGCCGGCGTGTGAGATATGGAAACGACGAGAACAAAGCCGCAGACGAAGGACGCGATGAGCGGCGCGAAAGGCGCGATGAGCGACGCGGAAGATACAGAGAATGAGGAGTCAGGCGAGCCATCGAAACCGGCTCCGGTGGCGTACGCGCCGGTGGCGGCGCCAGGCGCGGGGGGTTATTTCCACATTCTCAAAAAGGGCCAGGGTTACTGGACACGAATGGGGACGGTGGCGGCGATCGGGCTGCTGGGATTGCTGACGGGGAATTTTCTGTATGGGGAGATCGATCGCGTATTGATGGGCGAGTCGATCGCGAAGCTGATGGGCCGGATGCACCTGCAGGATCCGCGTGGGGCGTATTTGCTGGTGGCGTTGTTCGCGCTGGTGTACGCGTGGCTGGCGTTCCATTTCATGAACAAGCCGACGAGCGTGGATTTTCTGATCGCGACGGACAGCGAGATGAAGAAGGTGAACTGGACGACCCGCAAGGAGTTGATGGGTTCGACGAAAGTGGTGATCGGATTCGTGGTGGTGATAGCGGTGCTGCTGTTGGCGTATGACCTGTTCTTCCAGTTGGTGTTTTATCTGGTGGGAGTGTTGAAGACGCCGCCGTTTTTCCTTGGCCATTAGAGTGGATGCGCCGATATGCAATTTTTCGTATTGAGAGTGGCGAGCAATAAGGAAGACCGGGTACGGGAGGCGCTGGCGCGCAAGGTGAAGATCGAGGCGTTGGAAGTGCAGGTGGGGCGGATCCTGGTGCCGGTGGAAAAGGTGAGGCAGATCAAGGACGGCAAGCGTCGCGACACGGACCGCAAGCTGTATCCGGGGTACGTGTTCATCGAGTTGGAACTGGACAAGAACGGGATGATCCCGGAAAAGGTCTGGTTCATGATAAAGGAGACGGATGGGGTGGGAGATTTCATCGGTTCCAACGGCAAGCCGACGCCGATGAGCCCCAAGGACCAGGCGAAGATGCTGGAAGAGGCGGAGCGTCCGGACGACACGGGCCCGACGATTCAGACGGCGTACAAGAAGGGGGACCGGATCAAGGTGACGGAAGGGCCGTTCGTGAATTTCGAGGGGGACGTGGACGAGATCATTGCCGACAAGGGGATGGTTCGGATCATCGCGACGATCTTCGGCCGACCGACGCCGTTGGAACTGGAGTATTGGCAGATCGAGAAGATTTGAGGCAAGACAGTGGTGGGTTTGCAAGTTGGGAGTTTTTGGATTTCCCAGGGAGCAAGCTCCCAGGGCTTTGGATTGGGAAAGTAACGCGGAAGAGCGAATGTTGGAGTATTTGCAATGGCTAAGAAAGAAATCACGGTTCAGTTCAAGCTTCAGGCGCCCGGGGGCACGGCGACGCCGGCGCCGCCGATCGGACCGGCGCTGGGCCAGCATGGCGTGAATCCCGGGCAATTCATCCAGCGGTTCAACGCGATGTCGGCGCACATGAAGGGGAAGGTGATCGGCTGCCTGGTGACGGTGTACAAGGACCGCACGTTCGACATCGAGTTGAAGAGCCCGCCCGCCAGCGTGCTGCTCAAGGATGCGGTGAAAGCGGAAAAGGGAAGCGGCGAGCCGAACAAGAACAAGATCGGCAAGGTGACGATGGCGCAGTGCAAGGCGATCGCGAAGGAAAAGGGGAAGGATTTGAACGCGTTCGACGAAGATCACGCGGCCCGGATCATCGCGGGAACGGCGCGGAGCATGGGAATCACGGTGGAAGGGTGAGTGGATGCTCAACTGGAAGCAGTTTGACGAATTGCGGTATGCGGACCCGTTTCGCCCGTTTCGCATCGTGTTGAGCGACGGCGCGGAATTTCTCGTGCCCCATCGAGATTACGTCTGGCGAAGCCCGCTCGGGACAATGGTATTTGTGGCGATCGACAACGGCGAGGTGGCGCATTTCATCGACCCGCTGCATATCACGCGATTCGAAATGGCGAAAGGGAACGGGCGAAAAAAGGGCCGGAAACGGCGCGAAACGGCATGAGTCCGGAGCGAATTAAGGAACTTCTGGATACGAAGCCATTTGAACCGTTTACGGTGTACACCGGCGACGGCAGTACGGTGGATGTTTTGTCGCAGGAATTCGCCTACCTGCGTCCCGGCGGGCGAACGTTGTTGGTCTCGGTTCCCAAAGTGCGCGGAGCGAAAGAGGAAGGACAATTCGAGGAGCATCGGATTGACGTATTCCTCATCACCAAGGTAGTATCCCCTGCGAGGCGTTTGCGGCGGAATCGCGGCAGGCGTTTGAATTAAAAGAGATTGGCCGAACCACGGGCCGGAACAGTGGGAGCTTCAGCGGGAGGCATTTCCCGCGGTGAGGAGCGACTGAAGACATGCCTGTCATTGTCAAACGGTCCAAACGATATAAGGCTTCGGCGCAAAAAGCGGTGGCGGGAGCGCTGCCGGTGGAGAAGGCGATCGAGGTGTTGAAGTCATTTCCGGCGACGAAGTTCGATCAATCGGTGGAGTTGATTTTTTCACTGGGGATAGACGCGAAGCAGGCGGATCAGATGATCCGGGGTTCGATATCGCTGCCGCATGGGGTGGGGAAAACCAAGCGGGTGGTGGCTTTTTGCCCGGAACATTTGGTGGCGGCGGCGACGAGCGCCGGCGCGGTTCGAGCGGGTGGGCAGGAGTTGGTGGAAGCGATCACGAAGGAGAATTTCACGGATTTTGACGTGGCGGTGGCGACGCCGGACATGATGCGATTCGTGGGCCGGCTGGGAAAGGTCCTGGGTCCGAAGGGTCTGATGCCGTCGCCGAAGGCCGGCACGGTAACGGCGGACGTGGCGGCGGCGGTGCGGGAATATGCCGCTGGCAAGATCGAGTTCCGCAACGACACGGGCGGCAACGTGCACAGCGTGGTGGGGAAGATGAGCTTTGATTCGGCGAAGCTGGCGGACAACGTTCATGCGATGGTGAGTCAGATTCGCAAGATGAAGCCGCAGACGGCCAAGGGCACGTACATCCGGAAAGCGGTGCTGAAGGGTTCGATGACTCCGGCGGTGGTGCTGGAGGCGGGGAACTAACCAGAGGTCAGAGATGAGTAAGAAAGTCAAAAGTCTGATCGAAAAAGAGCTGACGACGAAATTCAAGCCGCTGGATGGGGTGGCGGTCATCAGCCCCAAGGGCATCGACGGGACGAAGAACAACCAGCTTCGGCGTCGGCTGGGGGCCAAGGGGGTGAAGGTGACGGTGGTGAAGAACACGCTGGCGAGCCGAGCGGCCCAGGGGACGAAGCTCAAGGGCTTCGATAAGCTGCTGGACGGTCCCTGCGCGGTGGTTTATGGCAAGGCGAGCATCGCGACCATCGCCCGGATGCTGGTGGAGGAGCGGAAGCTCAACGAGAAGCTGGAGCTTCGCGGGGTATTTTTTGACGGCGAGGTGTATCCCGGCGAGAAGGGCGTGGAGCAGGTGAGCAAGCTGCCGACGCGGGAGGAGGCGATCGGGGCGATGGTGGCGTCGGTGCTCGGCCCCGGCCGGAGGCTGGTTGGCGCGGTGAAAGGCCCGGCGGGAAGGATCGCCGGGATTTTGAAGGCGATCGAGGAGAAGGCGAAGAAAGCGGAGGCTGCGGCTGCCGCGGCGGCGCCTGTTGCAGCGGAGGCTGCGGCTCCCGCGGCGGCGCCGGCGAGCGCTTAGAAGAAAAGAAAATCCCCACGGCAGCGCCGTGGGCGTTAGAGATGATTTGAGCGTCCGACTGTTCTTGATGCCCTTAACGGGTTAAACCGCTTCATGGTGAGGCGGGCATCTTGGCGGGGGCGCAAAATCGACACGTTCAAGGCCACGTGACGGCCGGGAGATGATTGTCATGGCAGAAGTATCCGAAAAAGTGAAGAAGCTGGCAGACGAAGTGGTTGGGCTGACGCTGAAGGAGGCGGTTGAATTCAGCGCGTACGTGAAGGAAGCGTACGGGATCGAACCGGCGGCGGGCGGGGTGGCGGTGATGGCCGGCCCGGCGGCGGCGGCGGCGGCAGCGCCGGCGGAGGAAAAGACCACGTTCGACGTGGTCCTCAAGGCCGCGGGCGAGAAGAAGATCAACGTCATCAAGGTGGTTCGCACGGCCACCAGCCTGGGCCTGAAGGAGGCCAAGGACCTGGTGGAAGGCGCTCCCAAGACGGTCAAGGAAGCGTTGCCGAAGGCGGATGCCGACAAGCTCAAGAAAGAGTTGGAGGATCAGGGCGCGACGGTGGAGTTGAAGTAACTTCCACGCGAAGGCGCTATACCTGTGATTACATGGAGCACCGGATGTTCATCCGGTGCTTCTTTTATGGATTTGGCTGGTCGTCGCTGGTCACGGTCGTCACGGTGGTTTTCTGGTTGGGGTGGAGGGAGATGCCGCGGATTTCGATCCACTGGTCGAAAGGGCGGGTTTGAAGTTGCCACTGGCGAATGGAATCTGGGGGTAGCGTGACGAGGTATTCTCCGACGAAACTGGAGTCGTTGCCAGCGGTGTGGGTGCCAGCGGCGGGAATGATGTTTCCAGCGCGATCGATGGCAACCAGGCGCACGTCCGGGTGTGTCGGCAGTAGCCCGGAATAGGCGGCGACGATGTGGGTCTGGCCGTTGACGATAAAAATGTTGCTGAAGAGGAAAGAGCCGTTGGGGCCTGACTGCGAGGAGGATCCGAAGCCCGCGGAGGTGCAGATGGTGGTCCATTTTCCGGCGGCGACGTCCGCGTGAAGGGTGGCGCCGGCGGGGGAGTCGGGGAGCACGACCGCTTCGGCAACGATATCGGTCGTCGGTTTGCCGGTCTTGTCCCTAACATCGCTGGAGGAAGAGCCGCGGCTATTGGAGAGGAACCAGCGGACGGCGGCGTGGTCGGTCGATCCGACAACGGAATTGTTGACGGTAACGGCAAATTCGCGCGCGATGCAGCCGGGTTCGGGCGATAGCCGGGCGCGCATGCGCGCGTAGGGCGGAGTGTCTAACAGGTCGCCATTGGCAAGCCACCATTGTTTGCCCCTGGAAGGGTTTTCGCTGATGCCGAGGATTTGGATGGAGACGCCATTTGAGAGGGTGGCGCTGGAAATGGGAGGAATATCCAAAGGCGCGGGCTGGGCGGCGGGTGGCGCGGCCGGGGGCGGGGCGGTCTGGTCGGCGAGGAGTTTGACGGTCCCGACGCCGACGCCGGTGAGGCCGGCAAATGCGGCGATCAGGAGCATGGCGGCGAGGATTTTGTGGAAGGTCATCATGTGGAGAACTCCATTGGTGATGGCGAGAGCCGCGGGCGCCGCGGCGCCGGTGGTGGCGGCGTTGACGGCACTGGCGGCCAGGGCCGCCGGGGCGGGGACTCGCGGGATTTGGTCGAGAACGGTTGCGAGAGCGACGGCGGGGGCGATGGCGCGGTTTCGCAGAAGGATTTTCCGCAGACGATGGACGGCGCGGAAAATCCGCTTGGCGGCGGCGGGCTGGCTGATGCCCAGGCACTCGGCGGTTTCACTCGTGGTTTTGCCCTGGAGATAGCGCAACGTCACGGCGGAGCGGTCGGATTCAGCCAGATGGGACATGGCGCGATCAAGATCGGGAGCAATTTCTTCGATTGGGGACGACATGGCTTGCTCCATACGCGACTGATTCAAGAGGGCGGCGCGCTCTTCGTGTCGCCTGCGGCGAGATTCAGACTTGAGCGCATCAAGGCAGGCGAGATGGGTGGTTTTCATGATCCAGCCGGCCAGGGATTCGCGGTATTTCAGGCTGTGGGCCTTGCGGGCGAGGATAATGAAGACAGCCTGGGCGACGTCTTCGGCGAACTGGCTGTCGCGGACCTGGCGGCGAGCGGCGGAATAAACCGAGTCCATGTAGCGGCGGACCAGCTCCGCAAACGCGTCCTGGGAGCGCGATTGAGCGAATTTCACCAGTAATTCACGGTCCTGCATGCGCGTTTGAATATAACCGGACGGCCGGGTGTTGCGTCGGACAGGGAAATTGGGAAGAAATCAAAAAGCAAAGGTTTTTCGGTGGGGGGGTCAGTTTGAATGGGGAGGCGGTTTGGCATTCCCAGGGAGCAAGCTCCCTGGGCTTTGGATGGGGAAAGTAAGGCAGTACCGATGTTTTGCATTATTTGCGGCGGAGGGACTTTATGAGGCCGTCGGTGGAGAGGTAGCCGGGGCCGAAGACGAGCACCAAAAGCGCGGTCGCCAGATATGGGAAAGCTGTGTCTCCCAAGATGGGACTTTGATCGGCCCAGATCTGATGGACCAGTTCTTTGAAAGAGAAATCGTAATTGCTGAGTTGGACCGTCAACATGGCGACGAGAAAATTGAATGCCAGCACCAGGGAAATGGGCCTCGAGCAAAGGCCAATCAGGAGTAGCGCTCCACCAACGAACTCAGACGAGCCGGAAATATAGACGTTCGCCTTGGGATGGGGGATGTGCAGTTTTGCAAAAAATACGGTCATGCCGCTAATGTTGTGGAGGTGCGCCCAGCCGGAGATTATGCACTGATAGCCGATATAGATACGGATGAGAAGCAGCAGGGGCGATTGCAGGTTGTTCGCGTAATGGACGAGGCGCATGTAGAGCGCAGCAACGAATGACTCCGAGCGGGGGGCAGTTGGGGTTGTGGTCATGACGTCTTTCCTGGGATGGAGGATACGCTAAAGCCAATACCGTTCAATGGCGGTAGGTGCTTTCTTCCGTTAGCCCCCGGCTCTGCCGGGGTTTGCTGGAGAATGGATCGGTCCTTTCGCTCGATGTGGGTTGCGCTGCGCTCATCACGGAAACCCCGGCAAAGCCGGGGGCTAACGGAAAAGAGCCGCTCGGGTCGTTGAACGGTACCGATGCTAAACGGGGTCAATCGGAGGTGTCCGGCTCGACTTTCATCAACTCGCGGAGAAAGACCGTGGCGAAAGAGCCGGCGGGGAGGGTGAAGGCGGCGGTGATGTGGGGGCCGTGCTCGTCAACCCCGGCGGCGAGTTCGACGTCGGTGGGGCGGACGCGCAAGGAACGGCGGGCGCCTTTGACTTTGAGACGGCCGGCGGCGCGGAAATCGGCGGGCCGGACGGCGCGGGAGGCGAAGATTTCCTCCTCGATTTGAAGGGGCTGGCCTTCGGGAAGGGTCATGCGATAGCCGATCAGGGGGCCGGTGGGACTGATCTGGAAAGCGTCGCAACGGGGTTGTTCGACGGTTGCGTCAACGACGCGGAAGACCGCGCCGTTGTCGTGCTTTTCGGCGAGGTCGCCGGGGAGTAATTTGTCGAGGGAAGCGATTCGGCGGGAGACGACCTGGTTGAAGAAGTCGGATTGCAGGGCGGAAATGCAGAGGCGGCGGATGCGCTGATCGACGGTGCGAACGGCGGAGGCGGGGTTTTGGGTTTTGATGAATCTGGCGAGGATTCGGCGTTCCATGCCGCTGGAGCGGGGCCAGAGCTTCATGGAGGCGGGGAAATCGCCGCGGTCGAAGGCTTGGCGGGCGGCGAGTTGCTGGGGATTGTCGAGGGATTTGTCGGGCGAGCCGAGGAGGATTTTGAGGGCTTGGGCGTTGTCGTCGCGGAGAATTGCCGCGCCCAGCAGGTGGTTGTTTCCGCGGCGGCCGAAACGTTGCTCGCCGAAATAGTTGGGCATGCCGCGGTCCTGAAGTTGGCGGATGAGCGGCGTAAGCTTGACGACGTCGGTGGGGTTCACGTGACGAATTTTGACGGCGAAGCGATTGCCGCGGAGATGGCCCAGCCGCAGCTTGTTGCCGTGCCGGGCGGCCCATTTCACCGACATTTGTGGAAGATGCAGGTTCATGACGGCGGATTCGTCGGCGCCCTGGATGGAGAAGAGCTGTCGGGTGATGGCGGCGGCGTCCTTGAGACCGGCATAACCGATGTCGCGTGGCGAGACGTTCAGTGCGCGGGCGACGCGGTCGATTGTCTCGAAGGTGGTGAGGCCGATCTTTTCGATCTCGCAATAGACGTGCTCGCCCTGTCCGGAGGGTTCATAGAGGGGAATTTCCTGAACGAAGAAATCTTCGGGGCGTTGCTTGATCGATCCGCCGACGCCGGGGAGGTCGGGGGTGGAGTGGGGGAGGTTCATGTCGGGATTGTAAGAGGGAAGGGGCTGGGGTGCGCGGGTTCACATATGTGGCGAGGGGGCTGGAGCGGGTGCGTGACTCATTCGGCGGGGGCGGATGGATGAAGAAGAGGATGATCGGTTGCGGTGTTCGCGCCGACCGGCCGCGTTTACTCGAATATGACAAGGCGTCGCCGATGCGCGAACCGTTGGCTTGCCTGTTGACGCTCGCAATGGCCGTCTGCAAGGAAGGGAAAAGAGGAATCGCCGCGTGCCGCGGCCATTGCTGAGGAGTTTCGCGCTCACGCGCGACCTCAACCGTTCGTCACCGCCGCTTGTCCGACCTCCCTGGGAGGTGCGCGGCGGCCGGCGTTCCGCAATTCCAAAGGGAGGTCGGACAAGGCGGGTTGCGAAGGACGGTTGAGGTCGAGCATGAGCTCGAAACTCCGCAACATGTGCCGCCGCAGGCGGCGAATCCGCTTTTGCTTCTTCGCAAACAGCCGCCGCGAAGGTAAACAGGACAGCCAACGGTTCGAGCATCGGCAAGGCCTGATTATATTCGAGCCAGCCCTGCCGATCGGCACCAAAACCATAACCGATAAAAATCCTCTGTCTTGCATTGCGGAAAAGTTGCGGGAAGGGGGCGGGTTTAGTATGTCTATCGCACCAACTTTGGAAGGAGACGTTCAAATGGGAAAATCGTGGTTTGTTTCGGGGGTGATGGGGCTGGGCGCGGTGCTGTGCATGGCGGCGACGGGGTGTCAATCAAACGCGCCCAAGCCGTTGTATGACCGATTGGGCGGAAACATCATGATCTCGGCAATCGTGGAGGATTTCGTGGGCCAAGCGGCGGCGGATCCGAGGGTGAATTTCTTGCGTAAGGGGACGAGCGCGGAATGGCAGGCGACGCCGGAAAACGTGGAGAAGCTGAAGGTTCATTTGACGGAGTTTTTGGATGCCGCGGCCGGCGGGTCCGAGGAATATCACGGCCGGGACATGCGGAGCGTGCACGCGGGGATGCAGATCACCACCGCCGAATTCGACGCGATCGAGGCGGACCTGGCCAAATCTCTGGCCAAGTACGACGTGCCGGCGAGGGAAACGTCGGAGGTCATGGCGATCGTGGAAGGCACGCGCAAAGACATCGTGGAGGAGAAATGAATCGGGGGTCTATCGCGAGGAATATTGCCAATCGCCGGCCTTGAGGGAGTCAAACCAGAATGTTTCTCCGCCGAGGGCGGCTTCGAACATCAGGCCGGCGCCGGGGCGGACTTGCGAGGTGGCGGCGTCGGGGAAATCGACGGTTCCACCGGCGCCGGAATGCACCGCGATGCCGGAGGCATTGGCGACAACGACGGTCTGTCCGTTTCGGAAATCATCCAGGTCGGATTTGGAGGGGAAGGCGATGATCTGCCAGTAGACCTGGCCGCCGAGGGCGACGCCGATGGTGTATTGAAAGACGAAGGCGTGACCGATCTGGCGATTGTGCTGGTAGACCTCGCCCCGGCCGTAAGCGGCGTCGATGCCGGCGGCGCATTTGAGGATCGAAGGGAAGACGGCATATCCGTAGGAATGGGCGAGCAGGGAGTCGAGATCGGGGTCTCGCTGTTTGACATCGGCAAGGACGCCGGAGACTTGTGAATGAAGATCGGCGCGTTGCGAGGGGGTGCCCGGAGTGGCGGAACAGGCGCAGCAGAGCAGCGGAATGGCCAGAGCAAATGCAAAGGATCGACGCATAATCGGGGAAGTTAGAGCGGATGGGCGGTGGTTGCAATGAGCGGGGGATGCCGAATGCGGATGAGCCGGATTTCGGAGGTATGGGTCTGCCAATTCTTCCGGGAGCAAAGACGATTGAACCGCCATGACGCCAAGACGCCAAGGTAAGATCATGCCAATGCGCAATTTCTACCTTGGCGTCTTGGCGTCATGGCGGTTCAATTTGCAAATGCGCAGGAAAACGGCTTACAACTTCATTTTTACGAATCGCGTTAAGCCGCGCGGGCGGGAGGCGGATCGAGGCTGATCAAGCGTCTTCCAGAGCAGTAATTCCCGCCACGCGGCCTTTTTCAAGACCGCGTGGTTTTTTTTCGGAGATTCAGATGGCTCAGGGGAAAGCGAGCGAAGAGCAATCGGCGGCGGCGGCGGCGGAGGGGTTGCCGGCGGCGATCGCCGCGCGGCTCGACGGAGACGCGCAGGGACAGAGCATTCTCGGCTGGTCGGAATTCGATCTGGATTCCGATAACCGGTATGCCAGGCAATTCGTGGTGCTGACGGACCGGCAATTGATTGAGATTGGCATCGCGGGCCGGCGTCGGATGGAGCTGAAGGGGATCGAGGAAACGCGGATCGTGGAGGGTCTGGGAGTGGATCGGCTAGTGATCGTGTCGGGCGGGACGTTGGCGGCGGAGATGCGGTATTCGCGGCGGCATCGCAGGACGATGACGCGATTGCACCGCAAGCTTCAGCGGCGGATTCAGCCGGTGGATAAGGCGGCCGAAAAGGCCGACGCGCGGCCGGACTGGCTGGACGCGGTGGAGCGTGAGGCGGAGCGGAAGGAGCATTGCCCCAAATGCGGGGAGCTGATTCCGTCCTACGCCGAGGGGGTCTGTCCGAGGTGTGCGGCGCAGCGGAAGATCCTGTGGAGGCTGCTGGACGTGGCCAAGCCGTACAAGGTGCGCGTGCGGGTGGCGTTGGCGTTGACGATCGTGGTGTCGGCAATGGCGGCAATTCCGGGCTTGCTACAGAAGCACTTGATCGACAGCGCGATCGATCCCAAGTTGTACGGCGCCACCGCGGGGCCGAGCCTGACATTGAACCAGCGCATGCACCAGTTGGCGGTCTGGTCGTTGGCGCTGCTGATCACGGTGCTGGTGAGCGAATGGCTCAATGGGATGCGGCTGCGGACGCTGGCGTTGATGGGGGAGCGGATCACGGCCGATCTGCGGCACAAGGTATACGCGCATCTGCACGATCTGAGCCTGCGATATTTTTCGAAGCGGCGGACGGGCTCGCTGATCACGCGGGTGACGAACGACACGGACCGGCTGTGGGATTTCATCGTTTTCGGATCGATCGACCTGGTGCGCGACGTGGCGATGATCGTGGCGATCGCGGGAATGATGTTCTGGATGAACTGGAGGCTGGCGTGCATCGCGCTGGTTCCGCTGCCGATTCTTGGGGTGCTGACGTACAAGCGAGGGATGAAAATGCAGCGGATGTTCGGGCGGCTGTGGACGTACTGGTCGCGGATGAGTGCGGTGGTGGGGGATGCGTTGCCGGGCGTTCGGGTGGTGAAGGCGTTCGCCAACGAACAGAAGGAAATCAAACGGTTCGATCGAAGGAGCGATGAATACACGGGCAAGGCGAACGAGATCCACGTGGTCTGGACGGCGCTGACGCCGTGGGTGAGCGGGTTGATGCGGGTGGGGGCGCTGTTGATCTGGGTGGTGGGAGGGTGGCTGGTGATCCACCATCCGCGGGACCCGAACTATACGCTGGGCGTTCTGGTGGCATTCACGGGGTTCGTGTGGCAGTTCTATCAGCCGATCATGGAACTGGCCAACAGCAATCGGATGGTGACCAGGGCGGCGACGAGCGCGCAGCGGATTTTCGAGATTCTGGATACTCCGCCGGACATTTACTCGCGCGCCGACGCGGTGGTGAAGGAGCGGATCGAAGGTTCGGTGGAATTCCGCAACGTGTCGTTCAGCTACGAAGGGGCGCAGCCGGCGCTGCGGGAGGTGACGATGTCGGCGCAGCGCGGGCAGATGATCGGGCTGTGCGGCAAGAGCGGGGCGGGCAAGAGCACGTTCGTCAATCTTCTGTGCCGGTTTTACGACGTGACGGAGGGGCAGATCCTGATCGACGGGATCGACGTTCGGGATTACGACGTGAAGTTCCTGAGGCGTCAGATCGGGATGGTGTTGCAGGAGCCGTATCTGTTCCACGGCACGATCGCGGACAACATCCGATACGGCAATCCGGAGGCGGGAGAGCAAGAGGTGATCGCGGCGGCCAGGGCGGCCAATGCACATGACTTCATCGTGGGGTTTCCGGATGGGTACGACACGATGGTTGGCGAGCGCGGGCAGAGCCTGTCGGGCGGGGAGAGGCAACGCATCAGCATCGCGCGGGCGATCCTGCATAACCCGCGGATTCTCATTCTGGACGAGGCCACCAGTTCGGTGGATACGGAAACCGAGCGTGAAATTCAGCAGGCGCTAAACCGTCTGGTCGAAGGAAGGACGACGTTCGCCATCGCCCACCGGCTGAGCACGCTGACGGCGGCCGATCGGCTGGTGGTGCTGGAAAGCGGGAAGATCGTGGAGCAGGGATCGCATGCGGAATTGGTGGACCGCGAGAACGGGGTGTATGCCAAGCTGTTCAAGACCCAGGTGGAATTGAACTCGCAGGTGGCGTTGAGATGAGAAGTTTCCGTGAAATGCGATTACCGCGAAGCGGCTGTGTCTAATTTCAAGTGGTTTGGAGTTGACATTTTGGACTCCATGTAAGGCCGTCGCGGGCCATGGCGTTGAGAATGGTCAACAATTTTCGCATGCAGGCGGTA
>JBEKEC010000009.1:0-93104 GCA_050014015.1 Tepidisphaeraceae bacterium
CACATCCTGTGCTGCTGTGGTAATATCCATAAGCCCTTCCTTGGGTTAGACGGTTGAAAAATGGAACAACCATTCCAACCCCAAGGCGGGGCTTTTTCACCTACAAACTTGGCTCAGACCCACCAGGGGAGAGTGGAATCGGGACGTGAGGAATTTCGGTTGCTCGGTAAAGCGCACGTCTCGGTTCCATTCCCCGGAGTCGGCCCTCCTCCCGCAGCACTCTAATTCCCAGATGCTGGCTTTACGGCCGCGATAATGGCGGGATCAGCACTCATTTCGGCAAGCTCAAGAATGGTTGCTTCTCCCTGTGTTATCGAAACGAAGTCCGAATATTGGTAGGTTCCGTTGTGGCTCGATACAGGAATGACGGCGGCCTCTCGATAAATAACGCGGAGATTTGTCCTTGCGCCCCGCCCCACGAGCAGGCGTACAATGTCCGCGTGCTTTCCAAGAATCGCGAGCGACAACGCGCAGTTTCCAACGGCCTCCCGTGGTCCCGGTTCGACTTCACGGACATTGGTACCATTCTCGCTGGATTCTCTCACAATTTGACGAGTGGCAAGCTCTTGTTTGTCGATGTCGGCCCCGTGGTCGAGAAGCATCTGCGCGGCACCGAGATGCCCATGGCCCGCAGCGTACATAAGGGCCGTGAAGCCGTTATTATTTTCAGCCTTTGCTAGCCCCGAATTGAGGATCGCTTGCGCAACGTCAACTCGCTGCTGCCGAACGGCCACCGCCAAGGCCTCGGTCTTGACGCCGATGTCGTCTTCTGCCACCACAAGCCTATTCACCTCTGCCATGTTTCCATCTTTAGCCGCCTGCACTAACGGGGGTTCCTCGGGCCCGCATCCCGAAACGATTGGCAAGCCTACCGAAAGTAAGGCGATTCCGAGAAACACAATTGGCCGGGATCCCCTCCTATCTCCTCTACGCAACACGAAAGCCTCCCTGTTGTTAATGGCATCAATTCAAGTGTAACTCCGCGCTGACATTGTATTTACTACAGTTGTGCTCGACGTTACCTCCTGTCAGAATGGTGGTGCTCAAGTCACCTACCAACGGGACGCGACGGATGGCTAGTGTCGCCGCCGTTATCGATCGGGTCAAGCAAGACCCCTCATGCCTGTTGGATCATCTTCCGATCCGTCAGGTCTGCCGAGAACTGCAATTGCAATGAACCGAGAACTGGGACGTGAGCGCTTTCAGGGTTCATGCAGCGCCGTCCTTCTTCCGAATCCGCCGCCAGGGGTCGTGGAAACAACTGCTCAGGCCCAACTTGGCCGCGATTTCCTGCTGCCACGCCGCGTCGCCAAACGGGCGGTTTCGTTTAATGCTGATTTGCGTCGCCTCCTGCTCCGCCGCGGTCTGCGGCTGGCTCACCAACCTTACCCAATCCGCGGGCAAATCCACCGGCCAATCGGAATACAGCCTGCCTACGACCCAGCCGGCGCGACAGAATCGGTCGACGCCATCCCCCACTTTATGTGGATTTCCTCGGCGATCCAGTTCAGTTCGGCGGGATCGGGGCCGGATAAGATGCAAACCGGGGGTTTTCCGTCATTGAAATGCAAGCTCAGGCTCGGGGGCTTGGAATCGGATTCGGGATCGACGCGGACGTCCGCCACCGCCGATCGCGGCCATTGCTGGCGCTGCGGAGCGTTGGCGGGGCCGGTGATCTTGGCAAGCTGGTCGGGCGTGATTTGCAGCTTGGTTTGCCCGGATTTCCCGCCCGGCAGGCCGCGCAGGGCCAGCATCTGCCAGCCGGTAATGAGAAAGCAGAAAAATCCCGCCCCGGTCCACAGCAGTTTTCCACTGAGGAGTCCCTGGGCCATGAAGGTCACAGTGAGGAAGGCGAACGCGGCGGTAGCGGCCCAGCTTCCGCCCAGGCAGCCGCCCAATGAGCCGGCAGCCTTCGGGATGATGATGGTCATTCCATCCCCGTCGATCCGGAGGGAAATTCGACTTTGTGGAGGCAGTTCCGCCATTGCCCGGTTCTTCGTCCTTCAGGATGCTATCTTACCTCCCGATGTCCTCATTCCAAAGCTCCGGGTGCCCGCGGATGAATTGGGCCATCATTTCGATGCACTCCTGATCGTGCAGGTCCACGACTTCGATGCCCTTGGACCGCATGAATTCCGGTGCTCCGGCAAAATTGACGCTTTCACCGACGATGACTTTGGGGATGCCGAACTGAACTGCCGCTCCGCTACAGAGATGGCACGGCATGAGCGTGGAATAGAGAACGGTGTCGCGATAGGTCTTTTGCCGACCGGCGTTGGTGAGGCAGTCGATTTCCGCATGGGCCATGGGATCGCCGCGTTGCACGCGCCGGTTATGGCCGCGACCGATGATCTGATGATTTCGTACCAGGACTGACCCGATCGGCAGACCGCCCTCCCTCAGCCCGATGCGGGCCTCATCTATCGCGGCCCGCAGAAAAGGATCTTTGTTTGTGCTTTTGTCTTTATTCTCGTCCCCCTGCGCCAACCGGGGAAACGGGCCGTTGGACTGCTCCAGGGGTTTCGGCTCGGGGGGTACTGCGGGGAGATTTGCCAGGTCTTGGACCTTCAGCTGCGCTGCCGCTTGGTTCTCCGCGCGGATGTGGTCATATACTTCTTTGCGATGCACCACCACGCTTCGGGGAGCGTTGATCCCAAGCCGCACCTTGTCCCCGCGAATGTCGACGACCGTGATCTCAACGTCGTCGCCGATCATGATGGTCTGGTCTCGCTGGCGCGTGAGCACGAGCATGTGGCACCTTCCTGGGCGACGGATTTGAGCGCAAGCCCAATGGCAGCCTGTCAATTATATCCATTTATAGTCCGCTTGGCCTGCGGTATGACGGCTATATCGGCACGCCCTTGGCAACGGAAGGCCGGCGGGGGAACCGCCCCGGGGTTCGGGCGATTTTCGGGATTTTTACGATCAAATGCCCCGTCGCCTGCGGCAAATCCGCGGGAAATGCCGCAGCCTCGCCTCCGCCAAGCGTTTTTGTCGCCCGTTGAGCCTGCTTCATTTCCTCGACCGCTTTCGGCCCCTTCATCGCCAGGGCCCAGCCGCCGACTTTCACCAGTGGCAACAGCCATTCCACCAAAATCGGCAGCAGGGCCACGGCGCGGGCGACGACCACGTCGAAAGATTCGCGCTGCGGCGACCACGCTAGGTCCTCCGCCCGCTTTGGCTCCACCCTGACGTTGGGCAACTTCAGCTCGTTTGCCGCCGCCAGCAAAAAGTCCGCCTTCTTTCTTGTGGATTCGATGAGCACGACCTGAACGTCCGGCCTGGCGATGGCCAGGACAATGCCCGGCACCCCGCCGCCGCTGCCCACGTCCGCAAGCCGATGCGCCTTTGGCGGCAGATGCGGCAGAACCGTCAGTGCGTCGGCGACGTGAAGAATCTCCGCCTCGCCGCGATCGGCGATGCGAGTCAGGTTCATCCGCTGGTTGGCGGTCAGCAGAAGATCGAGATAAGCGTTGAGTTGGCCGGTCTGTTGCGGATCGAGGCCAAGGCCCGCCTTGCCCGCCAGGGTGTTCCACAGTTCCTGCGACATTTCATTCGCCGGGGATGTAGCTGATGACCCCGTCGAACGGGCTGCTGGCGGTGGCGTAGCGTTTCTTGGCGATTCGACCGGCCTCGTACGCCAGGCGCCCGGCATCAATAGCCTGGCGCATCGCCGCGGCCATCTTGACCGGGTCCTTGGCATGGGCGACCCCCGTGTTCAGCAGCACTCCATCCGCGCCCAGTTCCATCGCCACGGTCACGTCGCTGGCCGTGCCGACGCCGGCATCCACGATCACGGGATAACTCGCATCGCCTTGTTTCAGAGTTTCCAAACAAAGCGAGATGTTCAGCGGATTCAGCACGCCCTGGCCCGATCCGATGGGGCTGCCGGCCGGCATCACGCTGGCCGCGCCCGCCTCCTTGATTCGCCGCGCCGCTATGGGATCGTCGCTGGTGTAGCACAGAACGGTGAACCCTTCCTTGACCAGTTGCCGCGTAGCCTCCAGCGAACCCACGGGATCGGGCAGCAGCGTCTTCTTATCGCCCAGAACTTCCAGCTTCACCCAGTTGGCCCCGGGGTTCGCCTGTTTTTCGAGCAAATCCCGCCCCAGCAGCGCCACGCGGACCGCATCCTCGGCGCTGAAGCATCCGGCCGTGTTCGGCAGAATGACGTATTTGCTCAGATCGATGAAGTCTAAAATGCTTCGTCCCTGCTGATCGATCAGCCGCTCGCGCCGAACCGCCACGGTGACAACCTGACATCCGCTGGCCTCCAGCGCCTGTTGCATGATTTCATAACCGGCGTATTTCCCCGTCCCGACGAAAAGCCGGCTGCGGAGGTCGAATTTGCCGATGCGAAGCGGAGGCATTGGGGTAATGGTAGGTTGTAAAACGCCTATTGCCAAATGAAACTGGAAACTCAAAATTCGAATGACGAATCAAATTCAAAAATCGAAACTCGAATTTTTGCCTTCGAATTTGATTCGATGTTCGAATTTCGAGTTTCGAATTTCCCCTCACCCTCCCCCCACAAACGTGACAATCTCCACCTCATCCGCTTCCTTCAGCAAGGTATCGTATTTCTCCCCTCGTATCAGCCGCCGGTTCAGTTCGACCGCCACCTTGTCCGGAGCAAGTTTATGCGCCGCCAGGAGCGCGTGCACATCCGATCCCTCGGCCAACTCGTAATTCTGTCCATTCACTTTGATTCGCATGATGATTTTGGGACAAACCGCGGCTCGGTTCCGGCGCGCAGGCGGGCGATGTTGCTGCGGTGTTTATAAACGAGCAGCACGGGAATCGCGATCGCGAAACACAGAAGCGGAAGCTGGGCGCCGGTGATCGGCCAAAGGCGAAGTAGTCCGATGGCGACGTACGCCACGGGAAACGACAGCGCCGCCAGGATCGAGGCGACGCTCACGTACCGCAAGGCGCCAAACGTGATCAGAAAAACCAGTACTGCCGGAACGAAGGCCAGCGTGTAATAGGGGAAAATGCCCAGCATTACCCCCGCGCTGGTGGCGACCCCCTTGCCGCCCTTGAATTTCAGAAAGACGCTGTACGCGTGTCCCAGCAGCGCCGCCGCCGCCGCCGCGATCCACAGCAGGCAGGTCTGGCGATCCTTGACGCGAAATCCGATGACCGCCCCGGCCGACAGGGTCGGCAGCAACCCTTTGAGCAAATCCAGGGCAAACACGAGGGCGAAATATTTCCCGCCCAGGAGCCGGCCGAGGTTGGTGGCTCCGATATTCCCGCTGCCCGCCGTGCGCGGGTCGATGCCCCTGGCCTTGCCGACGATCAGCCCGAACGGGATGGACCCGACCAGGTACGCCAGAGGAATGATGCAGGCTAGCGCAATTGTCATTGGTCATTGGTCATTAGTCATTTGTCATTGGCAATGCAAGTGACCAATGACTAATGACAAATGACCAATGACCAATGACAATGCCCCCATGAAAATCTACACCAAAGCCGGCGACGACGGTTCGACGGGGTTGATCGGGGGCGAGCGTGTTTCTAAATCCGACCCGCGAATCGAATGCATCGGAGCGGTGGACGAATTGAACGCCGTCATCGGCTGGGCGGCCGTCGGGGCCGAGGATTTGCTCCGGAGCCTGCGGGCGGTGCAGGACGAACTGTTTGTGATCGGCTCGCAATTGGCCTATTCCGGCGAACAGGCGCCGGCAAAATTGCCGTCGCTGGAAGAATCGAGCATCGGGCGGCTGGAAATGGAAATCGACGCCGCCACCGCCGCCCTGGAGCCGTTGCGGAATTTCATTTTGCCCGGCGGAAGCGAAACCGGCGCCCGTCTCCACGTCGCCCGCGCCGTTTGCCGCCGCGCCGAGCGCGTCGTGGTCGCCTTCTCCCACGACCGCCCCGTGCCGCCGATCGTCGTCACCTACTTGAATCGGCTGAGCGATTGGCTTTTCGTGCAGGCCCGGCGGGAGAATAAGCGAGACGGGATCGCGGACGTGTTGTGGAAGAAGAACGGAACGTGAGGCCGGAAACTCGAAACTCGAAACTCGAATCAAATTCGAAATCAGAATGACGAAACGGCCATCGCTTCGGACTTCGAATTTTGAATTTGATTCGAGTTTCGAGTTTCGGATTTCGAATTTTTCGCCGCGCACCATTTGCAGGAACATTCGCCGTTGTGTCGCACGGCCGCTTGGTGATGGCCGTCGATCGGGCAGTGTTCCTGCGCGCTCTTGGCCTTGTCATGGCACGGGCACCCGCAGCCGTCGATGGCGGGGTCGCGGTCGATCTGCCGAAGCAGGGGGGTTCCGCAATACGATACGCCGTAGCGGATGACGCGAAGCGGGCAGCGTTCGCAGACCGCCGCGCGGGCTTCCCATTGGGGATAGACCCGCAAGGCGCCGACCCGCCGCAGGCGGGCCGTCGCGAATTTGCCCAGGGCCTCCAGGAAGTACCGCGTTACGCCCGTCGCTGTTGCTGATGTGGCCATGTCAGTTTTTATCGGCCCGTCGGTTCCAGTTACTTCAACCCCCTTAAGACCGAAAGCGGCCAAAAGGGGGTTGGTTTTCCCGGGATTTGGTGCCCAAGGACTTGTAAAGATGGGGGTTTTAGAGGATTGCCGATGATTTGTCCATGGCAGGGGTTGACGCCAACGCCCGGAACGATAGCGTACCAATTGTTCAACAAGCGGTTTCAACAGTGTCCAATAAAACGGTGGTTGGCGCCACAGGTAAAACGGATTTGAGCCCTGGTGCAACGGGCGCCCTATCTTCCGGCCCGGGGCAATCCCTGTCTCCGGGGACAAACCTATCCAATCGGACCTTGCTGCGGTGGATGTTTCGGTTCATTCGTCCGGTGGTGCCGCTGGTGATATTGGCCTGCTGGTGGGTCGCCGCCGCGACGGGGACCGAAACGCTTACCCTTGGCGTGGCCAGGAAGGCCGTCAACGCCATCCAAAGCATCCATCAACTCGACAAGGGCCAGTCCCTTACCTTCCGCCATTGGCTGCTCCGGGCCGATCCGGGCACGGGACAATTGCTCGCAGCGCTGAAGATTCTTGGCGGGCTGGTGCTGGTCATGCTCGTCGTTCGCTATTTCAAGGAAACGGCCAATACGCGGATGAGCATGAACATGGTCTTCTACATCCGCGAGGCCGTGTACGACAAAGTGCAGCGGGTGGGATTCGGCTTCCACGACGTCCACAGTTCGGGGCAACTGATTAACCGCGCCCTTTCCGATCTGCAGAACGTCCGCGCGTTCGTTCAGACCGCCGTGCTCGTGACCCTCGACATCGTGCTGGCGGTGGCGTTCAACATCCTGTTGATCTGGACGGTGAATAAATGGGTGGCGGCGCTGTCGCTGATTCCCCTGCCGATCTGGACGTATTACGTCCTGCGCTTCAGCCGCAGGGTCCAGCCCGTGGCCCGGAGCGTGATGGAGGCCGAGGACCGCAACGTCTCGATCATCACGGAAAACATCGCCGGCGTTCACGTGGTGAAGGCGTTCGCGACCGAGGGACAGGAGATCGCGAAATATCAGGCCAATTGCGACGCCTTCAAAGGCCGGGTCCTGACGCGCATCCGCATGTTCGCCAATTTCCAGCCGGTCATCCGCTCGATCGCGATGGCGTCGCATCTGTCGCTGTTTCTGGCGGCGGGGATCCTGATGATCCGCGGCAAAATGGCCGCGGGCGACCTGTTCATGCTCGGCGGGGCGATGGGGACGATCCTGGGGCGGCTCCAGCAGGTCGCGACCATCAACGAACAATATCAAAACGCGATGGTTTCCTCCCGGCGGCTTTACGAGGTGCTGATGGCCAAGCCCACGGTGCCGGAAAAATCGGGGGCGCGGCCGCTGCCCCAAGGCCCGGGCACCGTCACCTTCGAGAACGTGACCTTCGGATACGACCCCCGCAAGCCCGTGCTCCACGACGTGAGTTTTTCCATCAGGGGCGGAAGCGTCGTCGCCATTGTCGGACCCACCGGGTCGGGCAAATCCACCGTCGTCAACCTCATCGCCCGATATTACGACGTGCAGCGGGGCCGCGTGCTCATCGACGGCGTGGACGTGCGCGATCTGACCCTGGCCAGCCTGCGCACCCAGGTGGCAACGGTGTTTCAGGAAACTTATCTTTTCAGCGATACCGTTTCCGGGAACATCGCCTACGGCAGGCCGAACATCAGCGAGAGCGACATCGAGGCGGCGGCGCGGCTGGCGCAGGCGCACGATTTCGTCGAGGCCATGCCACGCGGCTATAAGGCCATGCTCGGCGAGCGGGGCGCATCCCTCTCCGGAGGCCAGCGCCAGCGCCTGGCGATCGCCCGCGCCATCGTCACCAATCCGCGCGTCCTGATTCTCGACGACGCCACCGCCGCCGTCGATCCCGAAACCGAGGACCTCATTCGCCGCGGCATGCGGTTCGTCATGCACGGTCGCACCACGTTCATCATCGCCCATCGCATCAGCACCGTGAAGCAGGCCGATCTGGTGGTCGTGATCGAGCGCGGCGCCATTGCCCAGATCGGCACCCATGAGGAACTGATGTCCCGCGAGGGGCATTACCGCCAGATCGCCGAGGCCCAGCTCTTCGGCGACGAATCGCCGGGCGAGGATTTGACCAACGCCCCCTCGCACATGAAGCGCGTGCAATCGGAAAACGATATTGCCGCCGCCATCGCCGCGGCTGAAAAGGAAGGATGAAGGAGAAAACTCGAAATTCGAAACTCGAATCAAATTCGAAATTCGAATGACGAAATGGCCTTCGATTCGAATTTCGAGTTTTGAATTTGTGACCATTATGTCTCTTTTCGGATTCACTGTTCGATTGAAGAAGAAACCGACGTTGTCGGCGGCGGCGCTGCGCGCTTCGCAGATCGAATCGGAAGACGAAGACCGCTATCGCCCCATCCAATGGCCGCTGGTCCGGCGGCTGCTGGCGTCGCTGGCGCCTTTCAAACGCCTGTATTTCGCGGCCACCGCGCTGGGACTCTGCCAAGTATTGCTGGATATGCAGAGCCCTCAGTTCATGAAACATATCCTCAACTACTGCGCCGATTTTGTCGGTCGAAAACTGCCGGGTCTTTCGACGACGGCGGCGTCCTGGCACATCGTTCACGTGGTAGAGGCCTGGACCGCGGTGTTCGTCTGCTCGGTCATCCTGCAGAGGTTCACCATCCTCCTCATGACCCGCGCCGGCGAGAGCGTGCAATTCGACTTCCGACGCAAAATATTCGCGCAGCTTCAACGCCTGTCGATGAGTTTTTACGACCGCACGAAGCTCGGCCGCATCATCAGCCGCTGCACCACCGACGTGAACAGCCTGCGCGAAGTCAACGTCTGGGGCATCTTTCAGTTGGTTGCCAACGGCACGATCATGATCGTCGCGGCGGCCTATATGCTCCACGAGGACTCGCGGCTGTTTCTGGGGATCTGCTGGCTGGGGCCGGTCCTGTTTGCCTTGACCCGCGTTTACCACCGCAAATCCGCCAATCTCTATCAAATCGCGCGCGAGGGGTTCACCCGGGTCAGCACCAATCTGGCCGAGAACATCACCGGCATGCGCGTCGTCACCGCGTTCAACCGGCAGGACCCCAACCTCGACGTTTTCAACGGCCTGCAACAGATCAACACCACCAACAACATGGCCGTCGCCCGGGTCAACGGGATTTACCAGCCGCTCCTGGAAGTCGTGCGTTACTTCGGCCGGGTGACGGTCCTGCTCTACGGCGGATACATGGTGGCGATCGGCGCCAAGGGCGTGGGATCGGTCGTGGCATTCTGGATGTACTGGGATTGGTTCATGGGCCCCGTGATTACCCTTGGGGCGTTTTACAACCAATTGATGATGGCCATGGCGGGCGCCGAGCGCGTCTTCGGGCTTCTGGAGTTGAAACCGGAGGTTTGCGATGAGTCCGACGCCCGTCCCCTGCCGCGGTTGCAGGGCCAGGTCGTTTTTGAGGACGTGGTGTTCGGCTACGCCGCCGACCGGCCGGTCTTGCACGAGATCAACTTCGAGGCCCGGCCGGGGCAGATGGTGGCCTTGGTCGGCCCGACCGGCGGGGGCAAAAGCAGCATCGTGTCCCTGATTGCCCGCTTCTATCAGCCGCAAAAAGGCCGCGTTCTGGTGGATGGCCAGGACATCCGGCACGTCACCGGCGATTCGCTGCACAAGCAGATGGGCCTCGTGCTGCAAGTGAATTACCTGTTCACCGGAACCGTGATGGAGAACATCCGTTACGCCAGGCCCCAGGCCACCGAGCGGGAAGTGATCGAAGCCGCCCGGGCGATCGGTTCCTATGATTCCATCATGAGCCTGGCCCGGGGATTCGAAACGGAGGTCGGCGAACGCGGCGCCAGCATGTCCGTCGGGCAGCGCCAGCTCATCTGCTTTACCCGCGCGTTTCTGGCCGATCCGCGAATCTTCATGCTCGACGAAGCCACCAGTTCCGTGGATACCGCGACCGAATTGCTCTTGCAGCAATCGCTGGAGAAGCTGCTGGAGGGCCGCACGACCTTCATCGTCGCCCATCGCCTCAGCACCATCCTGCGCGCCGACCAGATCCTGGTGGTCGACGGCGGCCGGATCGTCGAACGCGGAACCCACCGCGAACTGCTGGCGGCGGGGGGGAAATATGCCCACCTCTACCGCCAGTTTGTGACGCCGGGACAGTAGCGCTAATCCTTAATGTTGATGGTGAACTTGAATTTGCCTTCGTTTTGCTGGCCGTCGGGAGCGGTCACGTTCCAGATGACGGTGTACTCGCCGTCATACAGCCTCGTGGGGATCGATATGATGAGACCCTTCTTATCATTGGGGTCTTGATGGGTATCTTCGTTGTCGACCTTGTTGCCCTGGCCGTCGTCCACTTCGAGCGAGCTGAAATTGAAATCGACCTCTTCGGTGAACCAAACTTTGACCATGGTGGGTGGAACATCGACCACCGATCCCACCTTGGGGTCGGCGTGGTCCAGGGACGGCTTGGCCAACGCTGCGCGCGGGAGCACAAGCACAACCACAATCGACAGGGCTGTCAGAATGCGTGCTGAAGGTTTCATGTCGGCAAGGGCGTCAGGACATCCGCATGATCGACCGCCGCCCGTCGCCGCTTTATTCAGGGAATCATGGACGCCTCTTGAGCCGTCACCGCCCGATAACTTGCCTTCGACACATTCGTTGCGACCGTTAAAGCCGACGAGGGTGCTTTATATGGCCGGCCCGGGGCCGAAGTTGCCGGAAAATTCTGGTTAATCGCCCGTCACGCGCGTCCGATTCAATTCGATATCTGTCCCATGAGGAAAGCTATGAAAAACCCTGGCAATCGGTCGCGGCGGCGCGGAATAGCGATAATCTATGTCATCATCGCGCTCGTCGCGATGCTTGGATTCTGCTCCCTGGCCGTGGACCTGGGCCGCGTGCAGACCGCCAAGACCGAGCTGCGCCGCGCCGCCGACGCCGCCGCACGCGCCGGCGCGGCGTACCTTCCGCAGGGAACCTCCGCCGTGCGGAGCGCCGCGATTGCCATCGCCTCTCAGAACAAATGCGATGGCGCCAGCGTCGTCCTCACCAATTCCAACGTTTCCGTCGGCATCTGGAATAAGAGCACCAACACCTTCAGCACCAGCGGCTCGGCGGACAACGTGACCACGTTCAACGCCGTGCAAATCAGCGCGCTCCGCACCAAGGCCAACGGCAACCCCATCCCGCTGCTTTTCGGTTCGATTCTTGGCGCTTCCACCTGCAACGTAACCGCGACCTCGGTCGCGGCGCTGGTGGCGGTTTCCGCGCCACTCACCGACTATGTTTCCGCGCACGGCAATCCGTGGCTCGCCGGGCAACCCGCGGGCACGTTGGGCAGCGAGCCAGACAACAATTATATGAACGAGGAACATCCTTGGAAGTATGACATCGCCAATCCGGGAAAGGTTGCCTCGGCCGTTACCACGGAGCAGTCCTCGGGTTCCTATACAACGCCCACCGACTCTTCGAAGCTCGAAAGCTCGGACTACTCAACCGGCGAGCCCTATGGCTCCCCAGTCGCCTTCAACGTCAGTCCGGGCTCGGTCATTCAAATTCAGGTTCCAACAAGCGGTTCGGGCAGTACGGCGGCGAATCACGGCCTTCTCGACAACACTGGCAACGGAATCAACACCAACGCCGACGGCAACGACGGGGGTTCGGTTGCAATTTACAGCGACGACGCCGCCAATCCCAGCGATGCCCAGGGCACCGTCACTACCAGCGGAACAGAGCATGGCATCTCGAACATCGCCACGCCCATCAATTCCCTGAATGGTGTTTTCATGGACCAGAACGGCGCCACCTATGGAGCGGATAGCACTCAGGAAACCAGCGAATCCAATCCCCCCGCCACCCCTAGCGGATTGGATTTCAGCACCCAGGCCGCCCGGGATTACACCGCCATCCAGCCGGAACTCAACCAGACGTTTTTTATCGGCAACGGCCAGACCAGCTCCGGCGTCCAGCAAACCATCGTCGTTCCCAACAAGGCGTATACGTTGTTCCTGGGCACCATGGACGGACACGAGTGGAGCAACAACCAGGGCGGCTTCAACGCCACCATCACCGAATTTAACGTCGAACTCGTTCACTGAATGGTGACACGAATTGGGACCTTCCAAGCCCCGGATGTACGTCCGGGGCTTTCTTTCGCGCGCCGCGCGAGTCTGATATCCCGCCCAGCCGCCCGATAACGCACACCCGAATTTTCCCTCCCAACGATGCAGACGTTGCCCGCCTCACCAGCGGATCGCCCACGCTCAGCCAAACCGTCAAAACCGCTTGCAATTTCCTTCAGGAATTCAATCCGGTGACATAATCCCCGCATGACAAACCATGTGGAAAATATCGCGCGGCGTTCACGCCGCCGCGGCATCGCAATGATCTACGTCATCGTCGCACTCGTCGTCATGCTGGGATTCTGCTCGCTCGCCGTCGATCTGGGCCGGGTTCAAACCGCCAAGACCGAGCTTCGGCGCGCCATCGATGCGGCGGCGCGGTCGGGCGCCGCGTTTCTGCCGCAGGGAACCGACGCCGTGCAAAATGCGGCCCTCGGGATCGCCTCGAAAAACAAGGTCGACAATCTGTTTCTCAAACTGAACACCGCCGACGTTCAGATCGGCGTATGGAATAAGAGCACCAAGACGTTCAGCACCAGTGGCTCCGCGGACAACGTCACGACCTTCCACGCCGTGCAGGTCACGGGCCTGCGAACCAGGGCCAACGGAAATCCAATTCCCCTGGTCTTCGGCTCGATCCTGGGCGCTTCAACCTGCGACGTGAAAGCCACCGCCGTCGCCGCCCTCATTTCCGTCCAGACGCCCCAGTCCGTCTACGTTTCGGCGCACGGCAATCCCTGGCTCGCCGGCGAGCCCGCCGGCACGCTGGGTAGCGTTCCGGACGATGCATATGACAAACCGAAGGCAAACAACGACCATCCGTGGAAGTATGACATCGCCAACCCCAGCAAGGCGGACACTTCCTCGACGGTCTACAGCGATTCGACGAAAGTCGAATCCTCGGACTATTCCAGCGACGAGCCCTACGGCTCTCCAGCCGAATTCAACTTAACCGTCACGCCGGGCTCGGTCATTCAAATTTCCGTTCCCCAAGGCGATACGGCGACGAATTCCGGCTATCTCGACAACACCGGCAACGGAATCTCTACCAGCGCCGACGGCTCCAACAACGGCTCCTACGCCATCTACAGCGACGACGCCGCCAACCCGAATCTTCCCCAGGGCAGCGTGACCACCAGCGGTTCCGAACACGGAATCTCCAACATCGCCACACCGATCAATTCCGTCGTCGGCGTTTTCCTCAACACCAGTAACGGGACCGTTCCTGACGACCAGGGCACGCCACCCACCGGCCTGGATTTCAGCACCCAGACTTCCCGCGATTACACCTCGCTCGAGCCGGACCTTCGGCAATCGTTCTACGTTGGCGACGGCGAAACCTCCTCGGGCGTCCAGCAAACCATCGTCGTGCCCGCCAACGCCACCACCCTGTTCCTTGGCACGATGGACGGCCACGAATGGAGCAACAACCAGGGCGGTTTCCACGCCACGATCACCCAATTCCAGATCGAACTGGTGCATTAATTCGACGGACGACGTAACGGCTCGACGTGGCGGGCGTTGGCGAATTGCCGATTGCCAATTGCCAATTGCCGATTGAAAGAGCAGAGAGGCTCCCGTACTCCCGGTCTTCCAATCGGCAATAGGCAATTGGCAATCGGCAATCGGCAATCCGCGGCGCTCTTTTTTCCCCGACATCGCTACAATACGTTCATGCCCCTCGCCTGGTATTTTCCCCGCTGGCGACAACTGCTCGTGCAGATGGTCATGTGGATCGTTCTCGGCGCGACCGTGGTGCTGGCGGCGATGCTCGATCACCATCTCCGCCTCGGACAAATCGTCGAACTGTCCCCTCGCATCAGCGACGGACCGCTGAGTTTCAGCCTTCCGGCCGGCTGGAAAAATTGGACCCGGCAGGCCGAAGGCGATGGCTCCGCCCACGTCGCCACCGATTCCGTCGCCGGCGTCACCCGCACCCTGATCATTTCCCGCCGGCGCGTCCCCCATCCGATTCCGCCCGCCGAATTCATCCTCCGCGCCGTGCCGCTGCCCGGCGACCGTAGCGGCGACGAATTCGAGGCCGTCACCATCGACCATTGGCCGGGACAAAGCACCCATTGGGCGGCGGAACGCGTCCCCCTGGACGCCGGCGGGGAACTGCAATTCTCCGCCTGCTCCGCGGTGGTGCTTCCCGGCGATGAGGGGATCATGATCCGTCTCGACAAAAACGCACCCTTCGACGCCGCCGATCAACGCGTTTATCGCCAGATCCTCGATCAGGTCCGCATCTCCACCACTCGCCCCACCGACGGCGCGACCGTTCAACTGGCGGCGAACGTCACGGTGACCATTCCAGCCGACCTGCGCGTCTATCCCCAGTCCGATCCGCTTCGGACCGAACGCCTGGCGGCGGCCATTACCGACGAGGGAGGCTGGATCTCCGCCGAGTTTCTTCCCGTCGCCATTCCCGAACACCAGCCGACATCCTCTCTCCTGGCGGGACTTGCGGCGCGCGAGCAGCTTGACGCGCTCAACCCGGCGCTGGCGGATGTCTGGATAGACGCCCAGGAGGCGTCTGGCGAACCGAATCACTGGACGCTCACTCCGCGCGACCCGGCCAACGACGCCGCCGCGCCTCGCAGAATCGCTCATCTGATCGCGGGCGATGGCGGCTGGGGCTTGATCGTCGTGCTCTCGGCCGAACCCCCCGCGGGGGCAGCGGATTTGGACCACCTCTGGGACGAGCTTTCCGCCAACGTTCACGTCGGCAAATCGCCGTCGCTGGTTGCCGCATTGCAAGCGGGCGCCGCGTTGGTCCCGCCAGCAACGCCGCAGGCGCCGGGCGACGCCTGGTGGACCTGGACGCGCGGCGCCGTCCCAATCGGATTCACGCACGAATTCTCCGACCACGATGCCAAATACCTCTTCCGTTACACCGTTCGCCGGAACTGGAACGCCACCGCCACCGCCGTCCTCCAGCAATGGGGGGCCAGCGGCGACTCCGGGCCATGGGCCAGCATGAAACGCTCGGATGCCCAATCCAATCTTGACGATCCCCTGCTTCCTTTGTTCGAGCAAACCACGAACGTCTCCGACTGGATCACCACCATTGTCCGCGACCGCGGCGGCAGCGAGGCGCCCAGCAACATCCGCTTCAATCCCAACGCGTTTGTCCTCAGCCGGTATCTGCCCGGCCTGTTGGCGCGCCTGGGCGCGGTACCGACCGCATTCTGGACCGACCGCTTTCCCGCCGTCGAGGCCGAGTTGTTTCCCTCGCCGTTGCTCCTCCTGGCCAGCCGCGTTGACGACCGCCAGGGGCTTCGATGCGTTGAAGCCCAGGTCAACGGCGCCGGCGGGCTGAGCCGATGGTATTTCCAGCCAAACGCGACGCTGGACCATGCGGATTTCGCGGGCGATTTGCACCTTCGCCCCAGCAGCCAGGCCGAGGTTGACGCCGCCTTCGCCGGCGATCGCCGCTTGACGATCCAGCCACGGTAACCGACTATGGATGAATGCTTGCCATGCGCCGATTCGCACGGATTTTCCTCGTTGTTTTTGCCCTTCCGCTGATCGCCCGGGCGCAGACCGCGCCGTCCGGTCCGGCGCCTTCGACCGAGCCGTCAATTCATAAAACGGACCTCCTCGGCCCGAAATTCACCAGTCACGTGCACGGCATCGAATTCCGGCCGCCCCGGGATTGCACCCGGATCGACAAGACCGCGCCGGATTCCATCGTCGAGTTCGATCGCGACGATTACAACTGGCAACTCAAGGTCTGGAGCGTCCGTCTCCAGCGATCGTTGACCCTGTCGGTGCACAAGGACCAGTTCGGAACCGAGCAGGATGGCGTGATGGAGATCACGCTGGCCAACATCAAGCGGCAATCGCCCGACGTCGAGGTGCTCCGCGATGAAGTCATCAACGTCGGCCGCGTCCGTGTGGGGATCATTGCCGTCCGGTATGAGACCGCCGCCCACGATCGCCGATTCACCCAGCAGGCCATCGTCGAGGCCCCCGATGCCGACGACAGGCTCTATTACTTCCTGGACTTGAGCGGTCCCGGCAAGCCGCAACTCGAATCCAACGACGTCGTCAACCCCGCCGAAAAGCTCGCCTACGACACCTTCGGCCAAGTCGTCGATTCGATCGTTTTGCTGGACCGGACCAACCTGGTGGATTTCCAGCGACAGTCGCTTTACGGCACCATGGGCCTGTTCGTGCTCTGGAACGCGGACAACTCCGCCATGGTCAGGTCCGCCCTGCTTTCCGAGCAGTATCGGCGGATCATCAAGGACGGCCAGGACGTCGGTTACCAGCACGTCGTCGAGGAATTTGAACCGAATACAAAATCCCCCGAAAGCTCGATCCTGAAGATCGGCGTGCGCTCGCACCTGTCGTCGGCGCCTTCGCAGCAGTCGCCAGGGCAAGCCCTTAGCTCGCGAGGGCAAGCCATTTGGGACACCGAAACCTGGATGTTCAGTTCCGCCGATCGCAAGCACGAACACTGGAAGACCGCCGCCCGCTGCACCGATGATCGCGGGCGGTTGATCGACAGCTACTCGCAGGTCGGCGTCAGCGACGAACAGACCAAGGCCTTCGCCATTCAACCGCGGCCAACCCCCGACGGATCGCTACTGCCGGAAGAACGCGACAACAACGCCCTGCGCGGCGGGCCGCTCGGGCAGGGGAATGTCGACATCGAGAGCCGCCGAACCCTCGAAGTCAACACCACCCACCAGACCACCCAGCTCAATCCCTTCCATCTCGACGTCCCCGTGTTTTACGTCCCCCAGGCCTTCAGTTATCTCCTTCCGGAAATTCTCCCGCTCAAGCCCAAGAGCTACATGTTCGCCATCTTCGTGCCCAATACTCCGGACAATTCACCGGCCGGCGCCCTTGGAAACGTCATGGCGCGCTACGTGGAGGTCTTGCCGATCCGCCACGTCCAGTTCCGCGGCCAGGACTTCGATGCCGTCCCCATCACCGACAAAATCACCCTCGATGGACCCGTGACCACCTATTACCTGAGCATCGACGGCAAATTCCTCGGCAGCACCAGCACCGTCCCCGCGTCAGACCAGACCACGACGCTTGAAATCGTTCCCACCGACGTCCAGACCCTGGGCCACATCTGGAACCGCCCCGATCTGTCGGCCCCGAACGAGCCGCCGGCCGACACGAACAACACTTTGCCCCATTCCCCGCCGTAACCGCCAGGGGCAGGCTCGGATTTCTCGGGCTTGATTCCGCTATTCGCTATAATGGCCTAAATGCCAACGATAAGCGTGTTTTTCGGAATTACGATTCGCATGTATTTCGATGACCACGCTCCGCCCCATTTTCACGTATACTATGGTGAACACGCCGCGACTATTGACATTGAGACGTTGCGGATGCGTCATGGACATCTTCCGCGCCGAGTTGCCGCTTTGGCTTTGGAATGGGCCGCGGAACACCGCGAGGAATTGATGGCGAACTGGAATTTGGCCGAGAACCACCGACCGCTCAATCCCGTTTCGCCGCTGGAGTAGTCGCCATGAATCGAATTGTATCGGTCAAGGCTCAGGCGGACTGGACGTTGGAGATCGTCTTTTCTGATGGCACGCAGGGAGTTGTGTCCTTGAAGGATCGGCTTTTCGGCCCCGTATTCGAACCCCTGAAGGATCCCGCATTCTTCCGGCAAGCTCGGATCGACGAGTTCGGAGCGGTCTTTTGGCCCAATGGAGCCGATCTCGCGCCCGATGCCCTTTATGAAACCGTCAAGTCGTTGACACGCGTCGCTTGACCTGGCCCGCTTCCCCGCGGCGAACCCCCCGAAAATTTCTTCTTCCCGCACCCCGTTTTGGACCGATAATCTTTTACGGAAGGCTTATGGTGCGCGCACTGGCCAAAACGTTGTTTCTGACGCTTCTTGTCCTCGCCGGATCGGGAGGTCTGTTTTACTATTACACCCACAACGCCACACAGCGGCAGATCGAGCAACTCCAGCAGAAGAATCAGCAGCTTCAGCAGATTCGCCAACGCCTGGAAACCGACCGCCGAGTCGCCAGGATCATGGTCACCGACCAGAAAACCGTCGGCGATAAAATGAAGACGACGCTGCTGTTCCAGGAAAGCGCCCCCGACGGCACGGCCCTGGCGGCCAAACAATTCACCATCAACGGCAACGAAGCCCACTTCGACGCCCAGGTCATCAAGTTCAAGGATCAGTACGTCGAGGAGGGCGACCCCTTCCGCGGCCAGGCCATCTTGCTCTTCATCCGCGTTTACGGCGCCGATCAGGCCCCCGACGCCGGATTCCCCATCGACCAGCCCGGCTCCATCCCCGACGTCTATCGCGGATTGGACCCGCAGGTCTCAAATTTCCAGCAGGATTTGTGGAACAATTTCTGGAAGCTCTACAACGACCGCGACGCCCGCGACGCCCGCGGAATCCGCGGAATGAATGGCCAAGGACTCTGGGGCCAATTCAACCCCGGCCACGTCTATACGATCACCCTACGCCCCGACGGCGACGGCACCATCAATGAAGAGCCGCTGGACCCGATGTACAAACAGGCGATGGGCCAATGAATCCCCGACTGCGAACGTAGAACCTTCCCCTCAATCCGCGTGCCATCCCGCGGTTCCAGCACGCCAAAAGATCATCGCCCCACGGACGATTTATCCACCGAGGCGAGGATCCGTTCGAGATCGCTGAGCGTCGCCGGCGTGTTGCTGGCGTATCCCATGATGATTTTCTCGATCAGCAAGTCGGCGCTCTTTGCCGCCCGCACTTCTTGCCCGCCCTCGCCGGCCTCCGCTTTCAGGCTCTCGCGCAGGCGCTCAATCCGGGCATGAATATCCACAAGCTCGGTAAAATCCAACTCTTCGCCCCGCTCGATATGCCGCGCCAGTTCTTCGATAAGATTTGCTGCATCAGACATTTGGATTCCATCTGTAAACAAGTTAACTATGTAAACAAGTTAACAAAGAATCGGACGCAGGCGGAGGAGAACTTGATTATTCTTCCATTAATAAGTTGCGTCTGGCGCCCCATCCCAGGCCCACAGCACGATGTTCTTCATCAATTGCAGGGCATAATCCGACTGATACCCGGCGATCCCCCAGGCATCGGTTCCCAGCAATCCGCTGGACATATCCAGCGGCAAAATGATGATCCGGCCCTGGCCCGCCTTCACCATCATGGGCCGCCAGTCCGTCACGTCCGTGTAGGAGCGGACAAACTGCCGAACCTCCGGATGCGACACGTCCGTCATTCCGTTTCCGCCGGCGGTGACCAGGGGATTCGATTGGCCCACCGGCTCGACCCGGGCGGCAGGGAACATTCGCAGCAGAAGATCGTCATGCACGCTTTGGAGGAATTCATCCGGCCTCCCGCAGGGCTCGATCACCAGCACGCCGCCGCCCTCCACGTATTTCTTCACCGACTGAATCTGTGCCTCGTCGAGATTCAGCTTGTTGGTTCCGATGAGATGGGCGATGGGAGCTTTGCAAACGCCCAGGTTTTCCATGGCGGTGGGCTGGGGATCGATATCGAGGCTGGTCTGTTGCCGGAACCATCTGCGCGCCCGTGGCCACGCCGCCGGTTCCGGGTCCCAGTTCCCGTTATAGCCGATGCGCGCCAGCGCGATGGATGCCGTCGGCTCGTCCGCGGGCATCGCCACGAAATCCGATTCCAACCGGTTCTTCAGCTCGCTTTTTCCCGCCGCATACAGAGAAAGATTAACCCCCAACTCGAACGTCGCTCGCGCCGAACGGTCCTGGCGAAGCTGCCAATATTTCGTCACGTCCGTCGGCCAGTGCATCATCAGGATGCGCGACCCGTTGGTGATGGCGCGGATTTTGGGCAGGGCCGGGAGGCGGTACGACACCGAGAACAGCACGTGATCCGCCGGCAAGTCGATCCACGAATATTGCGGAAAAAGCTCCTTCCCCAGTTTCTCCACGAATTGCGAGAACCGCGCTTCTCCTGCATCCGCCTGGGTCAGCAGCATTCCGCCGTTTTCCACGTACCGCTTGATTTTCCCCTTGTCGTCGTCGCTGAGAGCTGGCGGCGCATCGCCGGCCAGGTAAAGGATCGGGCTGTCTGTCCAGTCGAGCCAGTCGTGGTCGAGCGGCACGACCTGCCAGTTCAACGGCCGCTCCAGTTCCGCGCTGGCGAAGCGCGCCAGGTTGGCCACGTCGCGCGGGCGATTGGCCCAATTGCCGTCGTATCGCAGCTTGTTCATCAGGATCGGATGCCGCCCGCGAGCCAGGAACAGCAGTGAAAACGACGTATCGACGACGGTGTCGAACGGCTCGCCGGATTTTCCCCACGAGCCGTCGGCGGTCTGCGCCGCCATGATGTCCGCCGCCCCCAGCCGATACCAGTCGTTCGATCCGTAATATTTGAAACCCGACGCCAGCCCCGTCCGCTCCAGGCCGTAGAGCGCGTAATACGTATAAAAATCCGCCGACGTCGGCAGGGCGATGACGCTGTTGTCCCCCGATTCCAGCCATTTCAGGGCTTTTGCCAGCGCCCCGCTGAACGGCGGGCGGCCCACCTTGTCGCCAAACTCCTGCCCATCCAGATAGTCCTGCGCCACGAACAGCGACGCGATCCCCGCCAAAGTCATTGACCGGCTCGGATCGGTCTGGTCCGCGCGATAGCACCATTCGCCGTCGGCGAGCTGATATTTGGTCCAATGCGCCCGCACGTCGCGCCAGAATTCCGAGGGAATCTGGATTCCCACTTCCGCTCCCGACCACACCCCCAGCAGGCCATACTGAGAATTGGAATTGTCCCAGAACGAAAACTGCGTCCCGCGCGGAAATTCGTTGTTGTAAGTGAATTCGCCGGCCTCCTGCGACTTCAAAAGCCAGTCCACGTCTTCCCGGATCATCGCATGGTCCTGCGGCCGGTCGTTCAGCGCCAGCGCCGTCGCCCGCAGCGCCCGGGCATAGGTCACGTAATCGCTGGACATGGGAAATTTCTTCATCGCGTCGATCGCGTTGATCATGAACGGGTTGTGGATGTCCAACCGCTTGTCGTGCGTCGCCAACTCCGCCTGCATCAGCGCGTAGACCGCCAGCGTGTCCAAACCCTCGTAGTGTTCGTAAGTTCCTGAAAGCTCCGGGCCGCTGAATCGGCCCAGAAGATAATCCACGCCCCGAGAGATTGCCCCGCCGATCTCCGCATCCGCCGGTCCGCTCGCCGGCGGGATGTCCGACCGAATCGGCGGATGCCGGTTCACCACGCGCTTCGGAGCGACCGGCAGCGCGGGGACCGGCGTCTGCGGCTCCGTCGTCGTCGTCGGAAGCAGCCACAAACTCTGATTCGGCTCGGTCGTTGCCGGGGCTTGGGTTTGGGGCGCGGGCGCCGTTGCCGGCGCGGTGGCCGGAGCTTCGGCCACGTTCGCGCCGGGGCTTGGCCGGTGCGAGGCCGTCAACTGCTCGAACAACGCATCCCGCCGCAGCCACGATCGGGCCAATTCCTGTTGCAAAAACGGATCGGTGATCGTCTGCCCGGCGACCAGATGCTCCAGTTCCTGGTATTTGTTATACGCCAGCCGGTTGTCGCCGGCGACGGCCAATTGCTCCGCGGTGTCCTTGAGCGTCAGGATTTCCTCGCGATGCACCTGTTCCCAGGTGGTGGCCGCCGGCTGGCCACGAAGCAGCCATAGCACGCCGATGATCATCCCCACCACCAGCGTCGCCCCGACGCCCCAGATGATGGTGCGCCGGCGAATCTCCTCCTGCTCGATGGTCAGGCCCGGCGAGCGGCGCATCAGCGAATCGATGCGCGACCCCGTTGGCGGGGGGATCCAGACTAACTCCTGGCTGGCGGACTGCGGCGGAAGCATCAGCTCGGAAAGCGGCGTCGGCGACCAAACCGGCGGCGTCGCGGGCGGCCCAGCGGGCTGCTGCCCCGGCGATTCCTGATGCGCGGTCCACTGCACCAGGTCCGATTCGTCCATCTCCACGTGCACTTCCCCCGCCGCCGCCGCTGCAGCCTGGTGCGTCAGGTACGTCTGTTCCACCGCCTCGGGGGCCTGCTCGACACCCTCCGGCGCAGGCGAAGCCGGCGGCGGTTGAATTTGCTCGAATGGGGTAACGGGCGGCGGTATGGCGCCGGGCGGTTCAGCAGCCAGAGTAACCGCCGTGTCGTCCGCTGTGGCCGCGAGAGGATCCGGCGGGGTTGCCGGGGCTTCCGGTGGAATTGCCGGGACATCCGGCGGCGGCGTCAGCCGATTCACCGCCCCGCACGCCGGGCAGATCGTCAGCTTCCCCGCCAGGTTGCTGGAAAACCACAGGACCTTCCCGCATTGTGGACATTGATAGGTGAAAACCATGCGATGTCACGTCCCCACCGTGTTTTGGGGAGCGGCCATTGTAAGCGCCCGCATCTTCCCCTGAAAATATCCCGGACATTTCCGTGGCGCAGGTCTTGCGCTTCGGCCGCCCGCTTTGCCAAATCCCGCCGAATTGCTATCGTTTGGCCAGGAGCCTCTTATGATCAAAATTGCCATGATCGGCGCAGGCAGCGTCGTCTTTTCCAAAAACCTCACCGGCGATATCCTGACCTATCCCGAGTTCCGCGATGCCACACTCAGCTACATGGATATCGACTCCGACCGCCTGGACGTCGGCACGAACCTTTGCCGGAAGGTGGCCCAGGCCCTGGGCGCTTCCCCGAAGATCGAGGGGACCCTCGACCGCCGCCAGGCACTCCGCGACGCGGATTTCGTCATCAACATGGTCCAGATCGGCGGATTTGATTCCACCCTCGTGGATTTTGAAATCCCCCGCAAGTACGGCTTGCGCTTCACCATCGCCGACACCACCGGCCCCGGCGGACTCTTCCGGGCGCTGCGCACCTTTCCCATGCTCACCGGCCTTTGCCGCGACATGACCGAGCTTTGCCCCCACGCCCTGCTCCTGAATTATTCCAATCCCATGTCCATGAATATGCAGACCATCTCTCGCACCAGCGCCGTCTGCGCCATCGGGCTCTGCCACAGCGTTCAGGGAACGTTTCTGCAACTGATGGACTACCTCGGCGAAAAGCCCGACCAGGTCTCTTTCATCTGCGCCGGCATCAATCACATGGCGTTCTATCTCAAGCTGGAAAAAAATGGAGTGGATTTATATCCCCGGCTTTTCCAGGCGATGGAAAACCCCGAAACCTTCAAAGGCAACGCCGTCCGGTTCGAGTTGATGAAACGGCTGGGATATTTCGTCACCGAAAGCTCCGAGCACAACGCCGAGTACAACGCCCATTTCATCCCCCATGGCTCGGACCTCGTCCAGCGCTTCGGCGTGCCGCTCGACGAATATCCCCGCCGATGCGACGCCATCATCGACGAGTTCGAGCGCATGAAAATCATCGGCAAAAGCGCCGAGAAAATGGAAGTCCATCGCACCCAGGAATTCGGAAGCACGATCATCCACTCGGTCGCCACCGGCAATCCGAGCGTGGTTTACGGCAACATGCCCAATCGCGGAGCGATCTCCAATTTGCCCGACTCCGCCATCACCGAGGTCCCCACCCTCGTGGACCGCAACGGCCCCCAGTTCACCACCGTCGGCGAGCTGCCCCCGCAACTGGCCGGCTACCTCCAGCCGCACCTTACCCAGCACGAGCTTTTCATCCGCGCCGCCCTGGAAGGCCGCCGCGACCACGTTTATCAGGCCGTCATGTTCGATCCGTTGACCGCCGCGGTATTGCCGTTGGACAAGATCGTCCAGATGTGCGACGAATTGATCGCCGCCCACGGCGATTTGCTGCCCAAACTCCCCGCAAAAACGCTGGTGCCGACCAGTGGAAAGAAATATCCATCGGCCGACATGAAGGCCTATCGCCAGAGCTGGGAGAACGTGAAAGCCGCCGCCAAGACGCATTTTGTTTAGCCGCCTTATTCCCCCTCCCCTGGTACTCCGGGGGAGGGTTGGGGTGGGGGCTCATTCGTTTCCAGTTGCCGGAGAATCTCCTCGGCCACGGTGTCCGTATGCTTTAGCACGTCGTCATCCCAAAATCGCAGGACGCGTACGGTCAGGTTATTTAGTCGCATTGTTCTGGTTTGGTCGTATTCCGCCTGAGCGGAATCGGAATGTTGGCCGCCATCGAGTTCAACGGCCAATCGACGAGAAGCGCAGTAGAAATCTACAATGTAGCCGCCAATGCGATGCTGACGGCGAAATCTGTATCCCGCCAAACTCTTGGTGCGAAGCACCCGCCAAAGTGCGGCTTCGGCATCCGTGGGCTGCCCTCGCATAGTCCGAGCAAATTTCAATAGTCGCCTGTCGCTATCGCGCGGGACTTGCATGATATTGATGTTGCGCGAACGACTTACGACGGTCAAACCCCCACCCCAACCCTCCCCCGGAGTACCAGGGGAGGGGGAAGGGGGGGCGGCGCTCACTCCATTCCTTTGACCTCCCGCGCGGGCGCAATAAGATCGCCATCGCCGAACCACGGACGCACCGGACAGGAAAAGGATCACACGGATGTACCGACCCAAACATTGGCAAATCGATTCGCCGAACGCCGGGGCGGCGGAGTTGGCCGGGCGGCTCAAGGTTTCGCCGCTGATTGGGCAGATGCTGCTCAATCGAGGAATTTCCGGTCTTGAACAAGCGCAGGCGTTTTTGCGGCCGAGTTTGAAGACCTTGGCCGAGCCGGATTTGCTGCCCGGTTTGACCGCGGCCGCCCAGCGACTGGCCAGGGCCGTTCGGGATGGCCAAAAGATTGTCATCTACGGCGATTATGACGTGGATGGCATCACGGCCACGAGCATTCTCTGGCATGCGATCACCCTGCTGGGCGGGAAAGTGGAAACGTATATTCCACATCGCATCGACGAGGGGTATGGGCTGAATTCCGAGGCGTTGGGGCAGATCATCGACAACGGGGCCAAGCTGATCGTGACCGTGGATTGCGGGATCACCGCGCTGGAGCCGGCCGGCGTGGCCCGCCAGCGCGGCGTCGATTTGATCATCACCGATCACCATCATTGGCACGGCGATCCACCCGTTTTTCCGGATTGTTACGCCATCGTGCATCCGCGCCTGCCGGGAACGGCGGCGGCGTATCCCAATCCTAATCTCTGCGGGGCGGGCGTGGCGTTCAAGTTGGCATGGGGAATCGGGCAGGCGGCGATGGGCGCTTCCCGCGTCAGCGATTCCTTCCGCGGGTTTCTCATCGAAGCGACCGCCCTGGCGGCGCTGGGGACCATCGCCGACGTCGTGCCCCTCGTTGGCGAGAATCGCGCCCTGGCCCATTTCGGCCTGAGCGGACTTCGCCAGAGCAAGTTGACCGGCATCCGCGCGCTGATCGAATCGGCCGCCCTCACCGGCAAGAATCTCGATACCTACGACGTGGGGTTTTTGCTCGCCCCGCGATTGAATGCCTGCGGCCGGCTCGGCCATGCCGCGCTGGCCGTGGAAATGCTCACCACCGCCGGTGAAACGCGAGCGCGGGAGATCGCGGTTTATCTTGAAACGCAGAACCGCGCCCGCCAGGCCATCGAAAAACAAATCTTCGACCAGGCCCTGGCGCAGATCGAATCCAACGGTTGGGCCGACGATGGACGTCGCGCCCTGGTGCTGGCCGCCGAAGGCTGGCATGCGGGGGTCATCGGCATCGTCGCTTCGCGCATCGTCGATCGCTTTTGCAGGCCGACCGTCATGGTCGCCCTGGGCAACGGCCAGGGTCAGGGCAGCGCCCGTTCGATCCCCGGATTCCATCTGGCCCGGGCCTTGGAATCGTGCGCGGCTCATCTGGTTGCCTATGGCGGACACGAGATGGCGGCGGGGTTGAAAATCGAAGCGGCCCATCTCGATGATTTCCGCCGGGCGTTTTGCCGCGTCGCGGATTCCACCCTGACCGATGAGATGCTCGTTCCGCAGCTTCGCGTGGAATGCGTCGCCGATCTATCGCAGGTGACCGAGGGGCTGATCACCGATCTTCAGCGCCTTGGCCCCTTCGGGCACGGAAACCGCCGACCGCTGCTCTGCATCGAGAATGCGACCGTCGCCGGCCCGGCGCGGCGGGTCGGCAAGACCGGCGATCATCTGCAACTTTTGGTCAAGCAAAACCGCCGGACCATCCGCTGCATCGCCTTCGGCGCCGGCGACCTGATCGATCGGCTGCCGCCCGATACCGCCGTACGTCTGGCGGTCGAGCCGTCGATCAACGAATTCAACGGCCGCCGCAACGTCGAACTGGCCGTGAAGGATTTCCAACTCAACCCCCAAGCCGCGGGATAGCCATCCCGCGGGCTTCGAACGCCAGGTTGATTCATGGGCGTGGCACTTTCTGCGCAGAATTTCCCCCTCCCCATGTACTCAGGGGGAGGGTTGGCGTGGGGGTCGAAGGTCGATCGGCCCACAAAACCCCCACCCTGGCCCTCCCCCTGAGTACATGGGGAGGGGAAGAAGATGGTTCGCAGAAAATCTCACGCGCCCGGTTGATTCACTTTCCCCTCCCTTCGACTTGCCAAACCACCCGTTGTCGGCACAATGCCGTCGTTGCGGTGTACGAGGGATTCATCTGTTTCCATCAGGAGGCTTCTCTTGAAAAAGATTTGCTGGCCGACTTGTCTTCTGGCGGCGCTGACGGTGGTTTTGGGGCGGGCGGCGGTTCGGGCCGATAGCGTGATCAGCCCGTTCGTCGACTCGCAGACCAACGCCGTGATTTACCTCGACTTTTCCTCCATCGACATGGATACCATCGACGCCTGGCAGCAGAAGGCGATCGCGGCCATTCCCGATCCGGCGGACCGCGCCAAACAACAGCAGGATGCGCAGACAGGGATCGCACGGGCGAAAAAATGGATTTCCGATTTCAAAACCGCCGGGGGGAAGGACCTGTACGTCGTGGTTTCACTGGCCGGGATAATGCAGGGAGCGCCCGGGGGATTGGTGATCCCGCTCAACGGGGCCGATCCCGCGGTGCTGGCGAAAGTTTTTCCGCAGACCAATGCCCCACCGCCCGATCCGAACGATCCGAGCGCCGCGCAGATGACGCGGATGCAGCCGAAGACCGCGGTGGTCGGTAGCGCGATGGTTTATTCCACCGGGGCCGGCGTGGAGAAGCTCCAGACCCCGTCGACCGAGCCGAGACCCGATTTGACCGATGCGTTGACCGCCGGGGGCGCTTCGCCCTTGCGGATCGCGCTGACGCCCGCCACGCTGAAGAACAATCCGTTTTTCGCCATGATGATGAACGCCGGGCGGCGCGGGGGCGGGGCCAACCAGCCGGGCGGGCCCCAGATCCCGTTCAGCGAGCCGCAATGGGACTCCGTCACCTGGATGAGCGCGTCCCTCAATCTCCCGCCCAAGGAATCGGCCTCCTGCACGATCCAATGCAAGGACGCCGATTCCGCCAGTGCCCTGGCCGGCCTGATCAATCAGAAAATGCAGGATGGCAAGGCCGACCCCAACAAGCGCGGCAACATCACCCCCGAAGACTACGATAAGCTGATATCGGCCGTGAAGCCGACCGTGACCGGCGACCAGGTGGTCATCGCGGTCGATCAGGACACCATCGACAACGTCATCGGCCCGATCGTGATGCGCACGATGCAGCGAGGCAGGCCGGGCCCAGCCACCCCAGGCCCAGCCACCCCGCCCCCGGCTGATAATAATGGGATGTAATCGGGGCCACCGCATTGGGCATTTCCCCTTTTCCCGGCCGGCGTCGATGGCCTAGAATCGCGGGATCGGCAACCAGGCCGGCATTAAATCGCATAGAGGAGTCGCCCATGTCGCTTCAATCACTCATCGCAACCGGAACCAAGCTCTGGCTCGATTCCATCGAGCCGCAACTCGTGCGCAGGAACCGCGCCCTGGGCGCAACCGGCGCCACCTCCAATCCGATCATCATTTCCGACATTCTAAAATCCGGCTCGCAGGACGAGGCGATGACCGCCCTGATGGACCGCGGCGGCGCCGATGAGGCCATCGCCTGGGCCATGACCGACAAACTCGTCTCCGCGGCGCAATCGGTCTTTCTCCCGGTTTGGGAGCAGACCCACGGCAATAACGGGTACGTCAGCTTCGAGCTCGATCCGCTGCTGGAGGATTTGCAGTTGGCCCCTAAGTCCATCCCCGAACGTACCCGCCGCTATGTCGAGCTCGGCAAGAAATGGGCCGCGGGACACAAAAACAGGATGATCAAGGTCCCCGCCACCCCCGCGGGACTGGGGGCGATCGAGGAGTTGGCCGCCGCCGGGATCACCCTCAACGTCACCCTGATCTTTTCCGAACGTCAATACAAGATCGCCCGCGACAACGTCTGGCGCGGCGCGCAACGCCGCAAAAATGGCACGAGCGCTTTCAAGAGCGTTTACAGCATCTTCGTCAGCCGCGTCGACGTCTACACCGAAAAATACGTCCCAACCCTTTCCCCCGCCGCACAGGGATTGGTCGGAATCGTCAATGCCAAGCGGCTCTGGCAACTCAACCAGCAGTTTTGGAAAGACAAGAACCTGCCGTTGCAGCAGGAGATCATTTTCGCCAGCACGGGCACAAAGAAGCCCTCCGATCCGCCGGATAAATACGTCGAGGCCCTGGCCGGCAGCGACATTCAGACCAATCCACCCGCCACCAACGACGCGGTCGAAAAGCTCAACAAAACCTATACCCGAACGGTGGACAAGATGCCGCCCAAAGCCGTGCTCGACGACATCGACGCCAAGGTCGATCAGCAAAAGATGGAAGACAAGCTGATGGAAGAGGGCGCCGCCAAGTTCGCCGATCCCCACAAGGCGCTGCTGAAGTTGATCGACCAGAAGCGGACGCAACTCGCGGCGGCGAAATGAGCGGGCAAGCAATCGTGCGTCGTCGATTGGCCGTGGTCGCCGCTAGTCTCGACGACGATTTTCGTTCCGCCGCAAAAATCGCCCGCGCCGCCGGTTTCGCCGCCCTTCAACTCGATTCGCATCTCGGCGATCTGGACATCCTGTCCCTTTCCCAAAGCGGAAAGCGCGAACTGCGGGCAATCCTGCGATCCGGCGAGTTGGATTTGGTTGGATTGCGCCTGGACCTCGGCGCCAAAGGCCTGGCCGCCGATGTCGATGCCGCGCTGGACCGCATCGAAAAACTCCTCGCCGCCGCCGCCGGATTGCAATCCCCGCTCCTCTGCCTCGATCTCGGCCCGGTTCCGGCCGATCAACTGATGGATGCCGCCCTATCCGAACTCGCCCGCCGCGCCGACCGCCACGGCGTCACGATCGCTTTCCGCAGCGAATTAGCCCCCTTCGCCGCCCTCGACCGCGCGTTGAAATTCGCCGCCTGTCCCTGGTTCGGCCTCGATCTCGACCCCGTCTCGATTCTCAAGGACGACTGGAGCACGGACGAAATCTTTTCCCATCTCGGCCAACAAATCCGCCACGTCCGAGCCCGCGACGCCCTCGCCGGCCCCGACCGCCGCACCAAGCCCGCCGTAATTGGAACCGGCTCCGTGGACTGGCCTCGCTTGCTATCCGATCTGGACGCCACCGGCTATCACGGCTGGCTCACTCTCGACCCCGTCGATCTCCCCAACCGCCGCGCCGCCGCCATGTCCGGCGCCGCCGCGCTTTGGCGAACGTAGCCCGCTTCCAATTGTATCGCAGCATTCAGCCCTCCCCGAAAGCCGGGGGATGGCCATCCCCCGGTCTTCGAACGCCGCAAACCGTCCGAACGTTCTTTGGATCCCACGCGACCCACGGAAATGCGCCGCGCCGACATCAACCTTGAACGGCCCTATTGTTCGGGTCAAATCCTGCGCCGAAGCTTGAATTTCGTCATTTTGGTCGTATCGCCTCGAAGGTAAGTAACGAATATTTCTTTGCCGTCCTGCGATTGCAATAGATCGCGCAGGTCTTCAATATCGTACTCCCCGGCCGGCTTCTGGTTCACTGCGAGAAGGATGTCACCTTCACGAATTCCGGCCTCGTAGGCAGGGCTGTCCTTGTCTACAACCTGCGCCACGGTTTGGGATTTCGGACGGAGAATGTGCATGCCGCTCATTCCTTCCTCGTCGCGCCGAGAATATTGCTTACCGGGCTTCAAGTACAATCGCAGATTATGAAAATCGATCGTTACCATGTGGCGCGAGAGGAATTTCAGGCCCAGGGAGCAGCCAAATTCACCTTTCGTTTCGTCAATCAAGACATCGCGGTATCGCATCTTGGCAACTTCAAATGTGGATATCCGCATTGTTCGTAGCATTACGGTTCGTCCGAGCACGGAATTCGGGCTTGAATCAACGGCACCGTTGAACGACCGTTGCACGCTATCGAAGAGGGCAGACGTAACCTCAACACCGCGGTCGGATCCAGTGTCTATGTTAAATAGGAGATGCTGGTCGAAGGCGTCCAAATGAATGGCCGGGGTAAGAGCGTGGGACTCGATGGGTATTTGCGTGCCCCACTCGGGATGTGGCAAAGAGTCCGGTCGGAAAAGCCGCAGACTGTTTTCATCGAAATCCACCTGCACAACGAAATCGCGTAATGAGACTGCCCCGAGAATGCCGATAACCGGACGATCCGAAACGGCCCTGATGTTAGATAAGTCCTGCCGACCCACAAGCGTATCACTTATTCGTATGGGGCTGATATCCACATCGGGAGGATTATACAGTTCTAAGGTTGTGCTACCCCCCGCCGGAGTCTTCACATCCATCGAATTCCCAGTATCCTGCAAATCGGGAAACGCCGTGGAGTCCATAACACAGCACCCAAAGCCAGTGTCCAATACAAAGCACTGCTGTTTACCCTTCCAAACAACCGGAATTGTAATCATGTGGTTTGAACCTTCGATCCTAAATTCTGCGAGGGCAGATCGTGTGGCCGGCGGATTTGGCGACGCCTGCGCCGTCGAAAAGAAAAAGAGGAAGAACAAAACAAACGTCCGCACCCATCGAGATGCTCCGGCCCCGGGAATAAGCATATAGCTGTCTTAACGCCGCGCGCCTGATGTGGAAAGCGCTCCGCGTCGCTTTCCCCTTGACGCCTCGAATGATTAGTGTTATATATCTATAGTCACTTGCCGCCAGGCCCACTTGTTCATCCGCATCGAAACATCTTCGGGAATGCCGATCACGCGGCAGATCACGGACCAGATTCGCTCCCACGCCGCCAGCGGGACGCTGTTGCCGGGGGATCGCCTGCCCAGCGTGCGCCAGCTTGCCAAGGAATTGGCCGTCAACCAGAACACCATTCTGCACGTCTACGAACGCCTGACGGCCGAGGGATTGCTGGAACGCCGGCAGGGGGATGGGACGTATGTCTCCCAAAAGCTGCCGCCGGGCCGGGCCAAGGCGCAGCGAGAACTGCTGATCCAGGAGATCGATCGGCTTGGACATCGTGCATTCGATCTGGGGATCACTTCGGACCAGGTCCATGATCTGATCGATGAATCTTTCGCCCGCGTCCAAAAGGAGCGGGCACCCGCCGGGAAAGGTCGTGCCTCATGAGCGAAGCGCCGGTCATTCAGTTGCAGGGCGTGCGAAAATCCTTCGGCCGGAACGAAGTGCTGAAGGGACTCGATCTGAGCGTCCCGCAGGGCCAGACGTTTGCCTTCCTCGGCCGGAACGGCGCGGGCAAGACGACCACCATTCGCATGCTACTTGGCCTGCTGAAATCGGACGCCGGAGAGGTGCGCGTGCTGGGATTGGATCCTCAAAGGAATCCGATGGAAGTCCGCCGGCGCGTGGGGTACGTCGCCGAGGACCAGACCATGTTCGGATGGATGCGCGTGGGGCAGCTTCTGTCGTTCATCGCGCCTTTCTATCCAACCTGGGACCACGAGTGGGCCAGGCAATTGAGCGATCGGTTTGAATTGCCGCTCAAGACGCGCATCAGGCATCTTTCCAAGGGCCAGAGCGCTCGGGTGGCGCTGCTGCTGGCGCTGGCGCACCGGCCGGAACTGGTGATTCTGGACGATCCGACGCTCGGCTTGGACCCGATCATGCGCAAGGAATTTCTGCGCGATCTGGTCACCCATCTGCAAGGCGAGCGCGTCAGCGTCTTTTTCAGTTCCCACCTGCTCTACGAGATCGAACCGGTGGCCGATTCGGTGGTGATTCTGGACCATGGCGTGGTGGTGCGCCAGGCGGCGACGGAGGATTTGCGCGCCGCCGTCAGGCGGCTGGTGACGCCGCTGGAGGCGGAAAACGTGTTGCGCAATCTGCCAGGCGTGCTCGACTTCAGCCGGCTTGGCCGGCAGGCAACGGTCGTGGTGGAAGACATCGCCGCCGCCCGGCCGATTCTGGCGGCGGCAAATGTGACCGCTCAGGAGATTGAGCTGAATCTCGACGAAATATTCGAGGCTTACGTCATCGGCCGAAAGGAGGGCGCGGATGCGGAACCTGCTTTGGAAAGAGTGGCATGAGCAAAGCTGGAAGCTCGGCTTCGGCTGCATCGTGCTGGGCGCCCTGGCGCTGATCGGATTGCATTCGCGCATCGTCGCCGACCAGACGTTGATAATTTGGGTCAACTTTCTGGGCATGACCATGCTGCCCGTTCTATCCAGCACCGGCCTTGTGCCCGCCGAGCGCGGGGAGGGCAGCCTGGAATCGCTGCTGGCGCTGCCGGTGAAGCCGTGGCGAATTCTGGCGGCCAAGACGGCGATGGGAATCGCCCTGTGCATCGGACCGATGCTCGTCGCCGCGGTAGTGAGTCTGCTCGTTGCCGGAGGCCGGGAAATGCCCGATAGCGCCGTCGTGGCGATTTACGCCAAATCAACCGTCGCGACGCTTTCGCTGTTTATATGGATGTTGGCTCTGACGATTCAGCTCCCGAGCGAGGCGCGGGCGGCGCTGGTGGGCGTTGGCTTGCTGGTCTTTTGGATGCTGGCGTCGGCGGGACTGGCCGATCCGTCGGTTCCAAGGTGGGCGCTGGCCATATCTCCGTTTGCGTTGTTCTATGGGGTCGCCGACCAAATCGCCGAACCCCTGCCGGCGGTTATCGTGTTGGCGGTTCAGGCGGGGATTGCCTTGGGGCTCTGGATATGGGCCTCGAAACGGCTCAGCAATTTGGAGGGCCAATCGTGAAACAACTCACCGCCCTTGTCTGGAAAGAATGGCGCGAGGTTCGCGTTTTCCTATGGATCGCCTTCGGCGTATTCATCGGCCTTCCAATCATCGCGGGCTTGGAAGCAATGGTGCAGTATTCCCACCGATTCGAGATTTCGACCTCGCCATGGGTTCTGGGATTCGGAGGCGTGCTGGCGGTCTTCGTCGCCGTCGGCGCCACCTGCCGCGATTTCAGCGGTCATCTCGAAGACTTCTGGCGATCCCAACCCGTCGGAATCACGCGTTGGCTCCTGGCCAAATATTTCGTCGGCCTGGCCGTCGTGCTCGTGGCTTGCGCCCTTCCCCTGGCCATCGAAGTTTCAATCGACCGCGACAAAAGCGCGCTCCCCCTCATCGTTTGGTTCCCATTCCTCTGGGCCGCGCTGTACGGCATCGCGTTCCTCGCCGGTTGCCTGGTCCGACGCACCTCCCACGCCGCCATGCTGGCCCTGGCCGCGATGTTGTTGGTCTATTGCCTGCCGGTCGTGATTCCACCATTGCAATGGCTGAATGTCAGCACCGTCACGGATTTTTCCACCGGCATGCTTGGTCCATGGCCCCGGGTGCTGGGACTGTCTCAATTGGCTTTTGCCGCGGGAATGCTCGGCCTTGCCATTGCAGTATTGGTATTGTCCCTGCTGGCCGTCCATTTCGACTGGCGCGTCGGCTCGGGCCGGAAAATGATGTACGCTTCACTCTCCGCCGCCATCCTCATCCTCTTCGCCTCCGCCGCCTTCCAATTGGGCACCAACATGCCCATCCTGCGACAAATCGACATGCCCATGGGCGAGCAGGTCTGCCGGATCCACTGCGACGGTAACGATGGCTACGTGATAACCCGGACGGGCCGCTTGATTGCGCCAACGCCCGATTCGACTGTCAGGAAATACGAATGTAACTTTCGCACAGTCAAACTTACAGATTCCGGCATCGAACTTGGAAATCCCATCCGCGTAGCCTCGCAGTTTACATATGATCTCTGGTTTCATGTCCACGCGCCTGGACACCCCGAGACGATCTATTACATCAGTAATACGGGCGAGGAAGAAAGGGAGACCCTATGGCTGAATGTGGCTCAACTCGATAAAGGGATCGACAAACCGGCCATACGGCTTTGGGAATACGAGCAATATTCCCCCAACGACTCCTGGCCGCTTCTCTATGCATCGGGAGACCGCCTATACGTCATTGCCTCGCGCCTCATAACGCTGGATATCACCCAGCCGCTTACGCCTCGCGTGATTTCCAATGTGCCGTTTGGTTATTCATTTGGTTGGGCCCGACGTGGTAATGATTCCTTAACCGAGATTCTCCCCCCCGTGCCAACCCTGTCGCCGAGACAGAGGCTGCAAGCGGTCGCCCATCCGTTCAGCTTCGAGGGGGATACCCTTTGTGAATGGCTACGAGTTAACAATGACAGCACCTTGCTCGCCTATCGGCTCGCGCAACTGACAGACACCAGAGCCGTCTTCAAAATGATCGGGCAATATACGCCGACTTTGCTTGAAGAGATCTTTGGCGCACCAAATCCGCTCGACGTGGAGTTGCAGAACGGCTTGTTGTACGTCAGCCAATATCCCGGTAACACGGAAAATCCGCACATCGACGTCTTCGACACACGTGGTCCTCATCCTCTGCGTCTGATCGGCCATTTCGCCGCTCCCGGCGTTCGGACCGTCTGCCCGCTGCCCGACGGCCGCGCCCTGGTCGGCGGCGACAAGCTCTGGCTCGTCGGCCCGCCGCCGCATCGCGGGCAAGACTGAATTCAGAAATCGCCTCGTCCGTAGCAAGATTTGGCCAAATTTGGCGCCTTCAACTTGTCCAATCGCGATAAGCCCAACGGCCACAATTCATAAGTGCATTTACAAGAAGCTTTTATGTTGATTTGTATGAGCTATCAGTCGCCAATTGCGCTTTGAAAAGTGTAAAATGTGTCAAATCGGCGCGTAACACCCGAGTGGCAGAAATCACGAGCTTGCCCTCTTCCAATCGGCAATAGGAAATCGGCAATCGGCAATCTCCCCCTTCCCATCGTTTATACTTCCCGGCCGGAATGCCTGACATTCTTCTGACCACTCTCAACGCCAAATACGCCCACGCGGCGTTCGGGTTGCGGTATCTCTTGGCCAACCTCGGGCCGTTGCGGGAGCGGGCAGCCATCCTGGAGTTTGAGATCAATCAGAAGCCGACCGATTTGGTCGAGGCGATCCTGGCCGAGAATCCGCGGATCGTGGGCATGGGGATTTACATCTGGAACGTCACCCCGGCGACTCAGGTCGTCGCGGAACTGAAGCGCCTGCGGCCGGATGTTGTCATCATCCTCGGCGGGCCCGAGGTGAGTCACGAGGTGGATCAGCAGGAGATTTGCCGATTGGCGGATTACGTCATCACGGGTGAAGCTGATCTGGCGTTCGCCCGGCTGTGCGAGGAGATTTTGTCCGGCCGGCGGCCGGTGGCGCGGGTGATTCCCGCGGAGTTGCCGGATTTTTCGCGCCTGAAGCTGCCTTATGATCTTTACGACGACCGCGATCTGGCGCATCGCGTTGTGTACGTCGAGGCGTCGCGCGGCTGTCCGTTCTCGTGCGAATTCTGTTTGTCGTCGCTGGACGTTCCGGTGCGAAACGTGCCGCTGGAGGATTTTCTGCCGGCGATGGGCCGATTGCTGGATCGCGGATTGCGGCGATTCAAGTTCGTCGATCGGACGTTCAATCTGAACCTTCAAATCGGCCGGGCGATCCTGGAATTTTTCTGGAAGCGGTATGAGCCGGGGCTATTTTTGCATTTCGAGATGATTCCGGATCGGCTGCCGGAGGGGCTGCGGGAAGCGATCCGGCTTTTTCCACCGGGCGCGTTGCAATTCGAGGTGGGGATCCAGAGTTTCAATCCCGACGTTTGCCGGCGGATCAGCCGCCGGCAGGACGCCCGGCGGGCCGAGGAGAACCTGACGTTCCTGAGAGAACAGACCGGCGTTCACGTTCATGCCGACTTGATCGTCGGCTTGCCGGGCGAGGATTTGAAAAGTTTCGCGGCGGGATTTGGCCGGCTGGTTGGATTGGGTCCGCAGGAGATTCAAGTCGGTTTGCTGAAGCGGCTGCGGGGCACGCCGATCGCCCGGCACGACCGGGAATGGAAAATGGTCTACAGCCCCTTGCCCCCCTATGAGATATTGCAAACCGGGTCAATCGACTTCGCGATGATGCAGCGGCTGCGCCGCTTCGCCCGGTATTGGGACCTGGTGTCCAACAGCGGCAATTTCCTGGAATCATCGCCGCTGATTTGGCGCGACGCCTCGCCGTTTGCGGGATTTTTGCGCTTCAGTGATTGGATTTTTTCCCGGGCCGGGAAGAGTCATGGCATCTCCCTGCACCATCTTGCAGAGTTGCTTTTTGAATTTCTCACGGGCGAATTGGGGCAAGACGGCAGAGGGGCGGCGGAGGCGGTCTGGCGGGACTATCAACGCGGCGGACGCAGCGATCGGCCGCGATTTTTGTTGAAACATTTGCCTTCCGATACCGTGAACGTACAGCGGAGGGCAGCCCCTCCCGCGGTCAAAAGGCAGTTTCGACGGCTGGCATGATGCGAAACCGGGCATGAGGTGGGAAAAGGGTCGCCGCAATGCCGGTCGGGATGCTTGCCAAAAGCCCTTTTTTCTTGCAAGATTCTCTGCACCTTTTGGATGACTCCGCCTCAGATGGATGGTGAGAAGCGCCAAAGAGGGCGGGAACGGCATCAAAATAGGGAACAGTTGGAAAGGAGCGCGTCTTGCGTTTGTCTTCAAACTCGGGCAGCAAAATCATGGGCCGGGCGGTTACGTTGGTGGCGTGGGTGGCGCTTACTGGGTTGTTGACCGGCTGCGACGGGCCCTTCTTGAACGATTTTCTCAATCCCGGCGAACCCAAAATAGTCTCTCCCGATAACGACAAAACAAAGCCATTGATCGTTCCGGTGCTGGACACGCTGGCCAGCGGCATCGAAGAGCCGTCCACGGCTTTCGCGTCGGCGACGGATATCGAGCCGGCCGATCTGGTTCCCGACATTACGGATTACAAGCTTGGTCCCAACGACCTGGTGAGCGTGTCGATTTTTGATTTGCTGGGCGAAGGAACTGGCGAGCAGGTCAAGACGGTGCGGGTGACGGAGACCGGGATGATCAGCCTCCCGTTCGTTTCGCCGGTCAAGGCGTCTGGATTGACCGAGCGGGAGTTGGAGCAGGCGGTTTCCAAGGCCTACGAAGACGCAAACCTGATTCGCAAAGCGCGGGTTTCGGTGACCGTGGCCGAGGCGCGGGCGAGGACGTTCAGCATTCAGGGCAACGTTGGCGCGGCGGGGGAATATCAGATCACCAAGCCCGATTTCAGGATGCTGGATGCGATGGTGACTTCGCATTCTCCGGCGGTTGCCATAGGCGTGCCCTATGCGTACATCATTCGGAAGGCGGCGGAGCCGGGCGCGCAGCCGGGCGTCATTTCGCCGCCGGCGCCGCAGCCGAACGTGCCGACGACGGCGCCCGCGGACATATTTGCTCCGCCGCCGCCGACTCCCGAGGCGCCGACGACGGCGCCTGGGAATCTGCTTGTTCCGCCGCCGACGAATCCCGCCGGCCCCCAGGGCCGGGCCAACCCTCCCGCGCCGACGCAGCGGACAATCGCGATGGACAACGTTGTGCCTCCACGGCGGAATGCTATGCCTCCACAGTCGTCACAGGTCTTTAAGTTCGATGACGTGGAAGCCCCGACCGACATGCGGATCATCCGCGTGCCGATCGATCAATTGCGGCAATACGGGGAACTGAAATACAACGTCGTGATCCGTCCCGGCGACATGATCATTGTGCCGGAGCCGGTCACGGGCGTTTATTACGTGGGAGGCCACGTTGCCCGTCCCGGTGTATTCGGCCTGACGGGCGTGAACGTGACGCTCAAGCAGGCGTGGGTGGCGGCTGGCGGGGCGGACGAGTACGCGCTGCCGTATAGAACCGAGGTCATTCGCCGGATCGGCACCAATCGCGAAGTCTGCGTTCGGGTGCGTTTGAATGAGATTCTGGCGCTTGAGGAGCCGGATATTTATTTGAAGCCCAACGACGTTGTTTACGTCGGCACGCATATTATTGCTCCGTTTCTCTCGGCGTTGCGTAACTCGTTTCGTATAAGTTATGGAGCCAGTTGGTCCTACGATCGAAACTTTTACAATGGTCCGAATGCCTTCTAGGGACGGATGGCGGTTAGTCCGATATTGCGGAAGGTTTAATCAAAACCTTAATCGTGCAGCATAAAGTTCCGATGCCGCTATAGTTGGACTCGGGGATGGTGGACCGAACCTGCCGCCCAAGCCGGGCGTAAAAGTCCGGCGGGCGATGTTTTGAAGGCGCCGGCGTGGCGCCTTGGCAGCCTTGTCGCATGAGCCAGACGCAAATCAACGACGTGGATGACGGTGATGCCGTCCTGACGGGCGAGGTCCTCCGGGATGCGCTGGATTCCGCGGCCGACCCGATTGTTTGCGGACTCAAGCGTTCGGTCTGGATTCAAATCGCGGTGATCACCACGCTGTTCAGCGCATTGTTCTGGCCGAACCTGCGCCGGCTTTGGGACAAGACCAATCCCTTCTATGGGGAAGCGAATTGGGGACACGCAATCTGCATCCCGGTGATCGGGCTTTATTACCTGTACGTGAATCGTGAAAAGCTGCTGCATGGAGGCTCATCAGCACAACCCACTCGACGTCAAATCGAGCTGCGGGTATGGGCGCTGCTGGCCATGGCTGCGGTGTTGCCGCTTGTCTTGGTTTACGAGGAGGCCCGCAGAGTATTTCCAATTGTCGCCGCCGTCAGCGCGGCGCTCATCGCGGCGCCATTGGCGTGGCGCCTCTTGAGCAGCTCGGATTCACTTATGTTGCGAGCCGACGAACACTCCGCGGGATGGTTCGGCGGGTTCATCGTGCTTTTCGGCATCGCGGTGTTCCAGTATGCCATCTTCCCCGGCCAAAACGATTTTCTGAAGGACTTCGGAATGGTGATCACGCTGTTCGGCGTGGTCCTGGCGCTGAGCGGGTGGAGCGTCATGAAGGTGGCTTGGTTTCCCGTCTCCTTTCTGGTTTGCGGCCTACCATGGCCGGGACTGGTCTACAGCAGTGTCGCCGGACCCCTTCAGCAGCTCGCCGCCAACGTCGCGGTCTGGACGTTGCAACTGACCGGAGTCGAAGCGTCGGTCGGTGGGACGAAAATCTCCATGATAGGCGGCGACGGCAACTGGCGGACCCTCAACGTCGCCGAGGCTTGTGCGGGAATGCGCTCGCTGATGACGTTCATATCCGTTGCGGCGGCGGTGGCGTTTTTGTCAAGCAGGCCGCTCTGGCAGAAAATCATCGTGGTGCTGTTCGCGGTTCCGATCGCAATCTCCTGTAACGTGATGAGGGTCTCCGGCCAGGGACTTTTGGATCGCTACGTCAGCCATTCCCTGTCTGAAAATTTCGCCCACCAGTTTGTGGGGTTGATCATGCTGGTTCCGGCGTTTCTGATGATATTGCTCGTGGGTTGGATTCTGGACCAGATATTCGTGGAGCAAATTGACCGCCGTTTTGTGGCGATCGCGCCGAAGGTTATCACGCGTTCGACGGCGCCGGTGGCGTCGGCCCTGTCGCCACGGGCGGCGCCAAGGAGCTTGGCGGCGATCCGCGGGACCAGCGCGCCGAGGCAACCGGATGCTCAGTCCGCAAATCCCGCGGCTGCACCGGTGAAGCCTTTGGCTGCACCGTCGAAGCCCGCGGTCGCGTCAGCGAAGCCGGGGCCTTCATCGTCCAAGCCTGCCCCCGGGCCCAGGAGACAGGCCGGGGACATGCGATCCATCGTGCCGCCGCCGCCCTCGATTCGCCTGGCGTCGCGCGCTCCCTCCCCGCGCAAACGCCGCGACAACAATGGAGACTCGGATTCTCAATCGGAGGCCGGATGAGTTGGAACGGTCCCAAATCTTCACGGGGTCAGTCGCGCGGCGTGGTGCATCCGGCGTTCGTGATCGTTTCGGGAATCCTGCTGGTGTCGGCGATCGCGTTCAACGGGTTTGTGTGGAACCTCAAGCTGCATTTCAAGAAGGACTCGGTTGCCCAGCCGCGGGAGTTCCGCGAGTTGCCGCCGGTCATGGGCCGTTGGCTGCAAGTGTCGCAAGACGACAAGCTGGACAAGGAGACCGAGGACGTTCTAGGCACGGAAAGTTACATTTACCGTGATTACATTGAGGTGGACCGCGCCGGCGCCGATCTGGTGGCAATAATGGCCACCAGGGCGGGCTCGGCTTCCGCGGCGACGCAGCCGTCGTTGCCGGATGCGGCCGCTCAGCAAGCCGCCCAGGCTGCCACGACGAAATTCAATTCGGCCTCCTTCGATCAGCAGGTGCGGATGATCAACGACGCGCTGCAAGGCAAGACCCCCGGCGAGCGCAAGTCGATCGTGTCGGCGCTGGAGGTGAAGAACCATTGGGGCGACGTGATTCACCTTGGGTTGACGTATTACACCGGCCTCGTGGATACCGTGGCGCACATTCCGGACCGCTGCTACATCGCCGACGGATACGAGCCATCGTCGTACACGGTGCCCGTCTGGCAGCTTGGCACGGATGCTTCGGGCAAGCCTTTTTCTCAGTCGGTTCGATTTATCAGCTTCCAGGACTCGACGGGGAATAACCGGGTGTCCAAATGCGTGGCCTACGTCTTCCACACCAATGGCCATTATGAAAGCGACCCCCTGGGGGTCCGGCAAACTTTGGAGGATTTGACCGAACGGTACGGTTATTACGCCAAAATCGAGCTGATGACCCTTGTGCCGAACATTGAAGATACCGATATTTCTAATGCCAGCGCGGCGATGACAGACTTTCTCACGGCGGCGCGGCCGCAGATCGAAACTTGCTTCCCTGACTGGACTAAGGTGAAGCATTCCCATCCGTAGGAGGATTTTTGGGGCGATCCGCCGCAGCGGCGCTGTCGAAAGATGCAACTTTCGACCACGCTGAGGCATATTGGAGATATCCATCTCCTTAATCGTGTTCAGGCGGAGATTGAAGGTTACTCATGGCAAGACGGCTTAACACCCGATTTTTAACAATCCTGCTCCTCGTATTGGTCGGGGCGGTGGCGGCGGGACTCCTGGCGCAGAGATTTCTGATCCGCGAGCACCCCGACCGCTATATCGCGCTCGGCCAGCAGGCAATGAAGGATCGCAGTTGGCAGGATGCGGTGAACGACTTCGCCAGGGCGGCTAGGCTGAACCAGCACGATCCGCAGACTCAGATGATGCTGGGTGGAGCGCTGGCAAAGTTGGCCGAGGACGATCCGCAAGCCAGCCAGTTTGAAGTTGCGGCATATACCCAGGCGCTGGAAATCGATCCCAACTATCTGCCGGCGCTCATGGCGCTGAGCGATTGGTATAGAACCCATGCGGAACAACAGCCCCGAGCCGATCTTTTCCGCAACGCGATCGACTACAGTCGACGCGCGCATCAGGCCGACCCGAAGGACGAGCAGATGGAAGCCTTGGCCGACAAGCTGGTCATTGAGGCTTGGGCCAACGGAGTCGATGCGGATCAGAAAGAGGTGGATAGCGCCACCAAAGAAATGAAGGACCTTTGGAAGAAGAACCCCGCAAACGGCGATCTGCCCTTCGCCATTGCCAGCGCCGAGATCGAGTTGGGAATGAATTTGGCGGCCCAAAACCCCTCGCCGGTTCAGTTGAAAGAGGTCACCGAACATTACAACAACGCAGTGGCGACGTTTGAGGCGGTGCTGACCGGCCCGCACGGGGGCTCGCAGGACCAAAACGCCTCGATGCATTATTACTTCGCACGGGTGCTGGAGCACTTGTCAGGAGTGGATCAGTCAAGTCCCGACGTGATGCAGAAAGACCAGGACCGGGCGAAGTCGGAGATTGACAAAGCGCTTGAGTTGGTTAAGCAGAGCGACCCCAACTACGTGGAGATCAACCAGACTGCGGCGGACATGGCCATGCGGCGGGGCGATCCGGCCGGCGCGATGAAGATATATGACAAGATGCCCGATACACCCGATGCTCGCCTGGCGCGCGCGGAACTGATGGGCCGCTCCCCCGACATGCAGGAACAGGCGCTGCAAATGCTCAAATCCACGCTGGGGTCTCTGACGGACGATCCCAATCACATCGCCATCGGCGGTTTGCGGTTCAGGGTCATGTTGGAGATGGCCAAGGTCCAGGTTTTCCACTTTCTGTCGATGCCGGCCTCGCCCGAACGGACGAAGCTGCACGATGAAATCCGCGCTTCGCTGGACAAGCTGGACCAAGCGGCCGGTTTCAGACTGGTTCTGCCGCTCAAGGAGGTGGAAGCCCGATTCCAGATCGGCTCGGGCACCAGCGAGGAGGTGCTCGCCGTTCAGAACCTCAGCAAGATGATGGCGGACAACCCTCCGGCGACGAAGAACTACTATTGGTACGTTTTCCAGACGCTGCTGGCGCAGGGATATGAGGACACCCATCAGTCCGCCAATGCCCTGACGATTTTGAAGGACGTGGTCCAGCAGTTTCCCCGGGACGTGCAGGCGCGGAAGCACCTGGTCCGTTTGCTGCTGATCGGCCAACCGGACCAGGTTCCCGCCCACCTTGACGAACTGGCGCGCCTCAGCCCAAAGGACCCGGAGTTGAACGTTTTTCGGATTCAGCTCCTGCTGAGTAACCCGGACAAGAACCAGGACCGGATCCGAGAACTCTACGCGGCGCTCGGGGAAAAGACTGCCAGACAGGCGAGCGCCAAAGCGAGAGTGGCGATCGTGGTCAAGGATTATGCCGAAGCCGCCCGGCTTCTGACGTTGAGCACGGACCGGAATCCCGCCAACGCCGACGATTGGGTCATGCTGTCGGAGGTCCTGTATCACCAGGACAAAAAGGACCAGGCTCTGGCCGCCGCTACCCGCGGGCTGGCGGCCAATCCGAAGAATCCCCGGCTCCGTTTGCTGATCCCGGCGATCCAAGGCGAAGACCCCAAAAAAATCGCGGGTCTGGAGAAGGAGATTGCCGAGGAGAACCCCGACAAGGTCCAGGGACAGTTGATGCTGGCGGCGTTGGCCGCGCGCAGTGGCAATGAGGCTGAAGAGGTAACTGATCTCAAGAACGCTCAAGCGCTGGCGCCCGATTCCCCACACGTTCAGGAACTGCTTTTCAATCATTATCTGAAGACGGGACAGTACCCGGAGGCGCGTGCGTGCATTCCCGTGCTGGCCAAGGCGAACACCGATCAGGCGGGGGGCGATATGTACCGCTTGGCGCTGGCCATGGCGCAGAAGGATAACGCGACCGCCGAAGCGATAGCCCGGAAACTGACCCAGGACAAACCCGAGTTTGCCCGTTCCTGGCTTGCGCTGGGGAACGTGTTGGCGGCGGAAGAGCAGTACGATCAGGCGGTTCCCCAATTCCTCGTTGCCTTGCAGAAGGAGACGAATCTGTGGGATGCCTACGTCGGGCTGGCTCGGTGTTACTACGCCCTGCGCAAGCCCGACGATGCGTTGCACACGATCGAAGACGGACTCAAGTTCCTCCCGAACGACCAGACCCTCATCCAAATGAGGGTGACGCATGAGATGAACTACGGCAAGCCCGACGTCGCCTTGAAGGACATTGAGGACGAACTGCAGGCCCGGCCCAATCAGCCGGAGCTTTACGCCGCCATGGCCGACGTGGTGCTTCGTTACGTGGACATGCTTAACAAGAACAACCAACCCGGCGATGCCGTCAAGCAAGCCCTGGAGGCCGTCAAGGCGCTGAAAGGCCCGTTGGTGAAATGGCCCAACGAACCGGAACTGTACGTCGCGTTGTCACGATGCCAGTTGGCCGCCAAGCAGCCGGACGATGCCTTGAAGACGCTGGAAAGCTGGGCGGCGCAGCCGGCATGGCAAAAACAGCCCGATCCGTACATGGCGCTATCCGATTTCTACGAACGGGCGGGAATGCAGGACAAGTCCGAAGATGAAATGCACGACGCGATGGCGCGATCGGGATATCGGCCCGACATGCAAATCCGCATGGCGAGCCTGCTGGCGATGCACCGCAAATATGACGACGCGATTAATTTGTTGCGGTCGGTGGACGCGAACACCGACAATCCCGACGTTCAGGAAAAGACGATTCAAGTCCTGCTTGTCCAAGGAAAATTTGACGATGCGCAGAAGGCGCTGAAGTCCGATCTGAGCCGGAACCCGGTGAACGCCGAGCAACTGCTGACCATCTGGTCCCTGGCGTTGTTGGAGCACGGCCAATTTCAGGATGCCGCGGACCGTGCGACACAGGCTCTGGCGATTAACCCGAGGCAACTGACGGCGTTATTCTGCCGGGGGCGCGCGCGGTTGCACGTGCAGCCGCCGGACGCCGCCGGGGCCCTGGAAGATCTCGAAGCGGTTCGGCAGTCCAGTCCCAACAACGTGGACGTCCGGCTGTGTTTGTCGGACGCGCACCTCATGCTCAACCAGCCGGATGAGGCCGCCAACGAGTTGCTGGCAGCGCTCCGGATCGAGCCGAAGAACAAGGATTTGCGGATGAAGCTCGTGGGCATGTTCAGCGGCGGCCCGCATCCGCGGCTCTCCGAGGCGTTGAAGCTGCTCCAGGATGTCGAAACCGTTCCCCCCTTCGACCACGACCCGGACATCTTCCAGAGCGAGGCGGTGATCTACGGCGAGCTGGGCAGCAGAGACGATGCTCTGGCCAAAAGCGAAATGGCGCTGCGGATTGCGCCGGACAATCCAACGGTCGTGCGGACCAACATGCAGCTATTGCAGAATGGCCAGTATTTCCAAGCCGTCGTCGACCACTACGCCGCGATGAGCGACAAGCTCAAGACAACCCCATGGGCCCTGTGGGACCTGGCTCTGGCGGAAAAACGCCTTGGCGGCGAACAGGCGCTGCCGGACTTCAAACGCGCCCTGGCCGCCGCGCTGGCGGGAGACCATCCCCTTGAACTGAATAGCATCGCACGAAGTATTAACCAGGAATTTGGATACGACGAGGCCGTCAAAGACGTTTCGGCCATCGCCAAGGAAAATGTAGGGGCCAAGATCGCACTGGTGCAACTCTATCAGGGCCATGGAGATGATTCGGCCGCGCTGGCGATCGTCGACGGAATCATGACTAATTTCGACAAGCTTGCCAAACGCGATCAGATCATCGTCTTGTCCGGCGCCGCGGTCATGTATCAGTTGGCCAAACCGACGCCCCTGGTGGACAAGGCGTATGCGGCCTATAAGCGCTGGCTACAGCTTGAACCGGACAATCTCGAGTCGCTGAACAATCTTGCCTGCCTGCTGGCCGACGACTATTCGCCCCCGCGTGCCCAGGAGGGTTTGCAATATATCAATGCGGCCATCAGCAAGATGTCGCGGCTCGGCCGGACGGAGCCGCGGCTTCAGGATACCCAGGCATGGCTGCTGATTTTGAACGGCTCGGCGGCCGAAGGCGTACATATCCTGAACACCGCAATGAATGACTTCCCGCCGTTTCCCGATGAGTATTTGCATCTCGGTGAGGGCTATCTCCGGACGGAGCCGCCCAACCCGGTTCAGGCCGAAATGCAGGCAAAGCTCGGCCTGCAAATGGTTAACAAGCAACACGCCGGCGCCCAGGATGCCGTTCTCCGCGCTAGGCTGCAGGATTTGGTCAACCGAGCAGAGGCACAGAAGCTTGCCAAGCCGCAAGCGTCGGTCCCATAAACAATTAGGTCGTTGGGCCGCATGGAAAGAGCACTTGAATGGGTCGATGTAACATGAGAGCATTTGGAATAATCGAGAATTTGCAGGGGTGTGTTTTTTCGCGCGTTGTACTGAGCGAGCGTGGCGCAAAAGCTCGGATTAGGACGGGTGAGCGCGGTTCCCCAGGAGATGTGTCGTTATGACTACGTTACCGCAGACGGCGACAGTGCGATTGCCGCGACCAGGTTTTTCCTCTTTGCCGGTTACCACCAGCATTGCCTCCGCCGGCGCCGTCGGCCATGCACAGGCCCAGGCAGGGTTCACCATGTCCGGCTCCGACGCCTGGCGCGTCATTCGCTCCAATTTTTGGCTGATCATCCTATTTTTGGTTGTCAGCGCCGGCACCGGATATGGCATCAATTACTGGTTGAACAAGTACCATCCGCGCTACACCGCCGAAGGAAAGGTGGTTATTCCCGGCATGTTCGAGCCTAACGAAGAAGGCACCCTCCGCGCCTCCAACGACTTCAACGTCCAAGCGCTTCCCCTGCAAATCCGTCTGCATACGACCATGATGAACGATCCGGCGCTGATCACCAAGGTGCTTCAGAATCCCAACGACGAAATCCGCACGACTCCGTGGTTTAAGCGTCAACCGACTATTCAGGAGGCCAAGGCCAATCTCGCCGACGGTGCATTGCAGGTCACCTCCTCGCCCGATTCGCCCTTGATCGTTGTCAGCATGACCGACAGCGATCCCAAATCCTGCCAGGTCGTCGTCCAATCATTTGTCGATCAGTACATCAAGGACCAGCAGGAAAAGAGCCGCGATCGCCAGTACAGCTTCAACCAGGACCTCGCACAGCAACGAATCGCCGCCGAGGGCCAGGTGAAGCTGGACGACGGCGACATTTCCGACCTTCTGGTCGAACTCAGTTCCGACGGTGTTTCCGGCACCTTCACCAAAATCAGCGAGAAGGACATGACGCTCCAGGCGTGGCTGCAAAATCTCCAGGTCGCCAGGCTCGACGAGCAGACCGCCAAGGAGCAATACGGCGAGCTGGAGAGGCAGATCGCCAATGATCCGACCAACGTCCCGCAGGTCGAGGAACTGGTAAACAAGGACCCCGAGATTGGCAGCCTCAGGCAAATGCAAACCAACTACGAGTTGAATCTGGGTCAGGCCCTCGGCAGCAATATGGGCCCCGCAAGTTCAATGCTTCAAAACATCCAGCGGCAGAGGGACATGATCGACCGCAGGGAAAAGACGGAAGAAGACAAGGTGCGCGTGCGCTACAGGAGCCAGATCGAACAAGAGCTCAACCAAAAGGTGCGAGACGCCCAAGCCCGCGCCGACATGATGGACGCCAATATCAAGGCACTCAACGGCCAGATGGCCCAGCTCACCGAGCGCGCGCAACAGTTGGTTCAGAAGCAGGCCGAGCGAGCCATAGACGAGGAGAAGCTCAAGGGGATCGAAAATCGGTTGGAGCAGATCACCAGCTACAACGCCAGGCACGACCTCGGCGGCGTGGAATGGGAAGCGCAACCGGAGCTTCCGGAGATTCCCAGTTTCCCCAAACTTGCGGCGACGATGACCGTGTCGATCGCGATGGGCCTGCTCCTGGCGCTGGGGATCGCCTTCCTGCGCGAGCTGCTTGATACCACCATCCGCTCGCCGCGCGACATCACCCGCGTCGGGTCTTTGAACCTTCTGGGAATGGTTCCGCACGAGGACGACGATCCGCAATCCGCCGGCGCTCGCCTGCCCGTCGTCATCTTTGAGGCGCCGCACTCCATGATGGCCGAGCAGCTTCGACAGGTGCGAACGCGCCTCCAGCACAGCTCGTCCCTGGATACCACGCGCAGCATCCTGATCACCAGCCCCTCGCCCGGCGACGGCAAATCCACCATCGCCTGCAACCTCGCCGCCGGTCTGGCGCTCAACGGCCGGCGCATCCTCCTGGTCGATGCCAACTTCCGCCGTCCCGAACTGCATCGAGTCTTCAACATTGCCAACGAGCAGGGGTTTTCCGACGTCCTGAACAGTCTCGATTTATTCGAGCACGCCGTGCAGGAAACCCAGGTCCCCAACCTGTTCGTCCTTCCCAGCGGCCACAAACCCACCAACGCCACCGAACTGGTCGAGAGCCAGTTGCTCGTCGATTTCATCGAACGCGCCCTGGAGGAATTCGACCACGTGATCTTCGACAGCGGCCCGCTGCTGTTCGTTTCCGAAACGGTGGCCCTGGCGCCTCGCGTCGATGGCGTCGTCAGCGTCGTTCGCGCCCGCACCAACACCCGCGGCGTTCTCTCGCGCATGCGCGACACGCTCAAGCAGGTCAAGGCCGAACACCTCGGCGTCGTCCTCAACGCCGTCCGCGCCCAGGGCGGCGGATACTACGGCCGAAACATCCGAACCTACTACGAGTACCAGAACAACGGCGGACAAGCCGCGTAAACCCGCGGATTACATCGGCGACACCTTGGAAGGCAGAACCCCCGCTTCGCGGAGGTTTTGCTCACCGTGTCCACCAATACATCCGGCAAAAGCTCCGGCGGAAATTCCCGGCAAATACCGCCTCGTACCCACGTCCACCACCGGCGAACCTACCGGCCAATGCGGATCGCGTCCGCACCTGGGGTGAACGGGATTTTCCGGGGTACGATAGGACGTGCTTCCTATTTAGACTTTGGACCTCATGGCGATCGACCGGGAATCCATCATCCTCTTGCCGACGCCGCGGCGAATGCGGCAGACCGCGGGGCAATCCCACGCGCGGGCGCTGGAGCGGATTGATCCGACAGTAACGCGCTCACAAGGCTATCTGCTTTCCATCACGCCGGAATCCTGCCGAATCGTCGGCCACGATGCGGCTGCGGTTTTTTATGGGCGGCAAACACTGGCGCAACTTCGCAGGCAATTTCCCGCATCTTTACCGTGTCTTGAGATCGAGGATTGGCCGGATTTCCCGACGCGCGGCGTGATGCTCGACATCAGCCGCGACAAGGTTCCCACGATGCCGACGCTGTTTTCGCTTGTCGATATGCTGGCCGGGTGGAAGATCAATCAGCTTCAGCTTTACACCGAACACACCTTCGCCTATTGCGGCCATGAGCAGGTCTGGCAAGACGCCAGCCCCATGACTGGCGATGAGGTCCGTCAACTCGATCAGTATTGCAAATCGCGATTTATCGAGCTGGTGCCGAATCAAAACAGTTTCGGACACATGGAGCGCTGGCTGAAGCACCCGCGATATTTGCCGTTGGCCGAGGCGCCCCAGGGTTCGGATACGCCGTGGGGATACCGTTGGGAAGGGCCGTTCAGCCTTTGCCCGATTGATCCGGGAAGCGTGGAATTTCTGGCCGATTTGTATTCCCAGCTCCTGCCGAATTTCTCCAGCGGCCTGTTCAACGTCGGCTGCGATGAGACGTTCGACCTCGGCCAGGGCAGGAGCAAAGACGAATGCCGCCGGCGCGGCGTGCATCGCGTGTACCTGGATTTTCTGCTCCGCGTGAGCGAGTTGGTCGCCCGCCACGGCCGGCGGATGATGTTCTGGGGCGACGTCATTCTCAAAGACCCGCAACTGATCGGAGAATTGCCCAAGAACGTGATTGCCCTGAATTGGGGTTACGAGGCCGATCATCCGTTCGATGCCGAGGCGCGCCGGTTCGGCGAAAGCGGCGTGGAGTTTTACGTTTGTCCGGGCACCAGCAGTTGGTGCAGCATCGCCGGGCGGACGGACAACATGCTCGCCAATCAGCGCGCCGCGGCCGAGGCGGGCTTGAAGCACGGGGCCGTTGGATATCTCAACACCGACTGGGGCGATCACGGGCATTTGCAATATTTGCCGATAAGTTTTGCCGGCCTGGCCACGGGGGCGGCGCTAAGCTGGTGCCTGCAATCCAATCGCGACTTGCCGCTGGAGCGGGCGCTCGATCTTCACGCTTTTGGCGATGAAGCGTCAGTCATGGGCCGGGCGGCGTGCGAGCTGGGCAACGTCTATAAGGCGGTGGGAAAACGCGTCCCCAACCGCTCGGCGCTGTTCCGCATTCTCGTGCCTTCATCCGCGCACGGCGATTCGATGGAAGGAATCACGCGCGAAGGGTTGCAGCGCGCGGAAGCGGCGATCGAGTCCGCGATGCGGAATGTCCATTTGGCGAAAATGTCGCGCGAGGACGCGGAGTTGATAAAGGGCGAATTTGCCAACGCGGCGGCGATGCTGCGATTCGCCTGTCGCGAAGGACGATGGAAACTCGATCCATCCCGCGAGAAACAAGAAGTCTTGAGTTACGAACTCGAACGGATTGCGGCCGAACATCGCCGGTGCTGGTTGGAACGGAATCGCCCTGGGGGATTGGAAGACGGCGTCCGCAGACTTGGTGTCGCTTCGTTTGCCCCAACGTGATAGAATTCAAGCATGGCTTCAACGTCGCAAACATCGCTTCGACTTCCAGCGCTCAACAAGCGGAACATGGCTCAACTTGTCGCCAAGGCAAAACGCATGGGTGTGCCTCCGGAACATTACGCCAAGCGACTTGTTGAGGATGGCCTGGCCTTCCAGCGCGAGGCGGAGGAATCGACCTTTGCTGAGATCATGGGGCCCGTGCGGCAAGCGGCGGGTAAGGTCGATGACGCCGAAATCGTGAAGCTCGTCGACAAGACGAGGTCCATCCACCACGGCAGCAACGGTCGCGGCAAAATGAGGTGATCTTGCCCGCCCCCTTGCTACGTCTCGTTCTCGATACGAATGTCTTGCTGGCCGGATTGGTTTCAAGAACGTCCGCATCCCAGAGGATTGTTGACGCTTTAACGATACGCAGAGCCATTCCGCTCATCAGTCCACCGGTCCTGGCAGAGTACCGGGCCGTCTTGCTCCACCCTGAAATACTCGCTCGATTCCCCGGCCTCACGCCAAGACGAGTTGAATTGGCACTGCACCGACTACGCTACATCGCGGACGAATATCGAACCGTGCGGGTTAAATTCGAATTCGAACGCGACCCGCGTGACGCGATGTTTGTTGAACTTGCAATCACCGGATCGGCAACGCACATTGTCACCCTCGATTCCGACCTTCTCTCACTACCCACCGCACGAACCGATGCCGGGAAGCGATTCCGGCAGCGGCTTCCGCAAATTCTCGTTCTGGAACCGGGGCCGCTGGTCGAACAATACGGAGCCGCACTCGGTACTCCGCTCGCTTAGGAATACGCCGGACTCCGGTATTCCATTCGGCAATTGGCAATCGGCATTCGGCATTCGTAAGATGCCCCCATGTCCGAGCACGTGACAATCATTGGCGACGGGGCGATGGCGACGGTCTGTTCGCTGCTCCTGAGCCAGGGCGGGCACGACGTGACGCTTTGGGGCGTGTTCGAGGATTCGATCAACCGGCTGACTCAGAACCGCGAGAATCAGCGGTTTCTGCCCGGCGTGAGGTTGCCCCGAGACGTCCGCCTCACCGCCAACGACGCCGAATGCTTCGACGGATGCACGCTGATCCTCTCGGCCGTCCCCACGCAATACATGCGTAGCGTGTGGAAGCGGTTGGCGGCTCATGTGCCGGCGGGTGTGCCGATCGTCTCGGTTGCCAAGGGGATCGAAAACCAAACTTTGTTTCGTCCGACGCAAATCGTGATGGACGTTGTCGGCCGCGGCCGGGGTCTGGCGGCGATGTCCGGACCCAACATCGCCGCGGAGCTGGCGCGATATCTTCCCGCGACCGCCGTCGCCGCCTCCGATGACGCCGAGCTGGCCCGCCGCGTCCAGAGCGTTTTTTCAACCCAGTGGTTCCGCGTCTACACGAACTGCGACGTGATCGGCACGGAACTGGCCGGCGCCACCAAAAACGTCATTGCCATCGCCGCGGGAATCCTCGACGGCCTGGCCGCCGGCAACAACGCCAAGGCCGCATTGGTCACCCGCGGCTTGGTGGAGATCACCCGTCTGGGCGTGGCCATGGGAGCGCAGGAATCCACCTTCCAGGGCTTGGCCGGGCTGGGCGATCTCATCACCACTTGCGTCAGTCCCGAAGGCCGCAACCGCACGGTCGGCGAACAGATCGGCAAAGGCCGCAAACTTCAGGACATTCTCTCTTCCATGGATAGCGTGGCCGAAGGCGTCCCGACGACGCGCAGCGTGCGCGAATTGTCGATCCAACACAAGGTTGAAATGCCGATCACCGAGGCCGTGCATTCGGTGCTGTTCGAGGGGATGGACGTGATCCGGGCGTTGACGACGCTGATGACAAGGGAATCGAAAGCGGAGTGAGGCGCTGCGCGAGAGGAGGTATTTCGGCGGAGAGCTTCTCTTGCAGCAATCGGCTTCCCGACCCGGCCGGGATCAGACCCTCGCGGTTTTATCTTCGCTCGCGGCCATGGCCGCCTTTGGCGTCTTGATGGTCCTAGAAAAATAATCTTTCAAAAAATCTGCGGATTTCTCGAAAACACGTCCAAAACTTTCACGTGCTGGCTATAGATATAGAGGGTGATCGTCTTCCCTCTTCTCGAGTGTACCACCGTTCTACTGATATAATTCTATCGCCATGCTCATTGCTCTGCCAACAATCCTTGCGGCCCTCGCCGGCCGGGATCCCCGGGAGAAAATTTCTCGAAATGGCGGCGAAATGGGACATTTTGGGCACATCAACCCTCGTTTCCGCTTCGCCGGGGCCGTTGTTCCTGCCAACCGACGAATGCTTGAGGCCCTTCAATGTCCCCAATAGTCCCCCAAAAGTCGCACGCTTGCGGAAATGTTCGCCGGCTTGAATCGAGCTAGTGGATATGCCGATGCTGGATCGGACAGATCCGAAATCAACCACGGAGGAGACGCACACGAATCGCAGGGGGCCCAGAGAAGAAAATGTCTGAATTTGGGCTTTGCCTTAAAAATGCGTTCTGCCCCAAAAGCCATAACGGCAGGTGCGGATTCCCCCGAAAAACAGTCGAGCAGCAAAGACCATTCCGCCGATCTGTTGACAGTGGGAAGGGTTAGCGCCCAAACTGCCGCCATGGCAGATCGTGGAGGAATGGACGCCGGGATCGCCGCGCCAGTGCGTGACCCACAAATCCGCCGTGCTCTAATTGCGTATCTAAAAGAGAAAGAGCCGGACGCCGTGATTTTTGAGGAATTACCGCTCTTGCGTGGGGCGGGACGGGCAGACGTGGTTTCCGTCAACGGATCGCTCGATGGCTTTGAAATCAAGAGTGAGCGAGATTCGCTTGCTCGGCTCGTAACCCAAACCAGAAACTACGGGAGCGCTTTTGAATACACCACGGTCGTCGTCGCGCCCAAACACCTGAAATCCGTTCGGGCCAAAATCCCACGGGGATGGGGGATTATGACTGCTGAATCGAATGCGGGGCGAGTTTCGATAGTACCGAAACGTCCGGCATGGCGGAATCACGATATAGACCGCCAAGCGCTCATTCGATTAATGTGGAGGCGTGAGTGCGTTTGGGCATTGCGCAATCACGGCGTCAAGGCTGGTCGTAACGCATTGGTCATTGATCTTTGGGCCAAGCTGATGAAATTGCCGACCAAAACTATTTGCCGTGAGGTCCGAAACGCGCTTAAAGCCCGGCGTGGTTCTGAATCTGCCGGGCAACGAAAACCATGTGGTGACTTGCTCCCCAGCTAATCCATTGTCCCGTGTTTCCTGGCCCGCTATTCGGTTGTGCCGTGGCATGAATAGCTCCATCTCCTGCGCTGAAATTCTGGCCCGAATACTCGGTTCTTTGAATCAGGCTTTGGCATACGACGTGCATATTCACGGAGCCACCGCCAGCTACCTTGGGGCCGACGCGAATCAACCAATTATTCGTTGTCGTATATCGAAGAGTCACACTCGCGCGGCCCCCGGATGGTGATCGTCCGTAGTCGCGTATCGTGTAGTCACTGAACGTCGGACGACGTGGAAGGGTTAGCTGGGTAACAGCTTGCTCCCAGCTTGTCCAATCGTTGCGCGGGATCGGGTGCCAAATGTGTTGTTGAAATGAAGTAAGTGATCGAGGGCAAGCACTCGATGCGGTCGTGAGCGTAAGCCAACTGCTAATGGATGGGATACGCGGCACGTCTACCAATAGATTCATCGGGTGATTTCTGTAATCAAGCATGAAGTGAACGTGTTGTCTTTGAAGACCTATGGCGGAAAGGACGCTGTTGATGCCAGCCGGATTGCTGAGATCGGATACTTGGGCGCGCAGCAAATAGCCCCGTCCATCTTGTTGGGCGATGTCCCGAATTCTTGCCAGTGCTTGTTGGCCATAACTGGTACGAGCGACGGGAATAGCTTGAAGCGATTCGATTCGCGCGCTTTGAAATACAGCCGCAAGTATTCCGGAATGCCCATGCTCATCGTGGAGCCAGCAAGTGTCGAGGAAAAGCGGTCTATCTGTTCCCCAATCGTGAGCGAGTGCTTGGCACATTGCCAACGCCTGTTGAGCGGCGGTGAGTGTTTTGTGTTCATGTATTTCCATGAGCGGGGTAAGTCGTAATTTTGTCGGCGCATCAAGATTGAAGATCGCCCATCGCTCACCCTCTTTTGTTTTCAAAATCGGAACGTAGTGCTTCTGGCCGAATTTCAGCATAGTCTGTCCTCAAGAAATGCCCGATGCGGAGGGAAATCATCGCGCGCCATCGTTTGTAGGTCAAGAGAGCCAAACCATTTGTGTCAATTGCCGTATCGACCCCATTTCCGATATCGCGCCCGGCGTAATATGGGCGGCTGTTGCGACGTGTCGCAGATGCGGATTTTTCCCAGATAATTCGTAGCATGGCGTCGAGCCTTGTCGTTTCCGAGGCCTTCAACCAAGGATTTACGATGCCAAGCGAAATCGGCGCGGACCTTTTCTGGGTATTACCGCTACAAAATCCGGAGGGTATGATTCCAGCAATTCGTGCATTTGTAGCATGTAACACTGATAGCGAAGCGACGTTCGGGAGCACCCGGTATCTGCTAAACGGTGCCAGTTGGTCGGCGCAGGGCGGAATATTGACCGGCACCATTTTTAAGCGACGGCATTTTAATCTTCCATCAAAACTAAGTGGCGCTCGAGTTTCTCGTCTGGATTTGGGCGATGACGATGATCTTGGTGAGCCGATGTGCTTTGCCTATTGTCCAGAGATTTCCGCTGCTGCTGTGCATTTTTCGTTTAATGGTCCTCGCCATGGACGGCTTGCAAATTTCCTTAACCACATAGGTTTTGAGCCTCCGATCGAAATGTCACCAATTTTAAGAAGGGATGCATTGGAAAGGCTACAGCGCGCACGCATCATCCGTAAGGCCGCCTTCACGCTTCGCGCACCGCAGCACCTGGCCGAATTGCGCGCCATTGGCAATAGTGTAGGGGGCGCTATTTCATCCATGGTCGATATGGGCGGCGTGACCGTTGAGATAACGGTTGGGATGAGTTACGAATCCGGCACACTTAACCTTGATCGTGTCAAGAGAGCTTTCCAGAGGCTATCGAACTTCGGAGACACCGTCACGAAGCTGGAAGTCTTGGCCTCACCAGATATGGATGAATCTCCGGTCCCGATTGATCTAATTAACGATAGAATCACCGAAAGAATCAGCGTGAATTATGACGGTCGTGAATTGGATAAAGGTCATTGCTGCGCCGGACTTCGTGGGTTCTTGAACGACAATAGGCCGGAAATCGTGCGTCAGTTCGGCCAACGGCAGAGGAACCAGGGACAGAGGCAATGATGGAATCGCTCCCGCCGCCAACACCATCGAGCCGTTTTCTGTCTTGCTTGCCGACTCTACGGAGGAAAGTGGAAGGATGGTATCCGCTCGCTTTTGGCGCGATAACCTGCTTCGGGCTGGCGCATTTCGCGGTATCCGACGAAGTTTTTCGATCAATCATGGATAGGGTAATGCCGACAGCGATTTCGGTAGCGGCTATTTTGGCTGGCTTTCAGGGTGCGGGACAGGCCGTTTTACTTGGGATATTAGAGTCCGGAACGATTTCGTACTTAAAACGGACAGGCCATTATAAGCGATTGGTATTGTTCCTCTGGCGTGCAATCCTCTTGCTTTTTGTTTCGGTTATATTGGCATTGGTCGTATTGGTGCGATACGCAAGCGGAAAAACGCCATGGCTAAATACCACTTGGACTCTCGCAATCCTTGCCGGATGTTTTGTATGGGCCGTGATGGCAAGCTACCGGATCAACTGGCTGATGTTTCGCGTTCTGCTTCTGGAAAACGGATCGGAAGGACGACCACCAGTATGCGTCGTCAAGTCTGAAGACACGACGAAACCGCCATCGGGTTAGCCACAAGCCGGTTTTTCGTTTTTCGCGCGGCGGCTGTGGTTAATTTGGCCCGTCAGATCGCAAAGTCGCCCTGCATCCGCCCGGCGGCCGTGAGGCGGTCCGGTTTCTTTTGCAGCTCTCCATTGGTGGACTCGGGTTCGCCATACGTCGCGCCGAACTCGTCCTCGAGGTTGTAGCCGGCTTCGCCGTGCTGGCTGAGATCGAGGCCGGCGTATTCGTCTTGCGCGGGCACTCGGAGTCCCATCACCGCCCGGACGATCAGGAGGATCACAACAGAGCCGACGACGGCGATGCCGCCGGTGATCGCCACGGCGATGATTTGGTGAACCAGGGCGGTGGACGATCCCTCGACCAATCCGAGTTTGTTGACGTTTCCAAAGCCCGACGGCATGTTGACCATGGCGACGGCGAAGACGCCGGTGAGAATGGTTCCCAAGGCTCCGCCGACGCCGTGGACGCCAAACACGTCGAGGCTGTCGTCGTATCCCAGGATCTGTTTGAGGGTGGTTGCGGCGAAAAAGCAGACGATTCCGGCCAAGGCGCCGATGACGATGGCCCACATCGGCAGGGTAAACCCGGAGGCGGGAGTGATGGTTGCCAACCCCGCGACGGCGCCGGATATGATGCCGAGAACCGTCGGTTTGCCGGTCCAGATCCACTCGATGGACATCCAGGCCAGGGCGCCGGCGGCGGCGGCGAAATGCGTGTTGAGCAGAGCGTATCCCGCCAACGTGCCGGCGGAGAGGGCGCTTCCCGCGTTGAATCCGAACCATCCAACCCACAGCATGGCGGCGCCGATAACGGCAAGCACCATGCTATGCGGCGGCATCGGGTGCGTGCGATATCCATGCCGCCGGCCCAGCACCAGCGCGGCCACCAGCGCCGAAGTCCCGGCGCTGACGTGCACCACCATCCCACCGGCGAAATCCATCGCGGGGATCAATCCGCCGAATGAAGCACTCAGCAAGCCGCCTTTGCCCCAGACCATGTGAGCAAGCGGGCAGTACACAAGCAAAAGCCACGCCGTCGAAAAGACCAACATGGAGGAGAATTTGATTCGCTCGGCATAAGCCCCGCACATGAGCGCCGGAGTAATGACGGCGAACATCATCTGGAAAGCCATCCACACGGTGTGGGGGATGGTGGGCGCATATTCCGCCGGAGCGGCGCCGACCTCGCGCAGCATGGCAAAGCGCAATCCACCCAAAAACGGCGTCCCCACGTCAAACGCCAGCGAATAGCCGATAAGCGCCCAAACGATGCTCACAATCGCCATGAGGGCGAAACAGTGCATCATGGCGGAGAGGACGTTCTTCTTTCGCAGAAGTCCGCCGTAAAACAGCAGCAGTCCCGGCCCGGTCATCATGAGCACGAGAGCCGTGCTGACGAGCACCCAGGCCGTGTCCCCGGCATTTATGCTCTTGGGATCGCCCAGCCGCACCGGTTCGGCCGCCCAGGCGCCCGTTGGCGTCCATACAAACAATACAAGAACCGCCAGCGCGCAGTATCGCCCTGCCAACGTCCGATTCATATTTTTCCTCCGCTACCAGGCCGGTGACGCCATCTCCTCCGATGACTCGACCGGGCCTGAATTACCCCACCGGAACGCAAGGATTCCGGTGGTCCTCGAATCCAACCATGAAAAACCGGACCTACAAAGCCTGTTCATTGGTTTCGCCGGTGCGGATGCGAATCACCTGCGCCACGGGATAGATGAAGATTTTCCCATCACCCACCTCTCCGGTGCGCGCCGTCTCGATAATTGCCGCCGTCGCTTTCTCCAGATCCTCCGATTTCACGCAAACCTTGATCAACACCTTCGGTACGAATCCAACGTCCATCTTCGCCCCGCGATACCGTTCGGTGTGTCCCATTTGCCGGCCGAACCCTTTGCATTCCATCGCCGTCACCCCCAGCACGCCCATTTTCGCCAGAGCCTGTTTGACTTCGTCGATCTTGTGCGGCTTGATGACCGCCTCAATCATCTGCATTAGAAATCCTCCGAAATGGCCAAGTTGCTCCATTGTATGGATTTCGGTCCATACTAGCCAGCTTGAGCTTCGCGTTGTCAGGCCGACACAACTTGAGCGTCCAAGCCATCGAAAGTGGGGGATACAGGGCTCGAGCCCGTGACCCCAGCCTATGAACTGAAAGCACTGTGTGCGACAGTATTCCGATTCATCTTATGGTTGACATTTGGTTAATGCTTGGCACCACCTCGTTGGCCATGTCTGCGGGCGTTGCATACTTTCCCGCTTTGATGGCGGCAATCGCATTTTCGTAAGCCTTGACATTGGATATTGCGGCCAATGCTCTTTCGTGAATCTGGCGCGGGTTTTCAGGGAATCTTCGGGCGATTCGCCAGATGCCGTCCGTGCCTCGATGCATAAACGGCACCCACCTTGCCTCGCCCCGAAGGGCGGCCCTGTTGGCGAATGCCAGGTCCGGATAGTCGGGGGTGATGATCCACTCATCGTCGGTGTAATCCAGCATCCATTTTTTGTCGCCGGGCACATTGTAATCGCCGGCAAAAGAATCGGCGGCGCTCGTGCCAAAGCGTGCTTCGACTGCAACAAGGAACCGTCTACCCGCAAGGTATTGGTTGACTAATGGCCGGCGATAGGCGCCGTCGGTATCCCCGGGGATGTCAATGGAATCGACGACACCTTCGGCATCCAGATTTTCAAGCGCGGCGGCGAACGAATTCATCGCGCCTGCGGGGGAACTGCGATTCGTCGGTGCAGGACCTTGTGTACCGGTATGTGGCGGCGCGGAGTGCGCGACGTCTCCGGGCACCTCGAAATTACCCTGGCCCGGCATTGTCAGCGAAGAAGAAGTTGGACATAGAGGCTGCATCTTTTCTTTCTCTGGCCTGAATGAAGGCGCAAACCGCCCCCTGCACCGTCGAGGGGTCGAATTTCGTTGCCATGAACTGCTTCATTCTGGCTTGGGCCTCCTTCTCCTGTTGCTGGCGCATTTGTTCCGCTTGTTGCATCACCTGCTCGCGCTCCTGATATCGTGCCCGCTGCTGCTGCGCGCTGCCGGCCTGGGGATTCACCGCGTTGATAATGTCGTCCGTCGTGGCATATTTGCCGCTGGCGATCCCCGCGATGATTCGGTCGTAATGGGCCACCCGCGCCAACGCCCGAGTCCGCGCGGCGGCGACAACCGCTGAGGGTTGCGGGCGCGGCGAATCTCCCCTTATCCCCATCCGCCTGATCCACAAGGAGCCGAACCATGCAGAAGATCGAAGTCATTCTCGCCAAGGGCAAAGAAACAAAGGGCACCTACGTGTACGAGGAGGAACTGGGCGATGGCGGCAAGCCGCCGGTGCTCAAAACCCAATACATCCAAAAATGGGCGCTGGGCACCAATCCGCCAGCCAAGATAAAAATCACAATCGAAGCCGCGTAGCAGGTTCGCCCCATTGCTCCATGACCACACAACACCGATGAATAGTTCTATTGGGCAGCACACCGGGTCTTGGAGTGTACGGCCCAACTCTGATCTGGTTCGCAGCCATCGAAATCGCGGGTACTGATTCAGGCTGAAATCATTTCCTTTTCGGCGGCATTGTGCCGCATTTAGGCAACGCGCCACGATGGTCCCTGCAACTCCTGGCCGGGTCATCATTTCCGCCGAAGTGCGAGTACAAGGGAGATCTGTGCCGCGCGGATTTGTTCCACCAAAAGGAATTGGACGAAAAGTTGAGTTTGCTCCAATTTGGCTGCGGATTTTGTTTGGAAGTTTGCGCGTACCGTGATGGAAAAAATTCTGCCATACTGCAAATTGTGAGTAACATCCGGGTGTTTTCCGATTCACGGAGATTTTTTGAGGAAACGTTATGAACAGCGCACACTCTGACAAGGTCCGAACGAATGACCCAGCGGCAAACCCCGACCCCATCACCAAGGCACCGGGCTCTCATCCTGTCGGCACAGGAATTGGCGCAGCAGTGGGCGGAGTCGCTGTCGCCGGTGGAGCGATCGTGGCGGGCGCGGCTATGGGCACGGTGGCGGGGCCGGTTGGGACGGCCGTGGGAGCCGCAGTTGGCGCGGTCGCGGGGGGGCTTGTGGGCAAGGGGGTGGCCGAAGAAATCAATCCGAGCGTCGAGCACGGTTACTGGCGCGAACATTACACGTCACGACCCTACGCGATTCCCGGCGCTTCGTATGACGAATACGGTCCCGCGTATCAATACGGCTGGGAATCGCGCAGCCGCAGCACCGCAACAAATTTCGAAGATGTGGAGACAGCCCTCTCGCAGGACTGGGATCGTTCCAAAGGGAAGTCGAAGTTGAAATGGGATCAGGCCAAGCCCGCCGCGCGGGACGCCTGGGAGCGGAACGACGCACACAGCAAGACTGAAGAGGCTAGCCGGTTACAAGACTGACGACATTTTGTGCGGAGCCGGTCGTCGAAGTCAGTTTGAAAGTATTTCCTCTTATGGCGGGATTGCTCCGCATTCAGGGCAGCGGTCGGGCGTGGCGCGAAGATCATAACCGCATCGCACGCACGAATGCGGTGACGCGCTGTTCCGCCGCACCCGCCAATTCCTTCCGCTAAGTATCCCCCACCAAATGGGCAGCACGGCGGTGACCAGAGTCACCCAAACCAAAGAGACTTCCAGCCCAGCGACATGCCCAATCATTCGGCGACTGTCGGAGTCCTCGCCGTTGGGGCCAAACAAAGACTGCTGCATGTCGCCGCTTGTAAACGCGAATCCCCAAAACTCTCGCTGTTTATAGTTGGCGACCCCTCCGCTCACCTCCTCACCGGGCTTCGGCGTCAGGTAATTTCCGAATCCATTTGTCCGTTGCATCCACAACGTCCCCGAACCTACGGCGATAAGGGCCATAATGACGTGGTGGATTTGCTGCGCCAGCATGGCGGCCACGAGTAAAGGGCACGGAAACTCGGGGCAACGCCAGCGCTTCTCAACCGTCAGCACGACCGATTCGGCGTCATCGGCAATCAAGACCAGCTCCCCAACCCCCCGCAATGGATCGGCCCGTCCAATCGATTACATTGCTTCGTGCGTCGCAGGGGCGCGGCCCCGGCTACCGAAGGTGTTGCTTCAGCCAGGTCAAAACATGGTCAGCGCCGGTCATCGCCGCCGTAATGCGCGGTCGAAGATTACATCGAGCGAAAGACCCCGACCGCACGCCGCGGCGCACTGGCTCGTGGCATCTGAATAGGAGCAATGCATGCAAGCGGTGAACCCCCCTGAGCAAACCGATGGGCTTCCCACCCTCTGCGGCCATGAAGCTGCCGTTGCCGAGGCAATGGCGCGGCCGGGGCCACTCTACCTCGTTGACAGCGGGATTGACTTTGCCCATGTGCACAGCGCCTTTGCCATCGCCCTCCACATGCATCAGCCCCTAATTCCCGCCGGAGGCGGAGACATCAAAACTGCCCGGATCGTCAGCAACCTCAAACACATGTTCGATACGGGGGACAGCTACAACGCGGGCGTTTTCCAGTCGTGCTACAAGCGTATGGGCCAGCTCATTCCCCAACTGGTTCAAGCAGGGAGTCGGCCCCGGGTGATGCTCGACTATTCGGGGTGTCTGCTTTACGGGTTGCGGCAAATGGGGCTCGACGACGTCTTTGAAAGCCTCAAGACGATCACCTGCAACCCAGAGTATCGCCGGTCTGTGGAGTGGCTGGGCTCGGCGTGGGGACATCCTGTAGCGCCGTCCTCGCCCGTGCAGGACTACCGATTGCATGTGCGTGCTTGGCAGCATCATTTTGCCGCCATCTTCGGGCTTGAGGCACTCAGCCGGGTGCGGGGTTTCTCGCCAGCCGAGATGGCCCTGCCGAACCACCCGGACATCTGCTACGAGTTCATCCGGACATTGAAGGATTGCGGTTACCGCTGGGTTCTGGTTCAGGAGCACACCGTCGAGCAAATCGAGGATGGCGGGCCTGTCCGTCAGCCGCATATTCCGCATCGTCTGGTGGCCCGGAACTCCCGCGGCCAGACCCTCAGCATCATCGCGATTATCAAGACCCAAGGAAGTGACACCAAGCTCGTCGGACAGCTTCAGCCCTACTACCAGGCCAGAGGATTGTCGCGCGTCTCGCTGGCGGGAAAACCGGCGCCGGAACTGGCGACGCAGATTGCGGATGGTGAAAACGGCGGGGTGATGATGAACGAGTTTCCCTCCAAGTACGTACAGGTCATGGCCGAAGCTTCCGGCTCCGATACTCCGCCAGCGAACGTCGGTGAATATCTCGAGTACCTCGAATCAATCGGGATAACGGAACGCGACTTGTCCCCGATCCAGCCCATCCTTCAGACGCGAATCTGGGATGTTTTTCCTGCCGGCGCTGGCCCCGAAGTCATGGAAAAGACCATCGACGAACTGCGCCGCCGCGACAGCCGCTTCCATGTTGAAGGCGGAAGCTGGACCAACAACGTTTCTTGGGTCCGTGGTTACCGGCAGATGCTCGGACCGATGGAAGCGGCCAGCGCCCTGTTCAACGAGAAGGTCTCGGGCCGACATGTGTCCACCGCGGAACATCGATATCGCAACGCCCTGTTTCATCTTCTTTTGACCCAGACCAGTTGTTACCGTTATTGGGGCACGGGCGTCTGGACCGACTACGGCCGCGAACTCTGTCGGCGGACGATGGAGATCCTGACTCATGACTTTTGAGATCAGCGTGTCTGCGGAATGGGCGGGCCAGCACCGGTTGAGCCAGTGCGAAGCGATGGGCGAATATTGCGTCCCGAGTCGTAGTATCCCGGATTTCCCATATGACACTCCGCCGACGATCGTCGCCGTCGGCGGACAATCCCCAATCCAGCCATCACGATCGTTCCTGTACTCGCCGGTTCCGGCACACCGGAAGTTGGCAAAGACAATCCGTTGGCCGCGGCGAAGGCGTCCAATGCCGCCATGTCGCCGGCCGACGCCGCGCTGCTCACGCCCTGGTTGAAGTTCGCCGCCAGGAGGGTGAAGTCCTGGCCGTTGATCGGATCGTCAAGATTGGGTACTGGTACAGTTTGAAATTATTTCGAATTCTTCGGCTTGTCCGCCGGATTGCTTTGCTGCCATCCCCCGAACCAACCGAAAATCAGAACGACGACAACTATAAGCAGCAGCCACGACGCATGAAAACTAGCCGCGACCATGTTGACGATATGCTCTGAGTGCTTCATCGGGATTCCATCTTACCCCCCTGTGGACAGTATTCTAACAGGGATTTCCTATATGGACCTCTGCCGACGAATGTGGTCGGCAATTTTGCGTAGGATACCGAGATTTGGAGTTTGGAGAAACGTCTTTCTTGGCTCGGCGCCGCCAAGGACGCCATCAAGCTTTTGGCAGAACCGGCCAGCAAAACCGTCCAGTTCACCTTCCGGCCCGGCGGACATCGCCCGATGGGCAGGGCAGGTGCCAAGCGCAAGCACCAGCAGCTTGATGTCGATCAATTCAGAAGTTCATTGTCTCCTGATCCACCTTCCAGCAGCTGCGATTCGAGATTGGAACTGCTGGTCAAAACGCTGCTGGCGAACGGCGAAACCGTGGACGCCGAAAACGCGATGGAAGATGAAGCGGCAAGCGACGGAGCGATCGCCGAATCCGCAACCACGGCGACGAGACCCGCTTGGGCCTGGGCGAAGGTTGGTGGGCCCTCGGTGGTATCTACCTGGGAGTTTCGAAACTGCTGAAAGGTAATTTCCTCAGAACTGAGGGGTGTTCCGTTGAACGAAAATCGCTCGGTCACGGGAACCGGAACCACCACAAACGCGTTGCTGGTGGCAGGGGTCAATGAGCCGGAACGGGCAATAAGAACATAGGTCCCCGGCAGACTCGCCGCGAGTCCCATGAACGATGCCAAGCCGCGAGATGCGGTCGCGGTAATTGGGCTGGAAAGTTCGGCTCCCCCCGGCTCGGACTGAATGGCGAGCGTAACTTGCGCCGCGCCGCCCGCCGACACAACGTTGCCGAATCGATCTTCGACAGCCACGACAACGGGGCTTGTCATCGAGCTATACTGCCAGAATGACGCCGGCTGCTCGACGAATGCCAAATGTGTTGCAACGGCAGCCGAGACACTAAATGCGTTAGAGTCTCCCGAGTCAACAGCGGTGCCGCTTGCGACAAATTTGTAGGTGCCAGCCTTATCAAGTGATAGTCCGCTGAACGTCGCGACGCCGTTGACCGCGGTGGCGGAGACAGTGCCGCCAAGGGTTGCACCGGCGGGACCACTGGCGATGTTCAACATTATCGTGGAATCGTCGGCGGCAATCACGTTACCATTGGGATCTTCGACCGCGACCGTGATGGGCGGTGAAATCGTCATGCCGACCTGAGTATCGGTCGGTTGCTGGGTGAAGGCCAACTGAGGCTCGGCGACCACGAAGCCGTCGGAAGTCGCGCCGGTGAGAGAGCCATCGCTGGCGTCGAGCGTATAGCTGCCGGGAATGTTCAGAGTGATATCGCTGAAAGTCGCCACGCCGCTGTTAGCGGCAACAGTCAAGGTGCCGCTGGGAGTTCCAGGTCCGCTGGCGACGGAAATCGTCACGCTGGAATCGTCGGACATAACGACGTTGCCAGCAGAATCCTCCACATCCACGGTGATCGCCGGTGTGATATCGCTGCCGGTAACGACCTTCGTCGGTTGCTGGACAAAGGCTAACTGGGAGGCGGCGGTGCTGGGTGGCGCGCCATTGGATGAACTGACCGAAGTAATACTCCCACCCACCAGGGCGGAAATGATCTTCTCGCCAATGGGGCTGCCCCGGCCGGTCAAGCCATCTCCAGTCACGTCGTTGAAATCGCCGGACGGCAAACTGTGAAGATCAGGTATGGTTTGCGTCGGACCATCGAGCGATCCCAAGGCGCGCAGCGATCGGCCCTGATCCGCCAGCGCGATAATGGCAGCCCACTGCGGCGAGCCCGCGCTGGTTCCGCCCACCACCTGCCAACCCGATTCTCCGCCGTAGGGAATTGAATCGTACACCAGAAAGCCGGTGTTGGGGTCGGCATCGTACGCGACATCAGGTTTAGTGGTTCCCTCGTAGGGACTGGTTCCCCCACCGCTGTCGATCCAAGCGGATTCACTGACGAAATCGCCCGAACCATCGACGGTCAACGTCGTCCCGCCCACCGCCAGAACGTTAACGGAGGTCGAGGGATAGTTGGGCTGGCTATCGTCGCCGGATGCGGCGACGAATGTCACCCCGGGATGCGAGCTGGGTGTTGTGAAGTCGTGATCGTAGGCGGTTTCGCCGGAAAACTCCGGAGAATCGCCCCAGCTCATCGAGACGGCCACAACGCCGGTCTGCGATGCAGCCCAGGCGACCGCGTTGGTCAACGCCGTCATGCTGTCGGAAGAAGCCTCCACAAGCAAGATGTTTGCCTCCGGAGCAATCGCGTGCGCACACTCCACGTCAAGCGATTCTTCCGACGCCCATCCGGCATTGGTTCGCACGGCACCCTCCGGTGTTGCGACGGTCAGTACGAATTGGCCCGACGCGTTATCGTTGCCAATGCCGAAGTTGGCGTCGAATGTCTGAAGATCGCCGGAGATGTTCGGATCGCCATACGCGTCCACGATGGCGATCGTTTCACCCGCGCCGTTGGCGTTGACTGTTTTCCCGCCCGTTGTGAAGACGATACCGTTGAGGTCGTAAGCCTGTTCAATCATTGCCGGCGAAAGCCCCTGGGGTGTTCCTGACTCGTCCGCCGGCGCCGCCTTCGTGAAAAGCGACAACTGCACCGTTGAAGATGCGGACAAAAGAACGCGAGCCTCAAGCGCCTCAAAGTGGGGGTGGCAGGCGAACCGCCGGGTTTTGGCGGACCGTTTATTGATGCTCAACATCACGCACCATCCAGCCTTTCCAAAAGCGAAGGCCACTTCCTGAGCCGATGAACTCTCGCGCAGGCCACCAATTTGAAGACCCCGTACCGCCCTCCCTCTTACTTTCAAGAGATGCGATATCCGCAGGTAATTTTAGCCGCCGCAGGAAAAGTTGCCACCGCAATTTTTGTGGCCGGAGGCGATAATTTGCGTCGATCGATGTGCCCGCAGCACGAATCTGGCACGATGAGGTAGATGCGCCCTCTTTTGACGAGTGTGAAGAATCAACCAATTGCCCCAGGATCGATCGCCTTAATTCCACCATCTGCGCCACCATGCCGTTCAAATCCGAGAGACTCGCCCGAGCTTGCCGGACGGAAAGCGGGCCCTTTTGACGCGTGCGGCCATTCTGGGCCACGATCGCCTTGCCGGGTTCCGTTCTGGGACCGGGAAAAAAACCAGGGCTGCGTTCGCAAGGCCGCCTGACGAAGGCGTTGGCAGGCGTCATCGCCCAGCAGCGCCCGTTTCGAGCGGTTCAACCGCCCGGCGGTGCCGGCCTCTATTATTGGTGGGTTCCGACAGGGAGGCAGCATTGGCTGCAACGAAGGTGTCCATGGCTGGCGCGTCAGGCTGGTGACACGAGTGACGCCATTCCCATCATTGAGATCACGAGCGACCGCGGACATGGTGTCCACCAACACCTGATACTCGTCCGCCGCGGTCGAATTATCTGCGTCGCCGCCAGCGGACCATTCCCAATCCCGCCACCACCATTAGCGCCGCCGAGGCTGGCTCCGGCACCGGGGCGGCATCGTACGCTTCGGCAGTTACATCGCTGTGGTAATCAAACACCCGCTCCGACATATCGCTCGGGTCCGTTCCCACCGCGGAGTTCGGAACCGCAAACTCCAGCCCGATCAGCACCGGTGTGTTCCCCAGTGACCATCCGCCGCTCTCCTGAAATGAATCCAGATAGCTCTTCAACTGCGCGGCGGTGACCTCCGTGGAAGGCGTAAATTCCGGATTCCCGTAATATACCGTTGGATCGGTTTGACTGTAGTAAAAGTCATTGAGGAATATATGCACATCCGGCGACACCGACAGCGTTGACGTCAGACCACTGGCATCATCAGCCATGCTGTAATCCAATAGGTAGTTCGAATCAGCCGAGTTGATTCCGTCAATTGAAACATGCCAATCAAACGATCCGCTGCCGTTCGGGTCGAAGCTCAGGGATGATCCGGACAGATCGACATAGGTGTGCATGTTGATTCCCTCGCCGACGCTGGATGTGCCGGTGATGCCATCGACCGTAATCGGGCTGGTTCCGTCACCCGGCAAATAGGGAAGATCCAACTGCCAGGGATCGGTTACCGTCGCGGTCGCCGTTCCGAATCCGCCGGGAATCGGCTTTTTCACGCTGGCGAGCGAAAGACCGTTTGCATCGTACTCCGTGGGGTTAACCGCCGGTCCTCCGCCGAACCCGCCGCCGATGCCGTTGATGGGGCCGGGGCCAAATCCGCCAAAGCCAGGGCCAAAGCCAGGGCCAACCCCGGCGACAGTCACCGTGGACGACCCTGACGCACTTCCGAATGCTTTCGTTGCCCCCGCCGGCGGAACGAACGCTGAAATCTGGGGCCAAGTCTTTGAACTCAAGGATTTTGCGGTACCGTTGAATTTCGCGTCCGGCCCGAAAGCCGCAAAATTCGGCACGCCCCCTTCGTTGTTCGCCTCTGCCGATAGCTCATACGTCGTGCCCCCAGCATCAAACGCGCCCCAGAAATGTTGAGTCGTCCCTCCGACATATTGGGCCATCTCCAGATTCCTCGAATCCGCGCTGGCCGTTGCCTGTCCCCTCGCCTCCGGCAAACCCACCCTCAGAGCCAACCCAGCAAAGCCAACTGTTGCGAGCAGGCGTGAATAAGTCATTTACCTTCTCCCTTCCGAATGGAGTGAAACTCAACGACGAACATCGAATAGCAGCGCGGAAATGCACTTACGAAATTCTGACAAAGCTTCAAAACAGACTTGCGCCGCTTCTGTGGCAGCAGCTTAGATGAAAATATTTCGCAAAGCGAGAACAATTTGGCGCTTTTTGGGAAATCTGCCGGTTCCTAATCCTACAACGCTATGACCCGGATTTGAGACTGCAATTCGAACGTACGCTATTCCCAAATCAGGAGTTAATGCCAACCGTCGCGTTGAAGGATTAGGAGCTTGCTTCGGACGCTGAAACAAATCGAGCAGGAGCGGAAGGCGCGAACTGCCGACTTGGAAGAAGCGGCCAAGGTCATCCTCAAGCAGCTTGCAGATTTGGGCCACGTCGGCATCAACACCAAGGCAGCAACCACAAGGGCGAAGAGGACCGCCACAATTGGGAAGAAGCGCCGTAAACGCTTACGGGTCCGTCGCCAGTTTGCAGTGAGCGGCGAACAGATGATCCTCGATTTTGTGAAGCGCAAATCGAACCCGATCGGCCGGGAAATTGAAAAGGACTGGGCAAGTGAAGGACGTGCTGGCGCGGCGGCGAATCTCATCTCGAAGCTGGTCAAGGAGAGAAGGCTGAAGCGAACGCCTCTGAAGGATGAACGGGGCAGCCGTTACTCGTTGGCTTAGGTCGGAATCGTCCGGCAACAAAAGGTGTCCATGGCCGGCGTCGCGGACCGATGACGCGAGTGACGCCTTTTCCATTATTGAGATCACGCGTAACTGCGGACATCGTGTCCAGATTCGTATTGCCTTCCCGGCACATCGCGCGATGGGAACGCGCGCGATCGGGTACCTATGACTATTGCCGATTCGCTTTCTCCGGCGAATTGCCGGCAGTAACAGTTCGGAAACATGGAAAATGCCCGGAACGCCGGAAATCGCTCCAGAATTGCAGCCAGGCGAATCTATGGCCCTTCCATCGGCGACGCCGCCCTCTGGGTGATCGCCTCCTCCGGTCGGCTGACGCGGCGATGCGGTATCGCCAAAACGAATCGGAACGCTTCGCATCCGACGTCACGCATGGGACATCGGTGTCGCCAATCACGTGATCGAAGTCTGCACGGCGCGGACACCGTGTCCAGCCGCCGCGAGCGTTCGTTTTCTCCGTCGCCCTACCATCATTCCCGCCCCAGCCATCACCATCATCACCGCGCTCGCCGGTTCCGGAACACTGGACGTCGGCAAGGGCAATCCATTGGCCGCGGCGAATGCATCCAACGCCGCAACGTCGCCGGCCGACACGGCCGCGCCGCTGACGCTCTGGTTGAAGTTCGCCGCCAAGTCGGTGAAATCGGCGGCGTTGACGAGGCCGTCGTAGTTGAAGTCGCCCTGGTCCCAGCCGGTGACGGGCTGGTTGAAGTTGGCCGCCTGGATGGTGAAGTCGGAGGCATTGGGCCGCCCGCTCGCCGGACTTAACAAACCATGCTGGCCCTCACGCCGTTTCCGACGTCTGGGGCCCCGGCTCAGCATCATTGAAATGCGAGGCACCCTCAGGTTCAACGACTGGCGCCTGTTCGTTCAATTTACTCCAAGCTTCGCTATCCATTTCGCACCCCTCGTAAGGCTTGGCATCCTGTGGTGTAAGTTGGTTGGCAATTCGGAAGGCACGTATGGCCTGACGAGTTGGGCTTGCAGCGGTGCCGGGGTCAGGCACGGGGTTAATCGTTCCATCCGTAGGTCCGGGGTTAAGGTACGCTGAACCGGAGGGGAAACCGCCGGGGGGGGCAATTTTTTTCTCGAACAAGTATCGGAGCTGCGCCTGCAGGCGGAAGTTGGTTTGGTCCTTCCACATGTACGGGCACACTAACTCCGCCACGGCCCAGCATGTCTTTGTGAACTTACTGTTCTGAAACTGACAACCGCTCGGATCCTGCGCGGGATCATTCACTTCGCACCGACAGGGGAATAGCAGAGGCGTGTTGTTGGTAGGGATGCACACCCTGTTGTCAGCATCCGGGGTTGTCTCCAGTGCAGTGTGATTTCCGACCGCCCCCATATTCAGGTGCGTGTGTCCTGGGTTACCGGAGAGTCCGGGTTGCCCGTCGGGCTTTCGAGGGGAGAGGTTCCCTGTCCGCCCAGCCAAGCCGACGACTTGGCCTGCCTTCACGTGTTCGTGCGTCGGGGTGAGGTACTGACTGAAGTGAAGACACATGATTACCGTCTGGCCTTCGCCGGACCATACGATCTGGACATAATTTCCGCCGGGGGAGAGGTATTGTCCAGGATTGTTGGGAGCAGGCTGCAGACCCCCCAACCTCGTCAGCCGGCCGGCGTGAACCGCGAAGACCTTCGCCCCCAACACAGCATGCATATCGAGGCCCGCATGCTCGTGTGATCGCCATGGGTAAATGCTGCCAGCCGGGAGTTTTGCAATTTTACCATACCCTTTATTGCCATAGGGGTCGGAGCCGCCAAGCTTGGAGGCGACGGTTACGACGTGCATGTTGTGGCTACGATCTTTCAGCTGGGCACCCGCGTCCACATCCACATATACGTTCGAGTTGGTGTGGTATAGACGACCGGGGTCTTTTATCTCGTCCCAGACGGGCTGGCACCAGACTAAGGCGAAGACTACGAATTCAGGCATGTCCTCCTCGCTGTCGTAGAACATCGAGAAGGCCTTCGTGCGCTGATGCAGGACCTGCCATTGCGGCCCTTTGGCGGGATCGCCCAGTTCAGCTTCGTTAAACGCCGGCACGGTGAAGGTCCATGAAGTGCGGAACTCCGTGAAAGACTTTCGCTCCTCTTCGGAAATGCTGCGCTGGTTGCCGCAGCGCCAGCCCCAACCCTTGTCCCACTTGTCCGCTACGCTACTACCCACCTGACTGTCGAACCATTCGATCGAGAACTTGGTCGGTCCTGGTATCGGGTATTTTTTTGGCGCAGCCGGCGCCGCGGGTGCGGAACCTGCTGGTGGAGCCTTGACCGGCGGCGGCGGCCCGTAGCGTCGCGGGATTTGAGCTTTGTTTTTGTCTTGATATTCCACTTCCTTTGCTTCCGCCACAATAGCGAAATCGGCGAATCCGACTTCTAGAGTCCATTGGCTGCCCAGCATTGAGACGGGCACTGGGATGTGAATGTCCCCATGGTCGTTGGTCACGAAATTGCGGTCTCGATCCTGAAGCTTTTTGCCCTCTTTCTCCCGCTTAATCCAATCCCAACACTGGTTCGCTGTGTAGCCAAACTCCACCCTTTGCCAAGCCTTGAAGGCTTGCTTCCAACTTTCGGGCCATGTCCCAAGGTCCTGATCATCCATAGCGCCAGTCCCTAGCGGATCCTTGTTGCCTGGGTAATACCCAAGAGAGGCCAAATGGAACTGGGCCGCGCTGTAAGATCGAGTGTTATAAATGGCGATAATATTCCGGCATTCCTCCGGGGTCGGCGCCGTGAATGGAACAGCGTCACCATTCTGGTCCACGATATCCTTCAGCGCATCCTTGTTGGGTGGCTTCAGCCATTTGTCCGCGATTTTCTTAACCTCAAAGAGCTTGATTTTGGCGACATCCTTCGCATCTAGTTGCATATCGCCACACCGGACCTGGTACTGCAAGAACGCGGTTTTTCCCTGGGGCCCGTAGGAATCCGATGGGCTGCCGCAATCGAAGCCAAGGGCATTGAGCGCTCTCTGAGAAGCCTTGATAAGCGTCCCGGCTTTTGTGCCGAAGAACCATTGGCTGTCCTTCTCATAAAGCGGGAAGTGCGTGGATATGTCCCAGTCCTTATGGGCTGCACGGTATCGGACCACCGCTTTGCCGTTAATGCGCAACTCCTGGACGGGGACGCCCTGCAACGGTTGACCGGACCGGCAATCCAGGACCCGTACCCGAAGCATGCGAGAGACGACCAGAGTGTTCTTGAACTCAGCACCCGCCTGAACCTTCGCCACGTCCGCTAAATGACACGTAGCGGTCTGGTCACAAGCGTATGAGTAGGGATATTCTTGTGTTTCCGTTGCAGCCATAGCATTTTGATCTATTCGTCCTCGATGGCTTCAAACCCAAAGTCCAGATACGACAGATCACTTTTGCCCCCGGGCCCAGGACTCCCGCGGTCGCCGGCCGGTGCTTCTCCTGCCGTGCAGGTCATTGGCTCCTCGGCATCGCACACCCTCTTGTCGTTGTCATGGACTTCCAGCAAACGCTTCCGCGTATCGCTGTCAATCTTTCCGGTCGGCTTTAGGTCTTTTTGGGTAGACTGGAAGGCGGCGATCGCTTTGCACGTTTGCGATCCGGCCGCGCCGTTCCCTGGCGGGTCGGCCTTGAAACCGAGATTACTTAAGCGCTGCTGAACGCCACTCATGCGGGTGACGGGATCAAGCCCTCCGAAGTTAAGCTGGAACTTTTCGCCTTGGAAAAGCAGCGCGCCGCTGCTGGCCTCCGCCAGGATGCGAGTCTCGATCAACCCGTTCTTGCCAGTCCTCTTTCTTATAGGATCCATCCCTTCAATCCGTAACTCGTAGGGGATGCCCTCCAAACCCTTGAATGTTTCGTCCCGCATTTCCAAGCGGAACATCCACACAGAGCTCTTCAGCTTGTACAGATGTCTCTTTTCTGTCACCGCTGATTCCTCTTTGAGGCGCTTGTCGGGGATGACAATTTCGTCACCCTCGTAGATCACATTCGGGTTGGGTCGCTTCTTTCGGAAGGCCTCGTTTTCCTGCGCCTGGTAGATCGTCTGCCAGGGAAAATGGTACTGCCTGGCAATGGTCGCCAGGCACTCGCCGCATTGGACTTTGTGCACAACCATGTTTTGGTATTAGCCGGAATTTCCCATATGGACCTGTGCCGACGAACGTCGTCGGCAATTTTGCATAGGATAGCGAGGTTTGGAGTTTTGACAAAGGTCTTTATTGATTCGCGGCCGCCTCTAGCGCGGAGATTTGAACGGCGAGCCGACACGAATATAGCCGCAGCCCTCGTCATTAACGCCGTGGATGGGCTCATCGTCGAACGTGCGACGGGATGCCGAGCTTTGTGCGCCGCCAGGAAACAGCCCCCGAGCTGCGCCGAATCCGCCGAGCAATCTCGACGTCCGTAGCCGTTCCCAGCAAAGCCTCTTCTTGCGGCGCCCAGAACCGAATTTCAGGATGGCCCGGCGGATGCCACTTCTTCTGCCAGAACGCCGCCATCTTTTCTTTCCATGCTTGGGAATGTGGACGACGCGCCGCCTCGTCGACGGCCGCGATTGTGTATGAGGCGATGGCTGCTGGTTTGATCGTTTTCCACTAATCAAATCTTTCATCGGCAGGGATGCCGACGGGTCCACCGCCTGTTAACCTCGGATCATGGCCAAGCCGCCGATAACGGCCCAGCAAGCGGCGAAGGTTGATCGGATGCTGGCGGCATACTCGGACTATCTGAGGCGTCTGGCCAGGCGAATCAACGAGTTGGAATCGTATCCCCATCCGTTGCCGAAATGGGCCGATCAAGCGGCGTGGTCGGTCAGCGGATTGCGAACACATTTCGCGCAATGGGCCGCTGGGCAAGAACCGTTCCACGCTCCGAAGCAGATATAATCCCGGGTTTCACGGACGGCCTATCAGATGAAACCGCGCGATCCATTTCGACTCCTACACGGTCCATACCAACCGCCGAGGGCCCGCCGTGGCGGCCGGCTCTTTTGCGAAATTCGTGGGACTGTTGTTGTCGGACGTTTTTCGGACGGTCCGATCTCCTGGCCGTGCGAGAAACGCCGTGGCGGCCAACCCAGTCTAATTCTCTGCGGCGATTTGGTGAAAGCGGTCAGGTGTGAATCGAAGCCGGTCGTCGCGCACCATTTTGGCGTTTCCGCCGGAATGGTAGCGACGAAATCGCGCAGAGGATTAGAGCGATCGTAGAGGCTGGTTCTGGAACAACTACGTTTGTCAGCACAACGTCGTTGCCATCACCACCAGAATAGTTGATGCGAAAGGCGTATGTCTGGCCATCGAATTGGGCTTGAGCGATTCCTCCCTGAGGAAGATTGACAAACGTGCCATTGACGGGCCCAGTTCCGTTATCGACGAGGATATCATAATTGGCGCCGAGGGTCGGAGCATATCCCAGCTTGAGATTTAGAGCACTTCCATTAATATCAACGGTCCCTGTCAAGACTTGACCGAAACTTCCAATGGATTCGCCGTCAAGCTGCTCAAAAAGCATGGAACTAGGCGCGAGATTTAATGAGGCGATGCTGATTGACCCGACATCGTCACCGGGGGAAAGAGCGCCGCCGGCGAATGCGTCAACGGCTTCTGGAAGTTGACCGTTTCCAGCAAGCGTTCCCCCAGAATCCACGTCGATTTCGGGGGAGACAAGTTGGCCGGCGTCGACGGCGAGAGTGCTGGAAATTGTGACCGGTCCCGCGCTCTTGTAGACGTTTCCGTTCAGATTGAAGGTAACGCCGCCGTTTGCAACGTCAATCGTCTTTGCTTGTTCGTAGGCTGTGAAATTGATCGCGTAGTTCGCCGCCAAATTGAATTCGGCGTTGGACGCCGCGGTGGATGGAGTTTGATATTTCCAACTGTTACTCCAGAGTGGACATCGACGAAATCGTTGGCGGCGATGTTGAAGCGGCTGATGAACCACTTCCCACCTACGATCCAAGACCGTTGCCAGAGCAGGTTGCCAAATCGTTGGCCGTTGCTTTCGCGATTGGGTTGGACTTTTCTTTTCTGGCTCGCTCTCCACTGCGCCGCACCGCCCGGCCTGTAGACCCTTGACGGCCATGAGTCCGTGGCAAATGCTCGCGGGAATCAGTTCATTTTCCGCGGCCCATTTGAACGCGCTTCTAATCCGGCTAATTTGATGGTTGATGTTTGATCTTACGCGCCCAGTCGCAATCATGGATTCCCGAACCGTCTTGAGCCGTAGGGGTCCGAATTCCACCGCTGGCGTTTTGCCGTAAAGCCGCACCACCGGCCGCAGGGCTTCGTCGATATTCGTGGGCGTCTGGCTGTCTGGACCGTAATACACGCTCGCATGACGCCGGAAGGCGGCAACGACCTCGGCAATGGTGATTGCCTGCGGGTCGGTGGGCCGGCGGCGACCGGCTGCAAGCCATTCGGCGATGATCTGGTTGTACCCGGCTTTGCTGGCGGAAGTGCCGAAAATTCCGAGATAGATCATCCTGCCTTCGATGCAAACGTAGGTTGACCGGAAGACCCGTGACGACAATACCTTGGGACACGATTTATGAGATTGGGCATAGGGCGCTCCCCAGAGCAAACCTGTAGTCTACGGGTTTGCCAGGTGTCTTCGGCCGCGCCGCCCTACGCTGGACGGGTACGCTAATTCATGCGTTCGGCATTTCTTACGTCAAATGGGCGATAAGGGATTCGAACCCCTGACTTCCACCTTGTAAGGGTGGCACTCTAGCCGCTGAGTTAATCGCCCTTGCCAATAAATTCTAACCGGCCAGGGGTGGGAAGTCATTCGCCGCGGACGGCATCCGGCTTCTTCCCAGCTCATGAAAGCATGCTGCGCCCAGCGCCGCGGCGCCGCACGTCACGTTGCCGTACCACGCGAACACGTCGCCCAGGGCCGTGTAGAAAATAAAGTGGTCGAGCAATCCGATCACGATCACGCAAATGAGCATCGACCATGCCGCCACGCGATCGTGGTTTACGATCGCCATGCGGGCGACGAAGAATCCGGCGAGAATCAGAATGCCGAAGTGCGTCTTGTGCGACATCGGCGAAAGCAGAAGCATCAGGATGAAAACCAGGGCGCATTCCAGGCCGGCGCGGTGCGGGTCGGCGGGGCGGCGCAAGGGCCGTCCGATGGCCCAGCCGGCGGCGATGAGCAGGGCGAATTCGACGCCGTACACCAGCATCTTCAGCGCGAATGGAGAAATGATCTCGTTCTTGGGGGGAGTAATGAGATGGCCATTGACGATTTGCCAACTGGTGGTGAAGAATCGGTGGGCGGCGCCGGCGATGGATTGATTGATGGTGACGTCGACGTACCACTGTCCGATCTGGCCGGTCGTGGGTCTGACGATGTGCGTGTACCACTCGGCAAGCCAGATGCCTTGTGGGGCACGATGGATGACATCGGGAAGAAGGTTCAGGGCGATGGCGAGAAAGACGGTCCAGACGGCCGCGAGCCAGCGGCCGCGCCAGGCGAGATAGGGGGCCATGATCAGCGGCGGCCCTTTGAAGGCGGCGGCGATTCCCCACGCGGTGGCGGCCGAAAAGTCGCGGCGACGTTGCCAAGCATAGCAGCCGGCGACGAGCAGGGCGTCGATCAGGATATCGGATTGCTGGTGGCCGAAGACGCCCTGGACGTAACGCATCCCCGCGATCAGGCCGAGCAGGCAAATGATGGCTTCGGTTCCGTTCGATCGGGCGCGGTTGAGCGGTCCGCCGCCGCTGATTTTCCAACTCAGCTTCCAAAGCGTGGTCAGGGCGACGGCCTGGACGAGAAACCAGCCGATCCGGCTCAGCCAATGAGGCAAGAATGCGAAGGGGATCGCCAGCATCGCGTGGAAGGGCGGATAAGTGAACGGATGGTTCAACTGAAATTGACTGAGGCCGGGGCCGTAGTAGTAGAGGTCGCCGCCGCGGATTAACGTCGTTGCGGAATAGACGAAGACCTGCTCCCATTCGGAATTGGCGGGTTTGGCGATGAGCAGCAGAATGCCGTTGACCAGGAGATAGATCGCCCCGGCAACGAAAAAGGGATGGTCAATAATCCAACGGCGAAGTGGACTCCCCTGAGCCGAATTCATGTGCGGCGGGTTTTGTATCGGAAAGGGGGTGGGGTGACAACATAGCGGGTATTTGTGCGGACCTTGGGTAATGTCCTAATCCCCCCTTGTTTCATGGGCGTTCTGGTAAGAAATCGGCGTATTGTTTGGGAGGCGAATGTGGGAGGTTCCGGCTCAGCGGGCGCGGACCGCCATCTTACCACGGCCCCAGTATTCGCTCACTGTGTTATTGATGCGGTGTTCGGTATGGTCCAATTCTGAATGATTAGCGGTGGATTCATTCCAGACGCGACATCGCGGATTGCCTGTATCCGGTCGTTTGTCACCAACACCATTCCGTGGGCGGAGGCTTGAGCGCAAATCCAAAGATCGTTTTCTTGGATTTGTAACTCCTTGGCCGTGGCAGGATTAACCAACTGCTCGGGCCGCATCTTTGGCTTGCGTTTGTCGCCTGGCGCGTACTTGTTGAAAAGCCGGGTTCGCAGGTCGCCGTACATAGCGGCAGCGTCCGACGAAAGCTCTGATGGCTCAGGCAACTCCTCTTTCACGAACTTGATGTACGCTGCTTGTGCGGCGGGATCCGGGGCGAGCGCGACGCGATGCCCGAACTCGATCTCACCCAGTGTCACAACTGAGATGAGCAACTTGGGCTTGACTTCAAAATGGGCGGTCAGGTGCCGGAGCGCGTCAACATTCCCGCGTACGGCGGTGTGCTGAGGGCAGTCGCTGCCGTACCAGTACCGAATCGTCTGCGTGTCGAGCAGGAAATCACGCACCTTAATCACCTCCGAATGCCGCCGTTGCGGCACGCAGAGCGGCCTTTCCCGCCGATGACTCGCCCGGCTTAATGCGCGTGGCGACCTGGTCGACCGTCGAGCCTCGATAGCCGGAGGAAATGAACTTGTGAAGCGGCACGAGAGATTTGAGCTCCGCAGGAAAATAGTTTCTGAAAGTACATCCGACACCCCGACGTTCATATCCGCGGAAATAGTCCAGTAACTCTCGTTCCAGCCTGATGGGCAGCGCATAGAGACGAAGCATTACGGCATCGAGGGCAAGTAGTGCGTCACGAACCTCGGATTCCATTGGTTCGCCAGGGACATTCTTGGTCGGCTCGAAGAGCGGCCCAAGATGGCGTGAAGCAGCCCGCTGCATCGTCGCAGTTGCTGCCCGTTGGGCTGCAACCGTTCTGTAGGCATCTGCCAGCCGCGTCACAGTCCGAATGCTTTGTGTGTCAAAGCGTGGGACCGGAATGTCGCCGATCGCACCCTCGGCGTTGTGCCTTTTCATCGTGCCGCTCGCGATAAACGCGTTCGCTACGGGCGAGTTGAGAATCGCCCAAAGGAAGAGTGCAGGCACTTCAGGCGATTTCGGTCGAATGGCCAGGAAGTTGTTCTTGACGGGCTTCCCAACGAGATCTAGCAGTGCCTTAATGCGCCATGGGCCTCTCGCCGTCCGCGTGTGATTAACGAGTACCTTTGCGAGTCCATCGGGCATACCCTGCCGCGCGTTTCCGATCAATTGAGGACGAGTTGACATGCCGATTTCGGGCGGTGCCGTGAAGATCGCTTGGTCACGGCTGACACCGGCGTATCCCGCGAGATATCCGGTCTTAGGTTGCGGAGTTACCACTGGCACATTTCCACGAGCATGCTTCCCTTTGAATTCGATGCCACGCCCAACCGTTGCGATGTCCCGAACACGTTTGTTGGCCGCCAGTGCCGTCCAAACTTCGTCGAGCGCGGGGACAGCCAATTCGAGGCGAGGATTCTCGCTCAGGCGACTTTGCAAGGCTGCTGAGTCGGTCGTGACGGAGTAGTTTTGCTGGAACTCCGCCATGCCCTTCTCGCCGACCATACGGAGACGGACGCGGTGGGAGCTGACGTCCTGACCTTCCTTGCGACGACGGCCAAGGATGATCGCCGTTTCGGCCTCGGCAAACTCGAAGACCTTTCCCGGAAACCGGCAAACCTCTGCGATTTCAAATTCGCGCAAAAGTTCACCGCGGATGGCTTTGGCTTCGAGTCCACTGACGATTGTTTGCGGAACGAGGACTCCGAATACACTGCCTGGACGCAAATGACCGAGCGTGCGGTGCAGAAGTTCGACGGCCTTCTTGTGCGATACTGGATGTCCCGCTTGTTGACATCGAATCATATCGGCTTGGTCGAACTTCTCGTATGGCGGATTACTCAATAGAATCCGGCACGTCGCCGCATCGCGCGTGAGGACGTCTGATGCGTACATATCACCGGCTTGTAAATCCCATCCATTAGGGTTGGGAATGTCCGCGAGCGTTAGCGAAAGACGGGCGATTTCGCGCGCAAAGTCGTCGACCTCCACGCCGTGAATGTGGTTCTTCAAGTAGGCGTGGACCTTCGTCTCTGTCGGGTCCTGCATCTCTAGCCGCAGGAGCCGCATGGCGGACAGGAGAAATGGCGCGTGACCACACGCGGGCTCGAACACCTGCCGGTCGTCGACCGGAATCTCTCGGATCCAGTCGTAGAGTTCCCAAACCATGTAGTCAACTAGCCAGGGCGGGGTAGCGTGGATGCCCAGTTTCTTACGGAGGGCCTTACTGACAAGTGTATGCTCATAGACGTAAGCCAGCGTCTCTGGAGAGACCACGGCAAAGCTGCCCGCGCCGCTGAACAGGGACGCAGCGGACATGAGCGCGGTCTTCCACTTGCCGTGGATTCGCGTCGTTTGCCCAGCGCTGTAATGCTTCGCCACGGCAGAGAGAATGTCGCCGGGATCAGCGAGGTCTAATCCCTTGAACCCATGAACGCCTTTGTCCTTTAGGATTTTCCCGGCGAGCATCCGAAACACGGCGGCGAACACGTCGCGGAGCATAGCGCGACTCGGGTTGCTTTGGCCCAGCCCCCTCAACGTTGCGCGGGTCATGGCTTCGACCAAATCGTGGAGCTTCTTACCCGCTTCTTCTCGCAGCAGCGGCAAAAGCCCGGCATCAACGAAGTCAAGTTGTCGTGACTTGACCACACGCGCGATCGTCTTGCCTCGATAGATGCTAAGCGGTCCCAGCGCTTCTTTGTACTGTCGCACAAGCGTCGGAAACTCTCCGATGGGCTTTGATTCAAAGAGCGTTGGCGCGCTGTCGTGCTGCATCCACCAGTCGACTTGACCGTTGTGCCGCACCCAGACCACGGGGGCGCCCAATCCGCGGCAAGACCGCGCTGCGGCTTCCGGTTGGCCGCTGCCATCCACGACGGCGATACATGCAGAGTCGAAGTCCCACGGTTTCGTAGCGAACCCAACAAGCGGAATTGTCATCGACCCAAACTTGAAGTCTCGTTCCAACCGCGCGCCTGTATACCCGCACTCTTCCAAGAGCGGCTTCAGGGCGGCAGCAGACTGGATGGATGGCGGCACGGTGGCGGTTTCCTTTAGGAAATTGTGGAAATTGGGAACGTCCTTGTTCCTGCTCCTTTATCGGTTCATCAACTAATTGTACGGGAATCAGCAGGGGCGGGCGAGCAAGCCATGGCTGACCGCGTCGGCGCGGTGTGTTGTGCATGGCCCCGGCCGGGCATAGCCATCCTCCGGCTTTTCCCTATAATGCCGGGTTGAAGGAATTCCAACGTGCCAGAAACGATTGCCAGACCATTAAGCGTGTCCACTTTTGACGGAGCCTCCAGCTTCCTGCTTCGCCGGTTGCATTCGCTAACCGGGCTGATCTTCGGCGGATACATCGTCGTGCATCTGCTCGTGAACGCGACGCTGATTCAAGGCGGCAGCGGGTCCAACGACATCTATCAACTCCAGGTGGACAAGATTCACGCCCTGCCGTTTTTGTGGGCCGTGGAATGGATCTTCATCTACATTCCGATCCTCTTCCACACGGTTTACGGAGTATGGATTATCGTCACCGGCCAGCCGAACGTGGAAAAATACCCTTATGCCAGGAATTATTTCTATCTCGTTCAGCGCATCAGCGCCGTGGCGATCGCGCTGTTTCTCCTCTTCCACGTCCTGGGAATGAAGGGGCTTTGGGGCAGCGCGCTGCAATTTGTCCCCGAAGATGCTACTCGCAGCACGGCCCGGCACATTAATTCCAGCTTGTGGGTCGCATGTTTTGTCTATCCGATCGGGATCGCCGCCTCGTGCTTTCATCTGGCCAACGGGATGTGGACGGCGGGGATCACCTGGGGGCTTACGATCAGCGCCGCTTCGCAGCGGAGATGGGGATATGTTTGCTCCGCCTTGTTCGTCTTCACGTTGATTTGCGGGTTCCTGGCCCTCGGGGCGGCCATTCACGACAAAGCAATTCTCGTGCACTGAGATAACCACATGGATCGCCAAGTCATCGACGAGTTTGAGACAGGCGGTGAAAAGCTGGCCAAGGCGATTGCCGGCCTCACCCGGCAAGACCTGCTGTGGGTTCCTCCGCCGGGCGCGGGCATCGGCCGTTGGTCAATTCAGCAAATCGTGCTTCATTTGATGGATGATGAGCTGATCTGGTCGGCCCGCATGAAGCAGATCATCGCCGAAGACAATCCGCAGATCGTCGGCTTCGACGAGAGCAAGTTTGCCTCCAAGCTGTTTTACGAGGAGCAGGATGCCCAGGCGGCCGTTCGGATTCTGGACTTGAACCGCCGGCAATTAGCTCCGATCTTCCGGAAGTTGCCCGATTCCGCCTTCGCCCGGACGGGCCGCCACAACGACCTCGGCGTCATCACCCTCGGCCAGAGCGTGAAATGGACCAACGAGCATCTCGACCATCACACGCTCTACGTCCACATGAAACGCGACCGGCTGGGCAAACCGTCAATGGATCCGTCGGCGTCGGCGGCGAGGTATTGAGGAAGCGCCATGGATCGCAGAATCGTCGATCAATACGAATCCGGCGGGGACAAGCTGAAAGCGGCGATTGCCGGGCTGTCGAAGGAGGAGATGCTCTGGACTCCGCCGCCCGAGGCCGGGATCGGAAATTGGTCGATCCAGCAAATCGTGCTTCATTTGCTGGATGCCGATCTTATCTGGGCGGGGCGGATGAAATGCATCATCGCCGAAGAGAACCCGCTCATCCTCGGCTACGACGAGAGCAAGTTTGCCGCGAGTCTGCTTCCCGCGGAACAGGATGCGGACAATGCGGTGCGGATTTTCGACCTGAATCGGCGGCAATTCACGCGGGTTTTGCGCAAACTGCCCGATTCGGCGTTCTCCCGGACCGGCCGGCACAACGAAATCGGCGCCATCACCCTTGGGCGATGCGTTCAAAGGCAGGTCGAGCACGTGGATCACCACCTGAACTTCATCCGTAAAAAGCGCGACAAACTCGGCAAACCGTCAAAGGATTAGTCCACATGGCCGCGGCAGTAAAAAGAGTCATCGTGATCGGGGGCGGCCTGGCGGGGCTGGCGTGCTCCGTCAAGCTCGCCGAGGACGGCGTCAACGTCGATCTGTTCTCCATGGTCCCCGTGAAACGCAGCCATAGCGTTTGCGCCCAGGGCGGAATCAACGCCTGCAACGACATCGCCCGCCAACAGGGTTACAGCGAGTGGATTCATTTCGACGAAACCGCGCTCGGCGGCGATTTCCTGGCCGATCAGCCGCCCGTGCTGGAGATGTGCAACTGGGCCCCGCGAATCATCGATCTCCTCGACCGCATGGGCGTCCCGTTCAACCGCACCCCCGAAGGTCAACGCGAATTGCGCCTCTTCGGCGGCTCGCTGGTCAAACGCACCTTCTTCGCCGGCGCCACCACCGGCCAGCAATTGCTCTACGCTCTCGACGAGCAAACCCGCAGGCATGAAGCCGATGGATTGGTCACCAAATACGAGTTCTGGGAATTCCTCGCACTCGTCATCCACGACAATCAATGCGTCGGCATCGTCGCGCAGGACATGCGAACCATGCAAATCCGCGCCTTCCGCGCCGATGCCGTGGTGATCGCCACCGGCGGCTGCGGGCTGATCTTCGGAAAATCAACCAACTCGGTGATCTGCACCGGCGGGGCGGCGTCACGCTGCTATCAGGCCGGCGCCAAATACGGAAATCCCGAATTCATCCAGGTCCATCCCACCGCCATCCCCGGCGAGGACAAATGCCGCCTCATCAGCGAATCCGCCCGCGGCGAGGGCGGTCGCGTCTGGGTCCCCAAGCGCCCCGGCGACAACCGCCATCCCAACTCCATCCCCGAATCCGAACGGTTCTATTTCTTCGAGGAGCGATATCCCAAATACGGCAACCTCGTCCCACGCGACATCGCCACCCGCGAAATCTTCCAGGTCTGCACGGAAATGAAGCTTGGCGTCGGCGGTGGGAACATGGTCTATCTCGATCTGGGCGACATCGTCAAAAAAATCGGCCGCCAGGGCGTCCTCGACAAGCTCGAGGGAATTCTCGAGATTTACGAGAAATTCGTCGGCACCGATCCGCTGGATGAACCGATGAAGATTTTCCCCGCCGTTCACTATTCCATGGGCGGGCTTTGGACGGGTTTCAAAAAGGACGAAAAAACCGGCGGGCTGAAGTTCGGCGACCCGGCCAACATGGCCACCAGCATTCCCGGCCTCTATGCCATGGGCGAGGTCTCCTTCGCCTATCATGGCGCCAATCGCCTGGGCGCCAATTCACTGCTGAGCTGCATATTTGACGGACTCTTCGGCGGGCGATGCGTCAAGAACTATTGCACGGACGTGGCCGCCGCGGTCGACGACGTGCCCCAATCCGTCTACGACGCCGCCGTCAATCGCGAGACCGACCGCCAGAATTGGCTCGTCAACAACCAGGGCGACGAGAATCCGTATCTCCTCTGGCAGGAGATGGGCCGGTGGATGACCGACAACTGCACCGTCGTCCGCCACAATGAACGGCTACAGCAAACCCTCGGTCGCTGCCAGGAATGGAAGCAGCGATACCGGCGGATCAAGCTTTCGGACACGGGGATGTGGACGAACCAGAACCTGTCCTTTGCCCGCGCCACGCGCGACATGATCGTGTTGGCCGAGGTGATTTTGCAGGGGGCGCTGCTGCGGAACGAATCGCGCGGAGCGCATTACAAGCCGGCGTACCCGAATCGGAACGACGAGGAATTTCTGAAAGCGACGATCGCCGAATACGACCCCGCCGGTGATTCGCCCCGGATGAGTTATGCGGCCGTGGACATCAGCCTTGCCCCGCCCCGGGCGCGGGAATACGGCAAAAAAGCCGACGCCCCCGCGGCAACCGCCGCCAAACCGGAAAAAGCGATGGCATGACCGCCGGCTCGCCAAATCCCGCCGCGCTTTCGCCCCTCCGCTGGTTCCATTTGTTGCTTCTTCTCCTCTTGCTGCTCGTCGGCGCTTGGGCGCGCCGGGATCGCATCGACCGCCAAAGCCTGTCGATCGACGAGTATTGGGCGCTCTATCTGGCCACCGGCCGCGGCGACGAGGTGTTCCAGATTCCCCAACGCGTGATCGTCGATTCGCCGCCAAAGGTTGGCTTCACCGGCGCGCCGCCGTGGTGGCACATCTGGACGGGACTGGACAGCACCACCCACCCGCCCCTGTACCACCTCGGCTTGCGCGGGTGGGTCGATCTGTTTGGAGAAAGTGATCGGGCGGTCCGGGCGATGTCGTGGCTGTTCGGCATCGGCGCGGCCGCCGTGCTTTTCGACGGCGTCCGGCGCACCGCCGGCCCATGGCGCGGATTGGCCGCCGCCGCTTTCATGGCAGTTGTCCCCGTTCAGATTGACTTCAGCCAGGCCGCGCGCCCCTACACGATGCTGATCTTTCTCGGGCTGATCCTGTGCGACGTCCTGATCGCGATTGATCGCCGAGGCCCATCCGGTTGGAAACTGGCCGTGCTGGGATGCGCCACCGGCGCACTGGCGCTGACACACTATTTTTCCCTGGGCGCCATCCTCGGCGCCGCCGTTTTCGTCATGACCCGCCGCGGTGTGCGTTGGCGCAAGCCGGCGATCCTGGCGATGGCCGCGGGGCTTCTCTTCGCCGTCGTGCTCTGGGGCCCGGTTTTCTTCAAAACCCGTCATCTCTACGATGCCTATCAGGATTTCTGGAAAGACCCCGACGCCGGCTTACGCCAATCCGCCCTGGCCATCGTGAAGATTCCTATCCGCCTGTTGCTCGATCCCTTGCAAGGCTGGCGATGGTTCACGGCCGTTCCCCTTGCCGTGTTGGTATTTGCCGTCCCGCCGCTTCGCCTGCGGAAATCGCCGGACATTCTGCTGTGGTGGCTGTGGACCATCGGGACAATCGCCGTGATCGCGATCGTTGACCTCGTCCATCATTCCACGATGGTTGGTGTCTTGCGATACGTGTTCCTGGCCTCGCCGGCCGTTTATGCGATCCTGGCCACGATCATCCCGGGCCGGATCGGCGGTATCACCGCGGCGGTCCTGGTGCTTTGTGCCGCCGTCTACGGCGCGTCCCGCGTGCAGGCCGGTCCGGAGCCGGGCGAAGATTGGAAATCCATGGCGCATCTGATCGGCCAGCACGTCGGACCGCACGACGTCGTTGCCCTGATCGGTTATTACCCCAACGAGCCGGCGTACGATTATTTTGTAATCGCCCATTACGCCGGTGATTGGAAAAATCCGGTGATCTTTTTGACGGGCCCGCCCGACGAGCGGGTTCGCGGCCAACTCACCGGCCGGCGCCGCGTCTGGATGGTCGGCCATGCCGCCGGGTCGGAAACCGCACGGCTGTTGCCCGGCTGGGGCGTCGGCGCCGCTTTCGGTATTGGAAGGCGAAATGCGCTGTGGCTGCTCGTCCCTCCGCCGATTTCGGAGATGAGATGAGTCCCACAAAAAAGCTCGTCGTGAGTTGGGCAATCCTAGCCGGCTTGATCGCACTGGGGGCGGGGCTTCGGTTTCATCAAATCACCAAGGTCGGACTTTGGCCGGACGAGTTCTGGTCGTCGGTCCATCTGGCAACCGGGCGCGGCGCGGCGGTCCTCGATCTCCCGGCTGGAGTCTTGTTCGACCCGCCGCCGCCAACGTTGCTTCAAGGCGCGCCCCCATGGTGGCACGTCTGGACGGGCCTGGCTGGCATCGTTCATCCGCCGGTTTATCTGATCCTCCTTCGCTGGTGGATGGACGCATTTGGCTCGGGCGATTTTTCCACCCGGGCATTCTCCGCAGTCGCGTCCCTGGCGGGAATCGTGGTCTTGTTCGACGTTCTCCGCCGGACCGTCTCGCTCCATGCCGCGCTGCTCGGCGCGGCATTCATGGCCATCTCCCCCATGCAAATCAATTTGAGCCAGCAAACCAGGCCATATCCGCTGCTGGCGCTGTTTGGCCTGTTGGCATGCCAGGTGATCCTCCGCATCGAACGGCAGGGGGCCTGTCGCGGACGGTTGATCCAGCTTGGGCTGGCGATGGCGGCGATGGCGCTGACGCACTATTTTTCCCTCGGCGGACTTCTGGCGATTTCCGCTTACGCGCTGATTCGTCTGCGCGGCGCGGATCGGCGAAGGACGATTGCCGCCATCGGCATCGCGGGCGCAATCGTGTTAATTTGCTGGGGTCCGTTCCTCTGGCAACAGCATCGCGAATTCTTCCGCCAGCAATCCTGGTCGCTCGAGCCTTCCAGCGGTGCGCAAATGCCGCTGATTCGCGCGGCCGCGCAGACGGCGGCGTTTCTATTCGGCCGGCCCGGCGGCGAAATGGCTTGGCTCGCCCCATGCGTGATCGCCTACCTGTTGCCGCTCATTTTCCTCCGCCGATTACCCCAACTCATGTTGTGGTGGTTATGGATCGTCGGGATCGTTGGATTGTTGGTCGCCTACGATTCCATCAATCACGCCCGCCTGCTGGCGTATGACAAGTACACGTCGCTGGCATCGGTGGCGCTGTACGCCCTGTGTGCCGTGCCGTGGCCGATGGGGAAATGGCCGCGCTGGGTGATCCCATACTTGCTGTTGACCGCCACGGCCATCGCCACTGTCCAGCGTATTCAGGAAGGCCCTTCGGAAGACAACGGCGATTGGCGGACAATGGCCGTCACCCTGGATCGCCTTGCCGCCCCCGGCGATCCCTTGGTCTTCTATCCCAGCGATTTCTGGGGCCCGCCGGGAATGTACTACCTGGCCGTGGCGCATTACGCCCGCTCTTCGCATCGGCCGATCATGTTTCTCACCCAGCCCGCCGATCCCGCCGCGGAACGCCAGCTGTCCAAATTCCGCAAAATCTGGCTGGTCGGCCCCAGCGCGGGCCAGGACGGCGCGGATTACCTGCCGGGCTGGAGCGTGCTGTTTAACCGGGGATTTCCCAACAGTGGGTCGATCGCGGAAATGGAAAAGGCGGGCCGGCGCACGACGACGCGATGACGTTCGTGAATGGTCTATTTCACCGTCGCGTCGAGAATCCCGAAGACGCTCACCGGCGCCGGCGCGGGATGCGGCGTCTGGTCGCTCACGTGAAACAACGCGAACGTCCCCTGCACCTTCACTTTGATCCTCGGCGCCTGGCCGCTGAAGCTCACCCGTACGTCATCCATCGCCTGAAGGACGTCCTGCTGTTTGTTCTTGTTGAGAAAAATCCCGTAGGGCGTGTCTTGTCTTTCCATGCTGGAGGAGTGGTTGACCCAGGTTGTCCGCGCCAAGTCCGCGGGATCGGAAATGTCCGGCAGGACCATCAGGATGTCATACGAATTGACCGAATGGTCTCCCGTTAAAACGTCCCGGGGGTCGTCGCTGTAAAGATTGGCGATTACCTTGCCGTCTTTGGCGCTGAGCCGCAACCGCGCCGGTGGAAACCATTGTGGCGACTGGTCGATCTTCAGCATTGACGCCGTTGGTTGCGGCGCGGTGAGGCCGGAGTTGGGCGAAGTCTGCCCAGGGTTGCCGGCGACCGCCGGCTGCGTCGAGGCCGAACCCTGCGCCTGCGGTTGCCCGTCGTCCGTCTTGGCGCAACCGGCAACCAGCCCAAGACCACAAGCGCAAACCAACGTGAAGCGCAATAAGCTCATCGCCGCACACTCCGCTTGGAAGATGAGGCCTTCGTGCCCCTATTATAGCATAACCCCATGTCCACCCGCGCTCCCGAAGAAACCGATTTGCTCTGCGAGAATTGCGGATACATGCTCAACGGTTTGCCTCCGTCCGGAAACTGCCCGGAGTGCGGCACGGCCATCGACTTCAGCCTCTCCGAACGCCTCCGCCAGCCGCCCCTTTGGGAGATTATCGGCGATCCACGCCCCAAATGGCTTCGTTTTATTCTCACCACCGCCCAGGTGATCTTCCGGCCCAAGCGGTTTTATCGGTCCAGCACCTCCCGCGGCCAACTTGGCCTGGCGTATGGATTTGCGCAAATCCATTGGAGGATCAGCTCGCTCCTTTTGGGCCTGGCGGCCTGGTTCCATTGGGATTCCTATCAGCGGGTTTTCAACTATCTCAGGCCTGGGCCATCCTGGCTGGGACCCCTCTTGCTCCTGGCATTGCCGCTCGGCGCGTTCCTCGCCTTGTCGGGCACGATTCGTCTTGCCGCCCGGCTCACCGCCTGGGAGGCCGCCTATCGCGGCTACCGCCTGCCGCACGCAGTCGTTCTGCGAGCGCTGTACTATCATTCCGCCCACCTCCTGCCCGTCGCCTCCATCGCGTTCATTACCTGCGCCGGATACGACTTCCTCCTGCGTCATGCGTGGCTCCAGACGACTTCCGAACCCGTTTACCTGTATATTCTCTGCGGCGAAGTCATTGTCGCCGCGGCATATTTGTTCAACACCTACTGGATCGGCATGCGGAATTTGATGTACGCCAATCGGTAGTTCCCAATTCGGTATGATGGGAGGCCGGCCCAGTGTATATTTGGCCGCCAGTAGAATACGAGCTTCCATGCCCAAAACACCATCACCGGTCACGTTGCGACGAGAAACCCCCGCGGAGCTTTTGCCTTTCGATGGAATCGTAACGATCGACGCAAGCCAGCCCAAGTTGGGCAGATATCGGATCGCATTCGGATGGTACGGCGGCAAGTACAGTCACCTTGAATGGCTACTTCCGCTGTTACCTCAGCGCTGTCAGCACTACTGCGAGCCATTTGCGGGCTCGGCTGCGGTCCTTCTGAATCGCCACCCCTCGCCGGTGGAAACGTACAATGATCTGGACGGGGAAGTCGCCAATTTTTTCCGAGTGCTTCGGGATCGTGGCGAAGAGTTGATTCGTGCAATTGGTCTGACGCCGTTTTCGCGGGAGGAGTTTTTCTTCGCCTGCCAAGAGCCGGGGGCCGCGATCTCAGATTTGGAGCGCGCTCGTCGATTCTTTGTTCGCGCTCGCCAGGTTCGGACTGGATTGGCACAAACAGCGTCGTTGGGCCGATGGGCCAATTGCAAAAATACCAGCCGGAAGGGAATGAGCGGAGTGGTTTCGCGCTGGCTGGGTAGCGTCGAAGCGTTGCCGGAAATCGCCTCGCGGCTGTTGCGCGTTCAAATCGAAAATCGTCCAGCGCTGGAAGTGATCGACTTGTATGATGATCGAGGAACGTTCTTTTATTGCGATCCGCCGTATGTGCACGAGACCAGGGGCGATTCCAAGGCTTACGGATACGAGATGACAGACCAGGAACACCGCCGTTTGGCGGATCGCCTGCTCCGCATCAAAGCAAAAGCTGCGGTCTCGGGATATCGGTGCAATCTTTATGACAGGGTGTTCAAGGATTGGCGTTGCATTCTCGCACCGATGAAGCACTGCCACTCGATCAAAAAGCTGCGGCAGGAAGTCCTTTGGGTGAACTACTAATGGCTGAGGAACTTCCGCCAAGTTTTATCGAGTCGGCAAGGCAACGACTTCACTCGGAATGGGAATCGGTGGGGGACTTATCCGCCTCGAACGCTCCCCAACTGTCTTTACCAACTGAAATCATTGATGCCGTCGCGCGATCCATCAATTCCAAAACAAAGACGTACCGCTATGTGCTACCCACGCAACTCTTGGCCAAGCTGGTTGATGCAGAGCTGGATTGCAGGTCCATCCAGGCTAGCAGCGGGCTGGAAAAGCCTTTCGATGCGCGAAGCCTTTGCCATGACGTAATCGTTGGATTTGACCGAGCCAATAACGACGTTCTCGGCGGTTCGGCAGAGCCATATCTCAACAACCCGCTTCGTATTCCCGCAATAATCCCCTCCGAGCGGTCGGCGCAGCGAGATAAAGTGGGATTTGACGATCTGCGGGTTGCTCTGGACTACGCCCAGGAGAATCCGGGCAAGGTCGGGGAAATGATGCGCGCTGTCCTGTTGGCCATCCAGCAGCGCCTTGGCGCGGTCGCCGTGGTTTACCCGGTGCCCAACCGCGTCAGTATTCGGCAGGTTGAAAGCATGCTTGAGAAATTCCTCTCCGAACGAACTGGCGGATTACGGTTGCAGGCGGTGGTGATCGCCCTGTTCCGGCAAGTTGGCGTCAAGTTCCGCTTGTTCGCTGATGTGAGAAGCGCCAATGTCAATGCGGCTGATGCGGCGACGGGAAGCGTGGCGGATTTGGAGTGCGTGGACCAAAATGGTCAGATCGTTCTTGCCGTTGAAGTGAAGGACCGGCAACTTAAGCTGATAGATACCCAAAGTAAGCTGCCGGCAATCAGAGAGAAAGGCATCGGCGAGCTTCTGTTTCTCGTGCAAGGCGGCATCATGCCCAAAGAGACGGACGCAGTTTCCCATCTCATTCAACGAGAATTTATAACGGGGCAAAATGTCTATGTCACCGAGTTTTCAAATTTCCTGGAAAGTTGCCTCGTTCTTTTCGGCGAGATCGGTCGCGTATCGCTACTAAGGCAGATTGGAGACGAATTGAATCAAAGGAAGGCCGATATCTCGCATCGCCGACAGTGGGCTGGCCTCTTGAGTGAAACATAGGCTATACGGTCCTGATTCAATGCTCGGCTTCTGCACCAGCCCTGAATTCGTCGATCACCTGACCGGGGAACATCATCCCGAGCGGCCGGACCGCATCCGCGCCATCGCCCTGGCGGTGCGGCAGGCGGGACTCGTCGATTCGCCCAATCCGTTCCCGGATTTCTCGCCCGGATTCCAATTGGAAGCACTCGGCGGCGAAAAAATGCTGGAAATCTCTCCAGTCCCCGCGGACGAGCAGACCATCGCGTTGATTCACAGCCGTCAGCATATCGAGCGGATCAAACAGGCCTGCCAGAGCGGCGGCGGAATGCTGGATGAGGGGGATACGCCGGTTTCACAGCGAAGTTTTGAACTGGCCTTGCTTTCTTGCGGGGCGGTTCTGTGCTGTTGCGATGCGGTGATGGACGGGCGGGTTCTCCGGGCCTTCGCGGCCGTCCGGCCGCCGGGCCATCACGCCGAGCCGGACCGCGCCATGGGATTCTGCCTCTTCGGCAACGTCGCCATCGCCGCGAAATATTTGCAGCGCCGACACGCCGTCCATACGGTCGCCATCGTGGATTTCGACGTGCATCACGGCAACGGCACCCAGGCGGCTTTCGAGGACGATCCGTCCGTTCTTTTCATCAGCATTCACCAGCATCCCAAGACGTGTTACCCCGGCACGGGCTACGAATGGGAAGTCGGCGAGGGGCCGGGGCGAGGCGCGACGCTGAACGTTCCCATGGACCCCGGCGCCGGCGACGAGCGGTACGTCGCCGAGTTTCAGTCGAAGATTCTGCCGAAGCTGGATCATTTCAAGCCCGAAATCCTGTTGATTTCCGCCGGTTTCGACGCCCACCGCGACGATCCGCTCGCCCAGATCGAACTGAGCGACCAAGGCTTCGAGACGCTGACGCGGATGCTGGTGGACGTCGCCAACGCGCATTGCCGGGGCAGGATTATCAGCGCGTTGGAGGGCGGATATGATCTGGGCGCGCTGGGGCGAAGCGTTGTGCGACACCTGGACGCGATGAGGGATTGACGTTGATCGTCGACGCCCATCTCGATCTGGCCGACAACGCCGTTCGCGGCCGGCCGGTGCATTTGCCGGCTCGCATGCAGAAGCCGGATGAGGATGGGATTCCCACCGTCGGCCTGCCCGATCTTCGTCGCGGCGGGGTGGGCCTGATCTGCGCCACGATCTTCTGCCAGCCGCGTTACGACGACAAGCCCGGCTACCAAACTCCCGACGAAGCCCACGCCGCCGCCCTGACGCAATTGGACTGGTATCGATCCCAACAATCCGCCGGAACGATGCGGATCCTCCAGCGGCCCGCCGACTTCAGCCGGCGGGTTCCCGAGACCCAGGCAATTCTTTTGATGGAAGGCGCCGATCCCCTCCGCGATGAAACCGACGTGCGGAATTTCTTTGAATCCGGCCTGCGCATCGTCGGCCTGACCTGGAAGGAAGGCACTCACTACGCCGGCGGAAACGCCCGCCCCGGTCCCCTGACCCGTGACGGCGCGGCCATGGTGAAAACGCTCGACCGGCTCGGAATCATCCACGATCTGTCTCACCTGGCCGATGAGGCGTTCTGGCAATTGCTCGCCTTGAGTTCGGCGCCGGTCATGGCGTCCCATTCCAATTGCCGCTCGATCGTCCCAGGCGAGCGGCAATTGTCCGACGAGATGATCCGCGCCATCGCCTCCCGCGGCGGAATGATCGGCATCAACTTTTTCGACAGGTTTCTCGTTCCTCCCCAGGAACAAGCCAAACGCCGCGCGATCCTCGGCGACGTGACCAACCACGTCAAGCACGTCTGCGACATCGCCGGCGACGCCGCTCACGTGGGGCTGGGCACCGACATGGACGGCGGCCTCGGGCGAGACGAAATCCCCGTCGAAATCGAAACCTCCGCGGATTTGCCGCGCGTCGCCGATGCCCTGTCGACCGCCGGCTTCGGCGACCAAGACATAGCCGCGATCATGGGAGAGAATTGGTTGCGGTTTTTCTCAAAAAACCTGCGGACCCCAAATGCCAAGTGAAACCTCGGGAGTTAGCACGTTTTGCGCTTAGAGGCAGAGAGTCCATTATCCAGGTCATCTGCAAAGTCGCAGCCCCGGATGTACATCCGGGGCCTGGACTTTGGCACTTCGGGCGGTTTTTTGAGGGGCTTGGGCCTATAGGAGTTATGCGATCGGCGGCTGTGGAGCGGCGGGCGGGGATTTGCTGCCGCGG
>JBEKEC010000010.1:0-92316 GCA_050014015.1 Tepidisphaeraceae bacterium
TGCTGGATTGGGTCGGCAGCAACAGCACGGGCGCTTTCGGCTTTGGCACAAATACACAGGAACTCGGCGTACAGAGCTTCGCCATCGACCCGGAAAACTCCAACAATATCTACGCCGACGTCATCCCTCTTGCCCAGATAGACCGGTTGATACAGGCTTCCGCCGGGGTACGCGTAGAGATAGCGGACTTCGACGATCTGGTTCACCGCTGGAATCGGATGATTGGCAGGGATGGTGACGTTGCCAACGCCGACCCGCCGGGGACCATCCAGCAATTCCAGCTTCACGCTGCGCCGGCTGCCGTCGGCGCCGGCGACGATTGCCGAGGCCGTGGCCGTGAACTTCAGCTTTAATTGGTCCCCACCACTGGCAGGCCGGCCGGGAACGTACGCGGCGTCGCGGCGCTTGAAGACGATGCCTTCCTTGCCGCTCTTGCCGCAGCCGGTCAAGCATCGTGAGCTTTTGCGCCCTGGTGGTCGCGGTCTGGGCATAGCGGATGGAATCGGACGGTATGCTGTCCACCAGATCCACCAGATGAGCATAGCGGACCAGGTAGGGCTTTGCGGCCAATTCAAGCGTTGCCTCTTGAAGCAGATCGAAGGCGATGAACGTATCGCCGATCGCTTCGCCATCCAGCAAACATCGGCGGGCATCCAGGCTCTGCACCGCCTGAATGATTGGAACCGGCAGGTCGATCACTAACCCCTTGCGGTTGATCCCCGTGACTTTGTCATCTCCCTTGCGGACCAGGACCCGTTTGCCGTCGAACTTTTCCCGTGCCCACCAGGCATCATCCTTCATGAGCCGATCGACCTCCGATTCATCGATGGCGTTCAGAAGCTCTTGCACAGCCGCGGGCAGTCGGGACCACCCGGCGATAATTTCCATGAGCGCCGGCGGCAGCGATTGCAGGCCAGAGGGAAAAACCGCACCGGATTCTGCACCGCCTTGACTCGCATCTATTGGTGTTTCGGGGGTTTTTTGCGTTATGTTCGAATCCTGTATCGCCCATTGAAGCGAACTCGGTCATTTCCGCTCGATCTCCTTGGCGAACTCTTCGTAGAGGTCAACGTCTCCGCTCTTGGAGATCTGGACGTTCTCATAGGGAACTCCCATCCGACGATAGAACTCGTCGGCGACGTTATGGAAAACGCCAACGGTTGTGGCGATGATCCAGTAGCGCATCTTGCCGAACTTCAGCTTGATGACCTTCATCGCCAGGCGCGTGCAGGTGTAGTTCAAGATGCCGGCGTAGGCGGCATCACCGCCGGCGAGATTGGCTCGCTGGACAATTTGGCTGGCGAGTTCATCGATGAGCGGATCAAGAGAGACTCGGTCGGTGCGGGGAATGTAGGGCATAAGTGCATCTCCAAAAAAGAATGCGGTCACTTTCGAGTAGCCGGTTCGGAAAAGAGAATAATCAATGCTGAGAAGAAGAGCATATTAGGATTCTTTATAATTTCCAAACAAAGTTCAAATATCCACTTGGGCCCCGGCACTTAGACGGAGGCGACCGCCGTGCGGAGGAGAATTCTCGCCGGGAGAGATTTTGTTGTTGCTGAAAGGCTGTTATTTTAAGGAGATCGGATGGGAAAGATGCGATTTAGGCGTCAGCGGATTCTTGCGTCGGCGGCGGTGACAACGGTGGCTGCGGCGATGTGGCCGCTGGGTGCGATTGGGCAAACGACCCAGGACATCCGCATCGTCACGTATAACACGCAGGATGATGTGGGCACCGGTGGTGATAGTGGACCTACTCCTGCCCAAGCCCTGCCCAATGTTGCCACGACTCTCGAAGGCATCGGGCAGCAGAAATACGTCGGCGATAGCATTCTTCGGTTGCCGGACATCATCGCACTTCAAGAAACCACCAGCAATTCAGTGACGGTCGTTCCGCTGGCGAACGAATTGAACACTTATTATGGTTCAAATATTTTTTCGTCAAGCACATATCAAGCGACGAATTATAATGGAGACGATACCCACGGCAACGGCCCCAACGGGCTGGTCTACAACCAGAACACGCTGAATTTGATGGCTTCCGTGGGTGTCGGGACGCCCGGTGGTTCGGGCAACGGCGAGTACCGCCAAGTCGTACGATACGAATTCCAACCAATTTCCGATAAAGGCACGTCCAACGGGATTTTTTACGTTTACGATAGTCATTACAAGTCCGGCTCGGCGGGAAGTGGTTCGAGTTCCAACGGCTACTATCGCAACGAAGAGGCGCAGATCGTTCGCAACGACGAGGCGGCCAATCTGCCCGCCAACGCGGCGGTTCTCTACGTCGGCGACTACAACCTCGACGGCAGCACTGAGGCCATGTATCAGACGCTGACCGCCGTCAAATCCCCCAGCGGCGTCAGCCAGGGCCAGGCTTTTGATCCCCTCAATCCCACCGACAATTACAACGAAACCTGGGAGTACAACACGACGTACGTGGGGATCATGACCGAGTCGGACACGGCATTGGAGTATCGAGACGATCTGGAAACCATGACCGCCAACGTGTACACCGATGCCGCCGGTACTCTGAATTACATCAGCGGCTCGTACCACGCATTCGGCAACAACGGCACCACGCTGGAAGACCACAACATCGACAGTCCCAGCACCAATACATCGCTCAATGACATCGTGGGCAACGGTCCCTTGTCCCCCACAACGGTCTTTAGCGCGATGCAAGGTAACATCGGCAGCGATCACTTGCCGGTCGTCGCGGATTACAGCCTGGCGCTTCCCTCGCAAACCCTCACCTGGAACAATGCCGGCGTCACGCTGATTAACGACGGCATGACCTGGGATGTCAATCATTTTCTCAACTGGAACAATGGCAGCAATTCGACCACATATACCGATGGCAGCGCGGTTACGTTCAACGACGCCAACAACGGTCATTATGCGGTGACGTTGAACAGCACGGTCAGCCCGGGTTCGGTGATCGTCAACAATAGTGCAGGCGATTACACCATTAGCGGCACCGGCAGCATCGCCGGCGCCGCCTCGCTGACCAAAAGCGGCAGCCGGATGCTGACGCTTTCAACGGCCAACACCTACAGCGGCGGAACAACCGTCAACGCCGGGACACTGGTGGTGAACAATGCCAGCGGCTCGGCCACCGGGAGCGGAAGCGTCACGCTCAATGGCGGAATTCTCGCCAGCGGCACAACTGGCTCGATCAGCGGCAACGTCCTGGCCGGTGCCGCGTCACACACCATCGCCCCGGGTGGAGTCGGAACCGTCGGAAGCCTCATCATCGGCGGATTAATCTCCACCAACCTCACCACCCTCAACTTCGATCTCGGCACCGGAACGGGGACCGTCACCAATGGCGATCTGCTCACCCTGGGCTCGGGCACTGTCAGCATCGGCTCGGGAACTCTTATGACCTTCGGCGGCACAGCCGTCGCTGGCGATGATTACCGCCTCATCGGCGACACCAGCAGCGGAGCGGTGGTCGATGCCATCACGCTGTCGAACTTCACGCTGCCGACGGCTCCGTCCGGATTGACCTTCGCACTCAGCAACACGGTGGATACGGGCTATATTGATTTGGTCGTCACTCCCTCCGGTCCCGTCAGCCTCAGCTGGAACAACACCGGCGCCGGTTCGCCGAGCGACGGCGTGACATGGGATACCGCCAACAGCAACTGGAACAACGGCACGAGTGCGACGACCTACGCCGATGGCGCACTCGTCACTTTCAATGACACCAACAACAGCCACTATGCCGTTACGTTGGCCAGCACCGTCAGCCCTGGCTCGGTGACGGTAAATAACAGCCTGGGCAACTACACCATCACCGGCGCCGGCGGGAAAATCGCCGATGTAGGAGCGTTCACAAAATCCGGCAGCGGTACACTGACCCTCGGCACGGCGCTGAGCGTGGGCAGCATGAGCATCACCGCTGGAACGCTGAAGCTGGCCACCGGCGTCTCCGGCGGCTCCGGCCCCGCCATCACCAGCCCCATCGACCTCACGTCGCTTTCGATCACCGGCAATGGCGTGCTGGACGTGAACAACAATCACGTCATCATCACCTACGGCGCCAGCGATCCTTTCTCGACCATCGCCGGGTACATCAAGTCCGGCTACAACGGCGGCGGGTGGAATGGCCCGGGCATCATTTCCTCGGCGGCACTGACGCCCACCAATGGACTGCTCTATGGCTTGGGCTACGCCGACGGGGCCGACGGCCTGGTCTCAGGCCTGGCTTCCGGCCAAATCGAGGTGGCCTACACGCTGCTGGGCGACGCGAATCTGGACGGCCTGGTCAACGCCGCCGACTTCACGATCCTGGCGGCGAATTTCAACCAGCCGGTAACCGGCTGGGACCAGGGCGATTTCAATTATGACGGCCTGGTCAACGCCGCCGACTTCACCGACCTGGCGGCGAACTTCAACCAGAGCGACAGCGGCGCGGCCTCGTCCGGCGACGTCGCGGCGTTGGACGCCTTCGCGGCGGCCAACGGATTGCTCAGCGCGGTTCCGGAACCGGGGAGCGCCAGCCTATGCGTGCTTCTTGCCAGTGCGGGGTTGATGCGGAGAATGCGGCGAACGAATCCTCGACGAACGTCATCCGCCGGGTCGTTCTTGGCCGCAACCGCTATGGGAGCATCGCAATGATTCAACGTCTCTCCGTCGTCGCCGTGGCGATTTTTTCGTTCATTGGCCTGCGAGCGTCCCGTTGCGACGCATGGAACAGCACCAGCCATGAAGTGATCGCGCTCATCGCCTTCGACCAGATGTCGCCGCAAACCAAGTCGGCGATTTTCGCGGTGTTGAGGAATCATCCCCGTCTGAACGAAGACCTGCTTCACGACCAGGACAGATTCAAAGACGCGGACTTGGCGATGCTTGCACGGGCGGCGACGTGGCCGGACATGTTGCGATACCCCGCGCACCCGATGAACCGGACGGAGCATCATGGGCGGTGGCACTACGTCGACTACCCGTTCGATCTGGACGGCGTGCAGGGACCGGCGCCCGAGGGGCATTGGGATGGCCACGGCGATCCGGCCAATCTTCTACAGGCCATGGACAAGGCGTTGACTGAACTCAGGGACGCCGGGACGCCCGCGGACCGCAAGGCGATTGATTTATGTTGGGTGGAACATCTGGTAGGCGACATTCACCAGCCGTTACACGCGGTCAGCATGTTTTCGAAGGAGTTTCCGCAGGGAGACCAGGGCGGGAATCTGGTTTTCATCCGCAACGACGCCAATCAGGTGGTGGCATTGCACACGTACTGGGATTGCATTGAGGGCCTGTCTCTGGAACCGGAGGACATCCGGAAAATCGCCGACCGGATCGAACGAGATCACCCGGCGGCGGGTTTGAAGGATCAGGTGTCGGACGCATCGGTCGCCGATTGGGCGCAGGAAAGCTTCGCGCTGGCCAAGACCGTGACGTACATGGAGGGCGCGCTGCCACACGTCACGAAGGCCGAGGCTCAGACGGCGCCCGAATCGGTGCCGGCGCTGCCGGCGGGCTATGCGCAACGCGCACTGGCGACCGCCGATGCGCGGGTCGCGTTGGCCGGATATCGCCTGGCCGCGGTGTTGGATCGCGTTGCAAAAGGATTGGCAAGGCCGGCGCCGTGACGAGTCCGCATCCTGACGAATCATGAGATGTACTGTTTTTCACGGAAATAGTTGATCGCCTCGTCGGTTCGCCGAAAGACTTTGGTGGCGGTTTCGGTGATGAACGGCGACGGCATGGCGCTGCACGCCCAGATGACGTAAACCTCTTTGCCCCCCTCGAAGGCGTGGTGCAGTTCGCGCTCCACCCCGCTGGACAACCCAGGCTTTCCGCTCGGCAGTTCCGGAACCAGGCTCACGATCATGTCGCTCTGATCGATCGTCTTGAAGTCCCGGGCATAAATCTGCCCGAGGATGTCCCCGCTGATCTGCGCCACGTCGGCCGTCTGCAACGCGATCCTGCCCTCGGGTCCGTCCACTTCGATCACCTTCCGGCCTTCTTCCAACGCCTTCAGGGCCATCGTGTGCAACATGAACTCATCCACCTCGGCCGGATCGAAGCAGACGAAATGCTCCGCGATCGTGCTTTTGAAGCGATCGATCTCGGCGAGCGTGTCGGGCAAATCCATCACGTGACTCATCGGAAAGCTGAGGTACGCCCGCTTCTTGTTCGGCTCGAACAGCAGGCCGTACATCGTCTTGACGGTCATGGCCTTTCGCCCGCGGCAGACCATGAAAAAATGTCCGTAGCCGCGCATGATGTTGGCGATGATCTCGGTCGACAGCAACTCCTCTTCGCGCCAGACCATGATGTCCTTCAGCGTGTGTTCCAGATCGTGGTCGCGCAGCAAGCGCTGATGAATCGACTCGGCGTTGTCCAGGAGGGTGACGTAGAAATCGGGCGACAGGGCCTTGATCTGGTCGAAATCGAACGCGGAGAACAGCCCGTGGCGCCAGCGGAACGTCGCGTGAGAATTGACCACCACGTGCTCGTGCTGGTCGGCGATCCGCAGGATTTCCTTGAACACCGACCGGCGCAGCGCGTTGAGGCGTGTGATCGGCAGATTCAGAATCCTCCCGGCGGGGACGTCCGGGGCTTCGGCATACATCATCTTCCCGACGTGGCAGAAGGCGACGTCCTTGCCTTTGGCCAGGGCCTCAGCCTTCAGCGCCTCGAGGTACGGCCCCTTGTCCACACCAACTTGTCCGGTGATAAACGCTCTCACAAGCTCACAACATACCAGTTGATGGCCGATCTTCCAGCGCGGCGGCGGGCCATTCAAGGTTCGACCCCCACCCCAACCCTCCCCCTGAGTACAAGGGGAGGGGGAAATTCGACAAACGGGGCGGCCTTCAACGAAGGCCGCCCGTTTGCTTGCCGGTGGTCGAGAATTGGCGTCTCAACGATCATCGCGGCGGCGAGCGCGCCGCGCGAGCATCCCCACGCCGAATAACGCCAGAGCTCCCGACGCCGGCTCCGGCACACTGGATGTCGGTAAGGACAATCCGTTGGCGGCGGCGAAAGCGTCCAGCGCCGCGACGTCGCCGGCGGAGGCCGCGCCGCTGTCGGGCTGGTTGAAGTTCGCCGCCAGGTCGGTGAAGTCGGCGGCGTTGACTATGCCGTCGTAGTTGAAATCGCCCTGGTCCCAGCCGGTGACGGTTTGGTTGAAGTTCGCCGCCAGAATGGAGAAGTCGGCGGCGTTGACCAGGCCGTCCAGATTGGCGTCGCCCAGCAGCGTGTAGGCCACTTCGATTTGGCCGGAGACCAAGCCGGAGACCACTCCGTCTTTGCCGTCGGCATAGCCGACGCCGTAGGACAGGCCATTGGTCTTGATTTGTGCGGCCGTGGAAATGATGCCCGGGCCGTTCCACGCGCCGTTGTTGTAGCCGGACTTGATGTACCCGGCGATGGTCGAGAACGGATCGCTGGCACCATAGGTGATGATGACGTGATTGTTGTACACATCAAGCTGGCCACTGCCGGTGATCGAAACCGACGAGAGGTTGATGGTGCTGGTGACGGCGGGACCGGAGCCGCCGGAGACGCTGGAGGAGAGCTTGAGCAATCCACCGTTAATGCTCAAGCTGCCGATGGTCAACGTTCCGCCGCTGATGACGGCTGTTCCCGTGTCCACGAGGCTAACGAACGTCGCCTGCCCGCCGGTTTGCGTGTACATGCCAGACAGAGTGGTCGCGGGCGCGCTGAGCGTGCCGCCGTTGAGGCTGTAATTTCCCGCCTGGGGACCGGCGCCGTTGTTGACGGTCCCTCCCTGCACGATAAATGCGACGGGCGTGAGATCGTTATTGGAAGTGCCTTGAATGTCCTGCTCATTTTCAAGTCCGACGCTGATCGTCGCGCCGTAGGTTCCGGTAAGCATTTGGGCGGAGGGAGTGAAGTTGACGGTGGCGGAAACGGGGGATCCACCGCCAGCGATAACCGTGCCATTGGTGGTCGTTGTGGAGTTCAGCGTATCGGCGGCGAAATTGCTGAAGCTCCAGCCGCCGCCACCGGTCCACGTTTGGTTGGGGGTAATGGCGGAGACCCAAGCATCGGCGCGGAGGCCGTTGTTAAATGGTCCGGTCCCGTCCGTTGGAGTGAAGATGTTATCGTTGGAAGGGGCGTTGGTGAGAGTTACCGTGCCGCCGACACTAGCAACCCCGGTGTTGGGTGTGACCGAGGCGGCCTGGTATCCCTGCCATTGCATATAGACGTACATCGAATCGTCTTCGCCTTGTAAGTCCATACCCGTGATGGCCGTCGCACCCTGGGCCGCCCCATAGAATGTCGCATGTTCGGGCGCATTTGTGGAGGTGAACGTGCTCTCCGTTTGAGAGACATAATTACCGAAAGTGCCGGAAATCATTGGCGTGAGGGTGCCGTTTACGGTTCCCGTTTCGGTCGAGTCGAATGTCTTTGCGGCGATGCCGTTCGTATTGGCGCCTAAAATGGCGACCACCGGGTCGGTGGTACCGCTATTCCAAAACGAATCGGTAAAGCTGTAGGTGCTGGCAGTGGCATTGCCATTGAGCGTTTCAGTTGTCAGTGCGTCAGAACTATAGTCGCCAGCAACGGGATTCGCAGTGGTTATGTTAATCGGCATCGAATAAGTGGCCGAACCGTTGGCTTTGACGAGGACTTTGTTGAAGTTAGGGGTTGCCGCTCCGTTGCCCGCCGCCCCTTCGGCCGAATCGACGTAGCGCTGATTGACGGCAAGCGAATTATCGTTGGTATTGATATTCACCACGACGGGAGTGAGGTCGTTCTTGTAATTGGAAAGGTTAGAGAGCGAAACACTGCCAATAGCAGGGGTGCCGCCCTGGGAAATGGTGGTGTCGCTAGGGGTGAACCCGAGCGAGACATAGGAAGATCCGCCTGGCGCAATAGGTCCCGCGGGGGTCCCGTAAGCGCCATTATCAGTCACGCTGTAAGTCAATGTATCATTGGAATTGGTACTGCCGTTACTGACGACGGCCTCGGCGGGGACAGTCTGATATACCCCGCCGACCAGTTGAGTCGTCGTGTTCGTCGTGTAACCGGCAAGGACGTACCAGGTACCGTTGATCAGTTTTCCGACGTTGGCGTAAGCGGTCTTGCTGGTGTTAGTGGGGCTATAGGCGCCTCCGTAGAGCAGGGAGCCATTGGATTGCACCGTGGTGGTGCCGACGCTTTGGAAGGTCAGGCCCGGAGCAGTAGCTCCCGTACTGCCGGTGTAAAAGGACGCCTGATTCGAGTCTGTTTCGCTACTGGAAACAATAATATTGATGGGCGCCGCGTTATTCATCTGGCTCTGGACATAGCTTTCGAGCTGACTGTTCAGTTGGAGGGAAATCGGTAGCTCCTGTTGATCGGTAAGGTTTGTGGCGTTGTAGGTGTAGGTTCCAACTTCGACGATCTGACTTCCAGGCGTGCCGATTCCAGCCTGGCCAAAAGTGCCTGTGTCCGCGGGAATGGTGTCAAAGCCACCCACAATGGGCTGGCTTTGCGAGTTATTACCGGTTTTGTAGAAAAGCGTCGTGCCAGCGACGTTTGTGGCGGTGTCCGTGGACATGTAAAAAGTGAGCGTTACATCTTTCTTCGTATTGTAAGTAGCCGCGTAGTTATACATGTCGAGAGTCACGTTCGGACCGACGCTGTTTACGTTCGTGCCCTGGGGCAGGGTGGGAGTGAACTGCAACAGTCCCCAATCGGCATATTTGTACGTTGAACCATACAGGTAAAAATGGGAGGCTGGGGAATACGTGTCGTTACCAGTTTCATACTGGTATTCCGTAGAGGTAGTAAAAGTGACCGGCGTCTGCGCCAGCGCGAACGAGGCCGAGCTCAAACTCGCAGCGGCCGCAACTGCAATGGCCGCGACGCCGCGGCGTTTACCCGAATTTGAATACGTGTGCATTGAGTCCTCCTTCAAAAAAGACCATGGATATTGGAGCAAGTTCTCATTTCATTTGTGATTGGCAATGCGTTAGCTTTATGTCAGGATCCGCTTGCGAAATCCTGCGTTAAGGAACAACGTAAGGACTAGCGGCCGTGGGCGCACCATATTTTTTCTGAACGTCAACCGTGAAATCGTCATTTGTGGGCGAACTGTTTCCGGAGTTGGCAAGGATGGCGGTTCCAGGAGGATTCCAGAAGTTCGGATTGGCGCCTTCGAAATCGCCAAGGGTTTCGACGTGCCCGTCATAGAACCCGGCGTTGAATTTGTAGGAATCGGAGGCGCCGTACTTGGTTTGATTGCCGTGGCGGAATCCGTAGATGCGCGCATCGTTATTGGCGTCGGTGGTGCCGTTTCCGGGAGCTTCCGCGCGGTTTAGTGCGCGTGAGTAGTAGTACCACGCCCCGGGATCGGCGTAGGCCCCGCCGGTGGTTCCGCCGCTGTTAGCACTGGCGATGCCGCCGCTGGGCCCAGTGCTATCGCAGCTGAAGCTCATCACGTAGTTTGGAACATAAAAACCGTCGGAATACTTACCGCCGTCCGAGATGTAAATCTTCTGGGCGGTCAGACCGATCTTGGTAATTTTTGGCACATAAGTGCTTGGCAGGGTGAAATCTCCAAAGCCGTCGGGGGCATAGCGCACGGCGTAATTGTCTTCCTTGGCGCCCTTGGGGAGCGGCGCAAGGAGAAAATCCTGAGCGACAATGTAGGAGGGCATCACGTCAATGGTTACACTGAGCCCCACAGCGCCGAGCATGCTGATGGGGTTGTCAGTGTTGTACTCCGTCGCGAGAAACTGATTCTCCGGACAGGTGAACACGCCGTATTTCATAAGGAAATGATATCGTTGCACGCGGGAAGCGAGGTCGGCGTTTTGGTTGAAGGAGACGCCCATGACCGTGGCGATTGGAGATTGCCAATCCCAGGCACAGGTTATTGCGGGGCAGTAAGACTCACTGTACTGGCTGTTGAAAACCGGGTAGCTGCCGCGTGGGGTGGGGTTGAAAAGGAAGGCACCGCTGGTATTCGGACCACCGGGAATGTAGCCGTCATTTTGGGTCACATAACCGAACATTGCCTGGAGAATCTGGCGAAGATTGGAGGCACAGGCGATGGTATTTGCGGCCCTGCGGGCTTTGGTCAATGCGGGAAGAAGGATCGCCACCAACAACGCGATGATCCCAATGACCACCAATAGCTCAACGAGCGTGAATCCACTGAGCCGTCCGTGAGATCGTCGGTTAATAACTTTCATTCAAACTCCCTTCAATTGTTGCGATCCATGCTCTGCAGCAGCTCTGGGCCGACGCCAACCATGTGCCGTTGTTCCCATTCTTCGCGCGTGGGCGGCGGCCTCATTCCGGGCTTGGCAATGGGATTATTGCCTACTACCAGCCGTCCACACTCGGGGCAAAAGGTTGGTTCCGACTTCCCGATGTAAGTATTCAGAAGCACGGGCGTCGGATCGGATTTAGGCGTTCCGTCTTTCGTCCAGTAGCAAAGCTCCGCCGGATAGCCGGTCTTATGCCCGCTGGGCGCATCAATCGGAATCGATTCGCCGGCCTGCAGTTCGTGACGGAAACCCTGGCCCGTTGCCGCATCAACGAACATGCGCGTGCGCTCTTCCGTCACCACCGGAGAAAAAATGGAATTCTTCACGACGTAGACGGCCGCCCCAATCGCGATAAGAGCTAAGACGACGGCTCCCCACTTCCCGGCGCCCGATTCCAGCAAGCTATTTGGCCTTCCCATGGCAAGATCTCGACCGTTACCAGCGTAACATCAGGACTGAGCACGCTTGAATCTTCAAGTCGATTGATTTGGATTCAATTAGCATTGCGAACGCATCGTATAAAGGTGTCCATTCACGACTTGCGCCGATTTTCAATTCGTCAATGCGGAATCGGCAAAACACTACTAAACGCGTCGCTCGAACCTTATACATACAAGTCTTGCGCTGGCTTCCACTTTGTCAAATCGCAGCGTGGTTAACAAACAGCTTATAAACAATTCGCGCGATCTTCAGGAAGATTTTTGGGAGGCGGAAACCGGACCCATCCGGCCCAGGCTTGCCGTTTGGGTCGCGATATCTTGGTCGGGAAATGGACTTTGCGCTCGAACGCATCGCCGCCAATTATTCCGGATGTAAACAAGCGCGCGATTTCGGCTATCCGATCGACGTGCATGGACTTCTCGAAATGCGACCTGCACGGCATTCTTTGCGCAATATTAATGGTTTTATCCCTTGAACTTAATTACGACTATGCATTATAACCCGCAACGAGAAAGGCAAAGAGCACGCACCCAAAGGGATGGGTTTGATTGATCGCTCAATGTCTAACCCTCGTTCACATTTTGAAAGGAAGGCAGAAGATGATGAACAAGCTGAAAATTGCAGCTATTCTTGCGGGTTCCGCCGCGTTGGCGGCGCCCGCGTTTGGCAGCACGATTATGCAGGCACTTTCCGGTGGTGCGGGCTCCTACACGCTGAACGACGTGGAGGTCGTGGGCATTCTCGATAGCTTCACGACCAACAACACGGCGGTCCTGCAGGACTCCACCGGCTCGATTATCGACTATCACATTGCGGCTGCGACTTATGTCCCAGCCGTCGGCGACCTCATCAACCTCACGGCTACGAATGCCCCTTACCAAGACGGGGCCGAGTTGACGAGTACTTCCGGTGTCTCCGTGATTTCCTCCCTAAACCCAGTTCCTACGCCGCCGGTTCTGACGATCCCGCAGTTCCTTGCGGCCTCGAATACTTCTGGCACTGGAACGAACGGCGAATCGATCGTGACGTTGGACGATGTCTCCTTCGTCGGGGCCCCCGCCACGTTGTTGTCCAATACGAGCTATACGCTCACGGACGGTACGAATACGGCGACGTTCTATGGTTACAAGAGCTACAGTAACGTGCTGGCTGGTTTGGGTGCCGTGAACGCCCTTGGGGGCGGGAATGCCGGGACGCTGGACATCACCGGCTATGTCGACAATTTCTTCGGCAAGTCGGAATTGTATCCGCTGTCCGTCGTGGCTGTTCCTGAGCCGGTCAGCGCCGGTCTATTGACGTTCGGTTGCGTGGCGATGTTGATGCGCCGCCGTCGAACGGCCTAGAGCAACAGGCAGTTTAATCAGCTTGAATTTCCGCCGGAGCGCACCATGCACTCCGGCTTTTTTATGCGCGCCGGGCAACGCGAATGCGCCGGTCTCTAATTGTCGTCGTCATCATCATTGTCCCCGGCGGGATGAACTCCGCCGGGCAGCGTGCGGTGCATGATCGGCATCACCGAATCAGGGCCTTTGATCGTCTTCCAGACAATCTGGTCAAGCTCCAGCGCCGGGGCGGCGTCGGCATGAGTGAAATCCATTTTCTCTGATTCCAAAGCCATCTTCCGGCGCGGATCGCCGGCGCTCAGGTCCGACACTTTGGGATTGCGTTCGGCAATCATCACCGGCGAGGCGGCAATCGCATCGTAGGGGGCGGCGTTGGAGGGAGAGTCGTCCCAATCCATGATCGGATCGGCGACGGCGTCGTATTGCGACATCGGGCCGAGGCCCAGGATCAACTCGATCGTCTTCAGCATGCTGTCCGTATTGCAGAAATGGTGGTCCACGCTATTGGCCTTGATCCATGGGCTGATGATGAATCCGATGGTGCGGTGGGCATCCACGTGATCGGCCCCGCTCTGGGCGTCATCCTCGATGACGAAAACGGCCGAACTGCGCCAGATCGGGCTGCGGCTGATCGCCTGCACGATTTCTCCCAGGGCGTAATCGTTGTCGGCGACGTAGGAGCGCGGCGTGTGCTTGCCCGGCGTCGCGCCGGTCGTGTGGTCGTTGGGCAGACGAATCATCGTCAGCGCCGGGACGGCCGATCCATCCGGCGATCTCGCCAGCATCATCTGGAACTCGCGGTTCCATTCGGTGAATCGGCTGGGGACCTTGTACTGGCCGAAGGCCGACTTCTTGAACAACGCTTTGCTGTTGCCGGTCTTGGTGGCGTAAATGAACGGTGCATCGCTGTCGGGGAAATCGAGATCGAACCGTCGGTAGTCGATGTCGCTGATGCCGGCCAGATCGTGGCCGGGCGGTTGAAGACCGGCCGGGCCGGGATAATTATCCGGCCCCCCCGCCAGGCCCGTGACGCGATCGTTGAAACTCAGAAGAAATCCGTAATTCCGCAGTGAAATCCCCGCCTGGCGAGCGGTGTCCCAAAGATTTCGCCCGGTGCTGGCGACGTCCGGAATGGCCGGCGCACCGTTTTGCAGCGAGGGCATGGTCGTGAGCGGCTTGCCGTGTTCATCCCTGGCGGGGAACCCACCGGTGACGTATCCGTTGTTTTGGCCCTCGAAATCAAATTTGCGTCCGCGGTTGGAATAGTGGTAAGGGACGTTTCGCTCGACGTATGCATCGGCCATGCCCTGCGTGCTCCAGGTCCAGCCGTCGCCGCTCACCTCGCCGCAGGCGTACAAATTATCCAGCAGGACGAACCGCTCGGCCAGCGCGTGATGGTTGGGTGTGACGTCCCGGCCAAAAAGCGTGAGCGATTTGTCGCCGTTGCCCTGGGGCAGATCGCCAAGGACCTGATCGTAGGTGCGATTTTCCTTGATGACGTAGAAGACATGGGTAATTTTCCCCGCCGCCAGGCCGAGATTGGCCAGAGGATTTGAGTTGTTATGGGTCAGGACGTTAAGCCGGTTGTCATCGAGAACCTGTTGGGTTGATTTGGCCAGTTCATCTTCCTTGGGGATTCGGACGGTGCAGACGTTGCCGTGGATAACGTTCAGGATATACGCGCTTCCCCTCTTGGCGTCGTAGGGGTCTGGAAAATTGTTCGGATTGCGGACGGAGGTTCCCTTGGCGTTGGCGACGAGCAGATGATCCTGGTCGACGACCGCCAACGCGGTGGGATACCAACCCACCGGAACGTACCCGCGCAGTTGCATTGCCGCGGCATCGACCACGCCGACGGCGTTCATATCGCTCAGAGCAACAAAGAGCGTGTTCCCATCGCGCGAAAGCGCCATGGCGGTCGGCGTGACGCCGGGGATATCGCGAGCCATGTCGGGCCTTAGAAGGATCGTACCGACCACCTGGTTGGAAGCGGTATCGACGACCGAAATCGTGTCGCTGAGGGAATTGGCGACAAAGAGCCGGGTCTCATCGTGTGAAAGCAGCACGGCCACCGGGTGGGCGCCGGTGGAAATCCTTGCGATGGGGGTTGGATGCGCTGGATCGCTGGTGTCCAGAGCATAGACGGCGTCGTCGCGTTCGGCGGCAACATAAGCCCTGTCGCCGTCGGACAGGGCCGCGATACCGAACGGGAAATCGCTGGTTCCACCGTAGCTGTCGGTGAACGTACATCGACCGAGTTCCGACTTCTTGACGGGATCGTAAATGGCGACGCTTCCCGAAATTTTAGTGGGGTCATCAAATCCATTGCCGCCTGAAGCGTTGTTGGCGACATAGAGCAGCCCGCGTCCGTCCAACGCAATGCCGGCTGGGAAATCGGGCGTGCGGGTTTTGATGGAATCCTTAAGCGTCAGGGTTCCATCATCGCCGATGCCGAGGACTGCGATGCTGTCGTGAGCCCCCTGTGCGGCGTAGGCAATGTGGTCGGGTCCGACGGCCAGGCCATAATACAGGCCGTTCGATTCCGGCGAGCCGGGAACGGTCGGCGCGTCGGCGTTTTCGCCGGCCGGCGAGCTCGCGGCGGCGCGCTTCTTCCTCGGGGCGCGATAGTTGAAATCCAGATGCGAAACGCCCTGTCCGTCCGCCACGCGGATGGACCAGAGCGATTGGCGGTATCCCATATCGCTGGCCAGAACGTATTTGCCGTCAGGAGTAAGCGCCAGATTCATCGGCAGATGGCCGACGTCCCAACTCGTTTGCGTGGCGGGGGTGATGATCTTGCCCGTGTTCAGCGGTATCGGCGCGGACTCGCCAGTACAACTCGCCAACGCCAGTGACAAGAGCGGGATCAGCAGACCAGCGGTTTTTCGAGCGGTGAATTTCATGGCGGAATTATCATTCCTAATATGTGAGCCATGTAAAGATTTGGCGAGCTTGCCGATGCGAAATTTAGGTTATCCATACCTCGAAAACGGCAGCAATTATGCCGTGTCCGAAGTGGATCCATCGACGGATACTCTAACCGGCGGCCCGACGAAACAGGAGTTGGCCTGGACCGATCCGGGAATCCTGGGTGCTCCTGCTCAGTGTTTCAGATTGGCGTTGGCTGGTGGATCGGGAGGATTCACCCTGGTATTCCACGATGCGTCTATTTCGCCAGCCCGCGATCGGAGACTGGACAAGCGCCATTGGCGCCGTCGCCCAGAGGCTGAAAGCTGAGGCAAGCGGGGTGGCCAAGAGGGTGTTTCAGAACCCCCATCGCGCGTGAGAATCCCCACGGCGGCGCCGTGGGCGTTCGGGGAAGCCGCACGAGATTTGAAACGACTTCTAAACCATTTAGCTGCCCGACGGGGCCGTCGTTGAGAAACGCGGGCTTGCGGGGATCGTAACGCTCCCTATCGCATCCGGATGCGCCGGATCGAACGGCTTGAAGTCGTCCACGATGAACTTGGCCAAATCGAGCTTGTCGTCCAATATCCCCTGCACAACGCATTTGGCCAACTCATAGCTGCCGTACGCATTGTGATGGGTCTGGTCCACAAAGGCTTTGGACAATTCGTCGGGGCCGATCGCTTCGTACAGGGTCTTGCTCATCACATTCAGATCGATGAGCGGAACGTTTGCCGCCTTGGCCAGCCGGCGAACGGCATCTGGATACTCTTTCAGGGAATTGGTGACGTGGCCGGCAGAATCCATCATCTTGCGATTAACGGACGTGATCAGCACGGGAATTCCGCCTTTCGATCTGGCCCGGTCCACAAACGTTTTCAAAGCGGCGGTGTACGTCGTGAACGGTCCGACGCCGGGGCCTCGTTCCTTCATGTCGTTGTGGCCAAATTGGATGAACAGATAGTCGCCGGGCCTCATGGTGCTCAGGACTTTGTCGAGACGATGGGCGTGAATCGACCCGTCGGCGGTTTCGCCGGATTCGGCCTGGTTTGACACCGCCACGCCGGGTTTGAGAAATCGCGTCAGCATCTGGCCCCAACTGTTCCACGGCTCTTCGGGCTGGTCGCAGACGGTGGAATCGCCCAGAAGATAGACCGTCGGAACGTCCGCCTTGGAGATTTCCAGTTGGCCCAGGCATGGCCGCTTTCCGTTGAATTCGAGCGTGAGCTTTTCGTCCCAGGCCCAGGCCTCGGTGGTGGCTTCGCGCGGCTTCAGATGGACATTGCCGCCAGTGGAGATTTTTGCCCTGCGGACGTTCACCGTGATCGTGCGGGTGACGAGCCGGCCCGCATCGGTGTGGACGTTTTCCAGCATAAGCCGCCGCAGCTCGGCTTTCACCGTTGTCGTCGATTTCCCGGCCGGATCGCCGAGCGTGAGCGTGACGTTGTAATTGCCTTCGGGCAACGCAACGGAGAAATAGAACGGTTTGCCGCTGGTGACGAATCCGGCCGCGCCGCGATCCACGGCGGCGACGTTTGCGTCCGGCTCAAATCCATAACCGGGATCGGAGCCGTAAATGTCGTCCGGGGAAACGTGCAGATAACCAGGCGGGGGATCGCCGGGGGCAAAACTGAATTTGAAATCCGTCTTTTCCTGCGCCGGCAAGATCGGCGTGACCCAAAGGACTGCCAGGAGGACCAGCCACAATCCGCAACGCCGTCGAGAATGACTCCGCATCACGGCCTCGTCGTACCACTTCGCGAATTCGACGGTGGATTCACCGGGGCCTGGTCCGGCGCCAACTGCAATAACTCGATCGCGTTCAAACACCATTGCGATGTGCCGTTGGTTGAGGCGTTGCGGATTTCGTCAACCGGCTCGGCCACGATCGCGCCGCCGACCGGATGCGAATCGAACCGCGCCCGAGGCGCTCCCGGAAACGTCCTGAAGAATTGTTGCCAGGCCAGGGCCGCTTTTTTGGGGTCTTTATGGATATAGGCGGCGTATGCGGTCAGGCGGGCGTTGTCCGATCCTCGTCCATTGTCCCGCCCGCAATATTCCAACCAAGCGGCCGTCCATGCCGGATCGTCGATGATCGGGATGATCTCGGCGTTTAATTCCGGCCCCCCAAACAACGACAGGAGCGACGGCGTGCGCCGATCGTGCGTCAACTGGTGCAGCGTGTGAGTTGCCGGGTCATATCCGTAATTCTCGCCGGACGCGATTTTATTCGGCATGGAGGTGATGCTGTTCATGCCGGCCAGGATTCGATCCTTGTATTTCGCGTCGCCCGTGCGTTCCCAGGCGGCGTACCAATTGCTCACCAGCGCCAACCAATCCGGCCCGATGCGGAGATGGGTCGGATATTTGTGGTCGGCGGATATTCCCGGCAATTCGCGCACCGGGTCCGCGTTCAGAAGCGCCTGATCCGCGTCGATCTCTTCATCCATCAAATCCCCCATCCGCTCGTCGGTCGTCAGATAATAATAGAACCGCTTGAAAAGCGATTGGCTGATGCGAGCTTCCTTGGCGCCGTCGCCCCAGTGCCGAACGTTGTGGCGCGAGCCCAGGCCCTTCCACGGCCCGATGTGATAGACGTCCACCTCCTGGCTTTGCCGGGTCAGCGCCTCGGCCATCCGGTAAACGTCCGCCCTGCCGGTGCGCAAAAAGCTGTACCAGAGCCAGAGGTTCGGCGCCAATTCCGTGTCGTCCCAGGCGAACCCACCGACGTCGTATTTCCACTCGTGGCGCGGCGCGTCATAGCTGTGCATCACGTCGCCGAAATCCCAGAACCCATACCATCTCCGCTGTTCAATCTGGCCTTGATAAAACGCGATCGCCTTGTCGAGCTGGTCCTCGATCCAGCTTTTCGCCCCGGTCGAGCGGTCCGGCAGGCTCCATAAACCGAATACGCCGAGCCAATGGTAATATTCCGGAGTGCAAACCAGCATCGGCGGCTGCTGGTCCATCTGAACCTGCCGAAGCAGTTCGTCTTGGCTGGGCACATCGGGAAAGGGGCGGAGGGTCAACTCGCTGGTGCGCGCCACGCCGTAGGCGTTGCTGAATCCCGGCTGAACGTCCTCGTAGGAAGCTTCCAGTCCGTGAGCGACGACGTCGTAATGGCGCATATCCATGGCCGGCCCATCGGGCGACCAGAGCCACGCAGTGACCTGGGCCGCGTCGTGCCCCGCGCCTTCGATCTCCAATTCGGTCGGCCAGAGCTTCCAGAAATTCTTCAGATCGATCGACAATCCACCGGAAACGTCGCCCACGAACGCCTCGCCCAGCGACCGACGTCCGCCCAGCACGTTGATCCACGCGCTGGCGGGATTCGTGCGCTTCTGAATCTGAAACCCATCGGGCGTCAACTGCGTGAGCTTGTAGGCATCCCATACCGCCATCTGGCCGATGAGGCTGGCCATGTTTCCCGGTACCGCGGGGGGCGCAGACTCGCCGGACGGGCTGGTCACGGGGGCGGTGGGCAATTGATTGAGATTCGGAATCCGCTTGCCGGCGATCTGCCGGGCGTACATTTCCGGTCGCGGATTGCGCCGGCCCACGATCAGGCGGACCGGCTCGGCGAGAAAGCCCTGATCTCCGGCCAACCGCACGTGGCGATTCTGCAACTCCTCGCGCATGGGCACGTCGAACCGCACGCCGAGCCCGCGAATGAAATCCTTTTCCTGATCCCCGTCGAAGATGAACGTGTGCACCATTCGCACGGAATCGCTGCCGGCGTAGAAATAGAGCCGGACGACAAACGGCAGCCAGGTTCGATCGCCCTCGGCATATTTGTGGTTTCCCTCGATCTTCACCACGACGCGAACGGGGCCGGTTTGCTCCAGGACGGCCGAAGTAATCTCGCTGCCGAAATCCTGGACGCGAAGAACGTGATGGGTCTGCCAATCCGACCGATCTTCCACCTCTCCAACCAGCCTGCCGTTGCGGGCTACGGTTTTCTCGCCGAACGAAATCGATTGCACGAGATTCGTCCCGGTCCGTCCGATCCGCCAAACGGATTGGCCGTTGATGATCTCGATCGCGTCGTCGGTCTGGCTGAGCGAGATCGGAGATTGGAGCGCGGCCGGGATGCCGGCCGGGATCAGCTTGAGCGAATCGCCGGCGTTGCTGCCGATCGTCGCCGCGACGCCGGTCCATTTGATCGATCCATCCGGCCAATACGCCAGGGGCCAGGTCTCGATCGGCACGTCATTGCCATGGGCATCTTTCAGCGCAAACGTGGTGGCCTTCTGAACGGCCGCCCGCGGCCAGGGCACGCCCCAGCTCACGCCGCGCGCCGCCACCGGCGGCGTGCCGTCGAGCCAACGCACGTCCACGCCGTTGCCAACGTCGAAACTCACGGGCTTAACCGGCGCCGGGGCGACCGCAGTCGTGGGCGAAGGCCGCGCGGCATGACTCGCGCAGCCAACCATCACGGACAGCAATGCCCAGCCAATTGCCTTTCTCATGATTGCGATCCAATATGCAAAACTCCCCACAACAATGCCAGGATGGCGCACACGATCATCCAACAGCCGAAAAACCCCAAGGCATCGTTCCACGTCCATCGCGTGAATTGCCAATTCGATCCGCGAAGGATTTTCTTGCCGTCGAACCGGTGCGGCATTTTAGCGCTTAATTCCACCTCCTGCTTATCCAACTCCGGAGTCGGCGCGACCGGCGTGCGCATCTTGGCGAAAAACCGGTCCGCCCGTTCCAATTCATCCGGCTTGGTCAAGAGGCTGAAAACGATCAACATGACGAATGGAAAGGCACCGTCAAACGCCCAGCGTGAAGTGGTCATCGCCGGAGCGTTGAATTGCCGCACCGGAACGCCGAGTAAATACAGCGAATAATTCTCGACGCCGAACCTGCCGATTCCTTCGCGCGGTGAATTCGGGTCCTTGGGGTCGACTCGCGCCACGCTGTCGAAAAAGACGGCCATCGGTGCGACGACCTTCGGCTTGAGGATTGCCTGGCCGATTCTCTTGGCCTTTCCGGCGGCCAGGTCATCGGCGGTCGCGCCGGTCGTGGTCAGGGTCGTGGTTTGATTGGTTTCCAGCAAGAGCGCCGGCAAGCGCCGGAACCACGGCGCCTGCGGCATAACCCAGGGAACGATCCCCATCAGGACGATCCACGCGGTCAAACCCGCCATGATTGACTTGGACGTCAACCGCCGCCAGAAGATGATCAGGAAAACCGCCGCTCCGAAAAAGGTATTGAACGTCACGAACATGGTGTAGGCGGAGATGACGTCGGAGGAACAGGAGGCGAAGATCACCGCGATAACCAGGACGGCCGCGATCGCCCATTGGCCGGCACGGAAATAATGCTTTTCCGATTTTCCCTTCACGAGCGGCTGGTAAATGTTTCGCGTCGCCAGCCCCGCCACGGAGACGGCATAGACCCCCATCGACGGCATATTTCCCAGGAGCATTCCCGACAACATCAATCCCATGAGTCCGGGCGGCAACAATTCGCGCGAGAGCGATCCCCAGGCATAATCCGGGCCGGAAATCTTCAGGCTTCCGCTCAACACGGCCAGGGCGATCAGCCCGCACAGCATCCACGCGATCAGCACCAGGCGCTTGGTGAACCCGCCGGAGATCATCCCAAAGCGCGCCGTCATCTCATCCTTGGCCGAGCCGGCCGTGGACATGTTGTGGAGCAATCCGAAGATCTGCACCAGGCTGGCGAAGGTAATCGCCAGAATCGAATACCACGTTGTGGTTCCGACGGCGCTGAAGAGATATTCCGGCACGATCCGATGCAAGCCGGCGAATCCGCCGATCCGGTACAACCCCACGGGAATCAACATGATCGACATGGCCAGGATGAGCAGCCCCTGCACCGCATCGGTGATCGCCGCCGCGCGAAGGCCGCCCAGCACGATGTAAATTCCCACAACGGTCGAATAGCTGATGAAAAAATAAATGGGGTTCAAATATGAAACGAACGATTGCAGCTGCTTTCGTTTGCTCAAACTGTCAAGGTATTTGTATCGTTCGGTCTGCCCAATCTCCACCTTGCCGGTTTCGATTTGGGCTTTGAGGTCTTGAAATTCGTGATACATCGCGATCCGCCCGCGGTCGCGATCGGTGTATGCGGACGGTGGCTTGACGATCATCGCCTGTGCAACCTGGTAGGCGAAGAAATTTCCCATGCCCATGGTGAACAGCGCCATGAAGATGTTGAAAGCCGCATACGCGCTGGCCAGGGCCTTGCTGTTGAATCGATCGACGAAGAGATCGCCCATGGTGACCAGCCGCGCCCGCCTCCACCACGGCTGGGTGAACCAGAAGAACGGGGTGATGAACAAGGTCTGAAATCCGAGCCAGATTCCGCTGGCCCCGTCTTTGTAAACGGCGGTGGAGATGGTGACGGCGCCGGTGGCATCGGTGGAATTTCCAAAATTCAGGAAGAACTGGAGGAGCCGGCCCAGCTTCCGGCCGCCGAGATAAAAATCCGCCTCCTTCTTCACGCCGCGGGAAACGACGAACCCCACGGCCATGGTGCCCGCCAAGAACAGGGCGAGGATGGCCAAGTCCCAGACGTTCACTCCAAAAAGCATGATCGCGCCCGGACTTGATTCCCTCAATTTCCACATGACAATCGGCCGCTCATGGGATTTACCACATTGCGGGAATCAATTCAAATTTGGCTGAGTTTTTGGGTGGGATGTGTTGTTTGGTGCGCCGCCGCCGGGGCGGTCGCGCCCGTGCCTAGCGATGGTAAATCCCACCAATTTTCCGCGAGCAACGGACAGTTTTCGATCGACGGCCAGCCCATCGAAATCATCGCCGGCGAAATGCATCCGTCCCGCATTCCCTACCAGTTCTGGGAGGACCGGATCAAGAAGGCCCGGGCGATGGGTCTGAACACCGTCAGCGTTTACATTTTCTGGAACCAGCTCGAACCGGCCGAGGGCCAATTCAATTGGGACGGTAATGGTGACTGTCCCTAGTTTCCAGATCCGTTATCCCTCCTGTGCACGATCACGCGGCGAACTTTCGAATTTTTCTCAATCCCTTCACCGTGCGCTGGGCGTGCCACAGATCGTAATTCTGCTGCAAGTTACGCCAAAGCCGCGGAGTCGTATTGAAAGCGATGGAAAGACGCAACGCCATCTCCGGTGTGATCGTTCCCCGCTCGTCGACCAACTTGGATATCGTCTTCCGCGACACGCCGATGGCTTTGGCCAAAGCGACCGTCGAAAGGTTCAGCGGCTGGAGGTACAACCTCTTGAGAATTCCGCCGGGATGTGTGGGCCCTCGACGTTCCTTCATATCGGGGTCTTTCCTTTCGGTTCGTTCAGTGATGGGGCAGCAACAATGGGAGTGGCCAAAGATTCTTGCAAGCTCGGAAGAACCCCCACCCCAACCCTCCCCCTGGGTACAGGGGGAGGGGGAAAAGGTCGGGTTCCGCAAAATATCATGGCCGCACGCGCAAGAATTGTATCCGGCAGCGGCCATTGGCAAACACTCGCGATTCCTTATAATCCCCCGACTAACAACCAACCATTATGGAAACAAATCCATTTCTCGGCGTATTTTTTCACTGGTGCGGCGGTCTGGCATCGGGCAGTTTTTACGTGCCTTACAGGGGCGTAAAAAAATGGTCGTGGGAAACCTACTGGCTCGTCGGCGGAGTTTTCTCCTGGATCATCTGCCCGGCGATCTTCGCCTATTTCATGACCAACGACCTCCTTGGCGTGTTGAAGCAACAGTCCGTCAGCACCATCTGGTGGACGTATTTCTTCGGCGTGCTGTGGGGCTTCGGCGGGTTGACGTTCGGCCTGACGATGCGATACCTGGGAATGTCGCTCGGCATGGGCGTGGCGCTGGGTTATTGTGCGGCGTTTGGCACGCTCGTCCCGCCGGTTTTCAAATTTTTTATGCCGGCCTTGCCCGTCGGCGCCAGCATTGTCGAAATCGCCAAGTCCACTTCGGGCCAGGTCACGCTTGCGGGCGTGGGCGTCTGTCTGGTCGGCATCGCCATCGCGGCGCTGGCGGGTTTCACTAAGGAAAGAGAAATGCCCGAGGAACAAAAAAAGAAGGTCATTCAGGAATTTAATTTCGAGAAGGGAATATTGGTCGCCACTTTTTCCGGAATCATGAGCGCCTGCTTTGCGTTTGCGTTGCAGGCCGGCAAACACATCAACGAAGCATCGGTCGCCGCCGGAACCAAACAACTCTGGACTGGCCTGCCCGCGCTGGTCGTGCTGCTGTTGGGTGGTTTCACGACAAACTTTTTGTGGTGCGTGCTGTTGAATTTCAAGAACCGGACCGGCTATCAATATATGGCCTCGCACGTTCGTCCGGAACACGCGCACCACGGCGGCAGCGGCAGCGGCGAACGCGCTCCGGAGAACATGGTGGCCACCGCCACGGCCGCGGATTTGAAAATCCCCGTTTTCGGCAATTATCTGTTTTCCGCGATGGCGGGCACCTGCTGGTATTTCCAATTCTTCTTCTACACGATGGGCGCCACGCAGATGGGCAAATATGATTTTGCGTCCTGGACGCTGCACATGGCGAGCATCATCATCTTCAGCACGATGTGGGGCTGGATTCTGCACGAATGGAAAGGCTCGAGCAAGAAGGCCCATCTGCTCATCGCCGGCGGCATCGGGACGCTCATCCTTTCGACCATCGTTATCGGTTTTGGAACTTATTTGAAGAGCAAGACTTGAGTTGGAGAGCTTGGGCCGCCGTCATTGCATGAAAATCCATGGGAAAGCCGAGTTCTCAAGGCACTGTCCCAATTACCATCCCGCAATCCTGCCGAAAAAACCCGGCAGGCATGGACACTAATGGTAAATTGTTTTGGCCTTTTCGATCCAAATTGCCGCATTGCTTAATTGCCGGTATAATCTGGAATTGAACGCAACGTTTGGACTTTTGGGGCGTTAAGCTGGGTGAAGCAATGCGGCTTGTTGATCCGATTGGTAATTTACAGCGGAATTCCCATTTGGCGTATGGAAATCGCACGGCACTTTAGGTTATACTGCTGTTGGGACATCGGGTAACTCGTTGAACGGAAATGGAGTTGACGGTGATGGATGGCGTGAAATCCGTGGCATTAGTGGGGATGGGGGGCTACGGTCACATCTACGTGAACGCTCTGCTGGGGGCAGAACCGGCGTCGGGAATTCAATTCATCGCCGGGATCGATCCCGCGCCCGAAGGATGCCATCGGCTCGCCGAGGTTCGCCAGTTGGGGATTCCGCTATTTAAGTCATTGGAAGAATTCTGCGCCGCGGGCCGGGCCGATCTGGTGGTTCTTTCCAGCCCCCCGCAATTGCATTGCGAGCAGGCCTGTCTTGCTCTGGGCGCCGGTTCGCACGTTCTTTGCGAAAAGCCGCTCGGCGCTCATCCCGAGCAGGTGACGCAGATGATCGAAGCGCGCGACCGCGTCGGGCGGCAATTGGCGATCGGCTATCAATGGTCATTCTCCCCGTCGATCCAACATCTTAAGCGCGACATCGCCGCCGGGCATTTCGGGCGGCCCAAGCGGCTGCGCACCCGCGTGTATTGGCCGCGGGACGAAAAATATTACGGCCGAAGTCCCTGGGCCGGCCGCCAGCGCGACGCACAGGGCCGGCTTGTGCTCGACAGCCCCGCCAACAACGCCTGCGCCCACTACCTGCACAATATGTTTTACGTCCTCGGCGAGGCGCCGGACCGAAGCGACTGGCCGGCCACCGTTCAGGCGGAGCTTTACCGCGCCAACTCAATCGAGAATTACGACACCATCGCCCTGCGATGCATCACCGAGCAGGGGACCGAGGTGCTTTTCTTCACCTCGCATGCCACGCGATTTCAACGCGATCCGTTGTTGAGTTACGAGTTCGACGATGCGATCGTGCATTACGGCGGAAAGATCGGCGACCGCATTGTCGCCCAACGTTCCGATGGTTCGCTGATTGATTACGGGTCCCCCGCATCCGCCGATTCGCCGCAGAAGCTCTTCGACGTGCTGGAATGCATCCGGGAGGACCGCCCCGTGGTCTGCGGCCCGGAGGCTGCGGGCGCGCAAACCGCCTGCATTTGCGCGGCCCAGCTTTCCACACCCGACATTGTTGATTTCCCCGGCGATCTGGTGGTCGTGGAGGGAGACCCCGGAGAACGCCGAACGTCCGTCAAGGACCTCGACGTATCGCTCGACAAATGTTACGAGCAAGGCAGGCTGCCCAGCGAAATCGGGATTTCCTGGTCGGTGGCAGGCAAGAAGATAGCGATTGGCGGCCAGTCGCGAGCGGGGGGCACGGCCGCCGGCGAAAAGGGTTCTGTGGGGACCGGCGCCATACTTCAGCCGGTCAAGACCCCGCGCCGCATGGCCTTGAAGAGTTAATTAGCAAATACGGCGGAGGAAATCAGCGATGGCGCGTGTGATCTTCTGGATCGCACTGGCGACGGCTATTTCCGTTGGGGCCGGGGGATTGACCTCCGGAATTATTTACGACTACCTCAGGCTGGAACTTCAATAGCCGGCCGATATTATGGTCCGCGTAGGCGGCGGACATTTCCACACCAACGGAAGGAGCGAACAATCGTGCTCAGAAAACTTATATGGCTTGGCCTGGCGCTGGCGAGCATCACATTGGCGATCGGTTGCGGCAAGAGCAATTCAACCAGCTCGACCGCCAGCGCCGCGAAGAAATTGCGGCTTGCCTTCGTCACCAACAACGCGGCGGATTTCTGGACCATTTGCCGCGCCGGCTGCCAGAAGGCCGCCGAGGATAATCCCGACATCGACGTGGATTTCCAGATGCTGGGCGACGCCAGCGCCGCCGGCCAGAAGCGCGTGATCGACGATCTGCTCGCCCGCGGCGTTGACGGCATCGCGCTCAGCCCGGTCGATCCCGTCAACGAGGCGCCCATGCTCAGCGACGCCGCGCAGCACACCGTGATCTTCTGCGCCGACAGCGACGCCCCCAACAGCAACCGCATCTGCTACATCGGCACCAACAACGTCGATGCCGGAAAACAGGCCGGCGGGCTTATCAAGGAAGTCCTCCCCAACGGCGGTAAGATCATGCTCTTCGTCGGCAAGCTCGATGCGCAGAACGCCAAGGACCGGATCGCCGGCATTCGCCAGACGCTCGATGGTTCCAATGTCCAGATTATCGACATTCGCACCGACGACACCGACCCCATCCGCGCCAAGGCCAACGCACAGGACACGCTGGTCAAATATCCCGACGTGGCGGCCCTCATCGGGCTTTGGAGCTACAACGGCCCGGCCATCCTCGGCGCCGTCCGCGACGCCGGCAAGACCGGGCAGGTCAAGATCGTCTGCTTTGACGAGGACGACGAAACCCTCGCGGGCATCAAGAGCGGCGACATCTACGCCACGGTCGTTCAGCAGCCCTTCGAATTCGGCCGGCTTTCCATGACCAACCTCGCCAAGTATATCGGCGGCGACAAATCCTTCGTCCCCGACTCCAAGCAGATTTTTATCCCCACGCTGGCCATCAAGAAGGACAACGTGGACGATTTCCAGACCAAGCTGAACAAGCTCCGCGGCCGCTCTTAATATGAACCCCGTGCGGCGCTCATTTGTGATCCGGCTCGATTCGAAATTCATCGAAGAAAGATCTCACGCAGAGGCGCAAAGGCGCAAAGGGATGAAGAGAACAAAGGCTTTTGCTTTTCTTACTCCTCTGCGCCTTTGCGCCTCTGCGTGAGTTGGCTTTTGAACCGGTTGTAGGCCACACGAGTAAGTTAGACCTGTATGAACTCACCCCGCATCCTCCAACTGCAAGGAATCTGCAAGCGGTTCCCCGGCGTCGTCGCGCTGGAGAACGTCTCGCTCGACGTTGGCCGCGGCGAGGTCGTCGCCCTCATCGGAGAAAACGGAGCGGGAAAGAGCACGCTGATGAACATCATCGGCGGCATCCATCAGCCCGACGAAGGCGCGATTCTCATCGACTCCAAGCCAGTCTCCATCCGCTCAGTCGCCGACGCCGTCGCCATGGGCATCGGATTTGTCCACCAGGAACTGAACAACCTGGAAAACCTGGAGGTCGCGGCCAATATTTTCATCGGCCGCGAGCCGCTTTGGGGCGGACCCCTGAAGCTCATCGATCGCCGCAAAATCGTCCGGGACAGTCTCCCCCATCTCAAGCGTCTTGGCCTGGACGTCGATCCGCATGCCTTGCTCCGCAATCTGTCGATCGCCCAGCAGCAGCTTGTCGAGATCGCCAAGGCCCTGTCCCAGAACGCGCGCATCCTTGTGCTCGATGAGCCAACGAGCTCCCTCACTGCCACCGAGACCACGCGCCTCCTGGCAACGGTGCGCGACCTGCGGAGCCAGGGCGTCACGGTGATTTATATTTCGCATCGGCTCGGCGAGATTTCGCAGGTTGCCGACCGCGTCGTGGTGCTCCGCGACGGCCGCAACGCCGGCGAATTGCCCCGCGAGCAGATCACGCACGAGAACATGGTTCGGCTGATGATCGGCCGCGACCTCCGCAGTTTTTACGTTCCCGGCACCGGCCAGCGCCACGCGGCGAGATTCCGGGCCACAGACATCCACACGGCCGTCTGGCCCGGCTGCGCCGTCAGCTTCGACGCGGGCGGCGGCGAAATCCTCGGCTTCGCCGGACTCGTGGGCGCAGGGAGGTCCGAACTGGTTGAAACGATCTTCGGAGTCCGGCCCCTGCTCGACGGGGGGCTCATGCTCGACGGCTTGCCGCTGCACGTCCGCCATTCCCGCGATGCGATCGCCGCCGGGATTTTCCTCGTTCCCGAGGACCGCCGAAAAACCGGACTCATCACTTCCATGACCCTCCGCGAAAACATCACCCTGGCCGGGTTGTGGAACTACACGCATGCCGCGCTCATCAGCCGAGGGGCCGAATCCGCCGCGGCCCGCCGACAGGTGGACTCCCTGCGCATACGCACGCCCGGCGTCGAAACGCGCGTGATGAACCTCAGCGGCGGAAATCAGCAAAAGGTCGTCCTGGGTAAATGGCTGTCCCTGGAACCGAAGGTACTCATCGTGGATGAACCCACGCGCGGCATCGACGTGGGCGCCAAGGCGGAAATCTACCGGCTGCTCCGCGCGCTGGCCGACCGCGGCGTCGCCGTGATCGTCATCTCCAGCGACATGGAAGAGGTCCTGGGAATCAGCGACCGCATCGCCGTCATGCACGAAGGCGCCATCGCCGGGATTCTGGACCGCCCGGAATTCAGCGAACGGAAAGTGATGGACCTGGCGTTCGGAAAAACCGTCGCCGCTTGAAATATAGGGCGCGTCCCGATACATCGGGACGCTTTTAAAATGAAAAAAGAACTCGGAATCGGCGCACTGTTACTGATCGTCTGCGGCGTTGTCGCCTGGATGAACCCGCGCTTTCTTTCCCAGGACAATCTCAGAAACCAAGCCCATCAGATCGGCATGTTCGGCATCTACAGCATCGGGATGGGACTTATCATCATCACCGGCGGCATCGATCTTTCCGTCGGGTCTGTCTTCGCCCTCCAGGGCGTCCTGCTCTCCATCATGCTCGTGGGAAGACACTGGCCCTGGCCTGTTGCCACGTTTTGCGCCATCGCCGGAGTCGTCTTCCTCGGCGCGGTTCATGGGTTCCTTGTCGCCAAGGCCCGGCTTCAACCCTTCATAGTCACCCTTGCCGGGCTGCTCCTCTATCGCGGCCTGGCAAGATTCATCGCCAACGACGAAACCAAAGGCTTCGGCGATCGGAATTTCGGCTCGCTCCGCAGCATCGCCACCGGACACGTTTACGGGGTGCCCACGTCCTTCGTGTTCCTCATCGTCATCGCCACCGTCATGTACGTCGTCCTTCACCGCTCGGTCTATGGCCGATATCTCTTCGCCGTCGGGCGCAACAAGGAAGCCGCCCGATTTTCCGGCATCAATACGGGGTTGGTCATCGGCAGCGTTTACGCCGTCTCGATGCTCCTCGCTTCAATCTCCGGAATCACCATGGCGTTCGACGCCAACTCCATCGTGCCCAGTTCCCACGCCAACTTCTACGAGGTTTACGGCATCGCCGCCGCCGTCCTCGGCGGTTGCAGCCTCCTCGGCGGCGAGGGATCGATCCTCGGCATCGTCCTCGGCACCGCCCTGCTTCAGGTGTTGCAGAACCTGGTAAATCTGCTTGGAATCCGCAGCTCCCTGAATTTCGCGGTGATGGGCGCGGTCATTCTGCTGGGCGCTCTCATCGACGTGCTGCTGAGCCGGCGCGGCGCTCGCCAGCGGTTCGCATCGACAAGGCAAGCCACCGCCCCGCCGCCACCCCCGGCCGGTTGAATCATTACCCCCTCGCCCGGTACTCCGGGAGAGGGTTGGGGTGAGGGTCCGGCTTTTCCCTCTCATTGACCCACCATTAACGTGGTGATAAAACTCCACGAGGATTCGGCATGGAGGCATCATGAAATCCAAGGCGTGTTGGCTATTGGCCGCGTGCGCTCTGTGGCTGCTGATGCCACTGGCCGCGGCGCTGGGGCAAACAAACCAGAAAATCAATCTCTCGATCTTCTATACCGGTCATCCCGGTTCCGCCCGCGAAGCGGACTTCGTCCAATTCCTCCGCGCTCACTTCAATCAGGTCGCCACCGGCGATCTGGCCACGTTCGACGGCGCCCAATCCCCCACCTCCGACGAGGTGATCCTCGACTACGACGGCGACGGATTCAGCGCCCCGCGCCCCAACTTGCCCAACAGCTATTCCCGCCCCACGATCACCGTCGGCGTAGTCGGTGGGTTCATCGGCAACCAATTGGGGCTGAAAACCGGCTACATGTGAAACTGCATGAGCGACGCGGCTCAGGGTGAGCCGTCCCAGCACGAAGTATTCCGCACGCCGTTCAAAGTCCAGCCGGCCTTCGAGAAATGGCCCACTCCCGAGCTCTACCGCCGGTTCCCCAACGGCAAGGACCTGCCTGATCAATTGACGGTCTGGCGCGTTCAGAATTCGGGCAAGGACTTTGGTTCGGTGGTGTCGATGGGATACGGTTTTGACGATTCCCCGGACGCCGAAATCCTCACCGTGGGCTACGCCAGCGGCAAACCCCCCGGCTCGGCCGGCGTCAGCCGCCACGCCAATTTCCTTCAGTGGGGATTCTCCTCGCCCCCGTCGCAGATGACCGATGCCGGCCAAGCCTTCTTCCTCAACTGCATCGTCTACATCCACAAATTCGCCGGCAAGCAACCGTTGATTCACAGGCAGTCGAACGATCGAGTTTTTATAACATGCCTTATCTCGATGATCGACAGCGTCCAGGATTCAGTTTTCGGACAGACCCTCGTCGGCGCCGACTTGTTCAATCAATACAAGGGGCACTGCCAGGACTTGGCCGACCTGTACACCCGGCAAATTGAGTTGATCCACAGCAACGGGAAGGGCACCTACCTCATCGACAAGCAGTTGCAGGATTTGGGCATCGCCTCAAACCGCAAAATCCAAACCTTGGACCGACTGGTGGGCTTGCTGGGCCAAAGCCAGCAGCCGGCGGCTCTGGACGCGCTGCGCCTATACACCGGATTATCCCTGACCACGCCCCGGCAGTGGCGCGATTGGCTGGCCGCCAACCGCTCCCGGCTCTTCTTCAGCGATGTGGGCGGTTACAAGTTCTTCGTCGTGCCGGAGGGATATTTGGATCAGCCCAAGCAATGACGGCCGGCCGTTCGAAGCACCGCACGTACATGCGGTGCTACCGCGGCGTGGGCCTCAGATCAGCGGCAATAATCCTTCCGATTTGACCGCCCATTTCCCGTCAGCCGGAAACGCCCCGCTCCTGGCCATCATGGCGACCGCCGCCAGCAAGCCGCCGTTGGCGGGAAGATACGCGGGCAAATTCGGGCGCTGATACACGTGGCCATTGGGCAAATAGCGGTTCTTCACCGACTCGATCATCAGCGCCCGAACCGCCAGTTCCGGCTCGTTCAGCTTGGCCGCGGTCATCGCGGCCATGGGAAAATCCCAGCCCCAGCAACGGTCCCATTGCCAGACATCCATCACCTTCGTCAGCGACCGCCGCATTGTTTCTCTGTCCACTTCATCGCCCGGCTGCACGCCGTACGCGCCCAGCAGGGACGGATGCTCCCAATTCCATTTCGTGTACGTATCGGTCATTCCCTCCATCATCAGATATCGCCCGTCGTCCACCGGCAACGGCGCGAGATGATCCAGGACGTCCTGCCATTTCGCCACGGTCTCGATGCCCATACGCTTCCGCCACGTTTGCGCCGTGCTCAACCCGAATCGCCAGTAGGCCAACTCGAACGTCGGGTTATGCGTCGCCATCGTCTCGGTGTTCTCCGGCACGGGCTTCAGCGGCGGGCCCAGCACGTAACGCCCGTTTTCCATCGCCGCGAAACTCGACAGAAAATCCGCGGTCTGGAAAACGATGGGCGACCATTTCTCCAGCGTTTGTTTCGTCGGGCTGTTCCGATAGCAAAGCTCGGCGTAATAAATCGGATGCGGCTGCTGCCAAATCAACAGCGGCGCGATCGGCGACGGGGAATCAATTCCCAATGGCCCCACCATCTTCGGCCAGCGAACCCCGTCATATCCCTGTCGCTGCGCAATCGCCCTGGCAACCGGCACGATCCGGTGATAAAAATCCAGGCTCCTCTCGAGCAATTCGAACCGGCCCCACGCCGCGAAATGAACCCCGTGCCACCAGTGCATTTCCAGGTGCGATTTCCCGTACCAGGTATTGAACAAGAGGCCGGATTCCTGCGGCGGCATCGGGCCGGAACAGTTCAACGCCGTGTTGTATTGCGACAACACAATCCGCCGCTCCAGCTCGGCGGCCCGAGGGTCGCTGCTGCCCGACAAGTCGATCGCCGATCCGCGCGACCAGAACCTTTCCCAATAATCCGCCGCGGCCTTGAACGTTTCATCGACCGCTGAAAGCGCATCGCCCCGCGGCTGCGGAGAAAACCGGATCACCAAATCCAAGGTTCCGCCCTGCCCGCCCTGGATCGAAAACTCGTGCTTGGCCGATTGCCTCAGTTGCCCGTTGCTTTGCAGGCTCGCGGAATAACGGTCGGCATCCAACGTCCGGTCGATGTCCGTCCGGGCATCTCTGGTTTGACATCGGGTTTCGTGCTTGCCGGGGGAGTCCCAATCGGCCATGTCCATCCGGGGCGACGGGTATGGGAACGCCAGGCGAATGCCCACATTCGCGCCGATGACGCGCACCGCCAGCGCATCCTGCTCCGGATGACAGGCGGTCTGAACGCGCACCGTTTGCCCGGCAAAATCAAACCGGCTGTCGATCGCACCCGTCCACAGGTCCAGGGTCTGGCCGATGGCGCGAACGTCCCCAACGCCCGCTTCCGAGCCGTCCGGTTTTGTCAAAATCAATCCGATCCGGCCAAGGTGCATCCGATGCGGATTCTCCCGCAGCCAATCGAACAGCGCTTCCTGCCCGGTGCGATCCGTGGCATATCCGACTTTCCGGCCATGCGATTCGTATTCCCGGTAACGAAAATCCTCCGGTCGCAACCCCGCCGGCGCCGGCGTCGTGTGCCAGGCCCAATGCGCGCAGGAGCACAGCGGAAACTGCTTGCGGTAATCGTCGGTGAACGTCTGCAAACCCGTGACGTCGGCGGTGAACGCGAAATTGCCGTTGCCAACCGTCAGCGCGGAAAACGGATCCACTTGTCGAATGACCGGATTATGCCGCTGTACCAGAGCGCGCCGGTCGATGCTTGGACTGCCCGTCATGTCCGCCAGGGCCGTCGATTGCCCCAAGGCCCCCCATCGCAGCAGCTTCCCCCCCGCCAACATCCCCGCCATCAACATCGTTCTGCGGCTGATCTTCATGGCATCCCTATTTTATTGAGCTTCTCTGGAAAAGTTTTACCGCCAAGACGCGAAGGACGCGAAGTTGCGCGAAGGAGTATCAATTTGATTTTGATTTAGTCTGATTTCGCGCAACTTCGCTGCTTCGCTCCTTCGCGGTAAAGTTCATTTATTGTATCTCCAAGACCACGACGGATTTCGACGGCAAATGTAGCGTCAGCTTTTCATCGCCGACCTCGAATGTTGAAAAGTCTGCGGCCTTGACGGTCTTGGGCCGCTCGAAGGTGTTGTGCGCATTCATCGCATCGGCCGTCAACACCAGGCCCGTCACGGTCTTTATATTCACGCCAACACATTTCACCGATGCCTGCGCCGAACGATTCGGATCGAGATTGACGACCGACACGTGCAGCCGTTGCGCCGAATCGCGCGAGGCCGACACGCTCAGGCTCGGGATGTTTTCGTCACCCAGCTTATAGCCGGGCGCCGAAACGTCCACGGGAATCAGCGTCGCCCCTTGATGGACCTTGTACATCCGGAAGACCTCGTACGTCGGAGTGACGACCATCTTCTCCTTGTCGGTCAGAATCATCGCCTGGAGAACATTGATCATCTGCGCGACGTTGGCCATCACAACGCGGTCGCAGCGGCGGTTGAAGACGTTCAGGTTGATCCCCGCCGCAATCGCGTCGCGCAGAGTGATCTGCTGATAGAGAAACCCCGGCTCGGTCCCCGGCTCCACGTCGTACCACGTTCCCCATTCGTCCACGACCAGCCCGACACGTTTATCCGGATCGTATTTGTCCATGATTCGGGCGTGCTGGATGATCAGCTCGTCCATCCGCAGCGTTTGCCGAAGGATCGAATGCCATTGATCCTCGGCGAAATTCAGGGCCGATCCTTTGTGCACCCAGTCGCCGGTCGCCAGGGAATACCAGTGCATGGACAATCCATTCATGCGCCGGGCGGCCTTGTCCATCAAAATTTCCGTCCAGTTGTAATCCGGGCCGTTGGCGCCGCAGGCGATGGCCTGAACATGGTTCCCGGAATAATTTTTGACGAACGTGCGATACCGCCGGAATTGGTCCGCGTAAAACTCCGGCCGCATGTCGCCGCCGCAGCCCCAACTCTCGTTTCCCACCCCGAAATACGGCAGCTTCCACGGACTCTGGCGCCCGTTCCGCCGGCGAAGGCTCGCCAGCGTCGAAGGCGAATCGCTGGTGACGTATTCGACCCAGTCCATCATCTCGCGCGGCGTGCCGCTGCCGACGTTTCCGCAGAGATACGCCTCGGCCCCGATCTGCTCACAGAAATCCAAGAATTCGTGCGTGCCGAATTGATTGGTCTCGATCACCCCGCCCCAATGGGTGTTGATCCGCCTGGGCCGCTGGTCCCTCGGCCCGATGCCGTCCTGCCAGTGATATTCATCCGCAAAACACCCGCCCGGCCAGCGGACCACCGGTACATCCAGGTTCTTCAGCGCCGCCACGACGTCGTTGCGAATCCCCCGCGTATTGGGGATCGGCGAGTTCTCCCCGACCCAAATCCCTTCGTAAACGCAGCGGCCCAGATGCTCGGCAAACTGGCCGTAAACGTTGCGGTTGATTGTTCCCCGCGGCTCATCGGCACGAATGGTCAGTTCCGCTGCGATCGGCTCGGCGCTTTGTGCCATGGCCATCAAGGCTATAACCAAATCTGCCGGTTTCCAATACCCCTGGTCAGAACCCGATGCAAATTTGCGAAAAAAAGCGAACTGAAAAATGAGAGGCCGCCCCGGTTTCTGCCGCTATCCAGGCCGCGGCTCAATACCCCCAATTCGTCCGGCCGGTATAGGTCAAGCCGCCCGTTTCGCTGGGATAGTAAATGCAGCGGCCGGGAGTGAGCGGGGTTAAACCGTTTCCCACGGCGTATCCTGGCAGCGCCACCGCAGAATTCCTGCCGTCGTTCGGACTTCTGCCGTCTGCTTCCGTTTCCAAAATATCCAGCGCATCGTCAAACGCCTGCATGATGGACATGGTGACAGCCGGTGGGTTGCCGCTATCAATATAATTCGTCAGGTTGTTAGCGCCAGTGTTGAAGGTGGCTACAAGATATTTGTCGGTGACGGTCGCGACATGCCCGTCAGGAAGCAGAATGTTCCAATAAGAAGTTGTTCCTGGCCCGGGGTGGGAAATCGTGCTTGCGATGCCATACTTGGCATAGGGCGTGAAATAAATCTCCGTCAACATCGCCATCGTCTGCGGATAATCCGTGATTTTGCGGAACCACGTGGTCTCCAACCCCGTAAAATTGGAGTTGTTAAGGATAAGTTTTTGCTGATTGGCATAACCTTGATTTTGGCAGATTTGAGCGCTGCCGCCGCCGGCAGTGGTAAATGACCAATGTGGATTCATGTAGTACGACGAGCCGTTGCCGAACTGCCCTGATAATGACGTGGGGTCCTGCGCGGGGCACCAGCGTATGGGGGCGAACGAGAGGTTCTTGAGGTTTGCCGCGGCATGGGCGGGCGAAAGATCGTAACCGCCCAAGTAGCCTGTCATAATCAGTCGGCCAATATTTGCCCCGGGGTCGTTCTGGCCGTATAGGGGGTCCGTCAATGAGCCGCCATCACCATAGCCATCCTGCATGAGGAACACGTAGTCGAAAATTCCATCCTGCATGATGTTTTTCGCGCCATTGTTGCCGCCTCCTTGCCACGGCGCGTCCACGTACGCGTGTTCGGGAAGATAATTGCGGTTATCGGCGGCGTAGGCGATCATCGCCTGGCCGATCATTTGCATGTTGGAAGCGCACTGAACGAGTTTGGCCTGGGCCCTTGCCTTGCTCAGCGTGGGAAGAAGCAGCCCCGCGAGAATCGCGATGATCCCGATCACCACGAGAAGTTCAACAAGGGTAAATGCTCTGCCGCGATTGATGGGGTTCTCCCGGCGCATTGTCCACCGCCTCGAAATGACCGGGCGGAATCGAGATTTATTTCATATCGGCTCGATCAGCGCCGGCTCCACCAATTTCCTGATCCTTTCGACCACGTTGGTGTTTCCCAGCCGCCAGATGAGTTGCTCGACACCCCTGCGGCCGATGCTCTCGGCGCGGATGTCCAAGGTCGCCGGAGCCGGCCGCAGCCGGCTGAGATAGGGCATCTCATTGTTGCAGGAGATGAGATGCACCTCGCCGTCGTTGCCCAGCGTGATTCCCGCCTCCGCCAGGGCGGAATAAACCGTGGGGGCGTGCCGATCCTCGGCGACGAACAGGCCCTGCGGGCGAGGATTCATCTGCACAAACCGTTCAGCCAGCGAGCGTGCCGCCGAGCCGTCGAATTGCCAGAAATCCTGCGGCGATTCCAACGCGGCGCGCAGGACGTGCACGCGTACGCCGGCATCCTCAAGGTGTTGGCAAAACGCCAGTTCGCGAACCTGCAATCCCCAGGAGGGCGCCGAGGCGCTCAGATATGCGGCCGACTTGCATCCCTTTTCATGCAGATATTCCGCGGCGATTCGCCCGATGGAAGAATTGTCCGGCATGACCTGATCGCCCCACCGAGGCGGGAAACGATTGGCCATCAGCCAAACCGTGGGCAATCCGCGAAGCTGCGCTTCGACGGCCTTGCTCGGTTGCTCGCCGTGGAGCAGCAGTCCGCCCACGCGCCGTTCTGAAATTCGCGGCGGCAACTCTTCAAGATTCGAGACGAAGCTCACGAACAGGTCGAAATTATTTTCCCGCGCCCCGATCGACACCCCGCGAAGAAGATTGGCAAACGCCGGCGCCGTTTGCTCGCCGCTGGTGCCCAGCACCAGGAATCCAACGGTCTTGGCCTGCTCGCCCTGGCCGTTGGTTCCTTTGCGCGCCCGCCGGCGAGCCGGGGGGGTGAAGGAAATCTCCCGCATCGCCACTCGCACGGTTTCGGCGGTATCCGGAGCAACGCCATGCTGCTCGTTGAGAACGCGCGAAACGGTGGAAGCTGAAACTCCGGCGAGCGCGGCAACCCCGCTCAAAGACATAGCGGACTCCGAAACGACGGTGGTAAGTGTTGCAAAGACCCGGCACAATTACCACCGTATTTCTGCAATATACCCTCCAATGTGTAATAATTCCAGTGCAAAACGAACTGATGAGCTCGGAGGGAGTGCCCAATCTTTGAGGTGCCGAAGACCGGCCGGATGACCGGCCGGCTCACGCTCGAAATTGAGCCGGCCGGTCCTCCGGCCGATTCATATTGCCCGGATCTTTGAGCACACGGGCGGATCGGGCGGGAGGTTCACTATTTCTATGGAAGTGTCGCCTGGGCCGGAACTTCGAAGTCGATGACGACTGGCTCCACGGCGCAGATAAGCCGTTCCTGGAGGTGCAGATGGGCCATGCGCCACAGGAGTTGTTCCACGCCCCGCCAGCCAATGGATTCAACGCGGATGTCGATGGCGGCGGGCTTGGGTGAAAGGCCGACCCGGAACGGCGATTCGTTGTTGCAAGAGATGATCTGGGTATGCCCCGGCCCGATTTGAACGCCGGCCGCCTGTAGTGCCGGCTGAATCACAGCGACCTGCATGTCGTCGGCCACGAAAATCCCCGTTGGCCGCGGCGAAATTGCCATGAAACGATCGACCAGGTCGGCAACAACCTTCTCGCTATGGCGGTGCCAATAGTCGGGGAGTTCTCCCAAGGGATGTTCCACCGCCACGACCGGAACGGATTGGTCCGCCGCGGCGGCGGTAAAACTTTGGCAATACAGCCTGAACGGCCAGAACCCGGCGTCAAGATTCAAAAACGCCAGGCGGGTGTGGCCGTGGGACGTTAGATAGTCCGCGGCCAAGCGCCCGATTTCATAGCTGTCGGGCATGACCTGGTCGCCCCAATCCGGCCGGCGGCGGTTTCCCATGAGCCATACCGTGGGAATTTTCCTCAGACGCCGTTCAGTTTCTCCACTTGGCCGCACACCATGAAGCAGAAGTCCATCGATCCGTTGATCCAGAATCCAGGGGGAGATTTCGTTGGGATCGGGAACGAAATGGAACGCCACGTCGATTCCATTGTCCGCCCCGCCGAGGGAAACACCGCGAAGCAGCCCGGCGAATGCGGGGGTCGCCTGCTCGCCGGATGCGCCCAGCACGAGGAAGGCCGCACGTTTTTTCTCTGTTTTCAGCCGTCCCGCGGATTTGGGGCCGGGCCGCCGGTCCGACGGCGTATACCCCAGTTCCTGCATCGCCTTTCGGACGGACCGCTCCGTCTCCAGAGCTACTCGCGGATGATTGTTGATCACCCGTGACACCGTGGACGTTGAGACTCCCGCGAGCTTGGCAACCGTGCTGATTGACATAGGCGGCGATTATATCAACATTTTACGGGATTTTCATGAATTGCCACCTTATATTGTCGCCCGTGACCGAATCAGGACAACCAACCCCATTTTCTCCATGAACGCAAAACTCCATTTCATCGCGGCGATATTGCTTTGCCTTATCCAGATTACCCACGGCGCGGCGGCGGCGCAGCCGGCACAGCCGGCGCCCACGCTGGACGTCCGCGCCCTCGGCGCGACCGCCGATGGCAAGACCAAAGATACCGCCGCGTTCCAAAAGGCCCTCGATGCCTGCGCCGATACCGGCGGGGCCGTCATCGTTCCCGCGGGGAAATATCTGATCGGGAGCATTCAGTTGCGTTCCGGCGCCACGCTCATCCTCCAGAAGAACGCCGTCGTGACGGGCAGTCCCGATGCAACCGATTATCCGCTGGTTCCCGTGCGCTTCGAGGGCGCGATGGTCCAAGGGCATCGCGCCCTGGTCTGGGCGCAGGACGCGCACGATGTTTCGATCATCGGCCCAGGCACGCTGGCCGGCGATAACAAAATCGGCAACCTCCGCAACCCGCGCGGGCCGGTCATGGTTGAGTTGGTCAATTGCGAGAACGTGAACCTCGACGGCTTCACCGACCGATATCGCCGGCTCTGGTCCGTTCACCTCCTGTTTTGCCGCAACGTGGTGGCGCGCCATCTGACCATCCGCACCACCTATTCCAACGGCGACGGGATCGACGTCGACTCCTCCGCGCATGTCCTGATCGAGAACTGCGACATCGACACGGGGGACGATTGCATTTCGCTCAAATCCGGCCGGGGAATCAGCGCCGTCCGCCTCGCCCGGCCCACCGAAGACGTCGTGATCGCCAACTGCGCTTTGGCCAGTGATTTCGCCGGGGTGGGGATCGGGTCGGAAATGTCCGGCGGCATCCGCAACGTGCGCATCGAGAATTGCAATTTCACCGCCGGCGTCAACGCCGTGTACATCAAGGGCCGCATCGGCCGCGGCGGGTTCTTTGAAAACATCACCGGCAAAAACCTCAACGTCGCCACCCGTATCTTCCTCGGACTCAACCTGCGCGACGCGGGGATCATCGGGGTCGATCCCGTGAGCGGCGAAGAGGGCGTCCCCCGCGCTCGGAACATCGCGTTCAGCAACGTCAAGGTCAACGGCGGAACCCTGGTCGACGGCGCGCGCGTTCCGCCCGGAAAATTCATAGACGGCCTGTCGCTCTCCAACGTCACCGGCACTTGCCGCCGCGCCATCACGCTGGCCAACGCGGTCAACGTGAACCTGAGCAACATCGACGTGACCGGATACACGGGCGCGTTATTGACGACGCGGAACGTCACCGGCACGGGCCTGGACGGCGCCGTCGCGCTGCGGGTCCCGCTTCTGGAAGACGCCGATCAGTTGCAAATCGCCTTCTCCCAGCCGCCGGATGACACGCGCCCGATGGTTCGCTGGTGGTGGTTCGGCCCCGCGGTCACCAAGCCGCAGCTCCAGCACCAGATGGAGATGATGAAACAAGGGGGCTTCGGCGGCTTTGAAGTCCAGCCCACGTATCCGCTGACGCTGGACGAGAAGATTCCCGGCGCGGCCAATCTGAAATTTCTTTCCCCCGAATTTCTGGACGCCGTGAATTTCGTCGCGGCCAAGGCAAAGGAGATGGGACTGAGAATGGACCTGACGCTCGGCAGCGGCTGGCCGTATGGGGGCTCCATGATTTCGATCGACGATGCCGCCGGCCGATTGCGCTTCCAGCGCGTTCGCGTCGGCGCCGCCCAGTCATCGGTTGAGCCGCAGCAACTGCGGGATGGCGACGCGGTCATCGCCGCCTTCGCCGGCGATTCACTGCAGGCAATCCCCTTGAAGAACGGCGTTGCTCAGCTTCCCGCCACTCAGCCGTCTCCGACAGAAGTCACGTTCTTTGTCTCCAGTCACACGGGGATGAAGGTGAAGCGTCCGGCATTCGGCGCCGAGGGTTACGTGATCGACCATCAAACCGCGGCGGCCGTGCAGAAGTTTCTTGCATCCATCGCCGAGCCGGAGGTCGCCGCCTGCGGATCGAATCCGCCCTACGCCGTCTTCTGCGACAGCCTGGAAAGCGGCGCTGAGGACTGGACCGGGCATTTTCTGGACGAATTTCAGAAGCGGCGCGGCTACGACCTGCGTCCGTTGCTGCCGGCGCTGGTCAGCGACGTCGGAAGCAAGACCCTGGAGATTCGGCACGATTGGGGGAAGACGCTCACCGAACTTTTCAACGACAATTTCGTCAAGCAATTGCGCAGCTTCGCCGAGAAGCACGGCACGCGATTCCGCATTCAGGCCTACGGCATGCCGTCGGCGGCGCTTTACAGCTACGCCAGTTGCAACCTTCCCGAAGGCGAGGGATACCAGTGGCACGACTATCGCGCCACCCGATACGCAACGTCCGCTTGCCATCTGCTTGGAGTTCCGGTCTGCTCTTCGGAGACGTTCACGTGGATTCATTCGCCGGTTTTTCGCGCCACGCCGCTGGACGTCAAGGCCGAGGCCGACCTTCATTTCCTCCAGGGCGTGAATCAGATCATCTGCCACGGCTGGCCGTACACGCCCGCTGGGGTGGCGTTTCCCGGCTGGAGCTTTTACGCCGCGGGGGTTTTTGACGATCAGAACCCGTGGTACATCGTCATGCCCGATGTCACGCGCTATTTGCAGCGAGTCAGCTTCATGCTGCGCCAGGGATCGCCCGCCAACGACGTCGCGCTGTATCTGCCCAACGACGACGCCTGGGCGAAATTCACGCCCGGAAAAGTCGCGCTCACCGACCTCGTCGGCGAATGCATCGGGCACCAAATCGTCGGTGAAATCCTCGACTCGGGATACAATCTCGATTTCTTTGATGACGGGATGCTGGATGCCCGCGGCCGGGCCGACAACGGCTCGCTGTTGTTCGGCCAAGGCGGCAGAGGCGAAAGCACCCGAGGCCAAAGCACGCGCGGCGAGGGCGGAGGCCCGGGAGGAATTCGATACCACGTGGTCGTCCTCGCCGGCGTCGAGCGCATGCCGCTTTCCACATTGAAGAAGCTGGACGATTTCGCCGCACGTGGCGGAGTGTTGATCGCCACCCGCCGTCTGCCGGGCCTCGTCCCCGGATACACGGCCACGGATGCCGACCAAAAAGCCCTCCAGACGATCGTCCGCCATCTTTTCCAGGATCCGGACGCACCCGGCATTTTCATTGCGGATGAAAGCCGGTTTGCCGAAACCGTGGAATCGCTCAAGAAATTCAGGCCCGACGTGCAATTCTCGCCGGCGGCGCCGCAGATCGGATTCGTTCGCCGTAACACCGACGGCGGCGCAGTCTATTTCCTCGCCAACACCAGCAATCAGCCCAAACGCGTAACCGCCGGCTTCCGCACCGAAAGCATCTTCGCCCAGCAGTTGGACCCCGTTACCGGAAAAATCACGCCGATGGAAATCGTCGGCCACCCGGAAGGCTACACCTCGGTGCAGCTTGCTCTGGCGCCCTACGGCTCGACGATTTTGCTGTTCAGCAACCGCCTCTACTCCTCGCCGGCCGCGACGCGGCCCGCCCCGCCGGCAGTCGATCTCAACTCCGGTTGGTCGGTTGCCTTCGGTCCCGACGCCAAGCCCGCGCCTCTTTCCGCCTTACGTTCCTGGACGGATGACGTTGCCACCCGATCGTTTTCCGGCGTGGCAAGCTATGCCAATCATTTCACGCTCTCGGCCGATCTGCTGGCGGCGGGTCGGATCGCGATGGATTTTGGCGATGGCGCGCCCTCGAAAGTGGCTGAGAAGCGCCTCCAGGGATATCACGCGGAGTTGGACGCCCCCGTCCGCGATGCGGCCGTTGTCTATATCAATGGCAAGCGAGCCGGCGCCGTCTGGTGCGCTCCTTATCGTCTGGACGTAACGGAGCTGCTGAAGGCCGGCGACAACGACGTGCGCATTGACGTCGCCAACACCGCCGTGAATTATTTGGCCGCTCACGGATTTCCCAATTACGACTACCAGGGCGTCAGCGGGCAGTACGGCTCACGCTTTAGCCCTGCCGCAGCGGCGCAGTTCCAGCCAATTCCATCCGGCCTGCTCGGATCGATCAAGCTGATTGGTGGTGGATCAATCTGACCGCGGAGAAGCCCTCGGATAGCCATCCGGGGGCTTTCGGGAGTGAAATTGACCGGCTGCGGTTTCCTCGGCGGCGATGGCATTACTACCGGTATATCCGAACCGGCGAATTATCACGATTTTCCGCAGTTATGGCCGGTTAGCCTTGAGAATTGTTACAAGAGTTCATCTCTCAGTTACACAAGTCTCTTTTCCTTTGGCAAATCGCGTGGATGTGTCATGGTGTAGAATGGAGTCGTCGGGAGGACTATGTACCAGCCTTCCCACGAGGAGGCGTTTCTCATCTTCTAATCCTATTTGGCTGCTACGCGGTGACGTTGACCAGCACCGTCAGCTCCGGCTCGGTGACCGTCAACAACAGCCTGCGCAACTAAACCATCAGCGGCGCCGGCGGCAAGATCGTCGATGCCGGGGCATTCACAAAATCCGGCACCGGCACGATGACAATCGGCGCGGCGCTGAGCGTTGCCGGCTGGGACCTGGGCGATTTCAACTACGACGGAATAGTCAACGCCGCCGACTTCACCGTCCTGGCGCGGCGACGGCGGCGGCGGTCGTAGAGGTAATTTCCGAGCCTATTGCGGATCGCGGAAGTCCACGCTGTCGGCGTGGGCTTTCTTTTGCGCCGGATCGGCTGTAGCCCCATCCTTGCAGTCAGCGTCGAAATCCTTGCCCAATTGCGATTTATTCCCATAATCAATCTTTTGTAACCGCCATGATTGAAAACGCCCAGCCGGACGATCCAATCGCCCACCGCATTGGCGGTGTCGCCATCGAGCGGCCGCGTAGCGACCCGCCTTCGGGCGTTCCGCTGGCGCTGCGAACGGTCCAGCACGTCAAAGTCTCCCGCGGACGCTTCGGGCAAACCTGGTCCCGACGCATCGTCATGATCAAATGGGTCCTGTCTGGAATGGGAGCCATGAGAATCGGCCCTCAGCAATTGAATTTCGGACCCGGCATGGTGGCGATTTATCTTCCAACCATCCCCCACCGATTCTGGGCCTTGAAGCCGGTCAACGAATTCTGCTGGTTCACGCTCGACGGCCCTCTGGCCGAGGAGTTCATTTTGCAGCTCGGCCTCAACGCCGGCGTATTCCATTGTCAGCCCCCGGCGCTGGAAAAGATTTATGAGTTGATGGATTGTCTCAAAGACCACACCATCCAGGGCCGCCGGCATGCAAGCCTTTTGGCGATCGACATGCTTTACGAGATCGCCAATTCCATCCGCACGCCGCGCGTTGCGCCCCTCGTGCAGCGTGCCCGCCATCTCATCGAGCAGGGTTTCGCCGATCCCGAACTTTCTGCCGAACGACTCGCGGCCGACCTGAACTATCATCGCGGTTCCCTCAGCCGGCTCTTTCACAAGCAGACCGGCGTCACCATCATGGAGTATCTGACGCACGTCCGTCTGCAGGAAGCCAAGAGCCTTTTGCGGTACACTCAGGACAAGGTCGCCGCCGTCGCGGAAAAATGTGGATTCCGCGAGGCGACGTATTTCAGCCGATGGATTCGCAAACACACCGGAAAAACCGCCCGCGAAATGCGGCATTCCGAATGAATCGCTCCTTCCGACAAACGTTCGGCGCTTTGGTGAATCCCTCGCGATGACAACCGACTCGCCATGACAATCGAGCAGACAATCGACGCCGCCGCGCAGCTCCATCGCGCCGGACGATTGGAAGAGGCCGAGCGGCAATATCGCCAAGTCCTGGCAATCCAACCAGACAATGCCGACGCCCTGCACCTGCTGGGCGTCCTCTGCTCGCAGCAGGGCCGGGAAGACATCGCCGCCGACCTCATCCTGCGTGCCATCGCCCGCGATCCCGGCCAGCCAATGTACCACGGCAACCTGGGCCTCGCCCTCAGCCGCCTCGGTCGCCTCGACGAAGCGATTGGATGTTTCGAGAAGGCCCTGGCCCTCGGCAGCCGCGATCCCAATGTCCTCAACAACTATGCCGATGCGTTGCGCAAAGCCGGAAAGCCCGACCGCGCCCTGCCGATCTTCCGGCAGGCGATTGCGATAGGTCCCCAACTCCCCGAGCCCCACAACAACTTGGGCATCGCCCTTGTGGACCTGGGGCGGATTGACGAGGCCGTCGCATGCTATCACGAGGCGATTCGGCTCAATCCCCGATTTGCCGAGGCCCGCAACAATCTTGGCAACGCACTGCTGAAAGAGCGGCGTTTCGATGAAGCGATCCGGGAATTTGAACAGGCCCTGGCCGTCCGGCCGGATTATCCCGAGGCGATGATGAACCTCGGCGCCGCTCTGAAAGCCAGGAATCAGGACGATCGCGCCATCGAGCTCTTTCGCCGCGCGCTGAGGCTGCGGCCCGATTTCTTCGAAGCGCTGCTCAACTATGGACAAGCGCTGTGCGACAGCCGTCATTTCGACGAAGCGATCGCCGCCTTCCGCAAGGCGATCGCTCTCCGCCCCGAGGACCCGGCCGCGCATTTTCATCTTTCCGGCGTCCTGCTGCTCACCGGCAATTTTTCCGATGGATGGCGCGAGTACGAATGGCGGCTGCTCAAGCCGGACTTCGGCATTGCCAAGACCAAATTCGCGCAGCCGCGATGGACCGGCCAGGATTTGGCCCGGAAACGCATCTTCCTCCATGCCGAGCAGGGCGCCGGAGACATCATTCAGTTCAGCCGCCTCGCCGCTCTTCTGGCGCAGCACGGGGCGCAAACGATCCTGGCCTGCCCGCCGACATTGCTTCGCTTGATGCGCAGTCTCGAGGGCGTATCGCATTTAATCACCAACACCCAATTGGCACCCGATTTTGATTATCACTGCTATCTGCTGAGCTTGCCGTTGCTGCTCGGCCTGAACCTCCAAGCCATCCCGGCCAACGTGCCCTACCTCCACCCCCAGGCCGGATCGGCCGAGCGTTGGCGAACGCGCCTGATGCCGCTGGGAAATCGAAAAAAGATCGGCCTGGTCTGGGCCGGCAATCCCAATCACAGCAACGACCACAACCGCTCGATTCCGCCGTCCGCATTTGCGCCGCTGGGTGAAATCTCCGGTGTCAGTTTCATCAGCCTTCAGAAGAACGATGCAGCCAATCCGCTTCCGCCGCCGGGGTTTGAGCTGATCGATCACACGGCCGAGATTTTCGATTACGCCGACACCGCCGCCCTGATCGCTAACCTGGACCTGGTGATCGCCGCCGACACCTCGGTTGCCCATCTCGCCGGCGCGTTGGCCAAGCCGGTATGGACCCTTCTCCCGTTCCATCCGGATTTGCGATGGATGCTGGACCGAAGCGATTCGCCTTGGTATCCGACGATGCGTCTGTTCCGCCAGCCCCGCCCCGGCGATTGGCAAACCCCGATCCGCCAAATCGCCGACGCCCTAGGCGACTTGGTCAAAACCCCATGACTAGATTTGAGTTTTTCGCTAAGAGAAGCTTGAATACGCGGTTGCTTGAACAGGGTGTCGCGCTTATTTGTGGCGGGCGTTGGCAGATTGCCATCCTTTTCTTCCAACAGGCAATTGGCAATCGGCAATTGGCCATCTCGACTTCTCCTGATTTTCGCGTTGCTGCAAACGATCACGGCGACCGCTCAAGCGGGATCGGGTGTGGAAAACTTGCGATGCGAATTCCTCCGCGACCCCGTGGCAATCGGCGTCGCCCGGCCCCGTCTCAGTTGGACGATCGCCTCCGACATGCGCGGAGAATCCCAGTCCGCCTATCAAATCCAGGTGAGCCGCGAGGGGCGCACGGTCTGGGACAGCGGCCGGGTCGAGTCGGATCGGTCGGACGACGTCGAGTATGCCGGCGAGCCGCTGGCGTCCGGAGCGGCCTACCAATGGAAGGTGCGCGTTTGGGACCAGCAGGGCACGCCCAGCGATTGGAGCGATTCCTCCACCTGGGGAATGGGATTCTTGAAGCCTGAAGATTGGAAGGCCAAGTGGATCATTCCGCCTGCCAAAGACAAGGCGCTCGACGAGCCGTATCTGCGCCGCCTCTTCACGCTCGATGACGTGCCGCAATCGGCGATCGCCCGCGTCAACGTCATGGGCTGGTTCGAGTTGTACGCGAACGGCGTGAAGGTCGGCCAGGACGTGATCAGTCCCGCGGTGACCGATTATTCCAAGCGCTCGCTCTATCTGACCTACGACCTGAAACCGTACCTGCTCAAAGGCCCAAACTGCATCGGGCTGTGGATGAGCCGCGGATGGTATTGGCTGGGCCGGCGAGGCGTGGATTACGACCAGCCGATCGCGCGCGTGCAGTTGGACATGACCGTGGACGGCAAGCCGCGGATGATCGGGACCGACGCGAACTGGCGGTGCAAAACGAGCGGTCGCAGCATCCTTGGTAAATGGAGTTGGGATAATTTTGGCGGCGAGCAGGTCGACGCCCGTTTGGACGAACCGGCGTGGAGTTCGCCCCAGTTCCCGGCATCCGATTGGGCCGCGGTCAGCGAAGTCCCCCCACCGCCCGTTCCCGCCGAGGTCCAGCGAACCGCCGCCGACCGCGTCATCAAAACCGTTCCCGCCGTCTCCTGCACCGATCTCGGTGGCGGGTTTTATGCGCTTGACTTCGGCGTCAACCTCACGGGATGGCTGAGCCTGCGGCTGCCTCGCCTGCGAGCCGGGCAGGTTGTGACCATCCACTATTCGGACACATCCGTCAGCCGCAAGGATTTCCAGACGCACAACCAGCAGGACCGATTCATTTCCGCCGGGACCGACGGCGAGATTTTCGCCGACAAGTTCAACTATCATGGGTTTCGCTACGCTACCATCGAAGGGCTGCCATCCGCCCCGCAGGCCCGTGACGCGCAGGCGCTGGCAATCGGCGCGGATTGGGAGCCGGGCGGGAGTTTCCAGTGCTCCAACCCGCTCATCAACCGCATGCACGACGTCGATCTGTGGACGTTGCGGAGCCTGAGCCAAGGCGGCTATCTCTCGGACTGCCCGCATCGCGAACGTCTGGGGTATGGGGGCGACGGCCAAGTTTCCATCGAAAGCTGCGTATCGAACTTCTGGATGCCGGCGTTCTACGAAAAATGGACGACGGATTGGCGCGACGTCCAAGACCCGTTGACGGGATACATTCCGCACATGGCTCCGCAAGGGGAAGGCGGCGGCGGCCCGCCGTGGGGCGCGGGGCTGCAGGCGCTCACCTGGCGTCTGAATCTTTACTATGACGATCGCAGGGCGCTGCAAGAGAACTACCAAGCCTGTCGCCGGTACGTGGAATGGATCGAATCCCACGCCCAAGACGGCATCGTGCGCGCCTACGGCGGCCAGTGGGATTTCATCGGTGATTGGGTGCCTCCGGGCCCGGTCAACGGCGACCAATGGAACTTCCCGTCGCGCACGGCGGCGGAATGCTTCAACAACTGTTATCTCGTCTATCTCGTGGATCAGCTCGCGCAGATGGCCGACGCGATTGGACTTCCCGACCAAGCCAAGGTTTATCGAGACCAGGCCGAGGCGATGCGGCCGCGCATCCAGGCGGCTTTTTACGATTCCGGCAAACAATTCTACGCCGTCGACCAGCAGGCGTATCAATTGATGCCTCTATTGACCCGCGTAACGCCCCAGAATCTGCGCGGTGAGGTGACCAAAAATCTCCAGGACGAAATCCTCGTCAAAAACAAGGGGCATCTCGACACGGGCATGCTCGGAACCTATTTTCTGATCCAATATCTTCAGGAAACCGGGCGCGACGATCTGCTCTGGACGGTAGTCGCACAGACCACCTATCCCGGCTGGGGATATATGCTCGATCGGGGCGCAACAACCTGGTGGGAACAATGGAACGGCGGCCCATCACGCATCCACGCCTGCTTCAATTCTCTCGATGGATGGTTCTATCAAGGCCTGGCCGGTATCCGGCCCGATCCCACGGCCCCGGGCTTCAAGAAGATCATCATCAAACCCGCCATCGTCGGCGACCTGACATGGGTCAAGGCCGATTACGATTCCCTGCATGGCCGGATCGTCAGCCAGTGGGAATACAAAGATGCCCGTCTCTCGATGCACGTTGTTATCCCCGCCAACACAACGGCGACGATTTACGTCCCCACCCGCGACGCGGCAACGGTGCTGGAAGGCGGCGCGCCGGCAACTCGGTCGGTGGGATTAGTTTTTCTGCGCATGGAGAACGGCGCCGCCGTTTTCCACGCAGGCTCGGGCGTCTACGATTTCACCAGTTCACTGGATCACTCTTCTACCGCGAGGTAATCGCGGCGCCAATCGCAGATCCCGGCCACGAAAAGAAACCTTGGAAGCCGGGCTTGGGGGCCGCGGCATAGGTGATTCGTCCTACGCCCCAAATCGGTTGCCATCCGATTGACATCTCCTCCGACTTGGCGGGAAAATGGCAATACTTCGAAAGCGAGGTTGCTATGCCCGCTCAATTCCCGTTTTGGTCAGGGTCTACTTTTCATTCCGTGCACGGCGCGCTGAACGTTGCGCTGCACCTCTATAACAATCCCGAACGCCGGCACGCGGCGGAAAAGTTGGCCAGGGTTTTCCTGACCATCAGCCGCGAGCCCGGCGCGGGCGGCGTTCCCCTGGCGCAGCGGTTGGCCGAGCGCCTCAACGCCCATGGCCCCGGCGACTGGTCGGCCTGGGATCAGGAGTTGGTCGAGAAAGTCTCGACGGAATATCATCTGAAGAAGGGCGCCGTCGAGACGGTCGACGAGCGGCCGCACAACTGGTTGAACGACCTGGTGGCGAGCTTCTCGCAGCACGTGACGCCGTCGGACGTGAGCGTATTCAAGAAAGTGGCCGGCACGATCCGTGCGTTGGCGACGGCGGGACACGCGATCCTCGTCGGGCGCGGCGGGCGGTTCATCACCGACGGCCTGGCGGGCGGCGTTCACCTCCGCCTGGTTGCGCCCCTGGAATACCGCATCAAAACGACGGCCGAATCGTTTAACCTTTCGCTCCCGGCGGCGACCAAACGCCTGGCGGAAATCGACCGGAGCCGCACGGTATTTTTTCGCCAGTTCTGGCCGGGGAAATCTCTCGATCCGGAGAATTTCACGATGACGCTGAATTCGGCCCAACTGTCTTTGGACGAAATGGTCGCGTGCATTCTGCCGCTCATTCACCTTCGCGATCCCGGGGCGTCAGAATCCGCCGAAGAATCCGGGTTGTCCGGGCAGGATTGATAGCAGTTTGACTTTGCCATTTTCACGGCAATATAAAGCCACGGCCACATAGACACTTTTTGTTTTCGGCTTCATGCCTGGAAGGAGTGCGCATGCGATACCGGCTGTTGGGCGATAGCGGGCTTCGGGTGGCGGAGATCTGTCTGGGGACGATGACCTTCGGTGAAGACTGGGGTTGGGGCGCGGCCAAGGAGGAGGCGCGCAAAATGTACGAGGCCTACCGCGAGGCGGGCGGGAATTTCATCGATACCGCCAACCTCTACACCCTGGGGACCAGCGAGAAATTCGTCGGCGAATTCATGCGCGGCCACCGCGGCGAAGTCGTGCTGGCCACGAAATACACCAACGCGCAGCCCGGCAATGACCCCAATGCCGCGGGAAACCATCGCAAGAGCATGTTCCAGGCGATCGAGGGGAGCCTGAAGCGGCTGGGGACCGATTACATCGACCTCTATTGGCTGCATATTTGGGACCAGATTACGCCGGTCGAGGAAGTGATGCGGGGGTTTGAGGACCTCATTCGTTCGGGCAAGGTGCTTTATGCGGGCGTGTCGGATGCGCCGGCGTGGTGGATCGCCCGGGCCAACACGCTGGCTGAATTCCGCGGCTGGGGGAAGTTCGTCGGACTCCAGATCGAATACAGCCTGATCGAGCGCACGGTCGAGCGCGAGTTGCTGCCGATGGCCAAGGCGATGGGCCTGGGGATAACCGCGTGGTCGCCGCTGGCCGGCGGCGTGCTTTCAGGCAAATATCAAGGCGGCGCTCAGGTCAAGGATGCGCGCTTCAACTCGGAAATGATGAAGCCCATGATGGCCGGCGGAGAGCGTGCGGAAACAATCGTCGCCGCCGTCAAACAAGTGGCCCAGCAGACCGGTCGAAGCGCGCCGCAGGTTGCGCTGGCGTGGCTCCTGCATCGGGATCAGCCGATCATTCCCATCATCGGCACCCGCAAGATCGCCCAGCTTCACGACAACCTGGCCGCGCTGGACTTGAAGCTTGATCCCGCCCAGCTTCGATTGCTCGACGAGGTCAGCGCGGTTCCGCTGGGTTTTCCGCACGAATTTTACCGGGAGGAGCTTATTCGCGGGATAGTCTACGGCGGCTTGCGCGATAGGATCATCGCGTGAGAAGGTCCGGATCCATCGGTTATCCTCAAATGCGTTACCGCGAAGGAGCGAAGAAGCGAAGTTTCGCGAAGTCAAATTGATAGTTCTTCGCGCAACTTCGCTGCTTCGCTCCTTCGCGGTAATACTTTTTGGTTGCGGCTATGCCGCGCTGGGCGCCTTGGCCGTAATCTGTATCTGAGTAAGCCGAATGGCGATTGAAAATCGAAAACCACCCTCTCCGCTTCGTCCCAACCTCCGCTCGGAATTTCTGCTCGCTTCCGATTTGACGTTTCTCAACCACGGCTCATTCGGAGCCACGCCCCGCATCGTTTTCGACGAGCACACCCGCTGGCGCGAGCGAATCGAGGCCGATCCCATCGAACTGCTGGCCCGCCGGGGATCGAAACTGATTGAGACCGCCAAGCATGCGATCGGCAACTGGCTCGGAATGAACCCCCGGGATTTCGGACTCGTCACCAACGCCACCGAAGGCATCAACTGCGTTCTTCGTTCGCTGCGTTTTTCGCCGGGCGACGAGCTGCTGACGACTTCTCATGTTTACAACGCCGTTCGCCAGGCGATGAAATACGTCGCCGATCGAACCGGCGCCGCTTATCGCGAAGTCGACGTCCCGGCGCCCATCGAATCGCCCCGCGTCATCGAGCAGGCGATTCTGGATGCTCTGACGCCGCGCACCAGACTGCTGGTGATCGATCACGTCACTTCGCCCACCGCATTGGTGTTCCCGATCGAAAAAATCCTGGCGGGCTGCGCCGACCGCGGCGTCGACGTGCTCGTGGACGGCGCCCATGCCCCCGGCATGCTCGACCTCAACGTGACCGCGCTCGCCCCGGCCTATTACGCCGGCAATCTCCACAAATGGGCCTGCGCGCCCAAGGGCTGCGCGTTCTTGTGGTGCCGGCCCGACCGGCAATCGGAGATCCATCCCCTGGTCATCAGCCATCAATTCCGCCAGGGCATGAGCAAGGAATTCGACTGGCAGGGAACGCGCGATTTCGCCGCCTGGCTCTCCGTTCCATGCGCCATCGAATACATGGCCGGGATCGGCTGGGAGAAAATAATCTCGCACAATCACGCCATGGCCGTCTGGATGAATCAGCTTCTTTGCAGCCGATGGAATGTCCCATCGATCAGCCCCATCGACGGTTCGATGCTCGGCTCAATGGCAACGGTGGCGCTCCCACCGCCGTTGGACCGGCTCTCAGATGAGCAAATCCAGGCCTTGCAACGCCGGCTCCACGACCGCCATCGCATCGAAGTCCCGATCTTGCGCTGGGCCGGCCGAACGTGCATCCGCCCATGCTGTCAGATCTACAACCTCGCCGAAGATTTTCATCGCCTGGCGGACGCCATTGCTTCCATCGCGGGCGATGACCGCGCCGATGGGTTGGTCTCCAAGCCTCCCGGCCTGAACGCCTGACGTTCCGTCGGCCGCATCTTGGCGACGACGATCGTTCCGTTTGCACGGCTGCTCCCCCCGCTAAGCACTTGAAATTCCCCGACGGCGAGAAGTCGATCGCGATCCTTCGGCGGTAAGCGGCCCCACACGCTGGATGAAAGTATCATCCAGCGCGGCCACTGCTCGACCGGATGGGTCTGGAGATAGTCGGTCGGATACACTTCGTCTTGCCCATCCAGATAAAACGTGATCGACGGCTCGGAATAGCCGATCAGCGCCACCGGTTGTGTGCGATCCAATCCGGCCTCTCGCATCGCGCCGACCGCCAGACGCAACGCGTTCAGCGGCGCATACGCCGGCAGCACCAGCGCCATGAAGACCGCCGCGACGCACAGGGATCCAATCCCCATGACCACGAACGCGGCCCGGTCACGCCGGGTGAACATAAACCACATCGTAAGTCCCACCACGGTCAATACCACCGCCGAGAGAAACGTCATCCCCGCATAGGGAAGGCCCCGAAACCGGCCCACAAGCGTCCATGGGAGGAAGCCCGCACACGCCACGACAATTCCCCATGTCGTGACTCCCCATTTCCAGCCCCGAGGCCGCATGACGCGGACATTGCGAACCGCCCGCGAGATCACGTCCGCCGACAGCACCGCCAGCGCCGGCATCAGCGGAAGCAGATAGTGCATCAGCTTCTGCTGCACCCCCTCGATCACCAACAACGGGCCGATCAGCGCCGCCAAACAGAACCGCAACACCGGCAGCCGCCGATGCCTCCAGCCAGACAACACCGCGGTCGGCAACAATATGCTCCAAGGCGCGAAGCCAGGCCAGATCAGTATCAAATATATCCCATGCATCGACCCGCGGCCGTCGAGCGGTTTCACGAAAATCGGCGCCAGCATGCTGGCCCCCAGCGTGCTGGCCAAAAAACCGGGCGACCGCGCGTGAACCATCATCGCCCAGGGCAACACCACGGCCACAACGATCGCCGCGCCAAGCCACGGCCGCGTCGACCACCACCAGCCCGTCGCCCGCCGCCACGCCGCCATTGAGAAAAAATCCCGTCCCACGTCGATCAACGCCAGCGCCGCCGCCGTTCCGGCAAACATTCCAATTGCCACCGGACCCTTGGTCATCAACGCCAGGCCCAATGCGGTCCAGAGAACCGCCGCGATCCAGAAATTTCGCTTCCCCACGTACAGCGCTGCCATGCTGATCTCGCCGATCACTATCCACAGCAGCAACTCGGCATCCGTCAGCGCCAGCTTCGACATCACCATAAACAACAAGCTGCTGCTCAACACGAACGTTGCCCACAACGCGCGCTTCTCACCAGCCGTTCTCCTCACGGCCCACCAGACCAGACCGAGCGTCAGCAGCCCGGAAATCGTCGATGGCAGCCGCGCTGCGAACGGCGTCGCGCCGAATACGCCCATGGACGCCGCCTGACACCAGAACGCCAGCACCGGCTTGCCCGCAAAGACTTCGCCACGGAATCGCGGCACGACCCAATCGCCGCTTCTCAGCATGGTCCGGGAGATTTGCGTGTACCACCCCTCATCCCGGTCGATGAGCGGAATCCGGTTGCTCCCCACCAGCCCCACCAGAACAAACCCCAAAAGCAAAAGCCCAGCCAGAATCCGTCGCGCGGATAAGAAAGAATTGCTCATCATTGATCCAGCCATCAGGACCTAGCCGTGCTCTGCCCCGCGCGCCGGCCCACGTCCACCACCGCCCTATTCTGCGGCCAATCCATTAAAGATCAATGAAATTTGCGGCGAACTCCCCATCTTATCCGCGGAATCCGCGGTTCCCTCTCGCATGTCTTGGCCTGCATGCCGGCGTGCGGAAACCGGCGTCCGCGCGGTACAAGACAGGCATGGCGGAGATGACCAACCGTCCGGTCCTCATCTATGACGGCCAGTGTACCTTCTGTTGCCGGTGGATCGAGCGATGGAAATCCATCACCGCGGCCGCCCTCGATTTCGAGCCTTATCAGCAGGCCGCGCGCCGTTTTCCCCAAATCGATCCCGACGCGTTTGGAAAGGCGGTCCATCTGGTTGAGCCGGATGGCCGCATTTCGCGGGGCGCCCAAGCCGTCTTGCGCGCACTGGCGTTGGCCGGCCGACACCGATGGCTGCACTTCTTCTACGAAAAAGTCCCCGGCTTCGCCGGCGTCGCGGAAACCGCTTACGCCGCAGTCGCCGCCCACCGCGCCGCCGCCGACCGCCTCGATCTCCTGTTGATCGGTCCCGGAACGCAGCCGGCCAGCTATCGCCTCACCCGCCAAATTTTCCTGCGCCTGCTCGGAATCGTCTATTTGATCGCATTTGTCTCGCTCTGGGTTCAGATCGACGGCCTGATCGGAAGCCGCGGAATCCTGCCAATTCAAACTTTGCTGCACGAACTTCAAAGCGCGATCGGCAACGAACGATACTGGGAATTCCCCACGCTTTGCTGGTTCAACGCCGGCGACGGATTTCTACATTTTCTTTGCGCCGGCGGCGTCGCCGCCTCGCTGCTGCTCGTCGCCGGCGTTGCGCAATTGCCCGCACTGGCGATTCTCTTCACCTTCTATCTGTCGCTGACCGTCGCGGGACAGAACTTCCTGTCCTTCCAATGGGACGCGCTGCTTCTCGAAGCCGGCTTCCTGGCCATCTTCTTGGCCCCGGTGCGCCCCTGGCCTCGGCGAACTCGGGCCGTCCACGAACCTTCGCGCGCCATCCTCTGGCTTGTCCGATGGCTCCTCTTTCGGGTCATGTTCATGTCCGGAGTCGTGAAGCTCGCCAGCGGCGATCCAACCTGGCGAAACCTCACCGCCCTGCGATTTCATTACCTCACCCAGCCCCTTCCCACCTGGACAAGCTGGTATTTCCACCAGTTGCCCGCATCGTTTCAGACATTCTCCTGCGGCGTCGTCTTCTTTGCCGAGCTTGTCATTCCCTTGTTCATTTTCGCCCCGCGCCGGGTCCGGCTTATCGCCTTCTGGGCAATCATCGCCTTCCAACTGCTCATCGCAGGCACCGGCAACTACGGCTTCTTCAACATCCTGACCATCGTCCTCTGCTGCACTTTGCCGGATGACGCGTTTTGGCGATGGCTCCTGCGACGACCCCCCGTTGCCCCGCCGGTTTCTCCTCCGCGATGGCGCGCATTTCTGACCGTTCCGCTGGCGATTGTGCTGCTGGCCGCCACCGTCCCGATATGCGTGGATGCGTTCGGAGTCCCCATCTCTTGGCCATCCCCGATCCTCGATCTGGAGAATTCCCTCAGCCCGTTTCGGATGGCCAACGGCTACGGACTCTTCGCCGTAATGACAACACGCCGTCCCGAAATCATCATCGAAGGCAGCGACGACGGACAGACGTGGAAACCATATACGTTCAAATGGAAAGCCGGCGACCTCGCCCGCCGCCCCGAATTCACCACGCCGTACATGCCGCGGTTGGACTGGCAGATGTGGTTCGCCGCCCTCGGCGATACGTCGAACAATCCCTGGATCGAGCTGTTTCTCGGCCGTCTTCTCGAGGGATCGCCGCCGGTATTGCGCCTGCTGGAAAACAATCCCTTCCCCGATCATCCCCCGCGTGACGTGCGCGCCGTTCTATACGACTATCAGTTCACGGATTTTCCCACCCGCCGTGTAACAGGGGCTTGGTGGCGCCGCACGCCAATCGGCGTCTATTGCGAATTGTCACGTGACCTCCCCGTCGATTTGCCGTGAATCTTTTGTGCGTGGCCACTTCTACGATGAGGATCGCCCGCGCGAAGCCAGCCAATTCACCAGGTCGTCATAGCTATTCAGCACTCGCCCGATGCCCGCGTCCCTTAAAGTCTTCCCAGCCGAATCTGCTTCAAAGTCGCTGCTGTTAGCCGTGAAGAAAGTTTTCGCTTCGTGCCTCTTGGCGGCATGGTCGGTGATGACGTGGAGAATGAGGTTATCCGTCGGTTGGCGGCAAACCGGATTCTCCGCGCTCCAACGAATGATTTTGGCGGACGCTGGCAACCCTCTCGCTACGAACGGCAACATGTGCATCGCGGAGGATAGCCGACCCCTGAATTCGTTCGTGAGGTTGGTGCTCTCAAGACGCGCGGCCTCCAACTGGCTGATTAGCCGGAGCGCCCCTGGCGAGTGGATTCCCTCCCGCAATTGCATCCTCTCATCGTGCAGTGCGGTCGCAAACCGGTTCCTCCGGGTCTGAAGCGACTCGAAAGCCGCTATCGCTTCCATATAGCACACTTCCGGAATGGCCAGAAGCACCGACGTCGGTCGCTTAACCAACAGATCTTCGGCCAGCGGATACCGCCCGGTCGCCACGCCCATCAAGTAGTTGGTCTCAAGATAGAGCCACTCCACCGCCAAGTCGCACCTCGCTATGGGTGTCTCCGCCGTCGATCCGGGCGACGAGCTTTGCGACGCTCATCTCCTTTAGGCCGGGTGGCTCCTCCGTCTTCCACCGAAATGCAAGATCGCGAAGCCACGCCTCCATCAATGCAACCAAATACGGCTCGAAAATGCGCTTCGAATTGAATTCCGGATCGTACTCCTTGAGGATTTCCGCCGTCCCAAGACGCGCCAATTCCGCGGAAAGACTTCGTCCATTCCATCGAAACAACCGGATGAACTCGTCGTCCACCAGCATGCCGAATGGCGCCGACGGCTTGACCGCCGCCAATTCCCTCCGCAGTTGTCGCTTCGCTTCCGGTCCCGCCTTGCCCTGCTTCACCTCCGCGATCAAAACAGGCTGGCCATGACGATCGGTTGCAACGATGTCCGCAATCAGACTCGAATTAGCCGCCTCGCGCAACGACGCCTTAATCATGGTTCGGCTCCCAATCCAACTATTATATCATATGGGGTTGCCTCGAACACCACCTCCGCCACATCTGTCGGTACGCGTTTTCGATGTCCGCGGCGAATTGCTTGGCGTCCATCAAGGGTGAGCGCTTCATCTGCTGGCGGATCGTCGAACGGAAGTCGCCCAATCGAGCCTTGTCATCGGCCAACGCCTTGGCTACGCGAACGTATTCGTCCCTGGATTGGGCGATCAAATTCGTCAGGCCAACGTTGCTGAGAATGCTGACGCCTCCGCGGCCGATGGCCGTGCGCCCGGCCAGAGTCACCACCGGCACCCCCATCCAAAGAGCATCGCACGTCGTGATGCCTCCGACGTATGGGAATGGATCCAGGGCGATATCGATCTGCCGATATCGGGCCAGATGTTCCGGAAACGGCGCCCATCCCGTAAAAATGAGACGGCCGGACTCGATGCCGCCTTCGGCAAATATTTTGCGCACGCGGTCACGATGGCTGCCGTCAAGCGCGTGCAGGATGAGCCGCGCATCGGGGACCGCCGAAAGGACCTCGCTCCAGGTCTTCAGCACCGCCGGCGTCACTTTGCAGAAGTTATTCAGGCATCCGAACGTGACGAAACCCGCGCCGGCCGCGGGAAGCGGGGTTTGGTCGAAGTCGGCGGTCGGCGGCTGATAGCACCAATACGTCCGTGGCAGCCGGAAGGATTGCTCGGTGTAATGCCCCTCCGGCTCGCCCGGCGGGTGGTAGGCTTCGCCTCCACCATCGAAATGGGGATCGGTGATGCGATAGTCGATTGTGTCCAGCCCCGTCGTGCCGGGATAGGCAAGGTACGTCACTTGAATCGGAGCGGGTTTGCGGGCAAACACCAGCAGGCGATTGCCGCGGGTATGCGCCGACAAATCCACCAGAACGTCGATCGCATCCGAACGGATCCGGGTTGCAACCTCCTCGTCGGAAAGATCGGCGATGTCGCGCCAGACATTACAGAATTGTTTGAACCGGTCGGTCAAATCGTCGGCGCGCCTGTAATTGAAATAGCAGTGGATTTCAAAATTCGCCCGGTCGTGACGTTCAAACAACGGCATGAGCAAGTAGCCGACGGGATGGCGGCGCAAGTCAGCCGAAACGTAACCGATGCGCAGCCGCCGCTGCGGCGAACGGTCGTTGCCATGATCCTTAATTTTGCCGGCCAGCGGCCGGGCGAATTGCTCGGCCCAGACGCGATGTTCGGCCTTAGTCGCCGCCGGGTCCTCTTCCGATCGGTACAGCAGGGCCAGAATCAGATTGCTGTGGGCTTTGACATGGTTGGGATCAATTTGGATCGCATGGCGATAGGAGCCGATTCCCTCATCGTGAAGACCCGTGTCCACCTGCACAATGCCCAGGCCGTGGTAGGGTTCAGCGAAGTCGCTCTTAAGTTGTATGGCACGCCGATATGCGGCGATGGCTTCGTCGGGCAAACCGGTGTCACGCAGGGCATGGCCTAAACTGCTGTAGGCCTCGGCATATTTGGGATTGAGCCGGATGGATTGCTGATGGGCTGCGATGGATTCGGCAATCTGACCGTTATCGCGGAGAGCGTTGCCCAAATTGCTGCATGCTTCGGCACTGTCCGGCTTGAACCGGAGGGCTTGGCGGTAGGCAGAGATGGCGTCGTCGAACAGTCCCTTGCGGCGCAGGACGTTGCCGAGATTGTTGTGGGCGTCGGAGTTGTTCGGTTTTAGTTTGAGCGACTGGCGATAACTGGCGATGGCGTCGTCGAACTGTCCCTTGCCATAGAGCGCGTTGCCCAGATTGCTGTAGGCTTCGGCATAATTTGGCCGCAGCCGCAGGGCCTGGCGATACGCGGCGATGGCGTCGTCGAGCAGTTCCTTCTTGCGCAGGGCGTTGCCGAGATTGTTGTGCGCGTCGGCGTAGTCGCCCTTGAGGCGCAGGGCCGCGCGGTATTCGGCTATGGCTTCGTCGAACAGACCCTCATTGCTCAGGGCAACGCCGAGGTTGTTGTGTGCCTCGGCAAAATCGCCTTTGAGGCGGATCGCCTGGCGGTAACAGGCGATCGCCTCATCGAACTGGTTCTTATCGAACAGGACATTTCCCAGGTTGTTGTGAGCTTCGGGGTAATCGGGCCTGAGCCGCAGGGCCTGGCGATACGCGGCGACGGCTTCGTCAAGCAGTCCTTTGCTTCCAAGGCCGTTGCCAAGGTTGTTGTAATAGTGAGGAATCGCGGGGTTGATCGCGATGGCTCGGCGGATCAGCTCGATCCCCTCGTCCAAATGACCGGCCTGGAGTCCGAGCGTGCCGAGCAGATGCAGCGCCTCGGCGTGATTCGGCTGGTGGCTCAGCACCTGCCGGCAGATTTGCTCGGCCTGAGCGAGTTGGCCGGCTTGATGGTACTGCACGGCGAGTTGCATTGCCTGATCGATCGTGACTTGCATCATGCGCGATTCTCTCGTTTAACGAATGTATCCAAGGCTTGCGCGACCCGTTCGATTACCTCCGCCCAATCTCCCAAACTTCTTTGCCGGAACAGCCGCATCGTCGGATACCACGGGCTGTCCTCCCGATCCAGCAGCCAGCGCCAATCCGGCGCGTAGGGCAGCAGCACCCACACCGCCTTGCCGATTGCGCCGGCAACGTGCGCCACGGCGGTATCCGCGGAGATCACCAGGTCGAGATTCGCGATCAGGGCGGCGGTGTCGCCAAAGTCGTACAGGTCTGCCGTGTGGTCGATAAGGTTCACACCCCGCGGCAAAGCCGAAGCCTGCCTGTGCGGAGGCGAAGCCTTCCGTGCCGCTTCCCCTTTTTGTAAACTGACAAAAGTGACCCCGCTGATCTTCGCCAGAGGGCTTAGCAGCGACGCCGGCAGCGAGCGATTGCGGTCATTGATATGATGCGCGCTGCCCGCCCACGCGATCCCGACTTTCAGCCGATCCGGCCCCCCCAACCGCGCGGCCCATTGACGGGACAATGTTTCGTCGGCATGCAGATACGGAATCGCGGCCGGAATCGTTTCCAGTCCCGTATTAAACGCCAGGGGAAGACTCATCAGGGGACAATGCACGTCAAAATCCGGCAATAGTTCGCCGACGCTCACAACTTGCTCGATTCCCACAACGCCCCGCAAGAGGCCGCATAAACCCGGCTGACATTCCAGCACGACCTTCCCGCCGCGCGTCGCGACCATGGGTGCATACCGCACGAACTGGATTGTATCTCCCACTCCCTGCTCGGCGTGCAGGAGAATTTTTCGGCCATTCAAATCCCGGCCATCCCATCTTGGCTGAAGGAACTTGCGACCCTGCGAGGGAAAGTCCTTCCGTTTCCATCGCCATTCGTATTCGGACCAGCCCTGGGCAAAATCGCCCTTCAGCAGCAGAACGTGGGCCAGGTTTTCGTGAGCGCCGACATATTCGGGATTCATCCGGAAAGCGTCGTGGTAGGCGGCGATGGCTTCGTCAAGCAATCCTTTACGGCGAAGCGCGGTGCCCAGGCTATTGCGGGCTTCGACCAGGTCGGGTTTGAGTTGCAGCGCCCGGTGGTAGGCATTGATGCACTCGTCAAGCTGTCCCAAGTCGTATAGGGCATTGCCCAGGTTACGGTGCGCCTCGGCAAAGGCGGGCGTCAAACGCAGCGCCTGGCGATATGCGGCGACGGCTTCATCGAGCAGGCCCTTATTCCGCAGCGCGTTGCCCAGGTTGTTGTGGGCCTTGGCGTAGGCGGGTTCGATCCGGATCGCCTGGCGATAAGCGGCAATGGCATCATCCAGCAAGCCGTTGGCGCGCAGGGAAATCCCCAGATTGTTGTGGGCCTCGGCGTAGGCAGGCTTGATCCGGATGGCCAGGCGGAAGGCGGCGATGGCTTCGTCAAACAGCCCCTTATCATTCAATGCATTGCCCAGGCTGTTCTGAAACTCCGCGATGCCGGGATTGGTCGCGACGGCCCGGCGGAGCAATTCGATGGCCATGTCCAACCGGCCGGTCTGAAGCGCAATCATGCCAAGCAGGTGCAGCGCATCAGGATGATTGGGGTTAACGCTCAGAACCTGGCGGTAAAATCGCTCCGCCTCGGCGAGCCGGCCGGCTTGATGGTGGCCCACCGCCTGTTCCAACGCTTCAGCCGGGTTCATGGCCATCATGGCGACTCCCGCTCATTGTAGCCAATGAGGACAATGCCTGGGCCATCTGTTCGACGGGTGTTTGCCAACCTGTTTGCGTCGGCTGGCGAAACAGTCGCATCGTCGGATACCAAGGCGTATCCGTCCGATCGAGCAACCACCGGAAATCAGGCTGAAATGGAATCAGCACCCACACCGGCTTGGCCAGCGCGCCGGCGAGGTGGGCGACGGATGTGTCGACACTAATCACCAGGTCGAGATTCTGTACCAATGCCGCGGTGTCGGCGAAATCGTTCAGCTCGGCCGAGACGTCGGCCCAATCCATGCCCTGCGGCGGAGGTTCACGCGATTCATCCCCTTTTTGCAGGCTGAAGAATTTGACGCCGGGAACTTCGGCCAGCGGCGCGAAAACGTCGACCGATCGCGTACGGTTGTCCCAACCAGTGTGCTTCGCTCCCGACCACATCAGGCCGACGCGTAGCTTCGTCTCGCCGGCCAGGCGCGCGGCCCAGTGCGATACTCGATCCGGCGGCGCCGACAGATACGGAACCTTATCGGGCACATTTTCCGGCGTCACCCCGAACACGTGCGGCAGGCTCTGGAGCGGAATCTGCCAGTCGAACGCCGGCAGCGGTTGGCCGCGAGGAATCACCCGGTTTAGTCCGCTCATTCCCTCAAATAGCGGCACCAGCCCGGGTTGACATTCGAGGATCAATTTCGCTCCGCGTTGCGCCACCTGGGGCACAAACCGGATGAAAGTCAACGCATCCCCGTGCCCGCCCTCTGCGTGCAGAAGGATTGTTTTGCCCGACGGATCTGAACCATCCCATTGCGGCTGCCGAAAGCCCCGATCGAGGTGAAACATTGGCGCTTTCAGCCGTGCATCAAATTGCGCCCATCCCTCCTTCCAATGGCCCAACAGCAAAAGGATGCGGGAATAGCTCCAACGGAGGGTTGCATTGCCAGGTTCCAAGGCGACGGCTTTGCGGAGGCTTTCCATCGCCTCCTGCCATTTTCCCCGCTGCTGCAAAATGCCGCCCAGGTTGCGGTGCGCCTCCGCGAAGTTGGGGTCGATTCGGAGGGCCAGGCGGTATTCCGCATCCGCGTCGTCGAGTAGGCGCTTATCGCGTAGCGCGTTGCCCAGGTTGTTGTGGGCCTTGGCATAGTTCGGCTCGATGATAAGGGCCTGGCGATATGCGGCGGCCGCTTCGTCGAACAGCCCTTTGGCGCGAAGGGATATGCCCAGATTGTTGTATGCCTCGGCATAATCAGCTTTGAGTTGGATAGCTTGGCGGTATTCGGCGATAGATTCGTCGATCAATCCCGTATCGCTCAACGCATTGCCAAGGCTGTTGTGGTAGTGCGGCATCGCGGGATTGACCGCGATGGCCCGCCGAATCGGCTCGATTGCCAAGTCGGATCGGTTGCCCTGAATGAGAATCATGCCGAGTAGATGCAGCGCATCGGGATGGTTCGGCTCGCGCGCCAGCACCTCCCGGTAGATTCTCTCGGCGTCGGCCAGCCGGCCCGCTTCGTGGTCCTGAACGGCGCGTTTCATCGCCTGATCGATCGTGACTTGCGTCATCCGCCGGATATTCCTATTGCGTCGGCTTGCGCCCCGGACTGGCGTGCCTGCTCTTCGCCGGCGTCGGCCGCACCCCGTATCGCGTCCCCTCCCCCGTCTCTATCGCCCCACCCCGGGATAGCCGCCCAATTCTCTTCCTGCCGTTTTCCGTCGCCTGCTTCAGCTTCCGGTCATTCGGCCGCCACCATCGGTGCCTCTGCCCTTCCTTCACGATCGCCACCGCATCCTCCGGCCGATCCACAATCCGGAAAATGTTCGTATCCTCCGGATCGATGAAATGCGGCGTCAACCTGCTCCGCATCCACTCCACCAGCCCCGTCCAGTAATCCGTCCCGAACAAAATCAGCGGGAACGGCTCGATCTTCAGCGTCTGGATCAGCGTCAGCGTCTCGAAACATTCATCCAGCGTCCCAAACCCGCCGGGGAAACAGATGAACGCCGACGCGTATTTTACGAACATCACCTTCCGTGCATAGAAATAATGGAAATTCAAGTCCACGCTGAGATAGGGATTGCTCTCCTGTTCGTGCGGCAGCGAAATGTTCAGCCCCACGCTCAACCCCCCCGCTTCCTGCGCCCCTTTGTTCGCCGCCTCCATGATCCCCGGCCCTCCCCCCGTGATCACCGCGAATTTCGCCTTCGCCAGTAGCCGGCCCGTCTCTTCTGCCGCCTTGTAATACACGTGCCCCGGCTTCGTCCGCGCGCTGCCGAAGATCGAAACCGCCTTCCCCACCTTGGCCATCGTTTCGAATCCCTCGACGAACTCCGCCATGATGCGGAAAATCCGCCAGCCGTCTTTGTCGTCAACGTCCATTGGCATCAGATTTCCAACTCCTTCTTCTTCTGCTCCCACTCCGCGTTCTCACGCTTGTTGTCCGATCTCAGCGGCCCGCCCGACTTGATCGCCTCCACTTCCAGCCGCGACAAATGCACCGAACCAAGCTGATAATCCAAAAACGCCTCGGCCGCGATCGGCACGATCGGCTGAATCAACGCGAACATCGCCGTCGCGTAATCCCGAATCTCCTGCTGCGCGTGCGCATCCATCCGCAACGACAGAAAATGCATCACGTTGTGCAAATCGCATTTCCAATACCATTCCGTGTAAACGTTCAACGGCAGCGCAATCCGCGCCAACTCCCGCGAAACGCCCTTCTCCAACAGCTTCTCGTATTCCGAATAAATCGACTCGGCCCGTTCCAGATATTCACAAAATTCCTTCGCCGTCATCTCGTCGAGCGGCTCCTCGCCACCCTGCCGGTTGGACTCGCTTTGCTTCCGCACGTTCTGCGGCGTCGGCTTGTAAAAACGGTCCTTCACCACCGAATACCTCGCCGAGTATTCGTTCACGTTCGCCGTCCGATGCCTGATCCATTGCCGCGCCACGAAGATCGGCATCACGTGATGGAACTTGAACTCCACCATCTCGAACGGCGTCGTATGCCGATGCCGGGCCAGATACCGGATCAATCCCCGATCTTCGCTCACCTGCTTGGTTCCCTGCCCGTAGGAAACCCGCGCCGCCTGCACGATTGCGAAATCCGCCGTCTTCCCCGCCGGAACCATGCGCGGCATCACGTCGCACAACGCCACCAATCCATGGTCGTGCACCTTCACTTCCCACCGCGCCGATCCCCCCATCACGTCCATCATTTCCCCCTCCGGCGCCCGCTTTTCGATCTTGATCTTGGATAAGTCCACGTTCATATCCCGCATCCTACGTCAACCCTAGCGCCATCCAAAGCCCAGGGAGCTTGCTCCCTGCGGAATCCAAACCCTCTCAAAACCGCATGCTCCCCGCCGCCTCCATCAGCACGTATATCGCATACACCGCGATCAGCGTAAATCCCTCCGTCCGTCCCAGCCTCCATCGCCCCAGCGACGCAGGAATCAGCACGAACGACACCAGCACCAGCACCACGTTGTCCACCCTCCACGTCACCCACGAAAACGGCAACGGAGTCGATCCCCCAAGCCCAGTGCTCGCCAGATGATGTATCGACCCGATCAAATCTTTCGGGTTGATCATCTGCGCCGGATACCAGATCAGCGTCACCACCGGCAACAACACGCAGAGATTCAAAAGCACGACGGCGACTGCCGCCGTGATCGCCGCCCAGCCCCGATCGCTCTGCGCCAGCGCCGCCCCTCCGGTCAACATCGGCAAAACCAGGATCGGCCCCAGCACCGCCACGATCATGGCCACATCCGGGATCGCCGGGAAATCCCGGCTCATGCGCTGGGCCCCGTTTACGCCCGCGATCCCCCCGATCAGAGACAGCAACACGCAAAGCCCCACATTGGCCCAGCCAAGCCAGTCGAATTCGCGCCGATTCTCCGCCTTCCCCTTCAATTCCGCCACCGCCAGCGATCCCCCCGCGCTGAGTTCTCTCCAGGCGAACCCCAACGCTCCCCCTTCAATCAACAGCACCAGCGCATGTCTCCAGTTCAATTCCCCCGTGAACCCGGCCAGCATCGTGAGCAACGCCGCCGGCAGCGCGAACGGCCACACCCGCCGCTGCGCCGCCGGCGAATCCGAATCCGGACTCACGATGCAGATCGAGCCCACCACCAGCGACAAACATCCGACGCTGGTCGCGAAGATAATCGAAATAGCCAAATCCCCCCGATGGATTGCCACCGCAACCATCGCCGCCGCCGCAATCGGAATCCAATGCCCGACCGCCCGTCGTCCCGGCCACGCCTCCTTCCCCGCCAGCGCCTCGACTCCCGCGCGCGACGCCACGTAAAGCAGCACCGCCCCCACCAGCAGCATTATCCGCCCCGATCCGACCAGCTCTGCCAAATCCGCCATCTTCCGCGCAAGTGTCCGGCACGCCCAGTCAAATGTAAAGCGTCCGCGATCCGCTTCCAACGCGGCGGCGGGGCTGGAAACGTACAAGAAAATCGTAGACCGCATACGAGATCGGCTTACAGACAAATCGGCGATGTGCCTGATGGTTGCCTAGGGGCGGAGAGATAGAGTCAACTCAGGACGCCCGGTCATGCAGCGGCGTTGAAAATTCGGGGCAATATTACTGGGTTCGCTGCGCCCAATTCCCCAGGTCAACGGCAATCGGAGGCAATATGCGTCGCGCGCAATTGGTTGGAATTGTTTTTATCTCTTTATCGTGCCTCCTGGCCATTGGGAGGCGGACGTTGGGACAGACAACCCAACCCGCGGCAAACGCCGCAACGGCTGAACCGTCTTCTCCGGGAACGGTAATTTACTTTTCTTCCCTGGACCAGAATCAGGACTACCATCTTCACGGGACGCTTTACTCGCCTGAAAACAGTTCAACTCCATGCCCGGCAGTTGTAGTGGTTCACGGCACTTCGGGCATCAACTCGGTTGGGAGGTTTTATCGGGAACCGATCTTGAAGGCGGGGATTGCGTTTTTTGAGGTGGACTTTAAGACCGGGATTTTCACCTCCCCGTCGAACCGGCCGCCCGCGGATACTTTCGTGCCCATGGGTTTTGCGGCGCTAAAGGAATTGCGAAAAATACCTGCCATTGATCCCAACCGAATTGGAATCATGGGGTTTTCAATGGGCGGGCACTTGACCGTGAATACGGCTTTTGAAAAAAACCGCAAATTATGGATGGGCGACGAGAAGGGATTCGCAACCCATGCGGCGTTTTATCCCGTGTGCAGGACCTTCACCACGCAAAGCGATTGCCGGATGACCGGCGCTCCGATGATTATCTTTTACGGGACTGAAGACTGTTACGGCGAGGGTAAGTACGTTCCGGCGTTTAAGAGCTTGCTTGCCAAAAAATACAATTTTGACGTGACTACCGTGGAATATCCCGGCGCCCAACATGGATTCAATCGAAATGAGCCTGCCCTTCATTACTATGACCCCGCCGCAATCCATGGAAAAGGCTACATGCTTTGGGACGCGAATGCCGCAAATGATTCACTAACCCGAGTTTTGGCCTTTCTGAGCAAAACCTTGGCTGCCAAGTAGATTGACGATAAGGGGACATTCAAGATTTTCCTTGGGACATGGACGGGAACGCAGCTAGTTTTTATTTAGCTGCGTCCCGGTTCCCGTTCGTCCCTGTTCCCGTTGCGCCGGCTCGTGGGCGGCGGCGGCTTGCTCGGTGTGGTGGTCATGCTGTTCCTTCAGCGGGACCAGGATTTCCACCAGCTTGCTCAATACGCGGATCTGCGACATCGTCGCCTCGACGCGGACGATCCGGTCCGCCGGGTAGTAATTCAATACCGGCCGCGTGTCGCGCTCATAAACGTCCAGACGCCGGCGAATCACCTGGTCGCTGGCATCGTCGAAACGATTTTCCTTCAGCGCCCGGCGGCGCAGGCGTTCCACCATTTTGCCCAGGTCCGCGCAGACCAGGTGAATGACCTTCACGACCTCGATGGTTTCATCCAGAAGCCGGGCCTGTTCCAGGTTCCGCGGGATTCCGTCCAGGACGAGGATTTCGCTGTTGGGATGGAACTGGTTTATCATCTCCATCCCCTTGATGTACTGCTTCCAGAGCCGGATGGTGATTTCATCGGGCACAAGCTTTCCCTTGCCCGCGTACTCCCAAAACACGCGGCCCATTTCGCTTTGGAGATCGAGAGATCGGAAGATATCGCCCGTGGCGCTGTGGTAGAAGCCGGGGATGGTTCCGATGATTTTCCCCTGCGTGCCTTTGCCGCTGCCGGGGGCGCCGAATAACAGAATGGATTCGTAACGCATAAGGGATTTATTTGCGGGCCGGGTTCGATTCTCTTACTCCGACGCCTCGATGCCAAGGTCTTTGACTTTCTTGTTCAGGGTGTTGCGATTGATGCCGAGGAAATCGGCGGCCTTGGTTTTCACGCCGCCGCATTTGGCCAGGGCGCGGTCGATCAAGGCGTGCTCGATCTGATCGATCACCAACTGGTAAATCTCCCCCTCGCGGAGTTCGTAATCGGCGATGGCCTGATCGGCCAGCCGCCGCGTCAGGGTTTCGATGGATTCGCTGGATGGCGTGGTTCGTCGCTGGGCGGCGAACATGCGAACGCTCAGCGGCAGCAGCTCTTCGTGAAAGTCCTCGTCGCTGCTGAGCACGACCGCCCGCTCGATGGCGTTTTCCAATTCGCGCACGTTGCCGGGCCAGGGGTATCGCATCAAAACGTTGAGCATCTCACGGCTGATTCGGCGCAGCTTCCGTTCGTTCTGGGCGTTGTATTTGTCGAGGAAAAAGTCGATCAGATGGGGAATGTCCTCGCGCCGGTTCCGCAGCGGCGGAAGATAGACCGGCACCACGTTCAGCCGATAGAACAAATCCTCCCGGAATTGCCCCTTGGCGACCTCCTCCTGAAGATCGACGTTGGTCGCGGCGATCACGCGCACGTCCACCTTGATGGTCTGCGTATCGCCCACGCGCTCGAATTCACGCTCCTGCAAGACGCGCAGCAGTTTCACCTGCAACTCCGGCTCCAGCGTGCCGATCTCGTCGAGGAAAATCGTTCCGTTGCCGGCGGCTTCAAACCGGCCCTGCTTGTCGCGGATGGCGCCGGTGAACGACCCTTTGACGTGGCCGAACAATTCGCTCTCCAGCAGCGTCCCCGTGAGCGCCCCGCAGTTGACCCGGACGAAGCTTCGCTCGCGCCGCGGCGAGTTGTAGTGGATCGCCTTGGCGATCATCTCCTTTCCCGTCCCCGTTTCGCCAAGGAGCAAAACCGTGGCGCGGCTGTTGGCGACCTGACCCACGGTGGCAAAGACCTCGTGCATGGCCGGCGAGTCGCCGATGATGTTCTCGAATCGGAATCGATCCCGCACCTGGGCGCGCAGCTGGGCGTTTTCCGCCAGCAGTTCTTCCTTTTGACGAAGCACCATGCGATTGATCTGGATCGCCTGGGCGAGGAACGCGGCGACAATTTCCAGGAAGGCTTGGTCCGACCGGAGCGAATCATCGGAGACGAACGGCTTGTCCACAGACAGCGCCCCGGCGGTCCGGTTTTCGATTTTGATCGGCACGCAAAGGAAGCTGACGGCCCTGTCGGCGGTCTGCGGGGTGAGCCGACCCGTGCGGTTCAGGAAATCCGGCTCCGCGCGGACGTCGGGAATGATTCTGGCGCGGCCCGTGGCGACGACGTTTCCCGTAATCCCTTCGCCCAATGCATATTTCCCGCGCTCAATCTCTTCGGCTGTTAAACCCACTGCCGCCTCGGTGCGCAGACGACCCGTGGATTCATCCAACAACACCAAAGACCCGCGGCGCATATCTAATTTCTCTGAAATGATTTGCATCATCTTCTGAAACGATTCACGCAGTTCCAGAGTAGAGGAAAGAATGCGCCCAATATCGGTCAGGATGGCTATCTCCTGGTCAGCACTTCCGAGTGGTGCTTGCGAATTAGGCGTTGGTCCAAAGTTCATGATTACAATCTACGCACTATGCGACAAGAGTCAAACCATGTGGCCGATAAATTTGAACAAGAAGCAATAAAGCAACGAGAATCTAGTGTATGGCTGGTTAAGCCGATACCGACCTTGACGTTCGTGCGGATTGCGCCGTTTCACGGGTCCGGGTATGTCGCCAGTGTGGTTGATGGTTGCGCTGTTGGGAGCCGCGGCGATCCTGGGCTGGGTCATCTACCTCACCAGGCCATTGCGGGCGCAAAAGGCGGCCCGGGCGGCCCTGGCAGACCGAACGGCGACGGTGGATCGCCTGCTCGATTTCTCGCAGACAATTCAGGGGGCGGGAAAACCCGATCAGATCTTCGCAACTCTCAGCTATTTCTTACGAACTGAACTGGAGCTGTCCGGATTGGCGATCCTCACCGCCGAGGCCGAGGCAACCCCGGCCGTCCAACTCCGCGTGGCCTGGCCCGAGGACTTCGTCAGCCTCTACCCCCTTTCGGAGTTGGATACCGCCACCTGCCCGTGCCTGAGACAGAACCTTCCGCGGGCCTTCAGGCCCGAGGGTTCGCCCGTGCGGTGCGCGATCGATTCGTGTCTGAAGCTTCCGGCGACTTACCCGGCGTATTGCATCCCGTTCACCATCGGACGCAAGATGCAGGCCGTCGCTCACATGCTGCTGCCTCCCGGGACCACGTGGTCGGAAAATCGCCGGCAACTGGCGCAAACCTACGTCAACAGCGCCCATTCCGTCCTGACCACCCTGCATCTGCTGGCGGAGGCCGAAAAGCAATCCATGACTGACGCCCTGACCGGGTTGTATAACCGCCGATCGATGGAGCAGCTTTTGCAACGCGAAGTCGCGCTGTGTGACCGGCACAATCACGCGCTTTCCCTGGTCATGATCGATCTGGACCATTTCAAGGACATCAACGACACTCACGGACACGCCGCCGGCGATCACATGCTGCGGTCCTTTGCCGATTGCGTTCGGATCACGCTGAGAAAAACGGACCTTGCGTTCCGGTATGGCGGAGACGAGTTCGTGATTGTGTTGCCGCAGACCCCGCTGTTCCAGGCCCAGCAGGTCGTGCAGAAACTTCGGCAGGCTTTCTTGTCGGTGGATTTCTCCCAGGCGATCACCCATCTGGACGCTCACCCGACATTGAGCATCGGCGTGGCCGAGCGGAGCAAGGAGGGGAATATCCTGACGTTGGCCGCGCTTCTGGCGGCGGCGGACCAGGCGTTGTACTCGGCGAAGAACAGCACGCGCAATTGCATCCGCGTATTCGAGCCCCCGCAGGCGGCGTAAGCGGCGATCAATTCATACTCAACGTGAAAATCCCGCCGGGCGGCTGGAGATCGGCGATGTGGCCGGTGATTTGGCCGTTGTGGGTCCGGACGTGTTTGACAGTGCATCCGTCAATTGCGTTGCGACGTCCTTCTTGCTCTTGGGATCGGCCAGATATTTCAGTTGATCCGCCTTGCCGGCCTCCAGAAGCCGCAGGACCAGCATCGGATGTTCCGTCACGTCCTGCATTGTCCAGCCTCGGGCGTCCACGTAAGTGTCGTTCACGCCGAGCCGGTTTTTCGGGACAACCAGCAGCTTCGATTGCTGCGGATTGTCCGGATCGGGTGTGCGCACAACGTGCAGGCACAGCCCGGCGACTATCCAACCGCTCAAAATCAGCAACAGGCTTACAAAACGGACGATCGATTTCACGCTCTGGCTCCTGACCGGCCTCGCCGCAATACGGGTCGATGCGAAAGTGATCGGTCAATTAAAGTATCCCTCTTTCGAGCACTGCGCATATTTATCAGCGCCATTCGGCCGCGGTTCGTCCATTTATTCCGTCTTCACGAACTGAAAGGGCTGGTGGGATTCTCCGCCCCGGCGCTTTCGTCCTGAGGCCCAGAGGATTCGCCCGGATCGCTCGGATCGTCCAATCCTTCGTCGTTGTCGGCGGGAAGAAAAACGGACTGAGAATCCAGCGGATCGGAATCGTTCGCGGCGTGCGCGTCGGGCTCGGCGTTGACATCGACGCCGCCGGGCTCGGTGGTGTCGGTGGATTCTTCGGCATTTTCGGGCATGGGAATGCCCTCCGGAGGCTCCGGCGCGTCGGGTGTGGAGGGCGAGCCCTCCACCGTGGAGGGCGAGCCCTCCACGTGCGGGGTCGGCTCATTTTGCGAGGGCAGTTCCGGGGCGGACTGGCCGGAGACGCCGGGCGTATCGGTACGCTGCGGCATTCTCAAAAAGCTGGTGTAGAACCCAACCGCGAAAAGACCCTGCTGCTGCTGATACGGAAGATTGATCAAATCGCAGAATTCCTTGAGCAGGCTCTGTGCGGTGGGGTCGCCTCGTTCGGCCGCCTGGATGGCCAATTGATGCTTGCGATCCCGAAAATGCATGATCTGCACGAATCGGCCGGAGGTCTCATTAGAACTCCAATTCGCGCCGACTTGCTCGAAAACCTCGAAGTGATCGCAACCCAGGCGCAACAGAACCTGACGGAACCGCCGCAGGAGCCGGGCATGTTCCATCCTCTTTTCTCTGGGGACGATGTAACTGTTGGTCTGCAGCAGCATCGGCGCAAATCCTCACTTAAATGCCTTGGACAAGGGCATTGTGCCACAAGGTCCCGCCGCATTCAAACCTCCCGGCCGCGCTTGCAACGTCCGAGTTGGCCGAGCGACCGGCATAGGCGTCATATCACAAATAAGTTATCCCGGAATGGAAATCAGTTCCGCGGTGATCCCCTCCAACTCACGGGCGATAACCTGCTCGGCGACAATACTCTGATTGGCGCCGCGGCGCACGGCTTCCAACCCGGTGGAAGTAAATGAGCAGCGCGCGATAATGTACGCGGCGGGGTTCGCTCGCCGGATAATGGGAATTGCGGCCAGGACCACCTCGTCGCTCGGGACCATGAGTGCCACGAAGGTGGCTCGTTCGATCCCGGCCAGACGCAACACTTCGCCGTCCGATGCGCTGCCGGGAAACATTCGGATTCCACCCGCGGCGGCCCGCTGGCACGTCTGGGGGTTTAATTCGATGACGACGTACTCAATGTTCCTGCGGATGAGGGATTCGACGAGGGTTCGCCCCGGCAATCCGTAGCCGGCAACCACAACAAAAGGCGCCCGCTCGGTGGCGATGGGCACAGTCGGTTGGTCCATTGAACCCACGATTGTCCAGCCGCCCGCCCGCGCCTGTCAATGCAATCCCCCGCCTTGCGCGGGTTTTTGCGTTTGTGAAGCTTTTTGCGCAATGCCGCCGCGTGGGTACAATTCATCCAATGACATTTCCAGTCTATTTCACATTCGGCAATCTTCGGGCGCCGGCGCATGCGGTGATGGAAACCGCCGGCTATGTCGTTGGGTCCGGATTGTTCTGGTTCCTCCGCCGGAAATTCCCATCGACGCGCTTCGCCTCGGAGCGCGGACTGATCGTGATCGTCGCATGCCTGTTCGGGGCGTTTTGGGGATCGAAAATCCTGGCATTGATCGAAAACATCCACGCGTACTGGCCATATCGGCACGATCTGGCGGTAATGATGGGGGCCAAGACCATCGTCGGAGGACTTGCCGGGGGATGGGTCGGGGTCGAAATCGCAAAATGGCGACTGGGAATCCGGCAGAAGACCGGGGACCGATTCGTGTTCCCCGTGCTGATCGGTTTGGCGATTGGACGCGTGGGGTGTTTCCTGACCGGACTTCCGGACCACACCTACGGAGTGGCGACGAGCCTGCCGTGGGGCGTGGATTTCGGCGACGGAATCCATCGCCATCCCACCCAGTTGTACGAAAGCATCTTTTGCCTGATCCTGGCCGGCGCGCTTTGGCTCCGGACCCGTTCACCCTATCAGAACGGAGAAATTTTCCAGCTCATGGTGATCGCCTATTTGAGTTGGCGATTCCTGGTTGAATTCATCAAGCCGCGCGAGACCTACGCGGGGCTTAGCCCCATTCAGTTGGTGAGCTTCGTGACCGTGTGCGCCGCGGTGGTCACCTTGCGCAACTTGCACGTGCAAAGAGGGCAACCGGCTTATGGGTGATCGACCCTATCTCTTCTACGAATTGACCAACAGTCTTTGCTCGACCTGTCTGAAAAAGGTCGAGGCCAAGGTGCTGATCGAGGACGGCCGCGTCTATCTGCAGAAATGGTGTCCCGAGCACAAGATGCAGCGCGTACTGATCTCGACGGATGCGGAATATTACAAGCTGTCGAGGCAAACCCTCAAGCCAGGACAGATGCCCAGGCAGTTCAACACGCCGATTCGCTACGGCTGCCCTTACGACTGCGGCCTGTGCCCCGACCACGAACAGCACAGTTGCCTGACACTGGTGGAGATCACCGATCGGTGCAACCTGACTTGTCCGGTCTGTTATAGCGAGTCGTCCCCGCACCGTCCGAACCACCGCACGCTGGAACAGATCGGGTTTATGTTGGATTGCGTGGTTCGCAACGAGTCCGAACCGGATGTCGTTCAGATCAGCGGCGGCGAACCGACGATCCACCCGGATTTCTTCACCGTACTGGACATGGCAAAATCGCGGCCGATCAAACACCTGATGGTGAACACCAACGGGATCAGGATCGCGCAGGACGGAGATTTCGCGCGTCGCCTGAAGGATTACATGCCGGGATTCGAGGTTTACCTGCAGTGGGATTCGTTGCGGAGCGAAGCGCTGCGGGTCTTGCGGGGCGAGGATTTGTCGGAAATCCGACGCCGGGCGATCGAGCGGCTCAACGAAGACAACATCTCGACGACTCTGGTTGTCACCCTGCAAAAAGGCCTGAACGACGGCGAGATCGGCGAGATGATTGAATTCGCGCTCGCCCAGCGATGCGTGCGCGGAATCACCTTCCAACCGGTCCAGATCGCCGGCCGGCTCGATCATTTCAACCCCGAAACCGACCGGCTGACCCTCGGCGAAGTGCGGCAACTGATCCTAAACCAGTCGCCGGTGTTCAAACCCTCCGACCTTATCCCGGTGCCGTGTCACCCCGATTGCCTGGCGATGGCTTACGCCCTGAAGCTGGACGGCAAGGTCGTGCCGCTCACTGGACTGATCGATCCGAAAGTTTTGCTGCACGGCGAAGGCAACACCATTGTTTACGAGCGGGATGCGAACCTCCGTGCCGAATTGTTCAAGCTCTTTTCGACGGCGGCTTCGCCTGCCAGTTCGACGCTTTCGCTTCGGCAATTGCTCTGCTGCTTGCCGCGGATCGCGGTGCCGCCGTCGATCACGTACGACAATATTTTCCGGATCATCATCATGCAATTCTTAGACGCCTGGAATTTCGACGTACGCAGCGTAAAAAAAACGTGTGTTCATATCGCGCATCCCGATGGACGGATCATTCCGTTCGACACGTACAACCTGTTCTACCGGGACGGGAAGGAACAGCGGCTCAAGGACTTGCAGCAAATGTACGCGCCGGTTTGACGAAGTGGATAACCAATGGCCGATGACGAACCCGGTAAATATCGTTCACGTCCGCAGCCCCTGGACTATCGCACGCCGTATGCGTCCGCGGACCAAGGGTTCGGCTGCATGTCGATTCTGCAATTCGGCGCCGGATTCGTGGTGGGGGTAGTGGTCATTTTTATGTTCACAATTTCAGTTGTCCTCGGCAGCAACCGCCCGCAAGGATTTCGAGCGGTTTCCGTCATCACGTTCTTGGGAGCGACGTGCGCGGGAATTGCGTTTGTTGCGCTGCTGGTCAGGCGTCCGAGAAGAGCGATGCCGTTTCTCCTGGGCCTGTTGCTCGCCGCCTGCGTCGCCGGGTTGCTTACCGGGGTGTGCTTCTCGTCAATGCAGGGGATATGAACCGGCGCGCTTGCAAACGCCCAACCCCACCGCTAAAACCCTGCACCAAAGGGTTAGAGACGTGAAGTTCAACCTGCTCGACAGGATCGAAGAGGTTTCCGACAATCGGCTGGTGGCGGTCAAGTACGTCAGCCTGGCCGAGGAATATCTCGGCGATCATTTTCCGACGTTTCCCGTGCTTCCCGGCGTTCTCATGCTGGAGGCGTTGACCCAGGCGGCCGGCTGGCTGCTGCACCGCAAGAACGGGTTCGCCAAGTCGATGGCCGTGCTCAAGGAAGCGAAGAACGTCAGATACGGCACGTTCGTCGCGCCGGGCAATGCGCTTCGCGTCGAAGTCGAGGCGGTAAAGCTCACGGAGTCCGGCGGATCGTTCAAAGCGTCGGGGACGGTCAATGGAAATGCCGCCGTATCCGCCCGTCTGGAGATCGCGTATTTCAACGTCGCTCAATCCCTGCCGGGGGCTGATGCGCAGCTTGATCGGAAGTTGATCGAGCACAACCGTTCGAGGTGGATGGTCTTAACCCAATCGGGCCAGTCTGTCGCAACCTGACAATCAAAGGAAGGATGGACCCTATGCCAATGTCTCGAGACGAGATTTACACCAAGGTTCAGGCCGTGTTGGTGGACGCCCTCGGCGTGGATGCCGAGGAGATCACGCCCAAAGCAACGCTCCGCGAGGACCTCGGCGCGGAGAGCATCGACTTCCTGGACATCGTTTTCCGCCTCGAAAAGGCCTTTACCACCGACCCCGCCAAGCCGTTCAAAATCCCCCGCGGCGAACTTTTTCCCGACGATCTGCCCACCCTGATGAACGACGAGAAATACGTCAAGGACGGCAAGATCACCGCCGAGGGACTCGTCGAGTTGAAGAAGCGGATGCCGTTTTCCGATTTCACCGAATTCGACAAGAACCCGTCGATGGAGACGGCTAGTTCGCTTTTGAACGTGGATACGATCGTGGGTTACATTCAGTCGAAAGTTGGTCAGTAGTCATTTGTCATTGGTCATTTGTCATTGGTCACTTGTTGAAGACGGCTTCGACCAGAAATTCCAATGACCAACGACCAATGACAAATGACCAATGACAAATGGCCATGCGTTGGATTTGGATCGACAAGTTCATCGAATTCACCCCTAAACAATCGGCCATCGCACTGAAGAACGTGTCCATGGCCGAAGAGCATTTGCACGATCTGTTCCCGGCGTTTCCGATCATGCCGCACACGCTCATCATCGAGGGGATGGCGCAGACGGCCGGGATTCTGGTGGGAGAGGCCCGCAATTTTTCGGAGAAGGTGATCCTGGCGAAGATCGGCCGGGCGACGTTTCACCGGCTGGTTCGGCCGGGGGACACGCTCTACTATTTCGCCCAAATCGAGCAACTCAACGAAACCGGCGCTTCGATCAGCGGAATCGCTCGCAGCGGGCCGGACGCATCGTCCCCGCTCGTCGCCGAAATCGACCTGATGTTCAGCCACATCGACAAGAACCTGGCCGGCACCGCGTTTCCCGAACATAATTTTGTCTTTACGGACCAGTTCAAGGATTTGCTCAAGACCTATCGCTCCGGCGGGGACATTCCGTTATAGAAGTGTTATGCGGCGCGTGGTTGTCACCGGCATCGGCATCATTTCCCCCCTGGGAATCGGCAGCAAAGCGCATTGGGAAGCGCTGCTGGCCGGCCAGTCGGGCGTGCGGCAAATCACCTCGCTCGATCCCGCCGGGTTTGCCACGCACATCGCAGGCGAAGCGCCCGCCTACAAAATCGCCGATTTCGTACCCCGCACCTACCGCAAGGCCACCAAGGTCATGGCCCGTGACATCGAATTGGCCATCGTCGCCGCCGATGACGCTTTTAAGGATGCCGGCTTGCAGTCGCAGGCATATACCCAGACTCCCAATTTCGACGGAAGGCGATTCGGCTGCAACATCGGCGCGGGCCTCATCAACGCCGAGTTGAATGAACTGACCGCCGCCATGAACACCGCCCGTTCCCCCTCCGAGCCGAATCGCCTCGACATGGCCCGTTGGGGAAAAGACGGCATGACCCAACTCACGCCGCTTTGGCTATTGAAATACCTGCCCAACATGTTGGCGTGTCACGTCACGATCATTCACCAACTGAAAGGCCCGAGCAACACCATCACCTGCGCCGACGCCAGCAGCCATCTGGCCATCGGCGAAGCCTTCCGCACGATTCAGCGCGGCAAAGCCGACTTGGCAATCTGCGGCGGGGCTGAAAGCAAGGTCAACGAAATGGGCCTTCTGCGTCATGGGCTGCTCAGGCGTCTCAACGAAACGCATAACGATTCGCCCGCCCAGGCGGTCCGTCCCTTCGACGCCGACGCCGCCGGAACCGTCCTGGCCGAAGGCGGCGGGCTGCTCATCCTCGAAGAATATGAAAGGGCGCGCTCCCGCGTGGCCAAAATCTACGCCGAACTCGTCGGCTTCGCCGCGACTCAGGACAGTTACAAGGTCACGGAACCCGATCCGACCGGCCGGAGCTACGCCCGCGCAATCACCGGGGCCTTGAAAGATGCGGGCCTGTCCGTCGCCGACGTCGACTTGCTGATTCCAAACGGTTTGGGAATTCCCCTTCACGACCGCGCGGAACTTGCCGGGCTGAAATTGGCCTTTGGATCGCGTCTGCCGGCCGTGCCGATGGCTCTGACCAAAGCCCAGACCGGCAGCCTCGCCGCCGGCAGCGGCGTCGAGGCCGGCACCGCGGCACTGGCCATTCATCACGGAAAAATCCCGCCATCCGTGAATACGATCAAACCCATCGACGCCGCGGGATTGAACGTCTCGCCTCAAACCCGAGACGCCAAACTCCGCGCAGGCATCAGCAGCGTCTACAGCCTCGGTGGCCAGAATGCGGCGCTGGTGTTTAAGAGCATTTAACCCGGATTATTCACCACGGATTTCACTGATGGCACGGATGTTCAACGCTGACTGACATCTTCGATCCATTACGCGTTTTTGAGCGGCGCGCACACTGCGCGGGCCATCGTCTTGGGGCGATCCTGATTTATCCGTGCTATCCGTGAAATCCGTGGTTCTTCTGAATGATCCGGGGTAACATGGTTCGCTGACGAGGACAAAGAAAACTATGACTCGCAAAATCGGAAGTTCGCGGCGGAAACCTGCCAAGGATCCGAATGTCTATCCCCTAGGGTGGAACTATCAGCGCGTTCGAAAGATAGCCAAGTATTATGATCGCCTGAAGGATCAGCCTTTACCCCCAGAACTAAAAATCTCGAACGCGAAAGAAATGGTTTGGATGGAGGTTCCCGAGGCATTGGTACCCAAGGTTCAAAAGTTGATCGCAGCAAATAGGAAATCCGCATGAATCGCGTCGTCATCACCGGGTTAGGCTGGGTCACGCCGATGGGGAATTCCATCGAGGCGGTGTGGAAGCGGCTGCTCGCCGGCGAGTCGGGGATTTCACGCACCACGATCTTCGATGCGGCGACGTTTCCCTCCAGCATTTCGGCCGAAGTGAAGGATTACCGGTTGGCGGATTTCATCGGCGATCCAGGCGCTCACGCCGGCGCGGGCCGCAACACGCAATTTGCCCTGGGCGCCTGTCAGCAGGCCTGGACGGCGGCGGGTTTGGACAAGGCCCGCCTCGATCTCGACCGCGTGGGAATCTATCTGGGCAGCGGCGAGGGTTCCATTGATTTTGACGCCTACACCACCGCCGCGCTGGCGGCATGGAACGCGCAGACCGGCGCGGTGGACGACGTCAAATGGGCCCAGGTCGCCTTTGAACGCATGAACGTGGTGCGCGAAATTGAGCAGGAACCCAACATGCCCCTCTCCCACCTGGCGCTTCTCACCGGCGCCCGCGGCCCGGCGCTCAATTGCCTCACCGCCTGTGCCGCCAGCACCCAGGCCATCGGCGAAGCCACTGAAATCCTCCGCCGCGGCGATGCCGACGTCATGATCGGCGGCGGCGCACACAGCATGATTCATCCGTTCGGCGTGACGGGCTTCAACCGCCTCACCGCCCTCTCCACCGCAAACGAAAACCCCGCGCGCGCCAGCCGCCCGTTTGACGCCCAACGCGGCGGATTTGTGCTCGGCGAGGGCGCCGGCATGGTGATCCTCGAAACCCTCCAGCACGCCCAGAACCGCAACGCGCCGATCCTGGCGGAAATCGTCGGATACGGCTCGACCGCCGACGCCTTCCGCATTACCGATCAGCATCCCGAAGGCGAAGGCGCCATCGTCGCCATGAAGGAAGCCCTGGCCGATGCCGGCCTGACTCCGAAGGACATCCAATACATCAACGCTCACGGCACCGGGACGCGCGAAAACGACGGCAACGAAACCGGCGCCATCAAGGCCGTCTTCGGCGATTTCGCCCGCCAATGTCCCGTCAGCAGCATCAAGAGCATGATGGGTCATCTCATCGCCGCCGCCGGCGCCGTCGAATTGATCTGCTGCGTCCTGGCCATCCGCGACAACGTGCTCCCGCCGACGATGAACCTGGAGAATGCCGATCCGGAGTGCGATTTGGATTACGTGCCCAACAAAGCCCGCAATGCGCGGGTCGAGGTCGCCATGTCCAACAGCTTTGGTTTCGGCGGCCAGAATGACACGATCATCGTCCGGCGGTTTGGCGCCTAATCGCTTCAGCAGCAAAAACCGAAATCAGTGCAAGGGGATCGATCTCAGGCTCGAAAGCCCACGGATGGCAATCCATGGAATCTATTATGCCATATTCTATGAATCCGGTAGGAATAATTGTATTTTGCGCTCCTCAAGGTTATATGTTAAACCTACTGAAATGCGTTCTCAACCCTTGCTATGCTCCCTTGCCGGCATCTTTGGCCTGCTCGCCGCCTGCGGCAAGAGCCAAGCCCCATCCCCGCAATCCCAGGCCGCACCCCTGCCCGAGGTCCGCCTCGGCTACTTTGCCAACGTCACCCATGCCCAGGCGGTGCTGGGAGTTTTTTCCGGCGAATTGCAGGCAGCGCTGGGGCCGACCCATCTGACAACCAAAGTATTCAACGCCGGCCCGGAACTGATCGAAGCGATGAACGCCGGAGCCGTGGACGTGGGCTACGTGGGTCCCGGCCCGGTCCTGGCGGCGCACGTCAACAGCCGGGGGCAGGCCGTCCGCGTCATCAGCGGATCGGCGGCCAACGGCGTGGTCATCGTCGCTTCAAAAGATTCCCAGATTCAGTCCCTGTCCGATTTGAAAGGCAAGCGGATCGCCACCCCGCAGCTTGGCAATACTCAGGATGTGTCGGCCCGGCATTACGTGACGGTTGTGCTCGGCCAGCCGGATGCCAGCAATGTCAAGGGAATCCGTAACAGCGAACAAAGCGGCATGATGGCCCGCGGGCTCATCGACGCCGCCTGGGTGCCGGAGCCGTGGGGATCGCGGCTGATGAGCGAAACCGGCGCGGTCCTGATCGGCGAGGAAAAGGACCTCTGGCCCGACCACGAGTTTTCCCTGACCGTCGTCATCACCACACCCGCGTTTCTCGCCGCGCATCCCGAAGTCATTGAAAAGATTCTGTCCGTGCATCACCTGTGGACGCAGCGTTTGAACGTCGATCCCCTGCATTACGCCGATCAGCTCAACGACGCCCTGGCCGCACTGGGTGGCAAGAAGCTTCCGGCCGCCGTGATCCGCGGGGCGCTGCAGCGGACCAGATTCACCGACGATCCCCTGCCCAATACGTTCTCGACCATGGAGCAATGGTCGCACGACCTGAAATTCATCAACTCGGCGCCGGAACTTACCGATTTGTTTCAAACGGATATCATACGCAAGCTGGCCGGCGCGCCGTCGGCTTCGCAGCCCTAAGCCGGGAGAATGTCCTTCAACAAATGTTCTTCGACAATGGCCGATCGACGAATCTGGAAAAGCCGCCGGTTGCCGGCCGGCTGACGCTGGATCGCGTTTCCAAGCGATTCACCAACTCCGAGTACGCGGCGGTTGAGGACATTACGCTGGATTGCCGCCCCGGCGAGTTCGTCGTGGTGGTGGGTCCGAGCGGCAGCGGCAAGACCACGCTCCTCAACATCGCCGCGGGAATGACCCGCCCGGACAGCGGCGGCGCATCGCTCGACGGCATCCCCATCACCGCCCCGGGGCCCGAGCGCGCCATGGTCTTTCAGGACCACGGACTATTTCCCTGGCTGACCACCGCCCAGAACGTCGAATTCGGATTGAAGATGGCCGGCGTCCCGCCCTCGGAGCGATCCGATCGAGTCGCCGATGCGCTGCGGATGGTGCATCTTTCCGGCAGTTCGGAAAAACTGGTGCATGAATTATCCGGCGGGATGCGGCAGCGCGTCTCCATCGCCCGGGCGCTGGTCATGAACCCCGCCGTGTTGCTGATGGACGAGCCTTTCGCCTCCTTGGACGCCCAGACCCGCACCCTCCTGCACCATCAGCTTCAAATCCTCTGGGGTCAAACCCAGAAAACGATTCTGTTCGTGACCCATTCCGTTGGCGAGGCGGTCCGTCTGGCCGACCGCATCATCGTCCTCAATACCCATCCCGGCCGGATTCGCAAGGAAATTTGCGTCGAACTGGCTCATCCCCGAATATTCGACAGCCCGGACATCAACGAGCTGGCCAAGCTCGTCCGCAAAGAGATCGAACAAGAGGTCAATCGTGTCAACGCCCTGGCGGCAGAAGATTCGTGGCGGCCTGAAGAGACTGCTGATTTGGGTACTTTTGCTGACGACGTGGGAAGCGGCATATAGGATTGTTCATTGGAAGCCGTTCATCTTCCCGGCGCCGAGCCACGTGCTGGATTCGATGCTCGGCATGCTGGGGATTCCATCCGGATTTGGCGAACCCCTGCATCCCGGCTGGCCGGCGCCCCTTGAACGGGAACCCAATCAGCCGCCCCTGCCGTGGCGAATCGTTCACAGTCAGCTGATCGGCGCCAACATCGTCAGCGCCATTCGTCTGATCGTGGGATTCTCCATCAGCGTCTTTCTCGGCGCCACTCTCGGCACCGCCATGTGGCGATGGTCGGCCCTCGACGAATTTCTTCGCCCGGCATTTCTCGGATTGCAAACGCTCCCCAGTGTCTGCTGGGTACCGCTGGCCGTTCTGGTCTTCGGATTGAACGAGACCGGAATCCTGTTTGTCCTGGTAATGGGCAGCACGTTCGGCATCTCGATTTCCATGCGCGACGGCCTCCGCGCCATCCCGCCCCTCTATCGCCGAGCCGGTTTGATGATGGGCGCCCGCCGCTGGCGGCTCTACCGCTACGTTCTGTTCCCCGCCAGTCTCCCCGCATTGGCCAGCAGCCTGCGTCAGGGATTCAGCTTCGCCTGGCGCTCGCTGATGGGAGCCGAGTTGATCCTCGCCGCCGACCGCCAGGGCCTGGGCTTCCTCCTGGCCCTGGGCCGCGACAATGGAATCATTTCCCAGGTTGTCGCCGTCATGATTGTGATGGTCATCATCGGCATGCTCGCCGACCGCCTGGCATTTGCGCCTCTGGAAAGACGCGTGCATAATCGGTTTGGATTCGGCGCGGCGGCATGAGTTGCGCCGCCCTCCCCCCAAAGCCGCGGGATGTTCATCCCGCGGGCTCCGCTATATCTACGCCGCATCCGCCACGATCCGCATCGCCGGCTTTTCCCCCGCGCTCGACCGGAATTCCGGAACGCACCGGCACAGAACCTCAACGATTTGCCGATGGCTCGCCCCCGTCACGGACGCCAGCATTTCCATCATTTGTTCGACCTGCTCCGGCATCGCGCGGGGAAGCTGCCAAACCCGGATTTTCGCGTGGCTCGTCGGCCGCGTTTGCTCGCCCGGGCAGGCCAGTTCCTCGTATAGTTTTTCCCCCGGCCGGATGCCGGTGAATTCGATGGCAATGTCTTTCCCCGGCCTCAGGCCCTGGCGGCGGATCATTTCCCGGGCGAGGGAAAGGATTTTTATTGGCTTGCCCATGTCCAGGATGAAAATCTCCCCGCCGCGGCCGATCGCGCCCGCCTGCATGACGAGCTGGCTGGCCTCGGCGATCGTCATGAAATACCGTTTCATGTCGGGATGGGTCACGGTGACGGGCCCGCCCGCTTCGATTTGCTTGCGGAAAATCGGCACCACGCTGCCGCTGCTGCCCAGCACGTTCCCGAACCGCACCGCGACGAACCGCGTGCGGCAATCCTGGGCGTTCAGAGATTGGACGTACAACTCGGCGCAGCGCTTGGTGGCGCCCATGACGCTGCTCGGATTCACCGCCTTGTCCGTGCTGACCATCACGAACGCCGCGGCGACGCTGGCGCGCGCGGCATCCGCGACCGTTCTCGTCCCGAACACGTTGTTCTTGATCGCCTCGCCGGGGTTTATTTCCATCATCGGAACGTGCTTGTGCGCGGCGCAGTGGAAGATCACCTGCGGCTGATGTTGCTCGAAAACCTGTGCAATTCGCCGCCCGTCGCCGATGTCCGCTATCACGGGGACCATTTGCGCCCCCACCCATCTATGGCGCAGCTCGCGGTCGATTTCGAAGAGATTGTTTTCCGCCTGGTCCAGCAGGATCATGCGCCGCGGGCAGAACTTCATCGATTGCCGGCAGATTTCCGAGCCGATGCTCCCGCCCGCGCCGGTGACGAGCACGTCCTTGCCGGCGAGGAACCGTTGCAGTTCCGGCGTGTCCAGGCTCACCGGCCTGCGGCCGAGCAGATTGTCCAAATCCGAACCGTGGGATTCCTTTTGCCGGGGTTTTGGCAGCAGAGCGCGCGGTTTCTTCGTTCCGCTTGAGGGCATGGCGATATGCATCAATTATCGGCAAAAAGGGTGCAAAGCGATTAGATATTCTCGGACGTTGACATACAATCGCCCGCATGGATGTCCGATGGATTCGATTGGTTTTTCTGCTCGCCGCGTGGGGATTGGTTGCATGCGGCTCGCATTCCGCGCCGCCGGCCGTTCCGGCAACGGCGCCGACGACCCGATCCACCCCCTCCGCGGACATCTCCAGCACCGCCCCGCCGACGACGGATTCCGATCCCAAGGATACGCTGCCGTATCTGGCAAGCGATCAGTTGCAGGGCCGGGGCGTGGGCTTGCCGGGGCTTGATGCCGCCGCGCAGTTCATCGCCGGGGAATTCGCCGCCGATGGCCTGCGGCCCTTGCCCGGCGGCGCGGATTTCTTCCAGCCGTTTGATTACACGACGCAGGCCGGTCCCGGCCCCAAAACGGCGCTGGCCATCGGATCGCAGAACCTGGCGATCGACACGGATTATTTGCCGATGCGTTTTTCCATCGAGGAACGGTTCACCGGGCCGGTAGTGTTCGTCGGGTACGGCATGTCCGCCCCCGAAGTGGGCTACGACGATTACGACGGGGTCGATGTCAAGGGCAAAGTCGTCGTGGCCATGCGCTACGAACCGATGGACGCCCAAAGCCACAGCCGGCTCGCGCCGCCCTCGGACTTGTCCGGGTGGTCGAATCACGCGACGTTCACCGCCAAGGCGAAGGCGGCCGCGGACCACGGCGCGGCGGCGCTGCTGCTGGTCAACCCGCCTGATTCCGAGCCGGATTTGCTCATTCCCTTTTCCGGCACGTTCTCTTCGCCGTCCACGATTCCCGTTCTCCAGATCAAGCAGGCCGTCGCCAACCGGCTCCTCGCCGCCGCCGGCGCGGGGGACTTGAAAACCCTGCGCGCCCAAATCGACGCATCGTTCAAGCCGCGGTCCATGGAACTTAAAGATCAGACCGTTTCCGGCGAGGTGCAGATTGAATCCATGACCGCCCACGTGAAGAACGTGATGGCCGCCCTGCCCGGAACAGGCCCCAACGCGGATGAATTTGTGGTGGTGGGCGCACATTACGATCACCTGGGCTTGGGACGGCTGGGCGGTATGTTCGGTCCGCCGGGAAGCATCTATCATGGCGCTGACGACAACGCATCGGGGACGTCCACCGTCCTGGCGTTGGCCTCGTGCCTGGCGCACGCCCACCAGCCGCCGAGGACCATCGTTTTCATCTGCTTCACCGCCGAAGAGGAAGGTTTGATCGGATCGCAGTATTTCATCAAGCATCCGCCGATATCGCTCGACAAAATCGTGGCCATGGTCAACCTGGACATGGTCGGGCGGATTCGCCAACAGACGCTCTACATCGGCGGGCAGGGCACGGCGAAGGATTTTGACGCGATCCTCGGTCAGGCCGATATCGATTCGCCTCTGAAGCTCAAGAGCATCGGACGCGGCGGAATGGGGCCGAGCGATCACATGTCCTTCGCCCAGCGCCGTATCCCGGTCATGTTCTTTTTCAGCGGAATCCATTCCGACTATCACCGCCCCACCGACGTCGCGGAAAAGATCAACTTCGAGGGCATCGGAGAAGTCGCGGATTTCACCGCGAAGGTGCTGGCCGGCTTGACCAGGATGCCGCACGAGCCGTACCTCGTGGAGGCGGACAAGGATTCGATGCATCTGTTCGGCAGCCCGGATTTCGGGCCCACTCCGGCACGCCGCGCGATCCTGGGAATCATCCCGGATTACGCTTCGCTCGATTCGCGCGTTGGGGTTTTGATTTCGGGCACCACGCCCGGCACGCCCGCCGACGCCGCCGGGTTGCGCGAGGGCGATCTCCTCGTGCAGTTCGGCCCGCAAAAACTGGAAAACCTGATGGACTTGACCCAGGCCCTGGCCAGTTCCAAACCGGGCGACAGGATTACCATCAAGCTCATTCGCGGAACACAAACCCTCTCCTTCGACGTCACGCTCGCCGAACGAAAAGGATAAAAAAAGACATGCCTGACCAATCGGCCCACATCGGAATCGTCATCGTGGATCACGGCTCCCGGCTTACCGAGAGCAATCGGATGCTCGAGGAATTGGCCTCCCTCTTTGCAGCGCGATTCGCAAAAGAATATTCCGTCGTCGAGCCGGCCCACATGGAAATCGCCGAGCCGTCGATCGCCACCGCTTTCGACCGCTGCGTCCAACGCGGCGCCAAGCGCGTCGTGGTTTGTCCATTTTTCCTCGGACCCGGAAAGCACTGGACTCAGGACATACCCCGACTGACCGCCAACGCCGCGGCGAAACATCCCGGCGTGGCCTATCACGTGACCCAGATGCTGGGAATCGACGACCTGATCCTCGATCTGCTGAACAAGCGCGTGCAGCACTGCCTGGGCCAGCAATACGAATGCGAGAATTGCCGCGGAACCCCGAGGGCGGGCTGAGATCGGCCGACAAATGGACCCTCGCATCAATTGGCGAACCCTTAAACCCTTGAACCCTTGAACTGAGGTCGCCCGACAATGGACCCTCGCATCAGCATCATCACTCTCGGCGTCAAAGATCTGGAAAGATCGCTGCGCTTTTATCGCGATGGACTGGGCTTTCCCGCCACGCGGACGGCGCAGGAGGGAATCATCTTTTTCCAAACCAAGGGCGTCTGCCTGGCGCTCTACCCATACGACAAACTAGCTGAAGACGTGTCCGTGCAATTTGCCAGCCCGCGATCGACGTTCACTGGAATCACCCTCGCCCACAACGTGCGCACCAGGGACGAAGTCGATCAAATCCTTGAGCAGGCGCGTCGCGCCGGCGCGAAGATCGAGAAGCCGGCCCAGGACGCTTCCTGGGGCGGATACAGCGGATATTTCTCAGATCCCGACGGGTATCTCTGGGAAATCGCGTGGGGCGCGTTCGATATCCGCCAAGACGGCTCGCTGGTAATCCCCTGACCCCAAAGCCGCGCCGATGGTCATCCCGCGGTCTTCGATACCTATAATGCCCTGATGCCAACCGGCGAAATCCATCCCATCGACCCCGCAGTTCGCGTCGGCCACGTTCATCTGAAGGTCTCCGATCTGGACCGTTCTCTGGCGTTCTATTGCGGCGTACTGGGATTCCAGCTCACCCAGCGCATGGGCCGCGGCGCCGCCTTCATTTCCGCTGGCGGTTATCACCATCACATCGGCCTGAACACCTGGGAAAGCCTCGGCGCCCCAACGCCGCCGGCGCGTTCGACCGGGCTTTATCATTTGGCGATTCTCTATCCGACCCGGCCCCTGCTTGCCGATGCCCTCCGCCGACTGATTACCGCTCGGATTTCCCTCGAAGGGGCGGCGGATCACGGCGTCAGCGAGGCGCTCTATCTCCGCGACCCCGACGCCAACGGCGTGGAGCTTTACTGGGACCGCCCGCCCGACCAATGGCCGCGAACGCCGGACGGCAGCCTGGCCATGTTTACCCGCGATTTGAATTTGGATGATTTGTTGGCCGCCGCACCACCTGCAAACGCGTGACCGTTCATCGCTCGCCCCGCCAACTTCACCCAATCTGCCGAACCTGGATCGTATCGACGATCTTGCCGCGAGCCAGCACGTTCGTGATCACGACGAGCCAGGTGCCTTCGGCGCACCAATCCCGGCGCTTGAGGTACTCCAGCGCGTTGAGAATGGTTTCCTCGGGATCCTCACTGAATTTCATCAGGAACGGCTCGACGCCCCAGGGCAAGAGCAATTGCCGGAAAAGGGCCTCGTCATCGGTGAAGGCATAAATCGGCACGCCCACGGCCCGCAGGGCGGCCAACGTGTACGCCAGGAATCCGCTGCGCGTAAAGACCACAACACCCGATTTACCCAACTGCTGCGCCAACACTGCCGCCGACCGCATCATTTTCGCCTTTGGATCGACTAATTTCACAACGTCGTTGATTCCGCGCTTTTCCGTCGGCTCGATCGACTTGACGATGTTCTTCATCACCTCGACGCACTCCAGCGGATACAGACCCGTCGTCGTCTCGCCGGAAAGCATGACCGCGTCCGCCCGCTCCCGCACGGCGGTGGAAATGTCGGAAATCTCCGCTCGCGTCGGCATGGGCGCGGAGATCATCGATTCCAACAGATGCGTCGCGATGATGACCGGCCGGCCTTCCGTCAGGCACATCTCCACGATCCGCGTCTGCACCAGGGGAAGCGTGTGATAATCCACCTCGATGCCCAGGTCCCCGCGCGCGACCATGATGGCATCCGCCGCGGTGACGATGCCCTCAAGGTTGCGCAATCCACCCTGATCTTCAATCTTGGCGATGATGCGCGCCTTGGACCCAAGATGATCGAGCAAGGCGCGGAGGACCAAAACGTCGTCCCTGCGCCGAACGAAAGAGAGCGCGACGAAATCGATGCCCGCCGCGACGCCGGCGCGGATGTCGCGTTCATCCTTTTCCGTCAGCGAGGGAAGGTTGACGTCCACCCCGGGCAAATTGATGTGCCGACGCGAGCCCAGCTTGCCCGGCGTCAACACCCGACACCGGACATGCTCGGCATCCTTGTCAATGACTTCCAGACGAATCAGCCCGCTGTCGAGCAGGACCGTCGCGCCGACGTTCACGTCCGTTGGAAAGCCGGGATAGTTGACGCTCACCCCGCGAACTCCGCCGGTCGGCGACGTGGTGAAAAACTCAAAAGCATCTCCGGCTTTCAGCTCGATCGGTTCCGGCACGACGCCGGTGCGGATTTCCGGCCCTTTCACGTCCATCATGACCGCGACGTGACGCTGCACCTCATTGGAAACGTCCCGCAGCCGTTTGACCAGCGACGTCACCCATTCGTCCGAGCCGTGCGCCATGTTGAGCCGTATGACATCGACGCCGGCCAGGATGAGTTGTTTGAGCTTTTCGGGGCTTTCCGTGGACGGCCCGACCGTCGCGATGATTTTGGTATGTCGATAATAGCCGCGCATTTTCATTTGTCCGTTTCGGACCGCGCGGTTGGTTCCACTTTCGGCCGGAGTGTAACAAAGCGCCGCGAGTTGGCAAACCCAAAAGTACCGCCCAGGCGCTATTCGCCGTCTCTTCACTTCAACCTTGAGCGTTGAGTGTTGAGTGTTGAGCGTTGCATTCAACCCAACTGCCCGCGCCACGGCCAAACGCGATTGCCCAAGCGCTATTCCCCCGCCTCCCCCGCCGCCGGCGTCGGATGCTCCGCCGATCCGGCATCGTCGATAATCGACGTTTCCATCGCCGGCACCGCCGCCCTGCTGATCCCGGCGGCCATCAGCCGATGCGCAAGTCCCTCCGACTGATCGACCTCCCCGTGAACGATCCAGCCCGCCGTTTGTTTTCCAAGCGTCGGCTTGAGGAACCGCAGCAACTCCTCCCCGTCCGCGTGGGCGCTGAGGCCGTGAATGGTGCGGACCTGGCATTTCACGTCGTACCAGCGGTCCAAAATCCGCACCCGTTTTTGCCCCGCCTGCAATCGCCTTCCCAGCGTGTCCGCCGGAATATACCCCGTGAACACCACCAGATTGTCGGCTTGCTCGATCCCTTGCGACAGATGGTAAAGAATTCGCCCAAACTCGCAGGTCGGGCTGGATGCGATGATGACGCAGGGGCCGGCCTGGCTGTTGATCTTCTTGCTGTCGGCCCCAGACGACGCGAACGTGACGCGCGACAATCCGAAGAGATCGCGGTTTCCAATGGCCTGGCGCGTTTCGTCGTCGTAATACTCCGGGAACTGGCTATGGATTTTGCTGATCTCCACGCCCATCGGGCTATCCACGAAGATCGGAATCTCCGGGATTTGCTTCTCCTGAATGTATCGCTGGATATACCAAAGAACGGTTTGCGTCCGACCGACCGCGTAGCTGGGCAGCATCAGCCGGCTCTTACGCCCAATGCAGAATTTCACCGCGTCCAGAAGCTGCGGGCCCACCTGATCCATCGGCGCGTGCTTCGCATTTCCATAGGTGCTTTCCGTGATCAGATACTCCGCGGCACTTGGAATCGCCTGGGGATCGCGGAGGATCGGCGTGTCGTACCGGCCGACGTCGCCCGTAAACAGCACGGAACGCGATCGCCCGTCTTCCGTCCATTCAATCAGAACGTACGCCGAGCCGAGAATGTGCCCGGCGTCGAAAAACGTAAAGCTGACTCCTTTCCCCAGATTGGTCTTTGCCCCGTAGCCAACCCGCCGCATGAGATTCAAAACCGCGGGAACGTCCTGCGGCTTGTACAGCGGCGTCAGCGCCGGTTCGCGCGACCGGCGGTTCAGGTACTCGATGTCTTCCATTTGAATCATCGCCGAATCGTTCAGAACGATCCGCGCCACCTCCGCCGTGGCCGCCGTGCAATAAATGGGACCTTTGAACCCCGCTCGCGTGGCCACCGGCAGTTTCCCGCAATGGTCCAGGTGCCCATGCGACAGAATGATCGCATCGGCGGTTTTCACGTCGGCTGGAAGACTTTCATTGATCCGCCGAGCCTCGTCGCGCGAGCCTTGATATAAGCCCATGTCCAGAAAGATTCGCAACCCGTTCATTTCCAGCAGATGGCTCGATCCGGTAACGGTGCGGTCGGCGCCGCAGAATTGGATACGCATGGACAGGAGTCTATCAAAGGATTACCGCGAAGGCGCGACGGCCGCGACGCAAACACATTTTCCAACCCCCCCGCCATCGCCCGCGCCCAAAGAATATTTCCAAAAAATCCGCACATTTCCAAAAACGGCACCAAAACCTTCACCTGCTGGCTATAGATGTAGAGGGAGGTGTTTTTCGTTGTCGATCCAACGTCCCTCATCCCGGCCCGAATGCCCCCATGCCAAACCGCGACAAAATGGCCGACGGATGCTTTTTCAAGTGGGTCCCCCCGTAGACGTTGACAAAACCCCCCGCGGCGCTGTCGAAAACGGGGGTTTTGTCACCACCGCACCAAGGCCAATTCTGCAACCGTAGTTTTATGATGACCACGAACCCAGAAAACTCAGACTCACCGCGGATTACGCGGATTGACGCGGATGGAAGGAAAACAATTACCCCGTTTCTTATCCGCGTTATCCGTGAAATCCGCGGTTCGACTTCCTTTCAAATGAGGTAGCATACGCGGATGCAACTGGGCATCGACATTGGCGGAACGTCGGTAAAGGCCGCGGGCGTCGAGAACGGGCGATGTCTTTGGACCGGCCAAAGCGGGTTCTACGCCAAGCCGACGACCGATGAATTGCGTGCGGCCATTCGAACCGCCGCCGGCGGACGCGCCGCTGGCGTCCAGGCCATCGGGCTTTGCGTACCGGGATTGCTCGATGCCAATGAGCGGAAGATCACCGAGGCCTTCAATGTGGCGGGGCTGGTGGGGATACCGCTGGACCGGCTCGTGCCGGAGTCGCTGAATCTACCGACGGGTAAAGCGGCGAGAATTTGCAACGATGCCCAGGCGGCGGCGTTCGACGTTTTCCAATCGCGCCGAATTCGCGGCCGGCTTCTGGTGCTGACCCTGGGAACCGGCATCGGAATCGCGGTACTCGATGACGGGCGGCCTCTGTGCGTTGAGGGCGAATCGCCCGGCCACATCGGGCAGATTGACGTCTCGATCGCCGGGCACGACGCGGTCGGCCCGGACGGCGGGGCCGGTGGATTGGAAGGATATTTGGGCGTCGCCGCCCTCCGCGCCAATTACGGCCCGGACGTTTCGCCCGCCGTTGCCAAATTCACCGGCGACGAGCCGCCAATGCTGGCGCTGGTACGAACCATCCGCATCGCGCACGCCATCTATCGGCCAGATCATGTGTGCCTCTGCGGTGGAATCGGCATCCGATTGAAACACTTGATTCCCACCCTGCGCGATAAGATTCAGACTCGATTGACGAGCCTGGCGCGCTCTGGATGGACCCTGACGACCGGCGACGACGATTTCCACGCCGCCCGCGGAGCGGCGCGGATGGTCACTTCAACGTTGAGCGTTGAGTGTTGAGTGTTGGGCGGTGGGTGGATTGCGAATTGTGTGCAACGCGCAAAACTCAACACACAACGCTCAAAAAATTGGTTAAAGGCAATCGGGG
>JBEKEC010000011.1:0-174811 GCA_050014015.1 Tepidisphaeraceae bacterium
CGCGAGAAGGGCACCCCCCTCCACGCCGCCACCGTCGTCGGCGATACCGTCGGCGATCCCTTCAAGGACACCTCCTCCGTCGCCATGAATCCGATCATCAAGTTCACGACTCTTTTCGGCCTGCTGGCCGTCGAACTAGCCGTGACCGTCGAGGGCCGCACCAAATACGCCCTGGCCGCCATTTTCTTCTTCATCGCCCTCTGCTTCGTCTACCGCTCCTTCTACGGCATGCGCATCCGCAGCCATTCGTCGGCAAAATCCGTCCCCGAGCCCGAACCCGCCGTCGCCCGCCCCGCCGGCGTCAACAACTGAATGTCGGACTGCATCTTCGTCTTCCTTCCCCCTCTCCTGGTACTCCGGGAGAGGGTTGGGGTGAGGGCCGTCCTCGCATACCCCATCCCATCCGTCTGAACCTGCCCGGATTACCCTTCTCACGTCCGAATAACTCCCGCCCCTCACGTCACCTCGTTTGCTCCCCCGGCCCCCACATTGGATTTCTTGCGTAATGGAGGTTCGCATGAAGCCCGAGAAAACCGAAAAACCGTTGGACCCGCCGCCGGTCCAGGACGAGCGCCAGACCCCCGTTCCCCACAACAAGCCGCACACGCTCGACAACTGCAATGGCGACCTCGACTCAAGATTCGAGGCCATCCTCGAAGCCTATGCCCTGGACCCGGAACGATGGGATGGCCTGCAATGACTGCCCGTGTAAGATGGGCTATTCCCTATTGGAAGAACCCCCGGGCAATTGATCCTTCTTTCAATCGGCAATTGGCAATTGGCAATCGGCAATCTCTTATCCCAGCGATCCCTTCGTGCTCGGCACGTCCGGATTGCGTGGATCCAGGCTCACCGCCTGTCTCAGCGCCTTGGCCGTGGCCTTGAAGATCGCCTCGGCTATATGGTGATTGTTTCCGCCGTACGCCACGTTGATATGTAGATTCAGCTTCCCGTTGATCGCCACCGCCTTGAAAAACTCCTCGACCAATTCCACCGGAAAACTCCCGACCGTCCCCCCCGAGTATTTCGCGTTGTAAACAAACGCCGGCCGACCCGACAAGTCGATCGCCGTCTGCGCCAAGGTCTCATCCATCGGCACCATGGCCCATCCATACCGGCTTATGCCGCGCTTGTCGCCCAGCGCTTTCTCCAGTGCCTGTCCCAGCACGATCCCCACGTCTTCGACCGTGTGATGCGCATCCACCTGCAAGTCCCCCTCCGCGTGCACCGACAGATCGATCAGGCTATGCCGCCCCAAAAGCTCGATCATGTGATCGAAAAACCCCACGCCCGTTTCCGCCGCCGTCTTCCCCGTCCCGTCGAGGTTCAGCGACAGCTTCACCTTGGTTTCCTTTGTCTGCCGAAATATTTCCGCCGTGCGGTCCATATTGTTACACCGCAATTCTCCGCGCCGCCATTCGAATTGCAACGCGCCCGCAGATCCGCCTCAGCCCCCGTGTCTCAATTCCACTCCCCAAAGCCCACGGATATTTATCCGTGGGGTTCTTCCGGCCGCGGAAAATCCCAAATCAACCCACTACCCCTCCCGCCGCCCATCTCGCATTTTGCGTGCATTTCCCTTGGACACGGCGCATAATGTTCTGCGGGTTGTCGGCTGGTTAATCTCGAGTCGTTCTATGCGATTGAGAGCCGTTTTCCGTTGGTTCCTGGCCATTTTCCTGCTCGCGGTCTCCGCCGCCTGGGCGGCCAAGCTCGTCCTCAATGACGGAACCGTCCTGGAAGGAACCATCATCAAGACCGCCGACGGGTACTGGATCAAACTTTCCGACGGCTCCAGCAAAATCGTCGCCAATGAGGACGTCCAGTCCTACAGCGGCGATTCCAATTCCGACACCGCTTCGCCAGGCTCAACCGCTTTCGCCGCCGACGACGCCTCCCAAGCCTTCCGTTCCGCCCGCGGCCGCGCCGACGACGCCGAATCCGCCTTGGCCGCCGTATCCATCTGGCAACAGTTTGTCGACAAATTCCCCGACTCCCCAGACATCGCCACCGCAAAGGCCGAATTGGACCACTGGAAAACGCTCGCCACCGACGGGGCCGAGAAGATCAACGGCGTCTGGGTCGGCGGCGACGATCGCAAACGCATCATCGCCCAGGCCGCCGATCTCACCCGCCAGGCCGTCGAAATGCTCGACAAGGACGAAACCCTCCAGGCCATCGACAAGCTCAAGCAGAGCGTCAGGATTTATCCCAATTCCTTCCTCACCAATTTTTCTCTCGGTTACGTCTCGATGTTGCAGAAGGACTACGACGGCGGAGCCCAGTATTTCTCCGCCTCGATCCGCCTCAAGCCCCAATCCTCCGAGGCCGAGAACAATCTCGGCGTGGCCAATGTCTTCCGCAAGCGCTTTGAGATCGCCATCGACGACTTCCTTTCCGCCGCCAGGATCGAGGACAGCAAGGACGTGGTCCAAAACCTCGTCACCGCATTGGCGCTTGCCCCCTCCGACCTGCGGAACCTGCCGAAAATGCGCCCGACCCTCGAGGCCGCCAACCTGCTTCAATCCAAGTACGACATTCCCGGCCCCACTTCGGATTACCGCTTTCTGCTCCTTCCCCCACCCATTCCGCGCGCCCGACCCGGTCCGGAACCCGAACCCGGCCCCGACCTCGGCCAGGCCGGCTGGAGCGGAACCGGATTCTTCATCTCCGACTCCGGCCTCATCCTCACCAACCGCCACGTCGCCAAGGGCAGCAAAAACCTGCTGGTCGTCCTTGCCAACGGCAAGCACTCATCCGCCGAGGTCGTCGCCATCGACGATCAATATGACCTTGCCCTGATCCGAATCCCCAAGCCGAGCCGCAAAATCCCATTCGTTCACCTATCCCCCGAGGATTCACCGTGGGTCGGCGCCGATTGCGTCGTCCTTGGATATCCCATGATCGATCAACTCGGCGCGGATTTGAAAATCACTCGCGGCGTCGTCTCCTCCAACTCCCAGGACCAGGGCAACGGCGCAGACCTGCTCACCGATGCCAAGGTCAACCCCGGCAACAGCGGCGGACCCATCGCCGACAAGTTCGGTAACGTCATGGCCATCGTCTGCATGAAGAGCCTGACCACCGGCGAATACGACAGCTACGGCATCGGGATCAGCGCCGGCCACATCCGCCAGTTCCTCCGCCGCAATCACGTCGACGCCGCCGCCGGCCCCGAAACCGGTTCGCCCCTTTCCACCGAGGACATCGTCACCAAGGTAAGACCCGCGACCGTCTGCATCATGGCCACGAATTGAGCCCTGTCTTGACCAAGCTCACCAAATTCACCCGCGCCCTCAAACGCCGACTCGTTCCGCGCGATGCCCACAGCTCCGTCCGCCTATGGCTCGTCGGACCCTGGGAAGACCACCCGCCCCAATTGATCGCCGATTTCGACGCCCAACCCGTTCTGGTCCTTGCCCCCCACCCCGACGACGAGATCATCGGCCCCGGCGGCACCCTCCGCCGCCACATTCTCGCCGGCGCCCCCGTGACCGTCGCCATCCTGACCGACGGCCGCTGGGGCGGCTACAACGGCGACGGAAAACTCATCGACCGCCGAAAAGACGAAAGCCGCGCCGCCGCCCAAATCCTCGGCCTCCCCCCACCAATTTTCTTCGACGCCCCCGACGGCGAATTAGCCGAAACGCCGCAGATTTTGGAGAAAATCCGCCAACTCTTCATCGAGAAAACCCCCAAATACATCTATCTCCCCGCCCTGACGGATGGCCATCGCGACCACTGGTCCACGAACTGTCTGCTTCACGCCATCCTCTCCAACCTCCCCCCCGAATCAGCCCACCGTCTGCTAATCCGCGGCTACGAAATCTGGACCCCAACCCTAGCCAACTGTTGCGTTGACATCACCACAACTGCCGAAGTCAAGCGTCAAGCCATCAACGCCTTTCCCAGCCAGACCAGCGTTTACGACTACACCGCCGCAGCCCTCGCCCTGAACAAATATCGCAGTCTTCACCCCCTCCACGGCCAAGGCCACGCCGAAGCCTTCACCCAAATGACCGCCGAAGAATTTCTGACCCTCTTCACCGCCGCCAGCCTCCGCCACGAGGTTATCGGGGCAGGGAAGGCCGATGGTTGACCGGCCTGCTCTTCCAACGGAAGAAATAGCTCACGCAAAGGCGCTAAGGCGCAAAGAAAACTTGGCGAGCTTAGCGCCTTTGCGTGAGACTTCTTCCCCAATGGATTCCAAATCGAATCGAGCCGGGCCACAAATGAGCGTTGCACCCCGCCGAGGGTGGAGACCGGCCCACGGTGACCTCTCGGTTCTGGCTATTTAGCTTTGTTGTCCGGGTCTTTAGCCCCCGCCGCCTTCATCCAATTTTGAAATTTGCCGGACTGACGCCGTGTCCACCAAATTCCCACCTTCCCCCAAGTGCGCCTCCACCAGGATGGACGAACCTTAAACACACCTCTCATATGGCAATCAATCGCCCAATGAAAACGGCGAGAGCGTATGCGCTTTAGTAACTTGCGTGTTTTTTTCTCTCGACCGCTGTAGACACACAGGCAAATGTTTCTTCGGGGGATCGCCGGCGCAATTTCGTCAAAATACGGCCCGAAATCCGTCCCCATGCAAAAGTCGCGTAACTGTTGGTTGCCTCGCGCACGTTTCATTTGGAACGTGACCCCTTGCCCACCATTTAACGGATTTGGTTTCTCGCCCGCTACCCCAAGTTCAAGCGTATAGGCGCCCATAAACCCGGGTTTCGCGAATTTCTTCTTGAGCGGTACGGTGATATTAACCTCAACCGAAATATCCCAGACAGCTGCCCCATAACTCAGAACGTCTACCTCAAAATACTCCGCCCCTCTCGGGTTCTCGACGTCGACGCTCGCATATGCACGAATTTGCCGCACCTTGATCAATCGGAACCGGCTCAGGACGAAATTGCTTATGCCCGTTACGGCGTTAACGATAGAAACGATCAACGCAATTATGGCAAGCGTTACCCCGATTCGCCCCGGCGCAAAAGCCTGAGAGAAAAATGCGACTATTGCGTGGTGGAGGTTAGATAGGAAATGGAGCATCTGTCGCCTCCTTTTCTGATTCTGATTTTGGCCATGCCCCGGCATTAGGGCGCACACCCGAACGGTGAATAAATTTATTTACCAGGTCCCAAGGCAGACGGTGGGACGGAAAACGTCGCCATCAGGCCAGCTTCGCTGCGATCCGGTCCTCCAGAATCTCCCGAACGGTGAACGGGATAATCACCCGGCCCGATCTCTTGAAAAACTGACTGATTTCCATCTCGGCATCCCCCGTGTAGTCAAAACAGACAAAAAAACCCTTCTTGCGATCCTCCCGCATCATCATTGCCTCAAAAGCGTCAATATCCGGCCTGCCCGCTTTGTCCTTTTGCTTCACCTGGATCGGATACCAGTCCCCGTGGACATAATCGAGATGATCTTCCTTCCGTTTCGGAGCGGCGGACACCGGGAATATTTTCCCGTCTATACCCATATCGCCGACCTTGGCCTTGTTGCCGATTCCACCTAGAGCGATGACCGCCCAATTTTCAAATTCAAACGGCGGAATCTTTCGGAGTTTTTCTTCGGTCCAAGGCAAATCGCGGACGATGAAGCCGCGTCCGATTTTCCAAAGTGTTTCATCTTCTTTGATGCCGCAAACATCGCGCAGCCGCTTAGCCATGACGCGGCAGGCTGTTGGAGAAACGTCGATGCCGATCCATTGCCGTTCAAGGTTTTGGGCCGCAACAAGGGCCGTCCCGCAGCCGCAGAACGCATCCAATACGATGTCGTTTGGATTGCTGCTGGCGCGGATAATTCTCTCCAGCAACGAAAGCGGCTTCTGTGTTGGATAGCCCAGACGTTCATTTGAGTGCGCCCCAATCGCCGGGATATCATCCCAAATATTGTCGAGCGGATTTCCCTTGGTTTCATCGAGAAATCTCTTGTATCGCGGCATTCCCCCATCCTTTTTCGGCCAATATATCAATCCTTCGGAATCCCACTTTTCCAGTTCGCTCGGCGGACGAATCCAATGCCTATGTTTTGCAGTTACGTCAATTCCCCGCCAGATTTGCCCCGTTTCACCATGTCGTATCCCAGCCCCTGTCAGATTATCGAGCATGAATCGCTTGCCGGTTGCGTCATCAATTTGCCGATAGAATTTTTCGATATACGCCTCATCGTATTCGCGTGTTTGCTTATTCCACGAATACTCGTTGCCAAACGTATAAAAAAATATCGAGTCAGTCACATGCCCGAATCCGCGCGTATCCCCGTGCGCGGATGTTCGCTTCCAGATAATCTCCGCCTGAAATTGGTTCTCTCCGAAAATTTGGTCAAGCATCACCTTCACATAGTGGCTAGCGTGCCAATCGCAGTGATAATAGAAACTGCCCGTGTCTTTCAGCACCCGGTGAAGCTCTACGCATCGAGGCCGCATGAAGTCGATGTACGCCTGCGTCGATTCGTGGCGATCCTCGAAGGCCCGTTTCTCTTTCGTCTCTCCCCAAAACACCTCGTAATTTCGGTTGGAATTGAACGGCGGGTCGATGTAGATCAGGTCGATGCACTTTTCCGGCAGCTTCGCAAGCTGGTCGAGGTTATCGCCACAGTAGATGACCCGGGTATCGACAAGGGCGGACGGTTTTGCCTTCACGTCCATAAACATTACCCGATTGCTTCGCGCAAATCATCCAGCGTGACTGAAGGGCCGTTGAAAGCAAATCGCAACTTCGCATGCTTCGCAGCTATCCCGCAATTCCTCGTCTCCACGCCAACATTTTCCGTGATCACGCAGCCTCGCTCCGCTTCGCGCAACTTCGCGACCTTCACGTTTTCGCGGTAAAACTCTTCGCGGTTGATCTCTTATGCCCGCCCCAAAAAATATTTCCAAAAAATCCGCCGATTTCCAAAAACACGCCCTTTTCTTTCACCTCCCGGCCTTAAATATAGAGGGACGTGTTTTCTTGCCCCACTCTCCACGGTTCCCTTTCTCTGGCAGCGCTGCCCCAAACGCGCATATGCGAAAATTGGGACATTTTGGGACATTTTGGGACATGAAACCGCGACCGCGCAACAAAAACGCCGCCGCGCCGGATAGACGGTCACGCGCACGCCCCACGTCAGAATTGAACCACGGATGACGCGGATTGACACGGATAGGAAGAATGAACTCATCCCCCTTCTTATCCGCGTTATCCGCGCAATCCGTGGTTCGACCTCTTCTCAACCAGCGACAAAATGGCCGACCGATGCTTCTTCAAGTGGGTCCCCCCGTCAACGTCAACAAAACCCCCCGCGGCGCTGTCGAAAACGGGGTTTTGTAACCACCCCACCAAGGCGCAATCCACGACCGTGGTTTTGTGATGCCTTTTCACCCGGAGAATTCAGACTGACCACGGATCACACGGATTGGCACGGATGGGAAGCACGACCAGTTTAACTTCGCGCACCTTCGCGTCTTCGCTCCTTCGCGGTAATCTTTCCAGAAGACGACGCCAGGGCGCGAAGGCCGCGAAGAAGAAAGCAATCTCATTTCTGATCCGGTTCCGTAGACGGCTGCGTCTGGTTCTTATCGTTGTGATGAATCAATTTGTGGAGGAACGACCCGGCCTGATTCAAGCCCTGATCGATACCCTTGCCGACGACTTTCGCGCCTTTGCCCACGGCGCTTTCGCCTTCCTTGGCGAGCTTCTCGACGCCTAGGACGATCGGCTGGCCGTTGCCGCGCTTGACCTCGTAATGAATATCCTTGAACGTGCCATAAACGTGATAGTACAGCAGCGAGTCGTTGGCCTTTTTGATCCAAGTCCCCACTCCGCCCAGGGCGCCGAGCTTGGAGATCAATCCGCCCGTCAGGTCCAGGTCCACCTGCTGGGCCAGCGTGACGTAGCCCTTCCCGTCGGCCGCGATGTCCTCGCCCTCGTAGTGAACCTGCGAGATGTTGACGTGGTCCCGGTCGAACGTGCAGTTGACTTGCGCACTTTCCTTCGGGACCACGGTCTGCGGCTTATCCTTGTTCTGCCGATTGAAAAGGTCCGTGAACGCGGTTTTTGCATAGTTGCTCATGCCCTGAACCAGTTCAAGGCCCACCAGCCTGGCGTGGGTCAATTCGATGTGCGCCGAGCCCCAGTTTTCCGGCAGATCGGCCGACGCCCGCGACGACGGCGGATCGGACGGCTGGGTCGATGGCGGCATTGCCTTGGCCAACACCACCAGCACCGGCGCGTTCACCAGATTCAAGTCCAGGTGAACCGCCCCGATCAGTTGTTTCCTCGGCTCCGTGATCTTGTCGGCCATCAATGCTTGAAGCAGCATCCCATCCTCATTCAGCTTGATCGTTGAATCGAGCCGATGGTTCAGCGTGACCGTACCCGTCAGATTCGCCGTGCCCTGCAGCGCCGAAACCATCGGCCCGCCCATCGACGAGGAATCCAGAAACTCGACCTGTTCGCCTCTGACCACCATTGGCAACCTGACGTGATCGACCGGAATTCTGTATTGCCCAACCGTGGCTTTCACGTCGTCAAGTTTCAACTCGCTCGTCAGATTACCGGCCGTCGGATCGAGCAGCGGCACCGCCGCATCCACGTGCATGCTCAGCAAGCCGACCGGATCGTACGGCGCGAGCAATCGCTGCACCTGCGGAGGCAGATAGGTCTCAGGGTCCTTGCCGATTTCCGCCGTCAGGTCCACCGTCAGGGGCTTGACGACCATCGTGTCCACGTTGATTCGGCCGGCGATTTCCAGATTGAAATCCGGCTTCGACGGAATCAGCAGGTCAAACCGATACCCCTGTGCATCCGCCGAATCCATGTCCACTTTCGCATTGATATGCTCGAGCGACATCGGGACCGTGCGATCGATGCGCGGATTGTAATTAATCGACGCATCCGCGATCTCCAGTTCCCCCAGGTGAACGAAATCGCTCAGCCGAAGCATCGCGCGGCGGGTGGAGGGCAAAGTCGTAGACGGCTCGGTTGCCGGCGTCGTCTGGCTTGCCGCCAGGTTCTGCAAGGCGCTGAAGCCGGCAAATTCCTTCGATTCCGGTTCCATCGCGATCGCCCGAACCGCCGGGTGCTCGATGATAATGCGGTCGATTGCAACCGGTTTACCGGCCCTCGGCAGCGCCGCCAGCGCCACGTTCACGTTGTCCCACGACGCGAAATCGAGCGACTCGCCGGGCGACAGCGGATCGTCTCCCGTCAGCCGAAAGTTCCGGACGTTCACCACCGCCGCCGGCTCATTCGCCGTCGGCGCAATCGCTCCCATCGCCACCATGACCGGAGATTGCACCTCGATCTCCGCATTCAATTTCGTCGAGGTGGTCGGGGCGGGCTGATTCGGCCTCAGCGCCGCCAGCAGCGGTTCAAGCGTCACGTCCTTGAGCTTCAACGTCAGGTCCGAATCAAGCCGGTCGTTCAGCGTGACCGTGCCGAAAATCTCAAACACGTTTTTCAGGGCGCTTATCCTGATCCTGGGCAAAATCTTCCCATCCTCAAGCCGCGCCGAAATCGCGGCGTCGTCCACCGCAATCCGCATCCCGCCCTGGCTCAGGTCGATATTCTGAACGTCCAGGTCGAGGTTCGCTTTGCCCTTGGCCAGATCGGACAACGCCACCGACGTTTCCGCCCGCAGGTCGAGCTTGCCCCTGGCTTTTGTGTCCTTAACGACCACCTGCAATTGCGGCGGGAGAAAATCGAGCTGACCCCGCGTCAGGTCCGCCTGAAGATGGACGTTCAGGTTCTGCAAGCCCGGATCGTCGACGTTAATTTCCCCTTTGACGGCGAGGTTGAAGACCGGCTCGCGGCTGATCGTCGTGTCGATCCGATAGCTCCCGGGATCGTGCGGATCGACATCGAGCGCCGTGTTGATCGGATCCAGACACATTCGCTGCGTGCCGGGAATGCGCGGATCGTAAATGATCTTGGCGTCGTTCAATTGAAAGACTTTCACGCGAAGCACGTCCCCGAGTTTCATGGCCTGCGGCGCGGGCGCGCCCGGCGCAGGCGCAGCCGGCGATTGGGCCGTCTCCGCCGGCGAGGATTGGGCCGGAAAATTCGGAACCCCCACGAACCGCATCGACCCCGGCCTCACCGACACCGCCGAGATCACCGGCCGGTCGAAAACAATCCTATCGATCGCAATCGGCTTGCCTGAAATGACCGGCTCGCTCAACGCCACGTCCAGGCCCCCGCACGCCACGACGTCGATCTTCTGTCCCGGGTTGACCGGATCGTCCGCCGACAGCCGGAAATTCTTCAACCCGACCGTCGCCAGCGGCACACCCGCCTTCGCCGGCGCCTTGCCCAGAAGGCTCATCAGCGACGCCGCCAGGTTGAATTCAAGATCGAGCCGCGCCGGCGACGCCGACGTCAGCGATGGATCGGCCAGGAGTTTTTCCGGCACCATCCCCGCGACTTTCAGATGCAGATCGGCATCCAGACGCTCGTTCAAGGCCACCGATCCGGACAGATCGGCCCATCCGCCCAGGGCCGCAATCCGCAGCGAGGACACCGTCACGTTGCCGCCGCCAAATTGCGATTCAAGATCCAGATTGTCCACCGGGATGCGCATTCCGCTCATCGTCAGGTTGGCCCGATCGAGCTTGACGCTCGCCCGCACCTGGCCGTGCATGGGATCCATCACCGGCATCGATCCGGTCAATTCGACGTTCAACGTGCCGCTGGCCTGATATTGCTTGAGCAGCGCCTGTAGTTCCGGCGGGAGAAAATCGCGATTGTCTTGCCCGAGGTGCTGCCCCAGGTCGGCCAGCATGTTCACGTCCACGTCGCGCACGCTGAATGAATCCAGATTCAATTGCCCTTTCACCCGCAGATCGAACACCGGCTTGCGGGCAATGTCCGTGTCGAGCTTGTACCAGCCCGCATCCGTCGGCGAGATGTTGAGCAGGGTGTTGATCTGATCCAGCGTCATCGGCACCGTGCCCTCGATGCGCGGATCGTAAACGACTTTGCCGTTGATGATCTGAACCAGGCGCATCCGGAAAACGTCGCTCAGCTTTCTTGAAGCGCCCGAACTGCTTGCGCTGGATGAGCTGGTTCCCCCACGAATCAAATCCGAAAACCCCACGAAGTTCTTCGACCGCGGCGCCACCGCCACCGCCGAAATCAGCGGCGCATCCAGCTCAATTTTCTCGATCACGATCGGCTTGCCGACCGCTGGTATCTCCGCCAACGACACCTCGGCATGCGCGCAGGCGATGATGTCGATCGTGTGCCCAGGATGGGCGGGATCATCCGCGGTCAAGTGCAGATTTCTAAGAGACACCGTCAGCGGATATTCGTAAGCCAAATCCGTGAAACTGAGCCTGGGATTGAGATAGGAATTGGCGATATCCTGAAGCTGCGAGCCGACCCAGTCCTGGAGCGTTCCCGGCCCCTTGTGGACGATTATGACCGTGAGCGTAATCCCCAGCAAAACCAACCCGCCCCCGGCCAGGATCGCGATGCGGATAAGTCGCCTTTTCATTCTTCACCGCAACCGAACAATTGACGTGTCCGCTTAATCACCCCGCCCACGCGCCGCCAGCCAACCGTCGCCTCGCACGAGACGGATTATAGATTTGCCTGGCTGGGAAACGCAATCTCGCTCCCCATTTGCTCTCGACCAAATGGGCTGCGTCAAAAAGCCGCACCAATGACCCGCGTTCATTATACAAACGCGCGACTTCTGATGGCGTACAACCACCTCGGTTGTGTCGTTTACTATCACACGATTGACGCAATTAAAGGAGCAATATTCAGAAATAATAACGCGAATTATCATTGAACCAGTCGTCTTGTAGTTTAAGTTAGTCCTTGTGCTGTCTAAGGTTGCGACCGATGGCGGCGCGCTGGGTGTGCGCTTCCGTCTTGGAGGTGGAGTCAGGATCAACGAAGAAAAAGCGGAACGTAATAACGGGGTCGCACTTCGTGCATTTCTGGTTCGCACACTCGCCGGGCCGTGAACAGGCCGGGTCCAAAATGCCGGCCGGCATGTTCGAACGCCCGGCGCCAACCCACGCGCCGCGGATTCGCAGCGACAGGTAGACCGCAACGGAGTCTGGAGGAAATCGTGAATACGTATCATGTCCATCGTCGTGCGCTGTCCCTTTCCAGATGTAAGTCGATTGTAGTTGGCGCCGCTGCCGTGGCCTGGCTGTTTGGCCTTTTCGCCACCCGGCCTTGCAACGCCGCGAACATCCTGCTCACCGATGGTAACTCCGCCGTTACCATCGATCCCACCAGTTCCGCCGGCGTTGAGAATTGGTCCATCAACGGCCAGAACCAACTTCACCAGGAATGGTTCTGGATTCGCACCGGCAACACCGGCGGCCAGTCCAGCATTGACACCCTCAGCGCTCCATCGATCACACCCGGCTTCCCAAGCTACGCGGCCGAACTCACCTATGGCTCGTCCAACGGACTGCAGATCGTAATCATGTACAGTCTGAATGGCGCTCAGCCCGGATCGGACCTCGTTGAGAACATCGAGATCAACAACGACGGAACGTCGTCGCAGACTTATCACTTCTTCGAGTACGCCAACTTCAATCTTGGAGACTCGACCACTGGTCAATCGATAACGATCTCCGGAGCCAACACGGCGACAGACGTGGGAAACGGATGGCAAGTCCAGACCGTCGTCAGCCCGGCATCGTCGGAATATGAGGCCAATGTTTTTCCGAGCCTGTTGAATCAGATTTCCAGTTCCACCACGCCGTGCACGTTGTCGGATGTCAGCACGTCGACCGTGGGAGATGGGGAATGGGGATTCGAATGGGACATAACTTTAGCGGCCGGAGGGTCCTACCCTATTACGAGCGATCTGAATTTCAAGGCGGTACCCGAGCCCGTCAGCGGCGCAATCGCAGTGCTCGGGCTAAGCGTTCTGTGCCTCACGCGGTCTCGGCATCAGGGTAGCCCCGCGCAAATCGTGTAGTGGAAACTCATTTGCTTGATTGGCTGGAAGGACTGCCGGCCCGGATGCCGTCGACTCAGGCAGATGCCGCCGCACCGTTTCCAGCAGTAGCTGCCCGCTGATCGGCTTGCTCAGGTAATCCGTACATCCGGCCCGAATGCACTTTTCCCGATCGGTGGCCATCGCGTTGGCTGTCAGCGCGATGATCGGCCCGCGGTAGCCTCGGCCGCGGAGCTTGGCCGCGGCGCCATACCCGTCCAGTTCCGGCATCTGTATGTCCATCAGGATGAGGTCGAAGCCGGCAGCGTCTGGGCCGCCCATCCCTTCCGCGACTTTTTCGCAGGCAATTCGGCCATCGTCCGCGACCGTGACCTCCGCCCCCGCGGTACGCAGATAATGGCAGATCAGAATCTGATTGTCCTCCCCGTCTTCGGCCAGCAGAATCCGGCAGTCGAGCCGCACGGTTTCCAACGACTGCGGCCGATCGCGGCCTCCCATAGTTTCGCTGCTCTGGCTGATCAGTTGGACCCCCGCCAGAGAGCCCGTCGCCACGGTTAATGTGAAACGACTTCCCCGCCCCACGGCGCTCTCCACCGTGATCTCCCCGCCCAGCGCTCGCGCCAGCCGTTGGCTGATGGTCAAACCCAGTCCGGTTCCCCCGAACTTCCGTGTCGTCGAGTTGTCACCCTGAACGAACGGCTGAAACAGCCGCGCGATCTGCTCGATTGTCATCCCGACCCCGCTGTCGGCCACGTCGAACCGCAGCCGCGGGTTCGCGCTGTCCGCCGGATCGACCAGCCCAACTATCAGACGCACCCAGCCGGTCTCGGTGAACTTGATGGCGTTCCCGGCCAGATTCGTCAGAATCTGCCGCAGCCGCGTCGGATCGCTCTGGATCGTTTGCGGGATCGTTCCATCGAGCTTCACCTCAAACGTCAGGTTCTTTTCCTTGGCCCTCACACGCATGGACGAAGCGATGTCGGCCATGATCTGGCAAGGAGAACACGGGATCCGCTCCATCCTCATCTCGCCGGCCTCGATCTTGGACAGATCCAAAATGTCGTTGATGACGCTCAGCAGGTGCGCGCCGTTGCGGCGGATCGTGTTCAGGGAGTTGAGATGGTCACTCCCGGACTGCCCATGTTCGAGCATAAGGTCGGCATAACCCAGGATGGCCGTCATGGGCGTGCGGATCTCATGGCTCATATTCGCCAGGAACTCGCTCTTGGCCCGGTTGGCGGCGTCGGCGGCTTCTTTCGCACGCTTCAACTCCTGTTCCGCATTGGTGCGCATCACCACCTCGGCCCGCAGCAAATCGTTGGCGCTGGCCAATTCCGCCGTGCGCTCTCGCACGCGAATCTCCAACTCGTCTCTTGCCCGGCCTAGCCCCTCATGTGCCACGTGCAGTTTCTCCTCCGCCTCTTGCCGGTTGGAGATTTCCTTCGTCATGCTTCGGACAACAAAGACCGCGATGCCGGTCGCCAGAATGGCCGCAAGCGCCAGCAGGTAAACAACCGTCTTATGAGCCGAGCGGTATTCGGCTTCGATCTCGTTGCCCGCTGCGTCCATCCGCGAGCCCTCGAAGTCGACGAATACCTCCCATCTTTTGTGATACGCCAATAGGTTGGGAATCGCCACATTGATCATCATCTGGCGCGCTTCGTCCGGCTTGCCTTCATTCAGAAGCAGTTCCAGCGCCCCGAGGTAGCTGGTAAGATATACCCGGCGCGTGGCGACCACCTTCACCAGCAGCGATCTTTCGTCCTCGGATTCAACCGCGGTTTCGATTCCCTTTATAAGCCCGCTAATCGTCTCGCTATTGCTGGCCCTTTCGCCTTCCAGAACGCCTATCTCCTTGCGATCCGTCACCAGGAATAGTTGCATCGTGATGAGATTATTCAGGGTCGAGTAGTGCAGCGCATCCCGAGCCAATTCAACCTTATGCCAGCGACGAGCGACCACCTGTTGAACCGCGGCGTTCGTATTGGACATCTGGCGCAGCGCGAAAAACCCTAATAGAATGAGTGCGGCGATCAAAAGACCGAATGCAACGCCCAACCTGAAACCGATTCGATTTGCCTTCACGGAGCCTACCTCATCGACGATAAGTACAGACTTGGCTACAAACCCCATCGGTTCGAGAAGACGGCTGGTTGACCGGCGAACCAACGCGTACCGCCAGCGGCGCCCTCCGCGGTTTGATGCCGCAACTCCAAATCGCACTCCTGCCGCGGCCGCTTTGTGATCAGCCTAACTTTCCAGGGCAGGCAACCGGCGCAGAGGATCGCCGCAACGATAGAGCTACGTTTGATGGCAATGGGTGTAGTCGCAGGCAGTTCCCAGTCGAATCGAAATCCTGTCCACAGCCCCGCTCTCGGCAAACTCGTCTAAACCCCCCGCCGTCCCGCCATCGCAAAAGACGATGAAGACAATCTTGCCATCCCGCCATCAATGGCCGCCCGAACAATACACCATTGACGCCTATTGGACTTTTTAGGACATTCGACCGATAAAGCGATATGGACGCGCGAAAGGAATTCGAGCCATGAAGCTCACCGTACGCGATGCGGCTCATATATTAAACGTTTCCGAGAAAAGCGTTTATCGTTGGATCAAGCAGGGCATTATTCCGGCCTATCAGATCAGTGACCAATACCGGTTTAACCGAGCCGAGCTGCTGGAGTGGGCGACGTCACGCAAGATCAACGTTTCTCCCGATATTTTCGCCGAGCCGGAGGGTGGTAATATGCCCCCGCCGAGCCTTAGCGACGCCCTCGCCACGGGCGGAATTTATTACCGCATGGGCGGGACTGACAAAGCCTCCGTCCTTCAAGCCGTGGTCGACGTGATGAAGCTCCCCGAGGAGGTCGACCGAAAATTCCTCTATCAGGTCCTGCTGGCAAGGGAGGCATTAGGCTCCACGGGAATCGGCGACGGTATCGCGATTCCTCACGTCCGCAACCCCATCGTCCTGCACGTTGTCCAGCCCATCGTGACACTGTGTTTCCTGGAACGGCCCGTGGAATTTGGCGCTCTGGACGGCCTGGCGGTTTCGACCCTGTTCACCCTCATCAGCCCGACCGTTCGCGCACATCTTCATCTCCTATCGCGTCTCGGGTTTGCCTTTCGCGACCCCGATTTCAAAGCCGCCGTCACCCAACAGGCTTCTCGCGAACATATACTCGAGGCCTTGAAACGAGTGGAGATCGCCATCGCTCCCGCCAGGGAGGCGCAACGATGACGGTCTTGCTGCTCGCCGTCGCAATCCTCCTCTGCAGTGGTTTCGCCGCCCTGTTGGCCGCGGCGTCGCCCCGGGCTGCGACGACGCTTGGCGCGGGCGGTGCGGTGCTGGCGTGCGCCGCGGGGTTGGTCGCTTCCACGCCCTTTCTATTTGGCGCTCCGGCCCAGTCGTTGCACCATGCCTGGAACGTGCCCTACGGGTCTTTCTTCGTTGAGGTGGACGCGCTGGCGGCATTCTTTCTCCTGCCGATCTTCCTTCTGTCCGCACTGGCGGCAGTGTATGGCGCCCAGTATCTGCTCGCCTGGCAAGGCCGCAAGTCGCTCGGAGCGGCGTGGTTCTTCTACAATTTTCTCGTCGCCAGCATGGTGCTGGTGGCACTGGCCCACAATGGCGTGCTGTTCCTCGTCGCCTGGGAAACGATGACGCTCTGTTCGTACTTCCTCGTGACCTTCGAGCACGAACAGGACGCAGTCCGCCAAGCCGGTTGGACCTATCTGGTGGCCTCACATTTGGGCACCGCGTTTCTATTGGCCATGTTCGTATTGCTGGGCCGCGGCAGCGGCTCGCTCGATTTTGACCACTACTCTTCCCCCAACGCCGGCGCGTTGTTTCTGCTGGCGCTGGTGGGATTCGGAACCAAGGCCGGGTTCATGCCCCTGCACGTGTGGCTCCCCGAAGCCCACCCGGCCGCGCCCAGTCACGTCTCCGCCCTGATGTCGGGCGTGATGATCAAGATGGGAATCTACGGGCTGCTTCGCACGTTGACTTTTCTCGGTCCGCCGCCGCCGTGGTGGGGCTGGGTCCTCATCGGGGTCGGGCTGACGTCCGGTGTGCTCGGCGTCCTGTTCGCGCTGGCACAGCATGATCTGAAGCGCCTGCTCGCTTACCACAGCGTGGAGAACATTGGAATCATCGCGTTGGGATTGGGCGTTGGACTTCTCGGTGTGAGCGGTCGCTCACCCGTGCTAGCGGTGCTCGGCTTCGGCGGCGCGTTGCTCCACGTGCTCAACCACGCCCTGTTCAAGGGGCTGCTCTTCCTCGGCGCGGGCTCGGTGCTGCATGGCGCCGGAACGCTGGAAATCGATCATCTTGGCGGACTGGCCAAACGGATGCCCTGGACCGCGACGACATTTCTCGTCGGCGCGGTGGCCATTTCTGGTCTGCCCCCGCTGAACGGCTTTGTCAGCGAATTCCTGATTTATCTCGGCGCCCTCAACGGCGTCACCGAACACGCCGGCGTGGCCGTCCCTCTGCTGGCAACCATTGCCGGCTTGGCGCTGATCGGCGGCCTGGCCGCAGCTTGTTTCACCAAAGCGTATGGAGTTGCCTTTCTCGGCCAGCCCCGTACCGACCACGCGGCGCACGCCCACGAGGCCGGCGCGCTGATGCGCTGGCCGATGGCCCTGCTCGCCGCCGGATGTGTGCTCATCGGTTTTTGCGCGCCATTGGCGCTGCGGCCCCTGGCCGGCGCGATTCACTTGCTGAGCGGATTGCCGCCGCAGGCGATTACCGGGCAGTTGGCCGGCGCTGCTGATCCGTTGCGGTTCGTAATCGCCGGCAGCGTCGCGCTTCTGGCGCTCATCGCCGCCCTGGCGTGGTTGCGCCGCCGATTGCTCGCGGGGCGAACGGTCTCCCAATCCATCACCTGGGACTGCGGCTACGCCCAGCCGTCGGCACGAATGCAGTATACCGCTTCGTCGTTTGCCCAACCGCTGATCACATTGTTCGCGCCGCTGTTGCGCACGCGGCGCACGCTGGCTCCGCCCGAAGGATATTTCCCCGGTGCAACGTCGCTGATAACCGCAACCCCCGACGCGGCACGGATTGCGTTGTATGAACCGGCATTTTCCGGCGTGGGCTGGGTGCTGGCGCGGCTGCGTTGGCTCCAACATGGCCGCATCCAACTCTACGTGCTGTACATCGCGCTGACGCTACTGGTTCTTCTGGTATGGAAGCTGGGCTGAACGATGCAAGCAACTTCCTTCCTCCAAATCCTATTCGCATTGCTGTTCGCGCCGCTGATGCTTGGTGTGATCAACCGCACCAAGGCATGGTTTGCTGGCCGCCGCGGGCAGCCGCTGCTCCAGGCATACTACGATCTCTACAAGCTGCTTCGAAAGGGCGCGGTGTATAGCCGCACCACCACTTGGGTGTTTCGCGCTGGGCCGGTGGTCGGCTTGTCGGCGGTGCTCATCGCAATGACGCTTGTGCCCCTGGGCCGTCAGCCGGCGCCTCTGGCGTTTCCAGGCGATTTTATCCTCCTGGCGTACCTGCTGGGGTTGATGAGGTTCTTCACCGTCGCGGCGGCGTTGGATACCGGATCGAGCTTTGAGGCAATGGGAGCCAGCCGCGATGTAACCTTTTCCGCCCTGGCGGAGCCGGCATTGTTGCTCGGGCTGGCGGTCGTGGCGCGGCAGACCGCCAGTCTCTCCCTCTCCGGCATGTACGCCGGGATGGCCCTGGAGACTTGGCGCCAAGCCGGCCCCGTCTCGGCTCTGGTAGCCGCGGCGCTGATGGTGGTCCTGTTGGCCGAAAACGCGCGCCTTCCCGTCGACGATCCCAACACCCATCTCGAACTGACCATGATCCACGAAGTCATGGTCCTCGACCACGGTGGGCCGGACCTCGCCTTCATCCTCTATGCCGCCGCGTTGAAGTTGTGGGTGTTTGCCGCCCTATTGGTCGGCCTGGTATTGCCGCTTCGCACGGGCCACGCCTGGCTCGACGTCGCCGCCGCCTTGGGCGGAATCTTCGCCGTGGCGGTGGCCGTCGGCGTGGTGGAATCTTCCATGGCGCGCCTGCGCTTGCTGCGCGTCCCGCAACTGCTCGTCGGCGCCGGCGCTTTGGTTGCCCTGGCGCTTATTCTGACCCTCAGGTGACGCCATGACTCTCGATATCATCCTGATTCTGGTCGTGCTGATCGACCTCCGCCTGCTGGGGGCCAGCCGCATCGAGGCCAGCATTCGCATCGTGGCCCTCCAGGGAATTCTGCTTGGACTGCTTACAGTGCTCGAGCATTACGGCGATTTGACCGTGAGCGTCTGGCTGGTCGCCGTCGGTGGCGCGGTCCTCAAGGGGGTCGTGTTTCCATGGCTCCTGGTGCGGGCGCTGCGGTCGTCGGACGCCAAACGCGAGTTCGAACCCTTCGTCGGTCCTATTGCCTCGCTGCTGGCCGGCGTGGCGGCGCTGGGTATGTCGTTGTGGCTCGCGCAGCGCCTGCCCTTGCCCCAAGCGCCGCATGCCTCCCTCCTCGTCGCCGTTGCCTTGTTCTCCATCCTCGTCGGTTTGTTTCTCATCATCGCGCGCAAGAAGGCCATCAGCCAGGTCCTCGGATTTCTCGTGATGGAGAACGGCATCTACACCTTCGGCGCGGGTTTGGTGCGGCAGTCGCCGTTGCTCGTGGAATTTGGCGTAATGCTGGACGTCTTCGTGGCGGTGTTCGTCATGGGCATCGCCCTCTTCCACATCAGCCGCGAGTTCGATCACATCAACGCCCATGAACTGGCGACCCTGAAGGACTGACGACCATGGTGCTCATTCTGCTTTTGATTCCCGCGGTGATCGGTGGCATTGCATTCCTGCTGCCCAATGACCCGCTGCGCCGCGCCCTGTTGGTCGCGACCGCCCTCACGCACGCCGGGCTGACCGCCGCGTGCTGGGTGCGTTCCCCGGCCCCGATGGCCGGCGGGTGGTTGGTCCTCGATCCCGCCGGACTTTTGTTTCTGAGCATCACCAGCACCCTGTTCCTGGCAGCGGCGGTGTACGCCGTCGCTTACCTGCGCCGTGAGCACGATCACGTCACACGCGATGCCGTGGAAGGATTCCTCTTTTCCAACGCGCCCGAAGCCACCTTCACCGGATGTCTGCTGCTCTTCCTGGCCGCCATGACGCTGGTGACCCTCAGCCAGCACGTCGGCTTGCTCTGGGTGGCGGTCGAGGCCACGACTCTGGCCAGCGCCCCGCTGATCTATTTCCACCGCCATCACCGCTCCCTCGAAGCCACCTGGAAATATCTGCTCATCTGCTCCGTCGGAATCGCCCTGGCATTGCTGGGAAATTTCTTCCTGGCGGTCGCCGCCGGCTCGACGCCGCTGGTGTTCTGCGAACTGGTCGCACGCTCCGGTCAACTCAACGTGCTCTGGATGAAGGCGGCGTTCTTGTTGGTGCTCGTCGGCTACGGAACCAAGATGGGCCTCGCCCCGCTGCACACCTGGCTGCCCGATGCGCACAGTGAATCGCCCCCAGTCATCTCGGCGCTGTTGTCCGGCGCCCTATTGAACTGCGCGTTTCTTGGAATCATTCGTATGCAGCAGGTCTGCGCCGCCGCCGGACTCGGCGACTTTTCCCGCTCGCTGCTCGTCGGTTTCGGACTGATTTCCATGGCGGTCGCGGCGGCGTTCATCGTCGGGCAAACGGATTTCAAACGCCTCCTGGCCTACTCCAGCGTCGAGCACATGGGCATCCTCGCTCTTGGCATCGGTTTGGGCGGTGCCGGTGTCTTCGGCGCCATGCTCCACGCCGTGAATCACTCGCTGACCAAGGCCATGCTGTTCCTCGTCGCCGGCAATATCCTCGGCGCCTACGGCACCAAATCCACGGCGGATGTCCAGGGCGCCTTGCGGGTGCTGCCCGTGTCCGGAGTGCTCTGGGTGGCGGGCCTGCTCGCGATCACCGGCTCGCCCCCTTTCGGGCCGTTCTTGAGCGAGTTCACGATCTTGAAGGCGGCGCTGGATGCGGGCCGCATCGGCGTGGCGATCACCTACCTGGCGCTCCTGGCGGTGATTTTCATCGGTATGGCAACCATCATGCTCCGCATGGCCCAGGGCGTATCGCTGCGCATTGCCCCGCAACGCGAATCCTGGACCGCCGTCGTGCCCCCAGCCGCTTTGGCGGCGGCGGTCCTGCTGCTGGGGATCTATCTCCCAGGCCAATTGACGCACCTGCTCCAGCAGACAGCCCACCTGTTGGGAAACCACTGATACCGCGGGATGCGGTCATTCCCCATTTTTCAGCATTTGCCGGCCGTCACTTTGCCGATAAACGTATATATATGAGGTGATGCCATGAGATTGACCGCTCCGCTCAAAGACGTGAAGGAATTGAAGAAGGAAGATGTTGCGACTCAGGAAGCTCTGGCTTCGGCCAAAGAAGAGCGAGATCGAGCCAATGCCGCACCCGATTGCGAACTACCACGCAGCAATAGCAATCGGGAAATGTAACCGAGACTGGTTCGCGTCCGCGTTCTCGTCCCCCGTTCTCATCCCAACCAACCGCCGGTTTGCCGTCGCATTGCCCATACGGCCTTAGCGCATTACTCTCGCCTGCATGACTTCTTCCGCAACCCTGACCCCCATACTTGATCGCCTGGCAACGCTCGCCAACGGCCGCGCCATCGACCGCGCCGAGGTGCCGGAATTGTCTTTCGATGACTTCCAGCAAGCCATCCTGGCTGCCGTCCAGCTCCAGCAGCGCGTCGTCGCGCTCTTCGGAATGCTGGATCCCGATCCGGAAATTGTACCCCTTTACCTTGTCCTGGCGGACGATCAGCAATCCTTGCTGCGGCTGGCTCGAACGCGCGTCCGCGGCGATCGCTTTCCTTCGTTGACTCCCAGGTGTCCGCAGGTCCATCTCTTCGAACGCGAGATCGGGGAGCAATTCGCCCTTCGCGCTGAAGGCCATCCCTGGTTCAAGCCCCTCCGATACCACCGCTCCTACCGCCCCGGATACGACGCCTGGGCGGAGGCAAAGCCTTCCGTAGCGGAGGCAAAGCCTTCCGTAGCGGAGGCAAAGCCTTCCGCGGCCGGGCCCGAAAGCCAGCCTCCCATTGTCGGCGTCACCGACTTCTACCGCGTCGACGGCGACGAGGTGCATGAAGTGGCCGTCGGACCCGTCCACGCCGGTGTTATCGAGCCGGGACATTTTCGCTTCCAGTGTCACGGCGAGGACGTGTTTCACCTGGAAATCTCGCTGGGCTATCAACACCGTGGCGTCGAGCGGGCTCTGATCGGCGGTCCGAATCCACGCTCCATCCATTACGCCGAGACCTTGGCCGGAGACACTTCCGTCGCCCACGCCACCGCTTACTGCCAGGTCTTCGAGGCTTTGGCGCGCTGCCAGAAAACCGCGCGCGCCCAAACCCTGCGGGGCATCGCATTGGAACTGGAGCGGCTGGCGAACCATGTCGGCGATTTGGGCGCTCTCGCCGGCGACGTCGCCTTTCTGCCCACCGCCTCCTATTGCGGCAGAATCCGCGGCGATTTCCTCAACATGACCGCAACCCTCTGCGGCAGCCGCTTCGGCCGCGGATTGATCCGACCCGGCGGCGTCGCTTTCGACGTCGATGCCGCGATCCTCGACGACCTTCTTAAGCGCCTCGATGCATCCGAGAAGGATTGTAAAAACGCCGTCGATCTGCTTTGGGATTCGCCTTCGGTGATGTCGCGCTTCGAGGACGTCGGCCGCGTTTCACGGGCAGCGGCCCAGGACCTGGGCTTGGTCGGTCCCGCCGCACGAGCCTGCGGATTGCAACGCGACGCACGTCACGATCAACCCTCGGGAATCTTCCGCTTCGCGCATATTCCCGTTTCCACCTGCGACAGCGGCGACGTATTCGCCCGGGCCTACGTCCGATGGCTGGAAGTACAGCATTCCATCGACTTCATCCGCGAGCAGCTCCGTGCTCTGCCCTCGGGGGCCGTGCGCGGCGACGTCAAGCCGCCCTGTCCCGACCAGCTTGCCGTCTCGCTGATCGAGGGTTGGCGCGGCGAGCTTTGTCATGTCGCACTCACCGACAGCAACGGCAGGTTCCAGCGCTACAAAGTCGTCGATCCCTCGTTCCATAATTGGACGGGGCTGGCCTACGCCCTGCGCAACCAGCAAATCTCGGATTTCCCGCTGTGTAATAAGAGCTTCAACCTGTCCTACTGCGGGCATGACCTGTGAAGCAATGAGAGGATCGATTAGATGTTTAATACCTTGTTAGCCCGGCTTCATCAGGGCCACCGGACGATCGAATACCCCGACGCCCCGCCGCCGTCTCTGCCCCAGCGTTTTCGCGGCCGCCCGATCATCGACGCTTCGAAGTGTCCCGACGGTTGCGCCCTCTGTGCCGAGGCCTGTCCAACCCAGGCGATTGCCATTTCCGATAAGCCCCGGATCGATCTCGGCCGCTGCCTGTTTTGCGCGGACTGCATGAATGCCTGCCCGGCCGGCGCCATTCGCTACACCCGCGAATATCGCCTCTCCGTCCGCCAGCGCGAAGACCTCGTCGTCGATTCCGACCACGAAATGAAACTCGCATCCGCATTGGACGAAAAACTCAAACGGCTCTTTGGCAGATCCCTGAAGCTTCGCCAGGTCAGCGCCGGCGGATGCAACGGCTGCGAGTCGGACGTGAACGTGCTTGGCACCGTGGGCTGGGACCTGGGACGATTTGGCATTCAGTTCGTCGCCTCGCCTCGTCACGCCGACGGCTTGCTGATCACCGGCGCCATCTCCCAGAACATGCGCCTGGCGCTGAGCAAGACCTATGACGCGGTTCCCTCGCCGAAGATCGTCATCGCCGTAGGCGCGTGCGCCATCTCGGGTGGTCCCTATGCCGGCCACCCGGAGGTTCAAAATGGCGCCGCCGCCGCCGTACCAATCGACCTGTACGTCCCCGGCTGCCCGCCCCATCCGCTGACCATCCTCGACGGCCTGCTTCGCCTACTCGGCAAGATTGAGGAAGGGAAAAATTTGACGCCCGATTCCACCATCGGCAAATGAAATGATGAGCCTATCACGCCGCCATTCGCAGCTCTTCCAGCATTCGCCGTAGCGTCTTCTCGATCGCGCGCACGATCTCCTTGTCGTTCAGACCCGACAACTCCATCGCCGGTCCATAGGTCAGGCGGATTTCCCTGGGCTGAAAGATGCTTTGGTTCATCGGCCATGCTTGATATGAGCCGTCAATGACGACGGGAATGACCGGCACCTTGACCCGGCGCAGGATCAGGCTCACGCCTCGCTCCATCGGCAGCAGCTCGCCGTTGTTCGTCCTCGAGCCTTCGGGAAAAATGATCAGCGCCCGCCCCGCCTCCAAGCGGGCGATCGTCTCCCGGATCGCCCCGACATCCCCGGCGCCCTGACGCACGGGGAAGCTGTTCAGCCACCTCAGCAGCCGCGCAAAATGCCGATTCTCGAACAATTCGGACTTGGCGATGTAATTCAGCGGCCGTTCCAACCTCACCGCCACCAGAACCGGATCGAGATAGCTTTGGTGGTTGGCGACGAGCAGAACGCCCCCGTGCCGGGGAACGTGCTTCTGGCCATTAACTTTAAGATCAAAACAGCAAGTCGTGAAGATTCGGCAAAACACCTGGGCGAATTTCCAGCCGACCGATGGCTCCTCCCCGTTACCGAGCCTCAGCCCGCTTGTTCGATTCGCGGGTATGCGATGTATCGTTCGGACGAAATCCTTTCAGGGAAGCGTGCAATGAATACTAGTCACCATTCGCTGGGATTGCGCCTTGCCCAGGAATATTCCGGCAATCCTGGGGAGAGGAACGGCCTTTCCGCCCATGCAGGCCACGATTCCCCCCCGGTGGATATTCCCGGATTTCCGATTTTTTTGGATTACGCAGGCCGCGGCGAACGATATAATGACACACGGCCCTCCCCGAAGGGAGTCAGCCCTGACCCCTTTCGGTTCTCCATTGATTCGCGCGGTTTAATAAGTTGACGCCCAGAAAAAAACCACCCTCCGGCTTGCGGAGATGGATCGGAGCAAGTCCTTTATGACCAATCCCACTACAGCATCAACCGAATCGCCAATTAACGCAATATCCGATGACCATCACGCGCCCAAGCTTAAATTCAACGGCAGCGACCGTTTTCTACGCGAGCTGCGCCGGCGGGTGGACGCCTATTTCGAGCGCACCGGCCGCCCCCGCCGTGATTGCCCCCAAATGTACTTCAAAACAGCCACCATCCTGGCATGGTTTTTCTCCGCGTACGTACTGCTCGTGTTTGTCTGCACAAGCTGGTGGATTGTTCTCCCGTTGGCCGTCGTGCTCGGGCTTTCGATGGCCGCCATTGGTTTCAATATCCAACACGACGGCGGCCACAGGGCCTATTCCGACCGCCCTTGGATCAACAAGGTCATGGCCCTGACCCTCGACCTGATGGGCGGCAGTTCCTATCTCTGGGACTGGAAGCACAATTCCATTCACCACACCTATCCCAACGTCAATGGACAGGACGACGATATCAACATTGGCTACCTCGGCCGCCTTTCGCCCCAACAACGGCGATTCTGGTTCCATCGTCTTCAAGGCATTTACATGTGGCTGCTGTACGGTTTCCTGGCCATCAAGTGGCACCTGATCGACGATTTCTACCAAGTCAGCACCGGCCACATCGGCGGCCACAAAATCCCGCGACCCAAGGGCAAGGACTTGGTGATCTTCATCGCCGGCAAGGTGACCTTTTTCTCCCTGGCATTTGTCATCCCCATGCTCTTGCATCCGTGGTGGGCGGTCCTTGGCGTCTACGCCATCGCCGCTTTCGTCAGCGGCGTCGTCCTCAGCATCGTCTTTCAACTCGCTCATTGCGTCGGCGAAGCCGACTTCCCCGTGCCCGTCCCTATTCCCGGCGGCGGCGAGCGGATTCAAAACGAATGGGCCATCCACCAGGTTCAGACCACCGTCGATTTTGCCCGCGGCAATCGCGTACTCTGCTGGTTCCTCGGCGGACTCAATTTCCAGATCGAGCATCATCTCTTCCACAAAATCTGCCACGTTCACTACCCCGCCCTGTCCAAAGTAGTCGAGGAGGCCTGCAAGGAATTTGGCATCACCTACTCGGAGCACAAGACATTTTTCTCCGCCGTCGCTTCTCATTTCCGCTGGCTGGTCCTGATGGGACGCCCAACCGTCTCGCCCGATCAGATGCCCGCGACATGAGCGGATTGTCCCCGAACGCCCACGGCGCCGCCGTGGGGTTCCTAAGCCCCCGTCCGCGCTCGCCGCAATACGAAGTCCCATTCCGCATCGGTCGTCCCCGGAATCGACACCACCCGCCGGATGACTTTCCCGCTTGCTCGCTCCAGCCCCCTGCACGACGCCAGTGACAACGCACAACTACTCAAATCATTGACCAGCAAATGAAAGATTACCGATATCATTTCCGCCGGGACCTTCAAATGGACCGCGTTTTCCGCGATCAGTTGCGCGTACGCGATCGTCGCCAGACATTGCCCGATGGACAATTCGATCGACGTGCCCATTGAGTGGCTCGGCGGGTGACTTTGCACCCAAAGGCTGAAGGCTTTGCTTTGCCGGGCGAATAACCGGACGTTTGCGACGGTTTTCAGCGGTGCGTAGGCACTCAGGAAATCGCCAAACGCGACCGTGTTGTTCGCCCCGGCGCGAGCTTCAAATAAATAAGAATTTTCTCCGGCTACGAGATCACCCGCGATCAACGAATTGGGAGCGGCCAGGCCGGGATCGAAATCGCCGAAATATTTTCCCGCGAATTGCGCCGCCAGGCCAAGATTGACGTGCATGCTCCCTTCCAGGCCCGGGATGAGTTGCACGTCCCGCAGTGCCATTTCGAAATATGTGTCGGCTTCGAATCCTTTTGCCCCCACGCATTCGCCGAGCAACGCCATGATCTTCACGCCTTCCGTGCTGACCTTTGCCTTTTGCACCGCCGCGAAGAGCAGATACCTTCGATCCGCCGCGCTGCTGGATTGGACGTAGTCCAACGCCCGGTAGGCGTAGAGCTTCATGGCGGTCAATCGCGCGTACGCCTGGGCCACCGCCGAACCGATGTGCGCCATGTCGATGACCGCCTTGCCGTAAAGCAGCCGTTGAGTCAGGTGGTTGATTGCTTCTTCAAACGCCCGTTCGCAGATGCCGATCGATCCGAACCCGAGGAAGAGTTTGCCGAGCGTCACTGTGCCCAGCACCGCATCCCAGGCGTCGCGGCCCTCGGCGATCACATCGGCTTCGGGCAGCTCGTGGTCTTTGACTTCGAACTCGCCGACATAGGCCGCTCGGATTCCCAACGTCTGGATTTTTCGAACCGGGCCAAATCCCTTCGACTGCTGCGGGCGAAGCACGAACATGACCGGCGGCGCCCGCTTGCCGCGGCCGGGCCGCCCTCGATCTTCCATTCGCGCCAGCATCGAGATCATCGCCGCCGCGTTGGCGTTGCCGATGTAGTATTTCCCCCCGTTGGCAAGCAGACGGCCCGGACCGATTCTCTCGACCGTGAATTCGTTGGCCAGCAGGTCCGAGCCGTGGTTCTTCTCCGACACGCCGAAGGCCAGCAACGCGCCCGATTCCAACGCCGCCACCGCCTCGCGCTTCAAATCAGCATTTTTGCCCATCAGGATCGAAAACAATCCCAGGAACGTGACCTGGAGACTGTATCCGTGGCCGGGACTGAAATAGGCGAAGACTTCCAGCAACCGCGTTAGTCTCAGCAAATCGAACTTAAAGCCGAGCGTGGAATATGCCTGGGGCGAGAGCACCGATGCGTACAGGCGATGCTCGGCCTGATAGGCGATCCAATCCTCGCACCACTGTTCGCCCCGATCCTCCGCTTTGATCGCCGCCAGCCCTTTGCCCTCGAAGAATTCCGCCAGCTTTTTGATCGCGGGATCGCTGAGATAGACGTCCGTGGCGCCGGATTGCCGCTTATCTGAAAAGGCCAGTGGATAGATGGATTCGGTCTTGGCGATGGCAAAATTGTCCGCCGGATCGACGCGCTTCGCAAGCGACCCCGCCCCTCTTTTCCCCTCTCCCGGTACTCCGGGAGAGGGTTTAGGGTGAGGGCCTGCTACGAAAGGCTACCATCGACAATGCGGTTCCTCTGCGCCGCCAAAACGCGCGTTCTCATCACCGCCATCATCGATCATAATGTGAACGTCAACACGGAAGTCACATGAAGATGCAAGCCATGGTGCTGAGGACTCCGGCGTCGATTGATTCTTCGCCGCTCGAATTGCGCGAACTTGACGCGCCCGAGCCCAAGCCCGGCGAAATTCGCCTTCGCGTGCTGGCCTGCGGGATTTGCCGCACCGACCTGCACGTGATCGAGGGCGAACTGCCGGCCCACAAGAACGCCGTCATTCCAGGGCATCAGGTGGTGGGCGTCGTTGATCGGCTCGGCGACGGGGCGGCCAGGTTCAAGATCGGAGATCGCGCCGGCATCGCCTGGCTGCGCTCCACCTGCGGCCAATGCCGCTACTGCCGCAACGGAAACGAAAATCTCTGTCCCAACGCCCGGTTTACAGGCTACGACGAGGATGGCGGCTATGCCGAGTATGCCGTAGTGCCGCAGGACTTCGCTTATCTCGTGCCGCCGTCTCTCGATCCCGCCGCGGTTGCCCCCCTGCTGTGCGCCGGGATCATCGGATACCGAGCTCTGAAACGCGCCGAGATGCGCCCCGGTTGCCGGCTGGGACTCTATGGGTTCGGCTCATCGGCAAGCATAGCAATACAAATCGCCCGGCATCTCGGCTGCACCGTCTTCGTGATGACGCGCGACGAGAAACATCAGCGCCTGGCCCGCCAACTCGGCGCCGCCTGGGCCGGCAACGCCGATGCGCGCCCCCCTGAACCGCTCGACTCCGCCGTGCTGTTTGCCCCGGTCGGCAATCTGGTCTTGCCCGCACTGGAGGCTCTGGACCGTGGCGGCACCCTTGCCGTGGCCGGCATTCACCTGACCCATATCCCCTCGATGAATTACGAGCGGCAGTTGTTCTACGAGAAAAATCTGACAAGCGTGACCGCCAACACCCGCGCCGACGGTGAAGAACTGCTGCGCCTGGCGGCCGAGGTCCCCTTGAAGCCACAAACGATGCGATTTGCCCTCGCCGACGCCAACCGCGCCCTGCAACTCTTGAAGCATGACGGCATAAGCGGGTCCGGTGTGCTGGAAATCGCCTAACAGCCCCCAATCTTCACCCATTGAAATCGTATACCCGCACGCGCTCCCAGTGCGCCTTGTTGCGAGCGATGAATTCCAGGTGCAGCGGGTGCTTCTGATACGCATCGTGGGCCGCTCTGTCCGGCAATACGACGGCCAGACCCACGGAGTAGGAATTGTCCACCACGTCACGCTGCGTCCCGGCCGGCTCGCCCGCCCACAGCCGCTGGACCCCGGGAATCCCTCCGAGCAGCGAGCGGCAATCCGCTATCAGTTTTTCCTTCGCCGCCTCAGCCCCCGGTTTCAGCCAGAAATAAACATGATGAATGAACATGGCATTCCCTATTACACCATCCAGCGCGGCATTTCCAATTCACCGAACGCGCCGGCAACCCCGGGCGCGTGTCACTTGGTGCAAAGAATTTCCCCTCCCCTTGCACTCAGGTTTTCGTTTCAAGACGATTTTTTGGAATCGCGGACGACGCGGTAGATGGTAATACCCGCCAGAAGTGCAACCTGACCCAGCAAATCGCCGGGGATACCCCAGCCGATCACGAACCACGTGATGCAAAAAACCACCACGGACATGCCGGCCCACAGGATGCCGGAAGTGTTTTCGATGTCGGCGGCTTTGTAATAGGCCGCGGCGCAACAGATCAGCACGATAAATGGTAATGAGTAAAGCATTCCCATGGGCTTGCGATCCAACCTAAACCCTATGCCAACCCTGCCAGATCTGGATTCGGTCACTCTAACAGGAGAATCATAAACACAAAAGCTCTGTGCAGGGCCCTTTCAATGGGTGCGCGTCACTTGCTGCATAGGATTTTCCCCCACCCTGACCTTCCCCTGGAATATCAGCCTGCTCACTCCCCCGAGGAATTTATACAGATCGCCGCGGGTGCTGCTCATCTTCCGCGCCACGCGATTCGCCAAAAGCTATTCGCTTCCCCTGTCATGGATGCCCCGCAATTCGCCAGGATTATGGAGCATGCCTATCGCCAGATGTGGAAACACTTCATATCATCGCCATTCTAAAATGTCCCTTGACGCATCTTTGCAACGAAGTGATATCCGCAATGCCGTTGTCTGCGCGATCGCGACCACCGCGGCGTTTTTCGCCGTGAATCCATTCGTTCAAATGGCCTTCAACGATGACTTTATGTACGCATTTACGGTCCGTGAGCTGCTCCGAACCGGACACGTGACGTACCACTGTGGCGAACAAGCCGCTTTTATCACACAGGCCTATTGGGGCGCATTCTTTGTAAGAATGTTCGGATTCTCGTTTGTAGCCTTGCGCTTCTCCACATTGCCCTGGGCTGCCGGCTGCGCCGCGTTATGCTATCTTCTGGCTCGCAGTGCCAACCTTCTTCCGACGAGGGCCATTTTCTTGACCGTGCTCCTCGGGTTTTCCCCTCTGTTCTTACCTCTGGCAACCTCGTTCATGTCTGATGTGCCGGCACTATTCGCCATTCTAATGTCGCTTTACGCATTCGTTCTTGCCGCTCGCGCCGCAAGCATTCGCATCGTGCTGGCAGCGCTGGCCGTTGGTTTCACCGCAGGACTTTTCGGCGGATTGAGCCGGCAGATCGTCTGGATCGTCCCCCTGACGTCAGGGCTTCACGTCGCCTGGCTTCGTCGGCGCCAGCCCTCGGTTCTGATCGCGTCGATCGTCGGGCTGCTGGCGAATTCTCTGGCAGCTCTCATGTTGGTCAAATGGTTTTTTGCCCAGCCTTACGTCATCGCGGAATGGGGTCTCAACTACAACCTACGTGCCGCACTCCGCGAATGGCGGCATTCGCAGGCCATGTGGCTCGGTATTCTATTGACCACCGTGCTGCTCATTCTTCCGGCGGCAATCCCCGCGACTTGGCTATCGCTGAAAGGTATCTGGCGGGATCGCGCCGGCCGGCGTGGCGCAATCGCTGCCGGCGCCGCCCTGATCGTCGCCATCGAAATATCGCTTTGGCCTGATCTCACTGTCGAACCCTGGCTTGGCCATGTCGTCTCTAATCGCGGCGCTCTATGGGGAATGGAACTATCCGGCCGGCGCCCCATTTCCCAGCCCTTGTTCCTCCGCGAATTCCTCGCTTCAGTTGTAATCTTCATCACCTGGCTGATGCTGACCGAATTTGCAGACCGTCTTTTACGGCCCCATCCTATCCGGCGACTTTCGGCATTCTTCCAGCCACCCGACAACAATATTGCTCTGCCGGCTATGTTTCTCTTCGCGACGGTATATCTGGCGATATTCGCATACCATGCTCCGCGCGGATACCTATACGATCGTTACAGCTTGCCTCTGATTCCCTGTATTTCCATCCCGCTCCTGCTTAAATCCCAAGGCCCGATCGGGCGGGCACGCATTTTGTCCGCCGTTGCCTGGGTGGTGTTGGCGATCTGGAGCCTCTACGCCATCGCCGCAACACAGGACGTTCACGCCCTCGCCGCTGCGCGCCGTCAGGCGATTGACCGCCTGTATTCAGCCGGCGTCCACGACACCGCCATCGCCTGCGGGTTGGAATACGATGACTGGACCCAACTGGTGCACGAGGGACATATGAACATAATCGGAATCAATTCACCCCCCGGCTCGTACAACCCCGCCGTCGGCGAAACACCCAGCCTCAAATGCCTCTATCGCGTCGAATTCGCCCACGCTCCCGATACAATTCCCTCCGCCTTCGGATCGGTGAATTACCTCTCCTGGCTTCCGCCGTTCCACCGTCGCATTTATATTGATCGCTTCCGAAACCCGGCGTGGCTTGATCCCGCCACCAACATTCCGCCGCCTATGGATTATGAGGACTTCCACTTTGATTGATCGCCCATCCCACGATGCGCGCAACGCATTTCTTTGCGCCGCACTGGTCACCGCCGCCTTTTTGCTCGTGAACCCCTTCGCTGAAATGCCTTTCAACGACGATTGGTCTTACGCCTTCACTGTCCGCAGTCTGCTCGAAACCGGCCGCTTTGTTTACAACGGCTGGAGCACCTGCGTCATCCTCACCCACGTCTGGTGGGGCGCGATGTTTGCGCGAATCTTCGGCTGCTCCTTTACCGTCCTTCGATTCAGCACGCTTCCCTTCGCCGCCGGGTCGGCGTTCTTCTGTTATCTCCTGGCTCGCCGCGCCGACCTCCAGCCCGCGGGCGCGATCTTTGCCTCCCTTGCTTCGTGCCTGTCTCCGCTGTTTCTCCCCATGGCAACGTCGTTCATGACCGACGTCCCGGGTTTATGCTATTGCCTGGTATCTTTCTACGCCTTCGTGCGCGCCGGCCAGTCCGCTTCGATCCGCTCTTCCATCCTCTGGCTCGGCACCGGCATCCTCTCTGGAATTATCGGCGGCATGAACCGGCAAACGAGCTGGCTGCCGTCGCTGCTCATCCTTCCTTATCTCATCCTTCTCCGCCGCTCCCAACCCCGCTTCATCGCCGCCGCCGCCATCGGATGGCTCCTCGTCCTCCTGGATGTTGTGTTGACGCTCAGATGGTTCGACCGCCAACCGTGGGTCTATCTCGATCCACCCATTTTGGATTGCCTTCGCCAGGGACTTCATCATCGGGAAGCTTCCATTACCAACCTCCTCGCGTTCACCTTCGCGACCGTCAGTTTTGTCCTTCCCGCCGCCCTGCCCTTCGTCGTTGAATGCGTCTCCCACCTCTGGCGAATTCGACGAACCCGCCGGGCCGCCATCCTCGCCGTCGTGGTTTTGATCCTCTCGGTCGCCATGTCGCTCAATCCGCGCCTGGGCATCGGCCCTTGGCTCGCCGACATCGTCACCGTCAACGGTGTGCTAGAAAATTTTGAGTTGTCCGGCCACCCGCCGTTCGTCCTGCCGCTCGCCATCCGCGGATTCATCTCCGCACTCGTGCTGACCACTTGTTATCTTCTCGTCACCCGCTGTGTTGAATGCGCGCTTTGGCCCCGCGCGACCTTGTCTAAACTCCGCGGTTTCTGTTCGATGCCCGATTCCCGCCCGTTTTTGGCAATCTTTGCCATCGTCTATTTCGCCCTGATGGTCGTGCGCTCCGCCCAGGACGTGACGTATGATCGCTATTGCCTTCCGCTGATCCCCTGTCTGGCCATTCCCCTGCTACGCGGCCGCCGGCTGGCTTTCGCCTGGCCTCTTCTGGCAATCTACATCGCCTACGCCGTCGCTTCCACGCAGGACAACCTCGCCCTCGCCTCCGCACGCCGCGCCGCCATTGAGCGGCTCGAATCCCATGGCATACCCCGCATCCAGATCGCTGCCGGTTTCGAATATGATTTCTACACCCAACTCCAAGAAATGGGCCACGTCAACCGATACCGAATTACCAATCCACCTAATGCATACAACGAATTTCAGGGATATACCCCGGCCCTGAAATGCCTTTACCGCCTCGAATGGTCCCACGCCGCCGACACCATGCCCTCACCCTTCGGCACTGTCGATTACATTGCCTGGATTCCCCCGTTTCACCGTATCGTCTATATCGATCAGTTCAAAAACCCCTGGTGGCTCCGTTCCGCGCGGCCCAGAAACATCCCCGATCCCCGCAGCTACGAAACGGAGTATCAAGATTGAGACCTGCCATCTCGCCATCCGCACGTTCACCGGGATCGGCTCATAACGCCGGAAATATCGAACGCGTCTATCGCGAGCGGTGAAACCATTATCTATCATCCACGTTCTAAAATGCCCCCCAACGCATGCTTGCGACGAAATGATGTCCGCAACGCCATTGCTTGCGCTGCCGCCGTCGCCGCCGCGTTCCTGATCGTAAACCCGTTCGTGCAGATGCCCTTTAATGATGACTGGACGTACTCATTTACCGTCCGCGAACTGCTCCGAACCGGGCATCTGACCTACCACTGCGGCGAATCAGCTTCGTTCATCACTCAGGCCTACTGGGGCGCATTCATTGCAAGATTATTCGGATACTCGTTTGTGGCGCTGCGATTCTCGACTTTGCCATGGGCCGCCGGCTCGGCCACGCTTTGCTATCTCCTGGCTCGACACGCCAACCTCCGTCCGGCGCCGGCAGTTTTCTCGACCTTGCTCCTCGGCCTTTCCCCCCTTTTCCTGCCCCTGGCAACTTCGTTCATGACCGATGTCCCATCTCTGTTTCTCTTTTTATTCTCGACCTATGCGTTCGCTCTTGCGGCGCGCCTGCAAAATCGTGCGGCGATGATCGCCTTGGCCATTGGATTTCTTGCCGGTCTGGTCGGTGGCCTCAATCGCCAAACCCTCTGGATCGTTCCCCTCACCGCCGGACCTTACGTTGCCTGGCTTCGCCGATCCGAGCGATCCTTCATGGTCACCTCGACCATCGGTGTTCTTGTCAATCTCGCCGCCGCACTCGCCGCCGCCAAATGGTTTTACCGTCAGCCCTACGTCATCTCGGAGTGGAGCTTCACCCAGACCTTCACTGTCGGCCTGCGCACTTGGCGCTATTCTGAAGCAATATGGTTCAGTTTCCTCCTCACAACCCTGCTTCTGACTCTTCCCGCCGCATTGCCCGCAGCCTGGGGATCTTTGGTCCTCACCCTGCGCACTGCCCGCACCCGGCGCCGCGGTCTGGCGGCGGTCGCCGCGCTGCTTGTCGCCGCTCAGATCATGGTCTGGCCCGATCTAACCATCGAGCCCTGGCTCGGCGATATCGTCTCGCGCCGAGGCGTTATGTCCACTGGTGAACTCTCCGGCCATCGCCCCATATCCCAAGCGACTTTACTAAGAGAATTGCTCGCTGCCGTGGTTCTCGTCATCGCCTGGCTCGTATTGACGGACCTGCTCGACACGCTCGTTAAGCCCCATCCCATCAAACGCCTGGCGCAGTTCTTTCGGCCTGGCGAAAACAACGTCGCCCTCCAACTTCTTTGCCTTTTCGCGATCGTATACGTCGGATTGTTCGCGTATCGCGCGCCCCACGGCTTCCTCTACGATCGTTACAGCCTGCCGCTGATCCCTTGCCTGGCCATCCCGTTCCTGCTACGCGCGCAATCGCTGAGTGCGGATCCCACCGTCGGCACGGGCCGCGCTTCGATCTTCCTTGCCTGGACCCTTCTGCTTCTTTGGGGTCTATACGCCATCGCCTCATCGCAGGACGTCCACGCTCTTGCCCAGGCTCGACGCACCGCCATCGACCGCCTATTGGCCAGCGGCGTTCCAGACACCCAGATTGCCTGCGGAGGTGAATGGGACAACTGGACCCAGCTTATCCACGAAGGACACCTCAACCTCTACGGAATCAACTCCCCGCTGGGTTCCTACAACCCCTACCTCGGCGGCACCCCCAGCCTCAAATGCCTCTATCGCGTCGAGTTTTCCCTCGGCCGCGACACGATTCCCTCCACGTTCGGCTCCGTGCCTTACCTATCCTGGCTGCCACCGTTCCATCGCGCCATTTATATTGATCGCTTCCGCAACCCAACCTGGCTCAGCTCCACCGCTTCCCCCTCCATCCCCCCGCCGACCGATTACGAAAATTTCGATCATGATTGACGATCTCCCTTGCCTTGCGGCCAGCCTATCTCCCCGATAGCCTTCGTCCACCGCAATGTACAGAACCGACGCGCGAAATGCCGGTATTTGCGCTGCCCTCATCATCGCGGCTTTTTTCCTGGTCAACCCCTCCGCAGAAATGCCTTTTTGTGATGACTGGTCCTACGCATTCACAGTGCGCCGGTTGCTCGACACCGGCGCCCTCACCTACAACGGCGGCGCCACCGCCATGATCGTCTCGCATGTCCTGTGGGGCGCGCTCTTCAGCAAGTTGTTCGGATTCAGTTTCACCGTTCTTCGCCTTAGCACGCTTCCTTTTGCCGCCGCCTCGGCTGCCCTTTGTTACGTTCTCGCCCGCCAAGCCGCTCTCCGCCCATCGCTTGCCTTTTTTGCGTCGCTCGTACTATGCCTTTCACCTCTATTCCTGCCGTTGGCCACCTCCTTTATGACCGACGTCCCCGGCTTATTTTTCATTCTGGCATCGCTCGTGGCAATCATTCATGGCGCCAAGACGCCCGACCCGTGGCACGCCGCGGCGTGGCTCTTCATCGGTACGCTCGCCGCCGCCATTGGCGGAACCAGCCGCCAGATCGTCTGGGCCGTTCCCTTGTCCCTTCTTCCCTACCTCATGCTCCTTCGCCGACAACACCTCGTCGTCGTTGCCGCCTCAATATCGTTATGGATTCTCGTCGCTGTGGAGGCCGCCGCGTCGATCCATTGGTTCAATCGCCAGCCCTACTCCATCCCGGAATGGCCGCTCTCCGACTCCTTGTCTCGCGCTATCCATTTCCCGCGTCGCACCCTCATTTTTATCGTTGATGTCTGCCTCACCGCGATCTGGCTCGCCCTGCCCGCCGCCATGTTCTACGTCCCGCTTGCCCTGGGCCGGATATGGATCGAGCGACGCCGGCGCCGCGGCCTCGTCGCCGCCTCAACCGCCATCCTCGTCGCCCTCGCCTTTCTGACCCAACCAAAACTTTCTATTGTGCCCTACCTCGGAGACACCCTCTCTCCCTCCGGTTGTCTCGGTCAAATCGAATTATCCGGCGATCGGCCCTCCGTTCAGTCCACCCTTGTGCGAGAACTCCTCGGCGCTGCCGTCATCCTCGTCTGCTTTATCCTGGTGGAACACCTCGCATGTTGGCTCCTCAAGCCCCACAACGCATGGCTTCAGCTACGCGCTCTTCTCTTCCCCACCGACCTGCGAGTCGCGCTCCCCGCGATCACCCTCTTCACCCTGGCCTATCTTTGTCTGCTTATCCCCCGCGCAACGTTCGGACTGATTTTCGATCGTTATGCCCTCCCCCTCGTCCTCTTCGCCGCCATTGGGCTCCTCGCACTCTTCCAGTCCCAAACTTCAGCCGAGCGATTGCCTCTCCGCATCTCAATCTCCGCTTATGTGCTTCTCATTTTCTTTGCTCTCTTCGGACTGGCTTTTACGCAGGACATGCTCGCCCTCGCCCGTGCCCGTGCCTCCGCCGTCCGATTGCTTCGTGAGCATGCGATCCCCGCAACCGAAATCGCCGCCGGAATCGAGTACGATTGCTGGACCCAGGCGCAGGCAGCCGGACACGTCAACAAGTACGAAATCAGGGTCCCACCCAATGCTTTCAACCCAACCCAGGGTTATACCCCCGCCCTCAAATGCCTCTATCGCGTCGAATTCCAACCCCGCTCCGACACCATTCCCAGCGAATTTGGCTCCATCGAATACACCTCATGGCTTCCTCCGTTCCAACGGCGGATCTACATCGACCGCTTCCGCCATCCCTGGTGGCTCGATGCCGCCAATCCCTCACCCCTGCCCCTTCCCCAGGATTTTGAGACGTTCTATACCAACTGAAATGTGATTATTTCAACGACTCCAATATCGCCGTCCTCACGTTCACCGGAACCGCCGCATAACGCAACGGCTCCATCACCGCGCTGGCCCGACCCTGGCTCATCGAACGAAGCTCCGTCGTGTATCCGAACATTTCGCTCAGCGGAACTTCCGCTTCCACCATCCGCGTGTTGCCGCGCTGATCGCTGTTCACGATCATCCCGCGCCGACGATTCAGGTCGCCCGTCACGTTGCCCACAAATTCCTCCGGCGTCGTCACCACCAGCTTCATGATCGGCTCCAGCAGCGTCAGCCCGGCCCTCTGGCACGCCTCCTTGAACGCGATCTGCCCCGCCAGTTCAAACGCGATCTGGGAGCTGTCCACCTGGTGATAGCTCCCATCCACCAGCGTCACCTTCACGTTGATCAGCGGATAATTCGCCAGCACACCCGTCTTGGCCGCCATGCGCGCGCCGTATTCCACCGAGGGAATGTATTCCTTCGGAATCGATCCGCCGAATACCTTGTTCTCGAACGCAAACCCCTCCTTCCATCCCCACTTCTTCAGCACCTCCGGCTCCACGCCCGTCCCGTTGAACGGCTCGATATTGATCGTGCAATCGCCGTATTGACCGCGCCCGCCCGTCTGCTTCACGTGCTTGCCCCTCACGTTCATCGCCGCTCCGACGATCGTCTCCTTATACGCAACCTTCGGCCGGCCGACGTTCACTTCCACCCCGTGATCGCGCGTCAGCCGCATTCTCAATATCTCCAGATGCAACTCCCCCATGCCGTGGATGATCGTCTGGCCCGTTTCCTCGTCGTAATTCGCCTGGAACGTCGGGTCCTCGCGCTTCAGCGTCGTTAGCGCCTCCCCAAGCTTTTGCTTGTCCGCGGCCGTCTTCGGCTCGATCGACATGCTGATCACAGGCTCCGGAAACGTCGGACGCTCCAGAATGATCGGATGGTCCGGATTGCACAGCGTATCCCCCGTCAGCGCATCCTTGATCCCGATGCACGCCACGATGTCCCCTGATTCCGCCACGTCGATCGGGTTCCGGTCCGCCGCGTGCATTTGAAACATCCGGCTGATGTTCTCCTTCTTGCTCCGGTTGCTGTTCAGCACCCGGCTCCCCTTCTCCAGCCTGCCGCTGTAAATCCGAACGTACGTCAAATCCCCGTGCTGGTCGTTCACGATCTTGAACACCAATCCACAGAACGGCTCATCCGGATTCGCGTGCCGCTCGACGATCTTGCCCGGGTTCTTCACGTCATGCCCCTTGATCGCCGGCATGTCCATCGGCGACGGCAGATAGTCGATCACCCCATCCAGAAGCCGCTGAACTCCCACGTATTTCAACGCCGAACCCGTAAACACCGGATGCAGCTTGAAGTTGATCGTCGCCGCACGCAACGCCTTTCGTATTTCCTGCTCCGTCGGTTCCTGGCTGATCAGATATTTTCCCATCAGATGGTCGTCAGTCTCGGCAACCTTTTCGATGAGGTCGTGCCGCCATTTCTCGTACCGGCCCTTCTCGTCCGCGGGAATCGGCTTCTCGATGGCCGTCATGCCCCGGTCCTTGTCGTCCCCCACCGTGTAATAAATCGCCACCCCACGCAGCAGATCGATCATCCCTTTGAACGTGCTGGCCTGGCCAATGGGAATCTGCACCGCAACCGCCGGAGCCCCCAGGCGTTCCCGGATCGATTTGAAGCTGAAATCAAAATCCGCGCCGACCTTGTCCATCTTGTTGATGAAGCAGACGCGGGGAACGTTGTACTTGGTCGCCTGCCTCCAGACGGTTTCCGACTGCGCCTCGACCCCTTCCTTGCCGTCGAACACCGCCACCGCCCCGTCCAGCACGCGCAGCGAACGCTCCACCTCCGCCGTGAAATCCACGTGCCCCGGCGTGTCGATCAGGTTGATCGTGTACCTATCGCCAAACCGGTCCCACGGACACGTCGTCGCCGCTGAATTGATCGTGATTCCCCGCTTCTGTTCCTCCTCGTCGAAGTCCATCACCGCCGTGCCTTCGTGCACCTCCCCCATCTTGTGAATCTTGCCCGTGTAATAAAGAATGCGCTCCGAAACCGTTGTCTTTCCCGCGTCGATGTGCGCGGCTATTCCAATATTCCGGATTTTCGTCAGATCACGAGCCATAAAAACCCTGCCACTTCTGGGCCGATCATTATTGTCAGTGCGCCCTCGCAGCGGCCAAAGTTTCGACCTTGACACACCCGATGCCCCGCCGAAAGAGCGGAGTAATGTAATCAGCCCAAGTCAATCGTCAAGCGTACCCAACCTCGCCCTCTTTTGCCCGCTTCCCGCGATTCACGCAGCGGCTCAATCTCTCAATCCAAAGCCCTGGGAGCTTGCTCCCTGGGTAATCCAAATCGCTTCAGCGTTCAACTTGACCCACTATCGGCAATCACTTTCCACGTTTTCCCGGTTTCAGTCGGCTTCGTTGTTCGGAACGAACAAAAATCATTACGCAAAACTTGGGTATTTGAAGTGTAACCACAATCCCCAAAATCCCTTACGTTTCTTCCATCAATCGAGTTTTCGCTTAACTCACTGGCAAACGCGGGCCGATAAGACTAAGAACCGGAAATAGCCTTCGAATGGGCATAATCCGGTCATTTTAGCTGGATGGAATCGAACGCCCTTGCGGGGCTGAAAACCCCGATCCCGCAGGGCCGGCTGCCGGGGCTATTTTCTCGTGGCGAACTCAGCCACACAACCTCTGCCGGCCAAATGTCGTATTACTGATGAAGGACAGTCATGAGACGGATTCTCATCACCGCCGAGATTGTCATGCTCATCGGGTTGATGGGTTACCCCTATCTCACCCATGGCGATACGGCGCCGCTCCCCACCACCCGGCCGGCCCCGACCCCTGAACTCACCCCGCCAAACCCATTCGCACAGCTCCATGGCCATCCCGGATTCTGGCGCCTGGCCGAAGATCAGGCCGGTGTCTGGTGGTTCCTCTCCCCCGATGGAAAACTTGAATTCCTCAACACCGTCACCACCGTCCAACCCGAGCAGGACGGCCGCGACAAAGGCTCGATCCATTTCGTCTCGACGAATTGGGATGACCGTTACCAAGCCGCCGACCTCGAACAATGGGCCAAGGCCACGCTGACGCGCGTGCAGGACTACGGCTTCAAGGGCCTGGGCGCCTGGTGCAATCCCGCGTTCCACGCCCTCGATGTCCCCATGAGCCAGGACCTTAACCTTTGGGCTTGGGTCACCGACGCTTCCAAGCGCTTCTATTCCCCCGATTGGGCACAGATGGCCCAGCAAGCGGTCAAGGCCCAGGTGCCCCCGCTCCGCGATAACCGCAATCTCCTCGGTTATTTCCTCGACAACGAGCTGGACTGGGGCGACGGCTTTGCCGGCCCAGGCGCCTATTTCGACAATCTCCCCAACAACGATCCAAACCGTCAGCAGGTCATCGAAACCGTTCACTACGTCTGGCCGCAGCTTCACGATTTCAATCTCGCCTGGGATGCCAAACTTAAAGACTGGTCCCAACTCGAATCCTGGCAGGTGCTCCCCCGCGAGCCGACCCGCGCCTACGATCGTCTCAGCACCGCCTGGCTCTCTCACCTGGCCCAGGACTATTTCCGCGTCACCACCGATCTGGTGCGGCGGTACGATCCGAATCACCTGATCCTCGGCGTTCGCTTCAAGGGCTTCGCCCCCGAGCAGGTCGTTGCCGCTTCACGCGGCTACACCGACTCCCAATCCCTCAACTATTATGTCGCCGATGCTCGCCTCGACGCCGAAATGTTCCACATGATGTATCAGCGCTCCGGACAGCCCATCATCATCAGCGAATATTCCTTCCATTCCATGGACGGCCGCAGCGGCAACCTCGACACCGTTGGCTTCAGCGCACAGGTTCCCGACCAGCAGGCCCGCGCTGAGGGATACCGCCTGATGACCACCCGCCTGGCGCGCGTCCCCTACATCGTCGGCGCCGACTGGTTCCAATGGTGCGACGAGCCACCCGCCGGACGCAGCAGCGACGGCGAAGACGTCAACTTCGGCGTCGTCGACGTCCACGACAAGCCCTACGATCTCCTGGTCGATTCCATCCGCCAAACCGCACCGTTGCTCGACCCCATCCACGCCCACAGCCCCGGCGATTCCCAGTCCGATGTCTGGCGTGAAAGCTATGCCGTCACCCCCACCATGCACGTCCCCTTCCTCGCCCATCCGCCCGCGCTTGATGGAGACCTCAGCCATTGGACCGGCTGCGCTCCGCTCGACAATGTCCGGCGCGAGCACACCGTCGGCCTCGATCGCCGACAGGTCCGCGACCCCGATGTCTTCCTGGGCTGGACCCAGCAGGGACTTTACCTCGCGCTCCAGGTCTTCGACCCACATATCGAAACCGCTCCGGCCAATGCCTGGTGGTGGACGCGCGACAACGTCGAACTGTTCCTTTCCACCCATCCCGTCGCCGCCGACCAGGTCAGCTACGACCTCAATTGCCATCAATTCTTCGTCGTTCCCAAGGACTCTACGGTGGCCGATGCCGCCGTCGTCGGCCAATGGCACCGCGACGGCGACGCCCTGAAAGACAATCTCATCCCCGACCCCGACATTCACAAGGCCGTTAAGATTCTTCCCGACCGTTACATCGTCGAGCTTTTCATTCCCGCCTCCGCTCTGCACGGCTACGATCCATCCCGCGAGCCGGTGTTGGCTTTCAACCTCCACGTCCGCGACTTCACCAACGCCGCCGATTTCTTCTGGTCCGCCCCCAAATCCTCCCGCACCGAGCTCCGCCCCAACACCTGGGGCGCCCTCTACCTCGACCCGCCCGCCAACGGCTCAATCGCTCATTCCGCCCAGGCCCGCGCGAATTGACCAACCCAATTCTCCCGATCATCCGCCCATCGCAAGATACCCCTCCCAGAACGCCCACGGCGCCGCCGTGGGGATCGCCGCCGATGCGCGAAACTTCCTGCGCAGGATTTCCCCCTCCCCATGTACTCAGGGGGAGGGTTGGGGTGGGGGTCGAACGTCGAACGATCCGCGCTATAATGTGCTCATGCTACTCGAGCAGCTTACCAAGGTCCTCCACGCGCAGCCGTTTCGACCGTTCACAATCCACATGGGCGACGGGCGCGTATTTCTGGTGAAGCACCGCGACTTCATCTCGCATTCCCCCTCTGGCCGAACGGTGATCGTTTATGACAACGACGATAGCTTCAGCATCCTGGACATGCTATTGGTGACCGAGTTGGAAGTGCATCCCCCCGCCAAACCCGAAGCTGCCGCATAGGAATGCAAACGGGGGATTAATTCCGCCCCAAATGAATCGCCAGCACCGTCACGTCCGCCGGCGTGATCCCGCTGATGCGCAGCGCCTGTCCCAAAGATCGCGGCGTGAACTTCGCCAGTTTCTGCCTCGCTTCGTTCCGCAGCCCGACAACCCGTGAATAATCCGTGGCCGCGGGAATCAATTTCGATTCCAGCTTCGCCAGCCGTTCGATGTCACGGTCCTGCCGGGCGATGTAACCCTCGTACTTGATCCGAATCTCCAGCAATTGGGCAACCTCCGGCGAGATGGCGGCCAATTCCGGCCAGCGCTCTTTCAAATCATCCCACCGAACCTGGGGCTTGCGAAGATCCTCATCGGCGTGAAGATCTCGCAGTATCCCCTCGCCCGCCTCGACCGCCCGCCGCCGCGCGTTGAACGGTATCCATCGGGCGTCATCGACCAATCCGATCTGCCGCCCGATCCCCGTCAGCCGCTCGTCCGCGTTGTCGCTCCGCAATTGCAGCCGATGTTCCGCCCGGCTCGTGAACATGCGGTACGGCTCCGTCGGTGGTTTGGTTACCAGATCGTCCACCAGCACCCCGATGTATGCCTGATCGCGGCGAAGCACAAAATCCGCGTTCCCCCCGCCGGCATATCGCGCCGCGTTGATCCCCGCGACGATCCCCTGTGCCGCCGCCTCTTCGTATCCGCTCGTGCCGTTGATCTGCCCAGCCAGAAACAGCCCCGGCACGCGCTTGGTTTGCAGCGTGCTCTGAATTTGCGTGGGCCAGACCATGTCGTATTCCACGGCATACCCGTGCCGCAGGATTTTCGCGTTTTCCAATCCCGGGATCAGCCGAACGATCGCTTCCTGCACGTCCGCCGGCAGTGACGTGCTGATTCCGTTGCAGTAGATTTCATCCGTGTCTAATCCCTCCGGCTCAAGAAAAATCTGATGCCGATCCTTGGCGGCAAATCGCACGACCTTGTCCTCGATGCTCGGGCAATACCGCGGCCCGGTGCTTTGAATCTGCCCGCTGTACATCGGAGCGCGATGCAGGTTTTCCCGAATGATCTGATGCACCCGCGCGTTGGTCCCGGTAATCCAGCACTGCATCTGCGCCAACGGCGGCGCGAAGTTCCCGCGATATTCATTCAGATACGAAAATGCCGCCGGCTTCTCGTCGCCCGGCTGGGATTCCAGAACCGAGAAATTGACCGATTGCCGCCCAAGCCGCGGCGGCGTCCCGGTCTTGAGCCGCCCCATTTCCAACCCCAGCTTCTGCAACGACGCGGAAAGGCCCGTTGCCGCCGCTTCCCCAACCCGGCCGCCGGCCGTTTGCTTCTCGCCCGTGTGCATCAATCCGCGCAGGAACGTCCCCGTGGTCACGACGACGGCCCGGCAACGCAGCGCCGTCCCATCCTTCAACTCAACCCCGCAAATCGCCGGTGAAGCGAGAATCTCCGCAACCTCACCCCGCAGAATCGTCAATCCCGGACACGTCCCCAGCAGTTCCTGAACCCGTCTGGCATATTTATATTTGTCGGCCTGTGCCCGCGGCCCCCACACGGCCGGGCCTTTCGACCGATTCAGCATCCGAAACTGAATTCCCGTATCATCCGTCGCCAGCCCCATCAGCCCGCCCAGCGCGTCGATCTCCCGCACCATCTGCCCCTTGGCCAATCCCCCGATGGCCGGATTGCACGACATCTGCCCGATCTTCCCCGGGTCCATCGTAATCAGCGCGACGTTGGCGCCGAGCCTGCTTGCGGCCCAGGCGGCCTCCGCGCCGGCGTGACCGCCGCCGATGATGATGATGTCGAAATCGGCCATTCCAGGATTACCGCATCCCCCAACTCGTCGTGCCAAAGGACGGGCTCGGCATTATAGGAATGCGCCGCACGCATCGCCACAATGATCATATCCGGCGAATCCGGCGGGATTTGACCCGACAGAATCAGCCCAATTCGCTCTCCTTCCGGATGATAATCCAGCAGCGGCTCGGAAACCGGCAGCGCCACCAGCGCGGTCTTTCGCCAGCAGAGGTACGTCGCCCAAACGCCGACGTTGTCCACAACCGTCCGTGACGGCGTGTTCCGCTGGATCCATTCGCAAGCCTGAAAAAATTCCGCCGGCGGATCGGACAATGTTGCCATTGCCATCCAACGTGGCGCATCGGCCGCCATCGCGACCATGACGAAGAAAATGCAGATCCAACTTCTGACGCGGAAATGACTCTGGACATATGACACCGCGCCGGCGGCGAAAATGGGAAGAAAGTAATTCAGATCGGCCAGGAATCGCGAAGGAGTGAAAAACGTAAACGCGGCCCGGTGCATCGCGCCAAGAGCCATGGGAATGACGTCCTCGCCGATGACGAACATGACGGCGAGGCTGATCGAAGCGATCGCCACGATCGGATGGCATCGGACCTTGCGCGCCAGGCAAAGGGCGATTCCGAAAATCGCGCCCGCAGCCAGCGCATATCCAAACTCTCCCGGCAGTCGAAGGATCGGAAGTATATCTTCGCCTCCGGCCGCCATGCCGGTTGAATGGAAGTTGCTGAAGTGCATCGCATAAGGCAGAAGAAAAAACGCATCCAGCACGGCCCCGCCGACCGCCGCGGCCGCAAGCAGCCGCCAGGGCTTTTTGCCGTACATCTGCCAAAGAATGATGAACAACAGAATGACCGAGCCCACGACCATCACGTGATGATGCACCAGAACCATCGCCGCGAAGCAGATTGCCATGGCAAGCCCCCCTCTTCCCCTCCCCATGTACTCAGGGGGAGGGTTAGGGTGGGGGTTTCCTTGGATGGACAACATAGTCAGGAAAAGCAGCATCGCCAATTCGTTGGGCAATCCGCCCCATCGGAAGTAATCGATGCTGCCATACCACGCCCACAGCCCGTATATGGCCGCGGAGTAGAGGGCCGTGAGCGGACTATCCGTAACCCGCCGGGCAAAGACGTAAATCTGCCCCGTCGTCAAAACTCCCAAAAGCGGGATGAGGTCCTTGAACGTCGTATGCAACGGCAGGCCCGCCAGGGCCGACAGCACCACCACCAGCACGTGACTCCCGGTCGGATAATTGAGTGGGATGCCGGCGAACGGCCAATGGTCGATCGCATGATGTGAGATTTGAATTTGCCTGGCCAAAATGAGATGAAACGTCGGATCGAGCGTCCCCGGCGGCAGAACCAGCGGCAGTGCGATCGCCAGCCGGCTCGCCCCCACCGCCACAAGCACCACAACCATCCAGATCTGTGCCGCTTTCTCTCCGTTGCTGGTTTGTCTGCGCAGGAATTTCAGCCGCCAGCCGATACAAACAACCGTGAACACCCCCCAGATCGGATAGAACCACCGCAGATCAAATTGGCTGACGGCGGATGCGAGATACACCACCGCGGCCAAGCCGAGGCAGCTTCCGATGGCGCATCTTTCCAGGACGTTTTGGCCGAGTGACAAGGCCCGCGCCAGGCAGATTCCCGGGACGAGCAGGATCAGCGCCCCGCCCAAAAAGCGGACCAACTCCATCGCCATGCGATAACAGTCGGCGAAGAGGAATCAAAATGCAACGGTTCAATCACTGGGCGGGCTGGGACGTGGGCGGCGTTCCGTGCCCGAAATCCCACGGATCGAGACCCGATTCGGCACTTGCATCGTTGAGCAGGAGCTTGGTCTCGACGTGCATGTCGAGCATGAGGTAATTCGCCCCGACGGCGATGCCGTGGCGGGTACAGTCCACCTTTCCCGCAAGGTAGTCGCCGTATTCCATGTAGTAATCCCCAACGGCCGAGACCTTTTCACCCATCAGGATCGCATTCGACGGCGAGGTGTGATTGGGAAGAGGCCTGCCGTATTTCTCGTTGTAGTACGCCATGTACGCGTTGAGGATATAGGAATGTCCGCCGTTGGCCGGCGGGTCGGTAATATCCGTGGGACAGGTCATGATCGGCGGATTCAATAGATACTGATACGTCCACATCTTGGGCGACTGATTCGGGATGCCGAAGACCACCGTCGTCCAGGTATTGTAAGTATATTGATTCCAGTAAGGCTGGTTAGCCGGGTTCAGCACAAGATTGGTCCCGCCATAAAGCCCATTGCTGATCAAGCCGTTGTCACCTGAGTTCTGGTAGTAAACCTGCTGGGTATCCCATCCCATGCTTGTAGGAAACAGGAAGCCGCCGTTCTCATCGGCGTACATCAGCAGCGCCAATCCCACTTGCCGCAGGTTGCTTTGGCATTGAACCGTTTCCGCCTGCCTGCGGGCGCGCGTCAGCGAAGGCAACAGAATCGAAATCAATACCGCGATGATCCCGATGACCACCAGAAGTTCCACGAGCGTGAACCCCGCCCGAATGCGATTTTTTTGCCGATTGCCCACGACCGACGACCTCCCTCGAAGCCCCGGATGTACATCCGGGGCTTTGATTCTACTCTAATTGACGTTGACCGCCAAAGTCTCTTTCACGCAAATGCTCCCGCAAGCTCCCCCGCCTATCAAATGTCCGCTCCGGCCGCCGGCAGGACCGGTTTTTACGTTTTTTCGCTCATCCGCGCCCATTACCGCCCGCCCATTCGGCAATCCGCCCCTCGCCTGTTACGATTTGGCCGTGAATAGCTCTGATGCCAGTGGAGGGCAAGCCCTCCACGCCGGTTGGCGCGGAAAGGGCTTCGCCCTCAGCTGGCGCTGGGGACCGGCCCTGTTCAGCGCCCTTCTGGCTTTGGCGTTATATGCCGTCACCCTTGGCGGAACCTACGTCTATGACGACGCCGTCATCGTGGGGCTCGACGACCGCGTCAGGAATCCCAAATTGTGGGGGCAATTCTGGACCCGCGACTGGTTCAACGGCGCCTTGGACAACCTCTACCGGCCCTTGGTTTCCCAATCCTTCGGACTTCAATGGTGGCTCCACGGCGACCGGGTCTGGGCATTCCATCTCGTCAACGTCCTGCTCCACGCCGGCGCATCGGCGCTCGTCGCGGAGCTGGGGCGCAGATTGGCAAACTGGCGCGTCGGACTCTTCGCCGGATTGCTCTTCGCCTGCCATCCCATCCATAGCGAAGCGGTCGCCGGCCTCGTCGGACGCGCGGAACTCGCCTGCGCCGTCGGCCTTTTCGGAGCCATGGTCCTGTTCCTCAAGCAACCCATGACCCTGCCCCGCGCCTGGGCGATCTTCGCGCTGGGCCTGCTCGCCATGCTCTCCAAGGAGCAGGGATTGCTTCTTCCCGCCCTTCTGGCCAGCCTTATTCCGGCCCGCCGTGCATTGTTTCCAACTTCTACGCAAACGACGCCCGATCGGCGCCACGCCCAGCGGCAGGCCATGCTCCTGACGTTTGCCCTGGTGATCTGGTCCGCCAGCGCTTTGATCGTCCTGCGGGAAGAAATCCTTAAATTGAGATTCGAATGGGAGCGTGGATTCCTCGACATCGCCATGCAACCGCTGATCAAGTCACCGCCGGCCGACCGCTGGCTCATTCCCCTCGGCATGCTCGGAAGATATTTCCAGCTCACGATCGTGCCGGCCAAACTTTCCATCGATTACGGGCTGACGGTCATCGGATCGACCATCAGCCGGAACGATCCGTGGATTTATATCGGCGCCGCCGTGCTGGTTGCCGGAATCGTCGGCGCCGCCATCTGCCTTTACCTCCGAAAATGGGTCACGCTGTTTTGCCTCCTCGCTATGGGATTAACGTACGCCCCGGCCTCTAACGTCGTGATCCTCTCCGCAGTCTTCGGCGAGCGGCTGATGTACCTGCCATCCGCCTTCTTTCTCATCCTTCTGGCAACGGGTCTGACCCGCCTGCCGCGGCCCGCGGCCAACGCTTTGCTCGTCCTGCTCCTGGTCTTGGGATGTCTGCGCACCTGGACGTACGTGCAGAAATGGAACGACCGCGACGCCTTTTACCAATACTCCCTGATCCAGCAGCCCAAATCCCTCAAAATCCATCTCCTGCTGGCCGATGCGGATTACGAGAAGGGCCAATTGTCCGATGCCCGGCGGATCATGAACGACGCCGAAACCCTCTATCCCGACTATTGGCAACTCTGGAAAATGTCCGCCATCATCGAGCAGAAGGCCGGCAACTGGAACGCAGCCGTCGCCGATTGGAAGCGAGCTTTCGATCTCTGCCCGGCCGTGCCGATCGAAACACAAATGATAAACGCCATGAGCATGCTGCAAAAGCAGCAGGCGACGACCAGCCGCGGCCTGCCCACTTCAGCGGGCAGGTGACATAGTTATTCAAAAGTGTCGATTCTCAAACAGCTTCCAAACCCCATCCACGGTGCGTGGCACTTGCTGCAAAGCATTTCCCCCCTCCCCATGTACTCAGGGGGAGGGTTGGGGTGGGGGTTGAGCCTCGGCTGGCCCCACCCGGTTGCGTTTGCCTCACCGCTCCCGGCTGATCCAGCCGGAGCGGCGCCGGACGACGATGCCGGCGGGGAACTGTTGTCTGGGCGGGGTGGCGGCGTCGGCGGCAAGGTCACGCAGACGATCCAGCATCGCGGGGGTCAACTCCGCGGGCGCAACGCCCTGCGACGTCAGCCACCGCCGGGCCGATTCACGCGCCAGCATTCGCGGGCATTCCGCCAACTCGATCGCGGCAAATTTGTCCTTCAGCACCGGTGCGGTTTTGCGAATCCAATCGGCGTATGCCGCGCAGGCGCGGCCGACGTCCAGCAGCGGCTCGTGCAAATCGGGACGCGATTCGAGGAATTTGCGAACGCGATTGCGGGCGTATTTTTCCGATCGATTGCTGGCGTCCTCTCGCCATTCCTGGCCCCGGCTTGTTAGAAAATCGCGAAGCGTTTGGCGGCGAATGCCCAGCAACGGGCGGAGGATTGTCAGCCCGCCGATTTGACCGCGCGGGCGCATTCCGGCCAGGCCTGCGGCCCGGGAGCCGCGGAGAAGCCGCAGAAGAATCGTCTCGGCCTGATCGTCCGCCTGATGCGCCAGGATCACCCCGTGCAATTTCTCACGCTCGACGACCCGGCGGAACAGTTCAAGCCGGATCGCCCGATAGCGGGCCGACGGGTTTTTCGGCAAAGACACCGACAAAATTCCCGGCTCGATCTGGTCCCGGCGGACGATCGTCGCCGGAATCCCAAGTTTCTCGGCCAATTTCGCCACGAACTCGGCATCATCCGCGCTCGCCTGCCCGCGGATTTGATGATCCAGATGAACGACGTGCAGGAGGAGTTCAGGCCGCCCATGCAGCAGGAGCAGCAAGGCCACGCTGTCCGCCCCCCCGCTGACGGCCACGCCCCAGAGGCCGGGGGGAACGTCATTTCCCGTTATTTCTTCCAAATCCACGCCGGGTATCGTACCCAGTCACCCGCCGACGGTCACAGTTGGCGGCGCGGACGCCATCAAAACAACCTGAGAATCAGAATGTCGCCGAAAACAATAAGGGCCGCTTGCACCATGCGACGCAAGCGGCCAAAATCTCAACGACCTATTGTCCGCGATCGGCTTATTTCGCCGCCGATTTACGCCGTCGGGCAAGCAATCCAAGTCCCGCCAAACCCAGCAGCGATGCGCTGGCCGGTTCGGGAACCACAGTCCCGGAGAAGGTCAGGTTATCGAAGCGCCAGTTGCCGGAGTTGTTGTTGTAGATCACCGTTTTCCCGCCACTCAATTTCGCGGCGGCGTAATCGTCCACCACGTTGCCGGTTGAATCGAACGCCGAAACCAGACGAATGCCGAAGTTGGGGTCGTTATTGGCTCCGGAGATGCTGCTCAGATCGACAGTGATCGTCCCCGGCGGTATAGCGGCATTATAAAAATCGTTGGAGGTGGCAATGTAAGTACCCGTGGGGCTGGTACCCCCGAAGTTGGTCCAACCCGATGCATTGCTGACGTTCGTATTGTATTGGAACTGCAGATCCCGGATTCCCTGCGTGGTGGAATACCAATCGAACGCGAATTGGATGTTCTGGTAACCCGCAGTGCTTGAATCCAGTTCCAGTCCCTGCGAGTACTCCGGTGCGCCCGCGCCACCCTGATAGGTAGCCCAACCGTTATCACCGGCAGGCGACTGCGCACCGCGAATGCGCCAAGTATATTCCGAAAAAGACGGAATGGCGGTACCCGGAGTCGAAAGCACGTCGTCGGACGCAGTATTACCCGTGTTGTAGGAATTGGTCATTCCCAGAGTCGTGGCCGTGCCTACTCCGGTGGACGGCGATGGACTGTTGTCCGGTGCAGCCACCGTCGCGCTGAAGCTCCATTGCGTGATAACAGTGGCTGAGGCGCTACGCACGCAAAACGCGCCAAGAGCGGCGGCGGCAAGCACTCCAAAAACCTTCTTCGAGCTTATCATTGACTCTCCCTCCCCTTTGGTGCGGGGAATACGTTGTCTAACTCGGGCGGGATGCGCATTCCGAACATCTCGGAATTGATCGCCCCCAGCCTTTCGCATCGCTTTGACGCAATCGGGGACCGCGACGCCGCGAACAGCGAGACTGGCAGTCTCAATAAATTTGTTAGTCGGCAATCAGCGTTGAGTTAGCAACGAGGAAATACTCCGTTAAGAATTAGCTAGCGTGACGGCAGATCGGAGGACTGGCGAAGTTGGGTATTCTTTCCAAGCCGCCGCGCCGAGGATTTCATCCGCGGTTTGCGCCATCAAATTTCCGCAGCGCGTCGGCGGCCTCGAGCACGGGCGTATGCCAATCCCCCGCCCTTTCCTGCCGGAATATTCGCATCGTCGGATACCACGGTGAATCGTTGCGATTCTCCATCCAGCGCCAGTCGGCCACCAACGGCAACAGCAGCCAAACCGGCTTGCCCATCGCGCCGGCGAGGTGCGCAACCGCCGTGTCGCAGGCGATGACCACATCGAGATTGGCGATGAGCGCGGCCGTGTCCGCGAAATCCAAAAGCTCGACCGTCCAGTCGGATATCTCAAGCCCCGCCGGCCCAGCCGCCGCCTCCCGCGCCGCCGGGCCTTTCTGAAGGCTGCAAAACCAAGTGTTTGCCACCTCCCCGAGCGGCGCCAGCGCCTCCAGCGAAAATGAGCGCCTCCGGTCTTCCGCATGCGTCGGATTGCCCCACCAGCACAGCCCGACTCTTCTTCGCCCATCCTGTCCAAACCGCTGACGCCAGCGCTCGACCAGCGCGGCATCGGCGAAAACGTACGGCACGTTCCCCGGAATCGTCGCCAGCGTCGTCCCCAGCACGTGCGGAAGGCTCATCAGCGGACATTGCACGTCGAACGCCGGCAATTCCTCCGGCGGACAAACGATCCCCTCCACGCACGGCACCGTTTGCAGCAGGCGACGAAGCGTCGGCTGCGCCGCCACGATCGGCTTGCCCCCGCGCCCCGCAATCACCGGAACGTACCGCGCGAATTGAATCGCATCCCCAAACCCCTGCTCGCAATCCAGAAGAATCCGTCGGCCGCCAAGATCCTCGCCGGACCAGATGCCCAATTGCGCATATCTCGCCGGTGCCGGGATCGATCTGGCTTTCCAGCGCATTTCGTACCCGGCCCACCCTTCGCGGAACTCGCCTCTCAGCAATTGCACCATCGCCAAATTGAATCTCGCCAGCGGGAATTCCCCGCCCGCCGACAGCGCCCGCCGAAAGAATTCCATCGCCTTCTCGTTTTGCCCAAGCTGGCGGTAGACGGCTCCAAGGTTGTTGTACAGCCGTGGATCGCGGAAGCCCCGCGATTCGGCCTTCTGGTATTCCCCGATCGCTTCTTCCAGCCGCCCGCTCTCGAACAGCGCCGTCGCCAGGTTATAGCGCACCTCCACCGAATCGAGGATTTGCAGCGACCGCCCGAACGCGTCGATGGCCCCCTCGGGCGCTTTCATCTGGCCGAGCGCCGTCCCAAGTTCGCTAAACGCCTGATGAAACCGCGGGTTGATCGCCAGCGCCCGCCGCAGCGCGTCGACCGATTCCGCCAAACGATTCTGCTTTTGCAGCGCCCGGCCGAGGTTGAACCAGGCCACGGACGAATCCGGCTGAATCGCCAGCGCCCGCCGGGCCAGTTCGATCGCCTCGTCGGTCGCCTCCCTCTCGCACAGGATGCCGGAAAGGCTCGACAACACCTCCGGATAATCCGGCCGCAACGTCAGCGCCGTCCGGTACGCCGCGATCGCCTCGTCGAACCGGTTGAGCCTCACCAGCGCATTTCCCATGTTGTGGTGGGTCGGCGCGTAATTGGCCCGCAACGCCATCGCCCGCCGCAGAACTTCGATCGCCTCTTCCTGCCGCCCCGCCTGCGACAGCGCGCTGCCCAACGAATCCAGAATCCTGAAATCGTTCGGCTTCAATCGCAGCGCCGTTTGCAGCGATTCCACCGCCCGCTCAAATCGCCCCAATTTGATCAGCGAACTCCCCAAGTTCTCGTGCGCATCGCTCAAATCCGGCTGAAGCAGGATCGCCCGCTCGTAGGCCTCGATGGCCTGCTCGTGCCGCCCGGCGATCGCCAGCGCCGCCCCCAGATCGCAGTGATATCTCGCCGCCGTCGGATTCTGCGCAATAGCCCGGCGAATGTAATCCACCGCCGTCTCCCCCTGCCCCACCTGGCTGCTCAATAGCCCCAGCAGATGAAGCGCATGCGCATTATTCGGATCCCCCGCGAGGATTTGCCGATAGATTCCCTCCGCCTCCCGCAGCCGCCCCGCCTGGTGATGCTGAACCCCCAGGTCCAAAGCCTGCTGAAGAGTCATGGTTGTCGAGCCGGGCTTGTTCATGGGCTGATCAACAGGCTAACGGTTTTCGCCGCGGATGGAAATCGGTGCACGCTCCCGGCAGCCAAAAGCACTGCCGCCTTTGACATGCCGCCGCCGTCCAATTCCTTACCCGTTTGGAAGTTGTTTCAAATCCCCTTGGGTTGTCTGGAACGCCCACGGCACCGCCGTGGGGATTCTCTCGCACGATGGGGATTCTGAAACAGCGTCGCATTCACGCTTCGGCAACCAACTGGCGACGGCGAGCGAATCCCTGTACAAAATCCCGCAAACAGCCGGTACTTATGCTGAAACTTAAGCCGATATTTCTGAAGAAAAACGGAAAGACCGAATTCGTCATCCTGACCGCGCGGGATTTCTCGGCCATAGAGGAATTGATTGAGGACGCCCTGGACATCCAGATCCTCGAAAAGGCTCGCAAAGAGGATGACGGAAGCCCCGGCATTTCGCTCGAAGAAATGAAACGCGAACTAGGCATGACGAAAAAACCGCGAAAAGCCAGGGCATGAAACCGCGGTTCCCGTTGAATCTTCCAACAGTTTAGCCCCCGCACTTGTGTGGCGCGTCGCATTCGCCCTTCGCCAACGACCCGTCATCCAGGCACACGCCCTTCCGTTCACGCCCGTGCGCGGGAACAGGAAACCGCGCGTCGCAAGCGACGCGGCTAAACGGGGGCTCATTCGGTACGTGGCGCACAAACAATGCGGCCCGGAACATGCCCGGGCCGCGTGGATTCCAACCGATTGCCGAAGTTTTCTTATGCGCTTTCCTTGCGCCGTTCCGGCTTCAACTCGAACAGGCTTTGCCTGCCATCGACGATCGCTTCGGTGATGACGTACTTTCCGCCCTGCTGCTCGTCGGGCAGGCGATACATCAGGTCCATCATGATCTCCTCGACCACGGCCCGCAGCGCCCTTGCCCCCGTGTCGCGCTTCAACGCCCGCTCGGCGATCAGCTCCAGCGCGCCCGGAGTGAATTCCAGCTCGCTGCCCTCGATGCGGAAAAATTTCTGGAACTGCTTAACCAGCGCGTTCTTCGGCTCGGTCAGGATGTTGATCAACGTCTTGATGTCCAGCGGATCGAGCGTGGCGACGACCGGCAGCCGGCCCACGAACTCGGGAATCATGCCGAACTCGACGAGGTCTTCCGGCTGCACCTGCGCCAAAATGCGCGCCCGGTCGCGCGAGGTCTCGGAAACGGTCGTTTCGCTGGTGAACCCGATCTGCCGCTTGCCCAGCCGTTTGCGGAGGATGTCTTCCAATCCCACAAACGTTCCGCCGCAGATGAACAGGATCTGCGAGGTATCCATCTGGATGTATTGCTGCTCGGGATGTTTTCGGCCGCCCTGGGGTGGAATATTGGCGACGGTTCCTTCGAGCATTTTCAGCAGGGCTTGCTGGACGCCCTCGCCGGAAACGTCGCGGGTGATGCTCACGTTGTTTTGCGTCTTGCCGATCTTGTCGATTTCGTCGATGTAAACGATCCCGCGTTGGGCCGATTCCAGGTCGTAATCGGCGTTCTGGAGAAGCTTGAGAAGAATGTTCTCGACGTCCTCGCCGACATAGCCGGCTTCGGTGAGGGTGGTGGCATCGCCGATGGCGAACGGAACGTTGAGGATTCGCGCCAGGGTTTTAGCCAGGAGGGTCTTGCCGCTGCCCGTGGGTCCGATGAGCAGCACGTTGCTCTTATCGATCTCGACATCGTTGACCGGGGGCGTCGGCGCGGCGCCCTCGGCGCCGGGGCCTGCCGATTCCGACGTGCTCAGCCGCTTGTAATGGTTGTGCACGGCCACGGCCAGGGCCTTTTTTGCATGGGGCTGACCGACGACGTATTGATCGAGGAACTCCTTGATTTGCCGGGGGCTGGGGATGGTGCTGAAAAGCGGCTGGCTGGCTGACAGCTTGCGTTTTTCCTGGCGGATGATGTTGTGCGCCAGGTCCACGCAATTGGCGCAGATGTAAACCTCGCTGGGCCCCTCGACCATGGGTCCGACATCGCGGGACGACTTTCCGCAGAAGCTGCACGTGGTGATGCGGCGGCCGCGGAATCCACCCTGGGAATTCGGATTATTTCCGCCCGGAGGCAGATTCCCCGTACCTGAGCCATTGCCGGTGCGATTGGTAGTGGCCATCGACTTTCGATCCTCAGGGCCGCAACCGGCCCGGTCAACGGTTTATTGAACGCCAAGCGCTAGTCTGATCAAAACTTAACGTCACGTTAAGTATCGAACTTTACGGGGTGGAGACTTGATTTCCAATCCTGTCCGATACGATCATCTTACAGGACAGACCGTGGAAATGGAAAAGGCAAAACGACCCGGATTAGAAATTCTTTTATCGCTTCGCATTCCGTGCTGCGGCAACACTTATTATGGGCCTTGCGGCGGCGGTTTGCTCACATTCGACTTTGCTGCCGCAGCATTGCGCTGCAACGCCCGCTGGTGCGCGGCCAGGATCATTTCTTTCGCCCGCTTGAATTCCTCGTCCGAAATTTGGCCCGACCGATTTAGCTCCCGCAAATCACCCAGCGTGAATCCCAGGTTTGGGACCTCACCATCATCCGGACCCCAATACCGCCTTCGCAGCCACATCACGACGTATGCGCCGGCGACCACGATGATCAACAAAGACAGGCAGGCGAACGCGATGGCAAAGGGATCGTCGTCGGCCAAGATGCCCGGCAGCACCGCCATTGCCTGACTTTAAGTCTACTCCCGGCAAGGGTCAAACGCAGGGCCATCCCATTTGGCGACGGGGTTCAAAGGTTCAAGGGTTAGAAGATTCAACGGAAAAACGTTCCCCTTGAACCCTTGAACTCTTGAACCCTTGAACGCCATCGCCAAATGCGATGGCCCTGAGGTCAAACGGCCAAACCTTTGCTTTTCTCGGCAAATTCCAAAAGGATATGGCAGTTGCATGGCAACATTGAAGCTCATGACCCCCCCCGCTACGACCCGCGCCGATGGCTGGCACGGCATCGCCGCGCCCGGCGGCTACGAAGCCTGGCATTTCTACGCCGAGGACCTGACCCAGCACATTCGCGTCGTTTTCAGCTTTCACCATGGCTTGGCTTTGCATCCCGATTACGTCAGACGTTTCGACGCCTACCGCCGCCGTCCCACGCGCAACCGGCCGCCCCTGCCCCGCCAATATCCCTGTGTCCATTGGGCGATCTATGAAGACGAAAACAAAAACAAAAACAAAAAACCCGCGGCAAGCTCGACCACGCAGTTTCCCCCCGGCTCTTTCCACGCCGATGGCACGTCACTGACGCTCGGACCCAATCGCCTGATTTTCAGCCAGGACAAAATCACCGCCCACATATCGCGGATCAAAGGATCGTTCTCAGCAGAGTTGCTCTTCCATCCCATCCTTCAGGGAAGTTCGGTTGAGAGCGTTCTGGCCGGACATTTTTGGCTGGCGGCCCGGCCGCTTTGCCAGGTTCGCGGCGAAATCCAGCTCGGCACGCGCACGATTGCATTGAACGGACTGGGGCAGCAGACCCAGTATTACGGCACGGCGCCGCTCGCCCGTGCCGCCAACCGGTGGATGCGCGGTGCAATTCTCTTCCCTCGCGCCGCCGTCACGTTTCAATCCGCCGACGATCTCGCGACGGTCATTATGGCCGACGAGGCTGGAATGCGCACGATCGAAAACTTCCCGTTCACCGTCAACTCGACCCGGCACGCCCTCGGGATGCCGCCGTATCCATCTGCGATAGATTTCGGCAGTTGGCTCATCCTTCGCAACGGGCGCGTTGTGGATTCATCGCCGGCACAGGTTCGCTTGCTTTTCGACGCTTATGTCGACGGCGAGCAATCCACAGCGTGGGTCGAGATCGCGTATCCGAAGCGATTGAGCGGATTCCTGGCGCGCCGGCGGGCCGCACGAATTATAGCCGAGGTTTCGACTTGAACGCCGGGGGCGTTCAGGGATGGGTCTTGGGTTTGGCCACCGGCGCCAGAACGAAAATCTTCCCCGTCCCGGACTCTGTTTGCAGCTCTCCGTGCTTATAAACAGCCTGGCCAAAGTCCAAAATATACAGGTTGCCATCGGGGCCGAATTTCACGTCGATCGGGCGTTCCAGACCGACGTTGCGCCCCTCGTTCAACTGGCTGGCTGGCCCGCCCTGGGTGTTGTAGATGAAATCCATGACCCGCCCGGTGTCCTTGTCCACGCGCACAATGCGGTATCCCGGCAACGGTGAAGGGATCGGCCGGCCGCTGGTCGAAAATGGCGCCTGATCCCCCCACATCGCCACCAGAAGTTGTCCCTCAAAGCGCGAGGTGTGGAACGGGCCCGATTTAGGAATGAACGCCATCTTTCCCACCCCCGATTGCCACGCGAACTCCGCTTTCAGCAAATCGCGCGGCGAGGGCGGCTTCAGATTGCTCGCTTCGTGGTCGATCAGCGGGCGAATGTTTGGATACCCGCTGGGAATGACCATCCACCGCAGCGGCTGATATTTCGGAAGGGAAATCGGCTCCAGGCTGGTCGAATAATCGGGCCACCCGAGAAATGTGCCCGGCGAAATTATCCCGTAGAGCGCATCGGGATCATTGTCGATCGGGCGGGTCCCGCGCAATTCCATTCCCCGGTCGGTGACGTAAATCGTCCCATACTCATCGAGGACCAGACCCACCGGATCGCGGACGCCCCATGCCTCCACGCGGGCATCGCCGCCGTCCAGCGCCACGCTCTGAATCGCCGCCGACGGCTTTTGCAGCGGGAAATCCGCCCCAGGTATCTCCTCCACGTCGCTGGTGCCGAACGGCTCAAACGGCACCGTCACCAGCGAACCGGGCGAAAATAGGCTCGCCTCCGGATTGACCGCATCGAACCGGAACCCCAGCAGGCTCAGCGCCTGATACGGCACGTCGCAGGCCTGCCGATGCTCACGCACCCAGCCCTCTTCCCAGTTGTCCAGTCCCACCACCCCGCTGTTCGTCGCCGCCCCCACGCCATAATAAAGCCTCGGCTCCGCCGGCGGCGCGGGAATCGCCAGGTCCGTCACTCCGAAATCCCCCTGCGCCGGCAGATTGGCTACCACCGTCCGGTGATCCCCGTTGTAATCGAAGGCGGTGATCACTCCCATATCGCGTGCATCGCGATGGCTGACATAGATCTTACCCCGGCAGGCGACGATCCCACCGATCGGACCGTAAATCCGAAACCCCGGTTCCACGATCGGGATCCGCGTCCCCACCGGGTAAATATTGGAAATAAAACCGTCCGGCTTGACGTAAAAAATCCGCGGATCGCGCCCATCCACGCCCCCCTCGGCTACGATCAGGTTTCCCGAATCGTCCCAGCATATCCCCGTCGGACAACTCAAGCCCGTCATGAACTGCTTCAACTCAAATCCGTCGGGATAATCCGTAATCCGCCGGTCGATGGTGCCGCGCATCGACGGCGGAACCACCACCGGCCGCATCGCGCAGCCGCTGGCCAGCAGACACCCGGCGAGCATCATCAGCCGCCAACGAAACGCGGAAATAACTCGATTGGCTGCCACGGCCTAATATGTATAACCCACCGCCAAGCCCCTGTCACTCCACCCACGCTACGTCCGATAAAGAGCCTCAAATCTTCACGGTTTTCACCAGGTCCTTCACGTGCTGCACGCTGGTATTGAACATTTTGCGTTCCGAGTCGTCCAAGTCGATTTCGATGATTCTTTCAACCCCTTCCGTCCCCAGAACGCACGGCACGCCCACGAAATACCCGCCCACGCCGTATTCCCGGTCGCAGTATGCCGCACACGCCAGGATGCGCTTTTTGTCGCGGATGATCGACTCGGCCATGGCGACCGTCGCCGACGCCGGGGCGTAATACGCGCTGCCGGTCTTCAGCAGGCCCACGATCTCCGCCCCGCCGTTGCGAGTACGCTTGACGATTTCTTCCAGGCGCTGGCTGGAAACAAGCTGGGAAACGGGAATGCCGCCCGCGAACGAATAGCGCGTCAACGGCACCATGTCGTCGCCGTGCCCGCCCAGCAGCAGCGCGTGAACGTCCTCCACGCTGCAGCCGATCTCCGCCGCCAGAAACGCGCGATACCTCGCCTCATCCAAAACCCCCGCCTGGCCCACTATCCGCTTCGTCGCAAATCCGCTCGCCTTCCATGCCACGTACACCATCGCATCCAGCGGATTGCTCACCACGATCATGACCGCATTCGGCGAGAATTTCGCGACGTTCTGGGCGACTTGCTTCACGATCCCGGTATTGATGTTGATCAGATCGTCGCGGCTCATCCCCGGCTTGCGCGCAACGCCGGCCGTGACGATCACCACGTCGCTGCCGGCCGTCGGCTCGTATGAAGTCGTCCCGGTGATCCTGGCGTCAAACCCTTCGACGGGCGAGGCCTGATACAAATCCAGCGCCTTTCCCTGCGGCATCCCCTCCACCTGGGGAACGTCCACCAGGACAATGTCCCCCAATTCCTTGCTGGCCGCCCAATGTGCCGCCGTCGCCCCGACGTTTCCGGCGCCGATAATGCTGATTTTCGCGCGTCGCATGAGTTGATTCCTTTCTGCCTCTGAGCCGGGAATTATGGATAAACCGGGCAAACATTCAAACTGGACACCTGGAATGTGATGGGCTCGTGATCCTCGCCGCAGAGAATCTCCCCCTCCCCATGTACTCAGGGGGAGGGGTGGGGTGGGGGTGGAGGCCTTGCAGAATGTGTCACACATCCCTATGTGATTCCCAACCGTGCTCGGCCTAAGATGACCACCGCCAATGACCCAAGCCATTGCCGAGCCGCGCAGCCTGACCCAACCACGTGAAACCGACCGCCTGCTGCTCACGCAGTTGTTTGCCCTCGCCGGGCCGGTCTGGATTGAGCAAATTTTGCACATGCTGGTGGGTTTGAACGACACCTACCTCGCCAACCACCTCCCCAACCATGCCGCCGACGCGGGGGCCGCCGTTGGCACTATCACTTATTTTCTCTGGTTCATCGGCCTTCTCGTGGCTTCGATCGGCACCGGCAGCTCGGCGCTGATCGCCCGTGCCAAGGGGGCGCAGCACCGGTCTCTCAGCAACAAAGTCACCGGACAATCCGTCTCCGCCGCCGTCATCGTCGGCGCGGTCGTGGGTTTGATTCTGATCCTCGCCGGCCGACCAATTGTCGATGCCACCCAACTCCAGGGCATGGCCAAGGGTTTTGCCCTGGATTATCTGCGCCTGCTCAGCGTCGCATTGCCTTTCACCATGGTGATGTTCATCGCCGGGGCCTGCCGCCGCGGCGGGGGCGACACCCTCACGCCCGCCATCGTCATGGTCATCGTGGACATCGTCAACATGATCAGCAGCTTCGCCCTGACCCGCGGCTGGTGGGGGTTGCCCGTCATGGGCTTCCATGGCATCGCTTCCGGAACCATCATCGCCTACGTCGTCGGCGGCGTTTTGGAATTCCTCGTCGTCTGGTTCGGAACCAGCGGCGCGCGGCTTTACATCCACCGCATGTGGCCGCACTGGCATACCATCAAACGCCTCCTGCGCATCGGCGTCCCTGCCGGCATCGAGGGCATTCTCGCCTGGTTCGCCAACTTCGGCGTCATCGCGGTCATCAACCGCATGGATGCCACCAATGCCAGTTCCGCCGCCCACATGAACACCATCCGCCTCGAAAGCATCAGCTTCCTGTCCGGCATCGCATTCGCCACCGCCGCCGCCACCATGGTTGGAATCAGCCTCGGCCGCAAAGACCCCGCTCGCGCCGCCCGATGCGCATACCTCGCCTACGTCGCCGGCGGCGGTGTCATGATTTTTTGCGGAATCCTCATGATCACCCTCGGCCATTACCCCGCCCTATGGCTCTCGCCCAACGACCCACACATCGTGGCCCTCACCACACGCTGTCTGAAAATTACCGGATTCATCCAATCCGGCTTCGCCGCCAACATGATCTTCGGCGGCGCTCTGCGCGGAGCCGGCGACACCATGGCCGTCATGTGCCTCAACCTGGCGACCATCATCGGCCTACGCTTCACCGGCGTTCTGGTCGTGGGACTTTGGCTTAAATTCGGTCTCGCGGCAGTTTGGATCGTTCTGGCCGGCGAGCTATTTATCCGCGGATTGCTGATCTTCCTCCGATTTCTGCAAGGCGGATGGAAGAAACTTATGATTTGACCACCCCCTCGGTCACCGATTTTCGTTCAGCCACCTTGCCACCGCGGTCGTCGTCCGTCGCGGGACAAGCCGCGTGCTAAACGCGGACAGCTTGTTGGAAAACCCGGTCACGATTGATCGCCGCCCCCGCATCATCGCGCGATATCCGATCCGCGCCGCCGTCATCGAATCCATCATCCTCATCTTGAACAGCAGCGAGTCTTCAATCCCCGCTCGCCTTTGGAACTCCGTTTTGGTCGGACCCGGACACAGCGCCGTCACCGTCACCCCGCTGCCCGCCAGTTCGTTGGCCAGCGCTTCGGAAAACGAAAGCACGTACGCTTTGCTCGCGTAATACACGGCCTTCAGCGGCCCCGGCGCGAACGCCGCCACCGATGCCACGTTCATGATCCGCCCGCTGCCGCGCTTCAGCATCCCCGGCAAAAAAAGCCGCGTCAGATGCGTCAGCGCCGCCACGTTCACCTGCAGCATCCCCAATTGTGCCGAAAGATCCGCTTCCGCGAACGGCCCATGCGTGCCGAACCCGGCGTTGTTCACAAGGTAATCAATCGTCTTCGATTGCAATGAATCGAGAATTCGTTGCGGCCCATCAGCCACGGAAAGGTCCCGTACAATCACCTCGACGTTCACGCGATACCGATCGCGCAGTTTCGCGGCCAATTCCCGAAGCTGCGGCTCATTCCGCGCAGTGAGAACCAGATGATGCCCCTCGCGCGCAAACAATTCCGCCAGATCGCGTCCGATCCCGACGGACGCGCCCGTGACCAGCGCGGTTTTCCCGGAAGAGTCCCTCATGGCTAAACCGGTCCGGAATGCCCCCAGTCATCGGTTTGCCGCTCGTAATCCGAGCGGCCACGCAACCTAACTCTCGCCGAGTTTAATGACTCGAACAGTTCTTTGAAATTTGGGTCGAGGCTTCCCTGGCCCATAGCCATAATTCAGTTGTCGCAACCTCTCAAGAGCCTGCATTCTTTGGCGGGGTGTGCGCGATAACCAGTATTTACGGTCCGCTTCATCGGCGGCGGCGAAAGAGTCAAATACTTCAACCTTCCATTTGCGCCGCCGCGATTTTTCCTTCGTTGACCGCTTCATCTTGGATTTCTCACGCCACCTTGGCAGGCCCGGTCACGCCACCGTGATCCCCTGATCCAGATAAACGTCCTGAATCAGGTTCAGCAGTTTCACGCCGTCCGCCATCGGCCTTTGGAAGGCTTTTCTTCCGCTGATGAGTCCCATTCCGCCGGCACGCTTGTTGATCACCGCCGTTCGCACCGCGTCGGCGAAATCGTGCTCCCCGCTGGCGCCGCCGCTGTTGATCAGCGGGCTGCGCCCCATGTAGCAGTTGGCAACCTGATACCGGCACAATTCAATCGGATGATCGCCCGGCGTCAGTTGTGAATACACCCTCTTGTCGGTCTTGCCGAACTTCAACGCGTTATATCCGCCGTTGTTCTCCGGCAATTTCTGCTTGATGATGTCCGCCTGAATGGTCACGCCGAGATGATTCGCCTGCCCGGTCAGGTCGGCGGCAACGTGATAATCCTTCTCCGGCGTCTTGAACGCGGGGTTGCGCAGATAGCACCAAAGGACGGTCACAAGCCCCAGTTCATGCGCCGCCGCGAATACGCGCGACACTTCCTGAATCTGCCGATCCGATTCCGGCGAGCCGAAATAAATCGTCGCGCCCACGGCCGTCGCCCCCATGTCGAACGCCTGTTTCACGCTGCCGAATAAAATCTGATCGTACTTGTTGGGGTAGCTGATAAACTCGTTGTGATTGAGCTTGACGAGGAACGGAATTCTGTGGGCATATTTGCGCGAGCAGGCGCCCAGAACCCCGAGCGTCGAAGCCACCGCATTGCACCCGCCCTCCAGGGCGAGCTTCACGATGCTCTCCGGATCGAAATAAGTCGGATTCGCCGCGAAGCTCGCTCCGGCGGAGTGCTCGATCCCCTGGTCCACCGGCAGGATCGAAACATACCCGGTCCTGGCCAGCCGGCCGGAATTGAGGATCGCATTGAAATTCCGCAGCACGTTCGGCGTCCGGTCCGTGGACGCCATAACCCGATCCACGAAATCCCCGCCCGGAAGATGCAGCGTTTCACGCTTGAACCCCTTGGCAACATAGCCAAGCAGCGCATCCGCGTCCGAACCCAGAAGATCGACAAGTTGACGGTTTGTTGCAGACATAACTAAAGCTCCTTTAGATAAACAGGCCAAGAGTGTAAGGACGCCAGCGTCCGATGCAATGAGGAAATTCCCCTACCGATCGCGCACCGACAATCCATCCAGTTCGATGAATTCATTGGCCGGCCGCGAATTCTGCCCCGGAACGCCCACGGCGCTGCCGTGGGTTTCACTTCGCAAACGTGTACACCGACCTGCAACCCGCTCTAACTCATCGTCAGCAAATCCGGAAGGATTTGCACAAATCGGCTCCGAGCAAGGACCTGGTCCACCCCGGCTGACCTCGCTTGGGATATCGTCTGGGCATCTTCGTGCGACACGAACCCCACGACCGTCCGGCCGGCCGTTTGCCGCCATTGCCCCGCCGCCGCGATCGCCCCCGGGAGATTCAAATCCACGATCATCAGATTGCCCCCAACTCCATCAAGCTTCGATACTTGCGCCGGATCGCGGATCACCTTCACCGATGCCCCCGCCGCACGCGCTTCGGCCAGGATCCTTCCTGAAAACGTCAGGTCGCGCACCAACACCAGGATCAGCGGAGATTCTGCTTCGGACATTCAGTGCTCTTCATCCTTGTGCCCGTGCGGCTTGGCAACGGGATAGTATTCTCCCTGGTAATCCTTTTTCTCTTCCTGGGGCACGGGCACAACCGGCGCGTCGGCCGGCCCACCAGCGAGCTTTTTCACCTCCGACGGCGGCGGAGGCGTAGTCTCAACCGCTGGCGCGGCGGTCGCCGACGCCTTCAACGTCGCTTCCATGCTCTCTTCCAACTCTCGCAATCTCTGCATGTCCCCCTTGTTCACCGCCACCGGCGCCGCCGCAACGGCCGGCTCCGGGCCGCCTTTGAACCGGCTCAGGTCGTATTCCTCCGGCTTCATCCGGCCCAGCCCACCTTTGATCATCACCGCCAACAATGTTGGCCAGATCACGCCGACGATCAAAAACGTGCCGATCATCCACGCCTCAAATCCATATTTCGACGATTCCCACCACCGATAATGGAACGAGATCGGAATCGCCGCCTGTCCCTGCTGGGCCTGAAGGAATTGGTTGGTGGCCACGAGAAAATCGCTTACCGTATGCTGATCGGCCGGGTTCCACGGAATCCAATACGCACCCGGGCTTCCCCGCCTCCACCCGTTCCACTCCTGAATCTTCAGATCGGCCGGACTCTTGGCATCCCGCAAGATTGGATTGGCGGCGATGATCGCCTTCTCGCCCATCGCCGTGTCCTTGTGATAAAACCGCGCCGCCAGCGAATTCAGCGTGTCTCCCTTTTTCGCCAAGTACAAGCTCGCCGCCGGATACGCCTGCCGGCCCTGGTTCGGAGACCCTCGCGGAGTCGGCTCATAGGGAAACGGCGCCCACACGTATTCCGTATCCGTTTCTCCCGCGGGATGCGCCTCATCCGGCGGCTCCAGCCGCGTGAAGCTCACCAGCTGGAGCTTGACCACTTTGTCCCCAACCGGCACGTCCTGCACCGGATGGACCATCAGATTGCTCAACCAGGCGCGCCGATGGTTCGAATCCTTCGGATCAACCCAAGGCTGAAGCATCAACCCCGTCTCGAAAGTCACCGTGGAGACGGAGCGATGCTGAATCGCCGTATCCGCGCCCCCGGAATTGAGGAACGCCAGCAACGCCCCCAACACCAGGCTCAGCCCCACCCAATGCCACCATTTCATTTGTTCAACGAAGCCCATAGCCCCATTTCCTCTGCCATATCATCCCAAGAACAAGACGGAGTGACAAGCACGTTCACCCGCGGCCCGATCGAGGATAGTGGGTTACTTTCGCAATCCAAAGCCCTGGGAGCTTGCTCCCTGGGTATGCCAAATCGCCTCAACATGCAAAATCACCCGCTACCCGGTCGAGAACTTTTCTTCTTTTTTCCAGGCGTCTTCCGGCCACCTCCCCCGCGCTTCTCGAGCTTCCGAATCCTCTCGACAATCTCAGGAAGCTGCCCGAGCAGGGTAAGCCCTTTCCGCCCGTGCGGCGCCGGCGTCGCCGGGGCGCCGTAAAGAACCGCCCCATCCGCGGCATCGGTCGCCACCCCGCCCCGGGCGGCAATCGTTACCCGATTCCCCACCACCAAATGCCCCGCCACTCCCGCTTGTCCCCCGATCGTCACGTGATGACCGATCCGCGTGCTGCCCGCTATCCCCACCAGCGACACCAGCAATCCGTGCTCTCCGATGCTCGCTCCGTGCCCAATGGCCACAAGATCGCTGATCTTCGTCCCGGCCCCAATGACCGTCTTTCCCAGCGTCGCCCGCTGAATCGTGACGTTCGCTCCGATTTCCACGTCATCGCCCAGTTCCACGATCCCCACCTGCGGAATCTTATGATGCGCCCCTTCGTGCGTCGCATACCCAAACCCATCCTGCCCGATCACCGACCCCGCATGGAGCGTCACCCGGTCGTGAAGAACGCAATCGTCATACACAACCGCATTGGGATAAAGCACGCATTCCCGCCCCACGACGGCCCGCGGCCCCACGTACGCACCCGGATAAATCACGCATCCCTCGCCCAGTTTGGCCGTCGGATCAATATGGGCCTGCGGATGCACGCCGGCGTGCGGATGCTTCCGATGTCCGTGCAGCAGCACCATCGCCTGCATGAACGCGTAATACGGATCATCACATCGCAGAATCGTCACGCGGTTGCTTCTCGTCGCCTTCGACGCGATCACCGCCTCGGCACGGGTGGTATTCAGCAGCTTTTCATATTTCGGATTAGAAAGAAAGCTGAGCTGCCCCGGCCCCGCATCTTCAAGGGACGAAATCGACGAGACGACCGCCGTCCCGTCCCCGACCACAACGGCCCCGATCTTTTCCGCGAGTTGAGAAACGGATATTGTCATTGGTCATTAGTCATTTGTCATTGGTCATTTGTTATCCGCAATCTTCACAAATGACAAATGACCAATGACAAATGACCAATGACAAATGACCAATGACAATTTCCTAAGGACCCCCAACCATGCCCCATCTTCTCGGCATTGACATCGGCACCAGTGGAACCAAAACCCTCCTCTGCAATGAAAGAGGCAAAGTCCTGGCCACGGCAATGGCCGAACATCCGATTTCCTCCCCAAAACCCGGATGGTCGGAACAAAACCCGCTGGATTGGTGGAAGGCCACGGTGGCCGCAACCAGGGCCGTGCGGAAGCGCTCCGGCGTGAAGCCGGCGGACATCCAAGCCATCGGCCTCTCCGGGCAGATGCATGGCAGCGTTTTCCTGGGCGACGGACCCAAGCCCCTGCGCCCGGCGCTGCTCTGGAACGATCAGCGCACCGCCGAGCAATGCGCCCAGATCGAATCCCGCGCCGGTGGTCGCGCCGCCCTCATCGAACTCGTCGCCAACCCCGCCCTCACCGGCTTCACCGCCCCCAAAATCCTCTGGCTCCGCCAGCACGAGCCCAAGGTCTATGACAAAACCAAACATATCCTGCTTCCCAAGGATTACATCCGCTATCGGCTGACGGGCGACTACGCCACGGAGGTCAGCGACGCCAGCGGAACCCTCCTGCTGGACGTGGTCAATCGCCGCTGGTCCGATCGTTTGCTGGAGCTTTTGGAAATCGACAAATCACTTTTGCCGCGGATGCACGAATCCCCGGAGGTCACCGGAACACTGACGCCCGGCGCGGCCGAAGAATTGGGATTGTCCGCAGGCACGCCGGTGGTCGGCGGCGGCGGCGACCAGGCCGCCGGCGCCGTCGGAAACGGAATCGTCTCCACCGGCATCGTCAGCGCCACCCTCGGCACCAGCGGCGTCGTCTTCGCTCACAGCGATCAGCCCACCCGCGATCCGCTTGGCCGCGTACATACCATGTGCCATGCCGTACCCGGAAAATGGTGCGTCTTCGGCTGCATGCTCTCGGCCGGTGGATCGTTCCAATGGTTCCGCAACAATCTCGCCGCCGCCGAAATCGCCGAAGCTCGAAAGAAAAAAATCGACCCCTACACACTTCTGATCCGCCAAGCCCAGCAAGCCCCGCCCGGCTGCGAGGGTTTGCAATTTCTCCCCTATCTCACCGGCGAACGCTGCCCCTATCCCGATCCCCACGCCCGCGGCGCTTGGATCGGCATCACCGCCCGCACCACCCGCCCCATGCTCATCCGCGCCCTTCTCGAAGGCGTCACCTTCGGCATGCGTGACGCGCTGGGCATCATGCAGGCCATGCAAATCCCCGTTTCCCAAGTCCGCGCCAGCGGCGGCGGCGCCCGCAGCCAATTCTGGCGCCAGCTTCAGGCCGACATCTACCGCATGCCCATCGTCACCATCAACGCCGCCGAAGGCCCCGCCTACGGCGCAGCCCTGTTAGCCGGCGTCGGCATCGGCGTCTGGACCACCGTCGAACAAGCCGCGAATTGCTGCATCAAGCAAACCAGCAAGCTGATTCCCAACCGGAAACTGGCCGAGCTATACGACCGCTCTTATGCCGTTTATTCCAAGCTTTACGGCGACCTGAAGGATCGGTTTGCCGAGATGGCCGAGTGATAGTTATTGCCCGCCTGACAGACCCACGATATGCTTTTTATATGGGTACCGTTCCCGAAATCGAAGCCGCCGTCCGCAAGCTTTCCCAATCCGACCTTTCCAACTTTCGCAAATGGTTCCAGGAATTCGACGCGGAGGCATGGGACCGGCAATTGGAGCAGGATGTATCCGCGGGCCGACTGGACGCGCTGGCCGAGGAAGCGATCAAAGATTTGCGCGAGGGGCGCTGTACTGAATTGTGAAGCACCGCGCCAGCATAAAGTTCTGGGTCTACTACGGCCGCCTTCCCGAACCGATCCGTCGCCTCGCTGATGAGAACTTCAAGCTACTTAAGGACAATCCACGCCATCCATCCCTTCGTTTCAAGAATGTGGGACGTTTCTGGTCGGCCCGCGTCGGTGCACACTACCGCGCGTTGGCGGTTCAAGAAGGATCGGACACCGTCTGGTTCTGGATAGGACATCACGCCGAATACGACCAACTTATTGGTAACCGTGGCCACTAATAGAAGGGCAAACTCCAAGCCAGAAATTTGAATTACGAATAAAATTCGAAATCCGAAATCCGAATGATCAAAATGTCTTCGTTTCGAATTTCGAGTTTCGAATTTGATTCGAGTTTCGAATTTCGAGTTTCTGAATTCGCAATGGAACTCATCTCACCAGCGCCTTCCCGCAGTGCTTCTCCAACACTCTCAGCGGGCATCTCTCCGGCCTCACCATCGCCTTCACCGGAATGATGAACGTCTGCTCCGTCATGAACTGACCGGAAATGGCCGCGTGCGGAACCTGGTCCGTGTACACCATCCACGTGCTTCCCGGCGGGAACTCGATGCGAATCTTCGGCCATTTGGTCTGGTAGTCCGTGCTTTCCTTCAGATAGTCGTGGAACCGCAGCATGAACCGGTCGTACGCGCTGCGGTCCATTCCCTTGACGCCGACGGCCCGGAACACCGGCGCAAACGTCTTCCTGATCTTCTCCCCGGCCGACCCCGATTCCCGCGCGAACCCCCGCAGCCCCGCATCATCCGCGAACGTCTTCACCAGCGTCGGAAACTTATCCGTCGTCTCCCAAACTCTCGGCCGAGATGGATTGATGTTCGTAAACACCCGCAGAATCCTCCCCCCGTGCGTCGGCCGACTGGGAAACGCATCCACGTGCATCAGGTCATTGCGCTTGTGGATCGGCAGATCGCGCCCCTGTTCCTCCAGCGGCCGATAGCTGGCGAAATCCAGCATCCAATGCGGCGCGTACGGCGCGAGGAATCGGCTCAGAAACTTCGTCACCTCCGCCGAATATCGCCGCATGATGTCGTGCAGACGCCGGTTATCCTCCGGCGTCTCACAGGCCTCGCCGCGCAAAACGTCCTGGTTCGGCCGATAGGAAACGTTTTTGTGAACTTTCAGCCCGCTCTGTTTTTGCCCCAGGAGAAACTCGCGATCCTCCTTGAAGAATTCAAACGGGATTGAATCGAAAACGACGATGTCCCCGTCTTCAAGACATTCGCAATATTTCCGCGAAAGTTCCTCCCACCGCGCCGGATCGTTCCAGCCCTGGGGAAACTGATATTCGGATACATCCACTTTCGCCATGGGACACGGCCTCCAAACCCTTGCTTAATTGCGCGATATTTTAGGCAGGGTAGCATCGGATGGCCATCCCGAATACCGACCGGCTCGATTTCGAAACTGAGCCGGCCGGTCCCCCGGCCGATCCCTATTGCCCCTATGTTTGGGCACACCCTATATTACTCCCATGCTCCAAAAAATCGCCGCATCTCTGGTTTGCATCGCCTGGGCGTTATGGTTCGGCGGACTTGGCGCCCTGTTCCTTTTCGTGACCGATTTATTCGCCAAAGATCGCCCCACCGCCCTCACGGCGGCGCCGCAAATGTTCCTGGTTTTCGAGCGATATCAAATCCTCCTCGCCGCCGCGGCGCTGCTCGGCGTCGTCGCCTGGCGGATCCTCGCCGGCTCCATCCGCGTCACCGTCCTCTTTGTCATGCTCGCCGCCGCCACCATCCCCGCCGCCCTGGGCCCGATGCTCCTCACTTCCCGCATGGAGCAACTTCGCCAGCAAGGCCAATCCTCCAGCCCCGAATTCCGCAAACTTCACGGAATCTCCATGATCGTATACTCCGGCCAGACCCTGATCCTTCTGGCCGCCGGCCTAACCCTGCCCTGGGCCATGCGCGAGCAAGACAAAACCACTCCAGCACCCCCGCCATAACGAGCTCCGGATGTACATCCGGAGCCTGGCGGTTATATTGTCCCTCGTGAGCAAACGCGTCGCGATCCTCGGCTCCACCGGATCAATCGGCTGTAGCACGCTGGACGTGATTCGCCATCTCGGCCCCCCCTATCGCGCGTTCGCTCTGGGCGCTTACCGCCAAGTCGACAAGCTCGCCGCCCAGACGAAGGAATTCTCGCCTGCGGCCGTCGCCCTGGTCGATGAATCGCGCCTCGATCGCCTCAAGCATCTCCTCGGCCCGGGCGGCCCGCGCATCTTCACCGGTGAAAGCGGCATGGTCGATCTGGCCCGGCATGATGACGTGGACATCGTCATCGCCGCGGTCGTCGGCGCGGCCGGCCTGCCCGCCGCCCTGGCCGCCGTCCGCGCCGGCAAAACCCTCGCCCTTGCCAACAAGGAGGCCCTGGTCGTCGCCGGATCGCTCCTGATTCCCGAGGCCCGCCGGCGCGGCGTGGCCCTCCTTCCCGTCGATTCCGAGCATTCCGCCATCTTCCAGGCCATGGCCTGCGGACGCGCACGCGAGGTTCGCCGGGTCGTCCTGACCGCCAGCGGCGGTCCCTTCCGCGATTGGCCCCTTGATAAAATTCGCAACGCAACTCCCGCCGACGCCCTGAACCATCCCACCTGGCGGATGGGAAACAAGGTCACCGTGGACTCGGCAACCATGTTCAACAAAGCCCTGGAGCTTATCGAAGCCTGCTGGCTCTTCGATCTCCGGCCAGAACAGGTTCAGATCATGGTGCATCCGGAATCGATCATTCATTCCATGGTCGAATTCATCGACGGCTCGGTGATCGCCCAGCTTTGCCCCCCGGACATGCGCACGCCGATCCAATACACCCTGACCTACCCCGAGCGTGCCAACGGTTGCTCCGGCCGCATGGATTGGACAAAATGCCAAACCCTGCACCTGGAACCGCCCGATTTGGACCGATTCCCCGCCCTGCGCCTGGCCTACCAGGTCGCCGAGACCGGTGGAACCGCCGGGGCCGTGTTAAACGCGGCAAACGAGGTCGCCGTTGCCGCCTTTATGGACAACAAAATCCCCTTCGGCGAGATTACCGGCATTGTCGAACTTACAATTTCCCTGGCCCGGGTTCAGATGAATCCCACTCTGGACGATTTGCTCGATGCAGACCGATGGGCCAGGAACGCCGCTGAAACTTCCATCGCCGCCAGAGCGTGTGCTCCCTTGGCGTGAGGCGTGAGGCAACGAAGCATAAACGGACTTTCTGAATGATCTATCTCCATAACGCACTGGACTATTCCCTACTGGCGCTCGGCCTGGGCTTCGTCATTTTTTTCCACGAGTTGGGGCACTTCCTGGCCGCCAAGTATTGCGACGTGAAGGTCGAGCAGTTCGCGATCGGGTTCGGCCCGGCGGTGCTCGCATGGCGCAAGGGCATCGGATTCCGCTGGGGCACCACCACGCCCGATTACAACCGCATCGTTCAGCAGCATTTTGAAGCCGATCAAAAGGATCACCTGCAATTCCGGGAGAAAACCGAGCCAACCCTCGACTACTCCGACGCCGCCGTCAAATCCCTCGGCTTGGGCGAAACGGAATACCGATTCAATTGGATTCCCCTCGGCGGGTACGTGAAGATGCTGGGCCAGGACGATCTTCGCCCCGGCGTCACCGCCGAAGACCCCCGCGCTTACAACAAGAAATCCGTCGGCGCGCGGATGCTCATTGTTTCCGCCGGCGTCATCATGAACGTGATCTTCGCCGCGATTGGGTTCATGACGATCTTCATGATCGGCTACCCGGTGCCCCCGGCGACGGTGGGCAGCGTCATCGCCAACAGCCCCGCCGCCCGCGCCGCCGCCGCCAATGGAACGCTCGTTGGACTGCAACCCGGCGACGTGATCCTTTCCTATGACGGCAGTCCGATGGACGGCGATTTCAGCCGCATTCCCCTCCACGTCGCCCTCACTCACGAAGGCGTGCGGGTTGCCATCGTCGTGCAACATCCCGACGGCGGCGTCCAGACCCTCTACGCCTCCCCCTCAACCCCCGGCCCCGACGGCAAGGGACTGCGCCAGCTTGGCGTGGGTCAGCCCTTCGAATTGTCCGGACCTGAAGCTATCCCCGATGAGGAAACGGATAATGCCCTGCTCGCCAAGACCGACCTGCCCGACTTCTGGGCCTTAAACCCTGGAGATCGCATCACCCGGATCGCCGGCCAACCCGTCAAATCCAACGGCGCCGCGGCCATCGTTCAGCTTTACGCGGCCATGGACGCGTCCGACGGCAAGCCGATCGATCTGACCATCGAATCCCCCGACGGCAAAATTCGCCAGACAAACTTTTCACCCCATTTTTCCGAGCCGTTCGCCACCTCCGATCTCAGCATCCTGGGAATGGTGCCGCGCGCTCGCGTGATTGAATTGGTCGATTCATCTCCCGCGCTCGATAAGCTGAAGCCCGGCGATGCGATCCTCGCGGTGGACGCCGGCGACGATCACCGCCTCAACCCCACCTGCCAGCAAATTCGGGACATCCTCCTGGCGGCGGGCGAAAAACAACTGAAAGTTTCTCTCACCGTGCTCGACCCCGGCCAATCCAAGCCCCGCATCATCGAAGACCTCACTCCCTATCGCATCCCCAAGAGCGGCGGGCGACTGGGCCTGGGAATCTCCCTACGCGCCGACGAACAACACCTCGTCGTCGCACAAACGCTGCCGAACTCGCCGGCGGCCGCCGGCAAAATCCCCGCTGGCGCAACCCTCACCGCCATCAACGGCACGACCATCACCAATTGGCTTGAGCTTCGCCGCCTCGTCGCCTCCGCCAAACCGGGACAGAAGCTGGCAATCGCCTTCATCCCCCCCGACGCCGACGGCAAGCCTTCCGTCGCAACCCTCGAACTGAAACAGGATGACATCGACACCGCCAAGGCAATCCCCCTGGCCCATTATCTCCCCCTTCATACCATGATGAGCCAGCGCCACACCCACAACCCGCTCGTGGCCCTCGGCTGGGGCGTCGACGAGACCCGCGACCTTATCCTCCAGTTCTATGTCACCCTTCAGCGCATGGCCACCGCCGACATTTCATTTTCCAACGTCATGGGCCCCGTCGGAATGGCGCAACAGGGCGCCCAGGTCGCCAGCCGCGGGCCCGTCTGGCTCCTCTGGTTCCTCTGCCTCATCAGCGCCAACCTCGCCGTCGTCAATTTCCTCCCCATCCCCATCGTCGACGGCGGACTTTTCACCTTGCTCATCCTGGAAAAAATCCAGGGCAAACCCCTTTCCTCCGACGCCCAGCGAATCGTTCAGATGGTCGGCCTGGTGCTGATCCTCGGCGTGTTTCTGCTCGTGACGTATCAGGACATCGCCCGCATGGCGGGATATTGAGCAAAGCTCGAAAATTCGAAATTCGAATGACGAATCAAATTCGAAGTCTGAAATTCGAATTTTGGACTTCGAATTTGATTCGTCATTCGAATTTCGAATTTTCGAGCTTCCGCGCGGCGGCCTCATTCGTCATTCGGATCGCGGATTTCGAGCTTTTCGCCCAGCTTTTCCAGCGCCGCCGGGTTCGCAATCGCCTCCGTCAGAATATCCCTCTGTCGCTGCGTCCACCAACGCGGCCGATTCTCGCCAAGGCGCCCAACCCCCATCCGCTGATGAATCGCGGCGCAAAGATCGCCCATCCCCTGCCCGGTCTTGGCCGAAATTTGAACCGCATTCAGCGACTGAAAATCCCAACCGGCCGGAAGATCGATCTTGTTGACAACAATAATCCGCGCCCGCCAAGCCCCGGATGTACATCCGGGGCTGCGTGATGCCCACGTCGCATCCAAAACCTCGATCACAAGCTCGCTTTCCGAAATCTTTTCCCCGCTCGCCGAGATCGCCGCGCGCTCGATGGCATCGTCGGTTTGGCGCAGGCCCGGCGTATCGATCAGGATCGCCGGCATGCCCGCGACGTCCGCCATCTCCCCCACCCAATCCCGCGTCGTGCCCGGCACGTCCGCGGTGATCGACCGCTGCTGCCCAAACAGCCGGTTGGCCAGCGTGGATTTGCCCACGTTCGGCTCTCCGACGATCGCGATCTGCCCCGGATGCAGCAGCCGCCACAGCGTCCGATCCTTCAAAACCGCCGCCGCATCCACCGTGGAGGCGAAGCCTTCCACCGTGGAGGCGAAGCCTTCCACCGTGGAGGCGAAGCCTTCCACCCCATTCTTCAGCGCCGCCCGCCAGGCCTTGGGTTGATCCAGCAGCATTCGAATCGCCGGCTCATTTCTCGCCAGCGGCAGATACATCAGCATCTCCCGCTCCATCTCCCCGCCCACGTCATCCAGGGCCTCGGCCGCCACCGGCAACTTCGCGTCCATCACCTCAAACCCTTCGCGTTCCGCCAGCATCAGCACCGATTCGATCACCCACGCCCCGCCATGCAGACAGATGTCCGCCCATTTGCCGTCATCGGCAACGACAACCAGGCAATCGTCGATCTGCGACTTCCCATCCTGAAGATCGCCGTGCACGCACCGCCCGGCCGAAGGCGATTTGGAAAAAAACCTCTGAAGAAACCCCTGGACGCCGGCCCCGCGAATCCGCACCACCGCGATCGCCGACCCCCGCCCCCCCGCCGACGGCGTCAGCAGCATCGCCGTGCTGTCATGTCCCCGTGCCGTCATTCGATCCCAACCCTCAAATATAGATTACCGTAAAGGCTACCGCGAAGGCGCGAAGAAGCGAAGGCGCGCGAAGCCAACCGGGAATTTCTTCGCGCAACTTCGCGTCTTCGCGCCTTCGCGGTAATCTCCACGGAAAAGTCCCGATCAGATTTCATGCCTGATATGGTGATTCGTATACGCCAGCGCGATTCCGTACAGCCCAAGATCCGGCGAGATCGCGTGGATCAGTTCCCAGCCGTCGAAGAGCTGACGGGCATCTCCGCCGGTGGCGATGATTTCAGGCCATTGGCCGAGCTGCGTCGCATAGCTCTCGGCCGTCTCCTTGACCAATCCGCGAATGGCGAAATAAGCGCCCAGGGAAACGGCGGCGGCGGTGGAATCGCCGGCCAAATCGCCCGGCACCGCAAACGAAACCCGCCCAACGCCGGCCGTCCGCTGGCTCAGGGCATCCAGCATCATCGATAACCCCGGCGCTATCGCGCCCCCCAGGAAATCCCCGTTGTCGTTGCAGCAATCGACCGTCACCGCCGTCCCGGCATCGACCACAATACAGGCCTTGCCCATCTGCTCGTACGCCGCGGCAACGTTCAATATCCGGTCGATCCCCGTTTCCGATGGATTCCGCGTGCAAACCTCGATGGGAACCTCGATCTGCCGGCCAACCCATTGCACGGATTGGCCCGTCTGGCGCTGCACGATGTCTTCAATATAGGGATTGACTTGCGGATTAACGCTCGCCGCGGCCACCGCCGGGTCCGCACTATCCGCGATGCGCGACCATGCCTGTTGAATCGCCTCTTCCCATTGACCGCTATCGTCAATGGGATGACGAACCACCCGCTCAAGTTCACCGCCAACAAACACGCCCGTCGCCAGGCGCGAATTGCCGACCGCAACCACCAGAAGGTTGATGTCCATCAATCCAGAAGCTTATTGTCTCCTGAACCGCTGTCCAGCAGTTGAGATTCAAGGTTGGACCCGCCGCTCGAATCGCCGCTGGCGAACGGCGAATCCGTCGACGCTGAAGCCGCGCTGGAACTCGACGCCGCGAACGTCGGAGTAGCTCCCGAATCCGCAAACTGACCCACCAGGAAATTCAGGTTCAGGTTGCCTTCGAAGATGACCTGCTGGGCCTCGGCGTTGGTTGGCGGGCCCTGGCTGCTGTACACCTGGGCGTTTCGGAACTGTTGAAAGATCATTGCGTTGGAACTCAGCGGCGCTCCATTGAACGTATATCGCTCCGTCACGGTAATCGGCACCTCCGCAAATGGGCTGGTATTCGTGGAGCCCAAACCCGAGGACTGGGCGATAAGAACGTACGTCCCCGGCAGACTTGCGGTAAGTCCGCTGAAGGATGCCAGGCCGCCGAAGAACGTCGACGTCGTTTGGCCTGACAGCACGGCTCCCGCCGGCCCGGACAATATGCTGAGGGCAACCTTCGATCCGCTGGCCAAATACGTGATGTTGTTAAATCTATCTTCGGCAGCAATCACAACGGGGCTCGTCATCAAACTGTATTGCCAGAATGACGCCGGTTGTTCGACGACCGCCAAATGCGTTGGCGCGCCTGCCATGATGTTAAACGCGTTGGAGAACGCCGGATTAACGTTCGGGCTGCTGGCGATAAACTCGTACGTCCCGATCTGGTCGATGTGAAGTCCCGAAAAGGTCGCAACGCCATTGACGGGAACGGCCGTAGTGGTGCCCAAGAGCGTGCCCGCCTCCAGGATATCAATGGTCACGGTGTCAGCGACTCCGTTGAACGCCGTATCAACGCCATTGGTGGTCGGCGTAAAAGCGGTGACCTGAAGTCCCGGTGAAGTCGAAGAAATCGGTTCGCCTGCCACGGTGTTGACCGGTTGCTGCGTAAAATAGAGGGAGTCGATGGAGTCCGAGTAGATCGTCACATTACCCCCCTCCGCAATGGTCGGGCCGCCGACCATGTCCTGAATAAATCCCCCGCGAGGCGAGGCGCCGTTGAGTTCATCGGGCCATCCCCAACCGGTGTTCCCATTGTTCGGGGTTAACGTTATATCGGGGACCCTGGCCCCGGGCGCTGGCGCTGTCGTTGTTGTTGTTGTTGTTGTTGTTGTTGTTATTGTTTCTGTTACTGTTGTTATTGTTGTTCCTGTTGTTACTGTTGATAGTGTTACTGGGGGCGATATTACCGAGCTTGTGGCTACTGGCGATACTGTCTGCGTGTGGGCCCAAAGCGCAAATGCGTCCTCCTTCGGAGCGGGAACACCAGGTTGTACAAGGTCGCTCCAACTGTCCAGAGAGGTTTCCTCCACCCCCTCGATACCATACGCGGTCGCCGCAACCTGATAAGTATCATATACGGTTGTAGGTAGGCCGACCGGTGTAGTTGCGCCGACCACTGTAGTAACTACAGGTGAGCCGGGGCCGACCAATGGCGTTACCGTTGTCGTTGTCGTTGGCGTTGTCGTTACCGTTGTCGTTGTCCAGGATAGCGATTCGTCGCCCGGGGCGGTCGTGCCTCTATCGTCATAGGGCTCCAGGCCATCAACCTGGTAATTGTTCATCGAGCCGTAACCTCTGAGGTTCAGGCCCTGATCGACGATGGCGATCAGACCCGACCACGCCGGACAGGAAAAGCTGGTGCCGCCGATGACGGACCACCCGCCCTGGATGGTCGGACCGTCCCCCGGGTCGGGACTGGAATTATAAACCCACACCCCTGTCTCCGGGTCGGCATCCAACGCGACTATCGGATCATGATAAGCCGGGTTGGTAGTTGACTCCCCGCCGCCACTGGAGCCAAGAGCGTTGTTCCACGGACCAAAATTCTGCACAATGCCGTTAAGGCCAACCGTCGTCGTCTCACCGCCGACCGACAGCACATTGTACGATGCCGCCGGAAACGAATTAGCCCCGTTGTCCCCGGACGACGCCAGGAACACAACACCGCCGGTCATGCCGTTGTTATCCAAATGACCGTTGGGAGAAACCAAGTATCCGTCTAACGTTTGTGGTTCCACGGCCACGCCGTTAATGATCTGAGCGTCGGGAGGGCCGCCCCAACTGTCTGAAACGGCAACCACGCCCGGTTGCTCAGCAGCGTAGACGTCGGCATCCAACAGGTCCCCGGCGCTATCCGATGCCGCTTCGACCAGCAGAATGTGCGCGCCTGGCGCAATCGCATGTGCCCATTCCACGTCCATCGAGGTTTCTTTGGACCAACTCTGTATATCGGCGGTTGGCTCGACGATGGTGTTCGCGGTCGTCCCTAGCTTCACAACCGATAGAAAGAAATTCCCTTCCGCGTCGTAATTGCTGATTCCGCCTGTTGTTGCCTCTTCGCTTTCACCCGGCGAAAGATACGTCTCCGCGTCAAATGCCTGCACGTCGTTGATAATCGTCGGACTTCCGTACGCGTCCACAATCGCAATGGTCTCGCCCGCCCCATCGGCGCGAGAAACCGTGCCGTGGATGTCGTAAGACAAACCGGCGAAATCATACGCATCGTTCAGCAACTGAGGATCCAAACTGTTTGGAGTCCCCACCACCCCCTGCAAAGGCGTCGGCTGACTTGGCAGCGGCGGCGGAGCAATCGGATTACTCACTATCGCCGGCGTCACCGACAGCATGATCCGCTGTTCCAGCATCTCCATCTGCACCTTGCTCGCCACGCCAAAAACTCTGGACCGCCGGGTGGCCGCTCGCCGCATGTTTCGTTTCCTCAGCATTGAACACCTTTTCTCGGTAAAAATTGCTCTTGCCGCCAGCTACAAAACTAAAACTCCGCGCAAAGCAATCGAAGGTCTACCCCTTCCTCACTGGAGAACAAATATCTGCCCCGCCGCACAAATCCTCCTGCCGCGGCCAATGGTAAACAACAGCGTTCGATTGTACCGGCGTCCCGCGGATGCCGCCAATAAATTCATATCGCCAATAAACTCATCTCCCAATGCCTAACCGCGATCAGAATTTGAAATACACGTCTATCGCCGCGGTCAACTGGTTGTATTTTGAGAAATCCAGCACGGGCTGATCGACCCAGTCGAATCGCACTTCCGGCCGGACCGACAAGCCGTCCAGCCATGGGCTGTCGGGGAAGGGAGTCACCCCCGCTCCCACCGTTGCCTCCCAGTAATTCAGGTCGCTTCCGCCGACGCCGGTCGTGGTCCCGCGGCCATCGTGGTAATACTCGACGCGGGTGCCGAGCGACAGGTGCGGATCCAATTGGTATTTCAGATAGAGCGCGGCGTCGAACCATTGCGCGGTCAGCACCTGCCCGGTCCCGCTGATCGCCGCGCCGGGGGCGTCGGCATAAAGGAAATCGCCCGAAATGCTGAACTGATCGGAAACTTTGAACGTTCCGATGATCTCGGGGATCGTCCACCAACGGGCGTCGTCCGGCGGGCCGTAGGGAAGTACGCCCATGGGACCAAACATCAGATTCGCCGTCCAGTCAAAGACCGCGCTGGTGTACTTGACCTGAAGGATGCCGTTGGGGTCGCCGCTGTTGTCACGCAGCGACTGGTTCCATCCGTCCGTCACGCCCCCGGTAATCGCCAGATTGTTGGAGTTGGTCTCGTCGGAAAAAACGTATTTGCCCAGGACGCCGGTCATCGTGTATGGCCTGCCGTACGAAAACGCATAGCTGTGCGAGTAAAAAAGGTTCTGGGTGGGATCTATCGTTTCATAGCCCAGGAGTTGCACAAACTTGCCGGCTTCGACAATGATCCCCGTCCCCACCGGAATCCCCAACTGCACGTAGGCCTGCAGAAGATCGAACTGATCAAACCCTCCTCCCGCTCCACCCGCCTTGTTGTGCTGGTCTAGCAGTCCGTTCGAGTGCGTGAAATAATCATCCCGGCCATAACCGGCCTCAATCAGGAATCCCGCGTCGAAGTCCCCCTTCGGCAGAAAGACCATATCGCGCTCGATCGTCAGGTCCGCCTGATTCAACATCAGCGAGTTCTTGTACGGCCCGGCAAAGAAGATGTCGTCGCCAGGCGCCGTCCTGGCCGGCGTCTGGTCCTTGGGCACCGTTGCATCGTACAGATAGCCCCCTTCGACGAAGCCGTGAATGTTGAACCCCAGGTTTTCCATCGGCTTGCCAATGCCGATGGCTTCCAAGCTCTGCATAAAGGCGCCGTAGCTGGAAGTCGTGGGCGCGACCGGTGGCGCCACCTGATCCGAAGGCGCATTTTGATCGCCGCCCACCGTATTTGAATTGGTGTCATCCCCCAGCACCGTTACCCCGGAACATCCAAGAATCACCACCGCCAAGCCGACGAACCCTTTCCAAACCCTCATGGTCACTCCGTCCCTCTGTTGAAGGGGATACGAGCCAACTTTCTCGACGGGGGTACAACAGTACCGCCGAACCCCCTTTCAGATTACTCATCTGCAAATCAAATTCAACTTTCCGCGCCATCTGTAACAGAGGAGAAGACCGATACTTCGGCAGAAAATGCGCTGGCTATTCCGCCCGTCGCCCTCAATTCCCATCCCCAAAGCCCGCGGATGGCCATCCGTGGGTTCTCCCAGCCCTACAAAACTCCAAATTGACGGTAGCGGGTAACTTTCGCAGTCCAAAGCCCCGGGAGCTTGCTCCCTGGGCATGCACGCTCTCCCGGATTGTCGGAAATTTGCAGCATTCATTCGCAACTTTGCAGACCTTGGGCTGCGGCGGTCTGATACTCTTGTACCGGACGTATAATCAGATGCGGGGCGTGGAAGGCGTTGTCGGCGATTGAATATGTGTGCCAAGCCAACCGCCAAGCGAGGAACCAACTCGATTCGTCTTGCGGCCGCCGCCGCCGCCCCCCTTTTCGTTGCCGGCGTTGCCCGCGCCGGACCCTTCTTCATGGGGTCCGATATCTCTCTTCTCACTTTCATGCAGCAGCAAGGCGTCGTCTTCAAGGACAACGGCGTCGCCGCCCCCGCCGACCAGATTCTCTACGACAACGGCGACAATCTCTTCCGGCTTCGCCTCTTCGTCAATCCGCAGACCACGTACAACAGTTCGGCCGACGGTGCGATGCAAACCACTGCTTACGACATCGCACTCGCCCAGCAGATCAAGGCCGACGATCCCAGCGCCAAAATCGAGCTGGATCTCCACTATTCCGATACCTGGGCCGATCCAGGCCATCAAACCATTCCCGCCGCCTGGTCGGGTGAGACACTCTCCGCATTGCAGACCTCCGTCTACAACTACACGCTGAACACACTTAACTCTTTCAGTTCCGCCGGCGTTCTGCCCGACATCGTCCAGATCGGCAACGAAACCAACGACGGCATGCTTTGGACCACGGGCCAGATCAGTGTATCCGGCTGGCCGGCGTACGGATCGCTGGTCAATTCCGCCATCTCCGCCGTACACGCCGCCCAGGGCGCGGGGCCGAAGATTCAGATCAGCCTCGTCATCGGCAACGGCGATTCGTCCGGCACGCCAAAGACCTTCTACACCAGCCTCACCAGTCCCTCCCAGGGAAACGTTCCCGCCAGCAGCTTTGACATCATGGGCGTGGACTACTATCCAAGCACCAACGACATGTCCACGCTCAGCAGCAATCTCACGACCCTGGCAAACACCTTCAACAAAAAAATAATGGTGATGGAAACCTATGCCGCGTGGGAAACCGACAGCGGACTTGCCCACGACCCCGTATACGCCCAAACGCAAGCCGGCCAGGCATCCTATATCAGCGCGCTGGCGACCACCATCCAGAATCTCCCGAACGGCGACGGCATGGGATTGCTCTACTGGTATCCCGAGGCCGTGCAGGTTCCCGGCTATTTTATCTACAATGGCGGAGCCACGGCATTGTTCGACAACAGCGGCAATGCAGTGCAGACGATCATCGGCACCGCCGGACCCGGGGCCAGCGGCAACGGCGATTTCAGCATCACCCAACACCAGTGGAACGTCTCCGCCTCCGGCTCCTGGAGCACCGGCGCCGATTGGACCAATTCCTCCCCCAACGGCTCCGACGTCGAAGCCGATTTCCTCGGCGAAATCTCCGCCAATCAGACCGTCTCCAACTCCGCGTCCATCACCCTCGGCACCATCCGCTTCCAGAACGCAAACACCTACACGCTTTCCGGCTCCGGCTCCCTGACTCTTCAGTCCACCGTCGGTTGGGCCTATGTCGTCGTCCAGCAGGGCGCCCAGCAAATCAATCTCCCCATGACCATCGCCAGCGACACGATCTTCAGCATCGCCGCCGGCTCCTCCCTGTCGCTCGGCTCTCCCGTCACCGTCAATAGCGGACAAATCCTCAACCCCAGCGGCTCCGGAACGATCAATTACCAATCCTCCGTGACGCTTTCCAGTTCCGCCAGCATGATCTTCGCCAATTCCACTCACGCCTCCGCATTGACGTTAGGCTCCGGCGCCACCGTCGCCATCACCGGAACCGGCACGGTTCTCCAAGTGGACAGTCTTTCCGACGCCGGAACCATCGACGTTCAAGCCAACGCCATGCTCATCAACTACGGTGCCAGCGATCCGTTCTCGACGATCGCCGGCTACGTCAAGTCCGGCTACAACGGCGGTCACTGGAACGGCCCCGGTATCATTTCCACCACGGCCCAATCGCCCACCAACGGCCTTCTATACGGCATCGGCTACGCCGACGGGGCTGACGGCGTCGTCTCCGGCCTATCCTCCGGCCAGATCGAAGTGAAATACACGCTGCTTGGCGACGCCAATCTCGACGGCTTGGTCAACGCCGCCGACTTCACCATCCTGGCCGCCAACTTCAACCAGCCGGTCACCAGTTGGGACCAGTGCGACTTCAACTACGACGGAATAGTCAACGCCGCCGACTTCACCGACCTGGCCGCCAACTTCAACCAAAGCGCCAGCGGCGCAGCCTCGGCCGGCGATGTCGCCGCCTTGGACGCCTTCGCAGCGGCAAACGGGTTGCTGGCGGATGTTCCGGAACCGGCATCGATCAGTCTGCTAACGCTCGGTGCATTGGGCGTTCTGGCCCAGCGGCGACGCAAGCGTATTGCTTCTCAGTTCGCATAGTTCAGATGCAAATGCGATGAGACATCTGAACGAAGCGTTTCGCCGGAAATCCGCCATCCAAACATTCATCAAACGTGAGATTGTGGGTCATTTGCGCAAAGCCTTCAAGCGTAAATAGTTACTGTTTTTTACATTTTTGCCTTGACCACGGTCGGTTATTCTGTCATAAGGCGCAATTCGCTTTTCAATGCAACTGTAGCCGTGCGTTCGCAGGAATAAGTCAAAGGGAAAGGGAGAATCCATGTCAGTTGGAAAGCGGTCCAAATATGCACGAGTGTCGATTGCTCTTGCAGCGGCGATGACTGTATGGTCGGTTCCGAGCGGTGCGGATACCGTAACGCAAAATGGCGCAGCAGGGACATCGGGAACAAACGGGACGGGGAGCAATCCCGGAGGCCCAGGCGGAGCGGGCGGCGCGGCTAACGCCAACGCAACCAGCACCGACGCTTCCAACACCGCAACCGCGAACGGCGGCGCCGGCGGGATTGGTGGTACCGGCGGTACGAACGCAACAGGCGGAGCAGGCGGTGCAGCGGGTACCGCGAACGCGACGGCCGATAGCAGCGCCGTCGTCGCCGGAGCCGTGAGCGACAGCGCCACCGCGAGTGGTGGAGCAGGAGGATACGGCGGAAACAGCGGCGGTGGCACCGCGCCAGGAGGCAACGCGGCCGACGGCGCAACCGCCACCGCTTCGGCGCAGGGATCGAATTCAACCGGCGATGCGGTACAGATCGATGCGTGGTCGACTGGTGGAAGCAGCAATCAGGGCGGAGTGGGCCCCACCTATGGTAATGGCGGCAACGGCGGCACCGCGTCTTTAGGCGCAGTCAGCGGTAGTTCCACCGGAGGCGGTTCCGTTACCGTCGCGGGAACGGCTCAGGGAGGCAACGGCGGCTTTGGTCAAGTTGGAGGCAATGGGGCATCCGAAACGCTGACCAACGCGATCAGCGGATCAACCAGCGGATCGCTGTCTTTGACTCAAAACGCCACGGGTGGCAGCGGGGGACAAGGCAACGTGAGCTTCGGGGGAACGGGCGGAGCGGCGACATCGAATTTGATCCTAATCACAAATGGCGTTTCATCGGTGACCGGCACGACAAACGCCTATGGAGGCGGCGGTGGCGGAGGCCAAAGCGGCGGAATTGGTGGTAATGAAAATGCTACCACCAATCTGACAAGTAACACCACTGGAACCATTAGTTCCACTGCCAACGCCAATGTCAACTATTTTGGTCTTAATGTGGGTGGCTCCGCGACGTACGGAATGGGAGGACCCGGTGGCAACGGAACGGCAACATCGGTGGCGGCGGGAACTGCCGCGTCCCAGATATATGCGACAACGTCCGCTTTCGGCGCGGGCGGCGGGAATGTTGGCACATCAGGCACTTGCGGGGCCGGAGGGGCTGGCACGGCAAGTTCCACTGGGAGCGACGGAGGCGCGGGTTCCGTAAGTGTCAACGCCAATAGCGGTGGTGGGTATGGAGGGTCCGGGCTGATTGGCTCGTCAGGCAACGGCGGGGCCGGGGGAACGGATATGGCCAGTTCATCCGGAAGCAGTACAGGTGCAGCCAACATGAGCGTTTACTCCACAAGCAACGGAGGAACTGGGGGAAGTGCTTATAGTTCGGGAAGCGGCGGGGCCGGAGGAACTGGAACAATGATTTCCACCGGAAGCGTCGGAAGTGGGAGTGCTATGACGGTTAGTGCCACCAGCAGCGGTGGGGATGGTGGGCAAGGCGTAGGGGGTGGATTTGCGGGAGGTCAAGGCGGCAATGCGATTGCACAGGCGACAGCCAATGCCGGGGATGTAATCGCCACCGCGACCGGCGGAAACGGCGGCACGGGAAGCAATTCCGCTACGTTCGGAATCGCCGGAACGGCATCGGCAACGGCGACCTCGCACGGCGTCACCGTGACAGATTTCATCGCCTCCGGAGTTAACGCGCAGACAGGCGGTCAGGCTGAATCGGAAGTGACTTGGACCTCCGCTGGGGGCGCAACGGTCATCATCGGGACGGGCGGTCACATCGACGATCGGGGTGTCAACAACGGCCAGGGCGTCGTGACCGGTCCGCTTGCATATATCACGGGCGTCAGCGGAACTGGCTCCCTCACGATCGGCGACGGAGTGAACGCCTCCGTCCTGCAAATGAACTATGATGCAGGCGGGAGTTCTCAGTCGGCCCTGATTATCGAGGCCGGTTCGACGTTTGACCTCAATGACAACCATTTCTTTATCAACTATGGCAGCAACGCCGATCCCCTGGCGACGCTCAAGGGCTATATCAAGTCCGGCTACAACGGCGGCGCGTGGAATGGTCCTGGGATCATTTCCTCGGCGGCACAAACGAAGACCAATGGTCTGCGGTACGGTATCGGCTATGCCGACTCCGCCGACCCCGGAAAACGGCATAGTCAACGCCGCGGACTTCACCATTCTGGCGGCCAACTTCAACCAGACCGTCACCGGCTGGGACCAGGGCGACTTCAATTACGACGGAATAGTCAACGCCGCCGACTTCACCGACCTGGCCGCCAACTTCAACCAAAGCGCCAGCGGCGCCGCCTCGGCCGGCGATGTCGCGGCCCTCGACGCCTTCGTCGCGGCCAATGGAATCAGCCTTGCGAACGTTCCCGAGCCGGCATCGTTGGGTCTGTCAACATTCGGCGCGGTGAGCATATTGGCTCGCCGGCGTCGCCATAAACGATTGTGACTACGTTCGATTTTCTTCCCCTTCGCCGAGGTCCCAGCCCACTGCCACCGATTTGCGGCAACCGCGCGTCGTGGCGCTATCCCCTGAATAGCTGACAGCTCAATAGCCGACGTCCCAAACGAGCACATTTGGCGACCTCCCCTGTGATCGCTTGCCACCTCATTTGCGCAAAAATAGGTAATTCCCCGATAGACAAATCGAGCGGGTGTTGGAAGATGATAGCTGAGTGGGTGAAGCGGGGTAGTTTCAGATCACTTCTCCACGACTGACCTTTGACACTTGGTGGGCGGAGTCATGCGGTTGGGAAGATTTCACGTCGATCACAAGGGTCAGCGGAATTCAAACGTTAGCACTCTAAGCCGCGGCGGGCCATATCTCGGGCCGGCCACGCGCAGAGCGCAGGAGGGCCATCATGGAAGCAGTAAACGGTCGCGTCACTTCGAATTCCCCAAAAGGCGAGAACAGCGCGAGAGAAAATGCAAGAAGGCGGCGAGGCATCGGCTTGTTGGCGATGGCGGCGGCATCGGCTGTTTGTCTGCAAATGAGCCATCGCGCGCTGGGGGCAACGGAAACCTGGACCGCCGGCAGCGGCAACTGGGCCACCACCGCCAATTGGAACAGCGGCGCCGGTCCCGTGCCCGCGGCGGGTGACACCGTTAACATCACCAACGACGACAGCACCAGTCGGATCATCACCTATAACTACACCGGATCGGCAATCACACTGGGTTCCCTGACAATCGATAACGACGGCCTCGGCACTAACACCCTATCGATGACCAGCAGCGGCACCTACCTCGCCGCAGGGAACGAGTATATCGGCGATTCTAATAGTTCCACCCTTCCCGGATGGGGCGTACTGATTCAATCGCTCGGCACCAATGCCGTGTCGAACGGCCTATATCTCGGCTACTACGGCGCCGACGACCGGGGAACTTACTCCCTCGGCGGCACCGGAGTGCTCAGCGCCGGCAGCGAATACGTCGGCTACAACGGCACGGGCAGCTTTACCCAGAGCAATAACGGATACGCCAATTCCCTGGCCGCCGGCGGCTCGCTCGTCATCGGCGTTGAGGGTGCGGGCGTTTATACACTCAGTAGCGGAGCCATCATCAGTTCAGGCACGATCACTGAATACGTTGGCTACTTAGGCTCGGGGACTTTCAACCAGACCGGAGGCTACAACGTTTCAGGCGAGGCCCATGCCGCGTTGTTCGTTGGCTACAGTGCGGGCGCGGCCGGCACCTATGATCTTTCCGGCGGAGGCCTGAACATTGGCACCAGCACCCTTGGCGCTTACGTCGGCTATGCCGGTTCCGGAACCTTCACCCAAAGCGGCGGTAACGCCAACGTCTCCACATCGGAAGGCAGCGGCAACAACCTGAGCCTCGGCGATCAAACCGGCGGCCAGGGCGTCTACAATCTCAGCAGCGGAAACCTCAACGTCGCGGGCAATGAAATCGTGGGCAATAGTGGGACGGGCACGTTCACCCAGAGCGGCGGCACGAACACGGCGGGTGCCAATCTCTTCCTGGGCTTTAGTTCAGGCAGCGTTGGTCAATACACGCTCAGCGCCGGCTCGCTTTCGGTCGCCAGCGATGAATCCGTCGCCTTCGGCGGCGCGGGAACCTTCACCCAGAGCGGCGGGACCAACACGGTCAGCGGTTCGCTGACCATCGCCAATAACGCCAACGGCTTGTACTCCTTGAGCGGCACCGGCGCCCTTTCGGTTGCGGGCAACGAATACATCGGAAACGGCGGCGGCGGCAGCGGAACCTTCAACCAATCCGGCGGCGCCAACACCGCGAATGGAGCGTCTGAATCCGAATACGTGGGCTATACCTCCAATGGGTGTTACATCCAGACCGGCGGCACGAACACGGCGAGTAACGGACTCAACCTCGGCAACTCCACCGGCATCTCCGGCACCTATTCCCTCGGCGGCACCGGCTCTCTCTCGGCCGCCGTGGGCGAATTCGTCGGCAGCAGCGGCACGGGCACTTTCAACCAGACCGGCGGCACGAACGCAGCGGGTGCTGCACTCGTCCTCGGCGAGGACGTTGGCACTTCTGGAATCTATTCGCTCGGCGGCGCCGGCTCGCTCTCGACCACCGGGTGGGAAATCGTCGGCTTTCAAGGCTCGGGATCGTTCAACCAGACCGGCGGCACGAACACAGTGAGCAGCTATATCATCCTTGGCCAGGAAACCGGCGGTTCCGGCCTCTATACGCTCAGCGGCGGCGCACTGGCGGTCACCGGGGCTGAATACGTCGGCTATTGGGGTTCCGGGACCTTCACGCAAACCGGCGGCTCGAACACCGCGAGTAACAATTTTAGTGTCGGCTACTTTTCAGGCTCCTCCGGTCAATACACTCTCAGCGGCACCGGAGTGCTCAACGCCAACTCCGAAGACATCGGCGCAAGCGGCGGCTCAGGCAGCTTTACCCAGAACAACAACGGATATGCCAATTCCCTGGCCGCCGCCGGCGCGCTGGTCATCGGCGACTTCGAAGGCGTGGGCGTTTATACGCTGAATAGCGGAGCCATCACCAGTTCAGGCGCGATCAGTGAATACGTTGGTTATGAAGGCTCGGGAACCTTCAATCAGACCGGTGGCTACAACATCGGCGGCGCTGCCAGCCTGACGTTGTACCTGGGCTACACCGCGGGCGCGACCGGCACCTATATTCTTTCCGGCGGATTCCTGAACGTCGGCTCCGGCGGCGCCTATGTCGGCGGATGGTCGTTGGCTGCCGGCGGTACCGGCGTACTGAACGTCAGCGGCGGCCTAATGACCGACTACGGAACGCTGGAGGTTTGGAATACACCCGGAACGCACGTCACGATCAGCGGCGGCTCCGTCTCCGCGGAAAACACCGTCAATCTGGCCACCATCAACGTCACCGGCGGGTCCGCCAACCTCGGCGCCATCACCGGCACGGGCACGCTCAACGTCGGCGACGCCTCCGCCAGCGTCACCGCTTCCGGCTTGCGGCAGTCCTCCGTCACCATCACGTCAACCGGCCAACTGACACTCACCGCCGGCGGCGCCTCCAATGAGGTCAACTCACTGGTCATCGACAGCGGCGGCGTGTTCGATCTGACCAGCACGAAGTTAATCGTCAACTACGGCAGCGGGTCCGATCCCATCTCCACGATCGCCGGGTACATCAAGTCCGGCTACAACGGCGGCGCGTGGAATGGTCCTGGGATCATTTCCTCGGCGGCACAAACGAAGACCAATGGTCTGCGGTACGGTATCGGCTATGCCGACTCCGCCGACCCCGGAAAATCGAAGTGAAGTACACCTTGCTTGGCGACGCCAATCTCGACGGCATAGTCAACGCCGCCGACTTCACCATCCTGGCCGCCAACTTCAACCAGACCGTCACCGGCTGGGACCAGGGCGATTTCAACTACGACGGAATAGTCAACGCCGCCGACTTCACCGAATTGGCTGCGAATTTCAACCAGAGCGCCAGCGGCGCCGCCTCGGCCGGCGACGTCGCCGCCTTGGACGCCTTCGCCGCGGCCAACGGCATCAGCTTGGCGAATGTCCCGGAGCCGGCGATGGGGAGCGTGATGTTGTTAGCGGGCCTGGGACTTATCAGCCGGCGCAGACGGCGGATTGGCCGATGAGCGGCCGAGTTCATTCCTGAGCTGGGACGCCACCCGCTCGAACAAGGCGCGCCAATCTCCCGGGTTTGGCTGGCGAAACAAACGCATCGTCGGATACCACGGTGAATCAGTGCGCGCGAGTTGCCAGCGCCAATCGGGTGAGTACGGAAGCAGCGTCCATACGGATCTGCCAAGTGCGCCGGCCAGATGGACGACGGCGGTATCGGCACCGATGACAAGGTCCAGATTCAGCAGCAATGCCGCCGTGTCGGAAAAGTCGTGCAGATCGTCGGTGAAATCAACCAGTTCACAGCGCGTCGCGGCAGCCGGGCGAGCAATTGAACCCTCGCTCTTCTGGAGGCTGAAGAGCTTCACGCCTTCAAGTTGGCCGAGTGGCTCAAACTCGTTCAACTTAATCGATCGATGGGCGTCTCTCGGATGAATTCGCGACCCGGCCCAGACAATCCCCACATTGAACGAGTGCTGGTAAACGTGCAGCCGCTTTGCCCATCGCTGGCGCAGATTCTCATCCACCTGCAAGTAAGGAGTTTGGCTGGGAATCGAATCGGCCGATAGAGCCAACGCCCGTGGAAGGCTCATCAGCGGGCAATGAACGTCGAACGGGGGAATGGGGTCGCCGCGCGTGATGGTCCTGGCAACGCCGGGAAGATGCTGCATCAGTCCGGACAGTTCACGCGGGCATTCCAAATTGACGGTTGCGCCGCGCGCCCAGACCAGTGGTGCAAGTCGTGAAAACTGGATCGTATCCCCAAAACCTTGCTCGGCATGCACGAGAATCGTCTTTCCCGAGATATCGAAGCCGTCCCATTTCGGTTGGCGGAAATGACGTCGAAATTGCGGGAACTTCAGCCACCGCCATTCATATTCAAGCCAACCTCGCGCGAAATCGCCTTTCAAAAGATGCAACAGCGCACGGTTCCAATGCGCATCGGCGTGGTCGGGCTCGAAGAAAAGCGCCGCTTCGTATGATTGCAAGGCCTCCTCGAGGGCCAGCTTTTCAAGATATCCGTTGCCGAGATTGTTGTAGGCATCGGCATAGTCCGGTCGGATGGCCAAGGCTTTATGGTAGGCGGCGATGCCCTCGTCGATATCCCCCCGTCCGACCCGCGCATAGCCGAGGTTGTTCCACGGCCCGGCCTGATCGGGGGCAAGGGAAATCGCTTTTTCGTACAGTGGAACGGCCTCATCTATCTTCCCCCGGCGGGCGAGGGCGACGCCCAGTCCATTGTGACCGATCCAGTCATTGGGAAATTTTTCCACAACTCTGCGGAAGACCGCAATGGCGCCGTCAAGATCGCTCTTTCTCAAAAGCCCCTCCGCTCGGGCGCAAAGCGCGGTCGGATCGTCCGGCTTCATCGACAGAACCTTTTCGTAGCACGCATCGGCATCCGCGTTGCGCCCAAGCCGGCGGTAGCTGTCGGCTAGGTTCCCCAGGGCAATTGCGAAGTCCGGCTTTGCCGCCATCGCACGCTCGTAGCAACCGGCAGATTCCTCAATACGGCCAAGTTGTTTAAGGGCCGTCCCCAACTGATTGAGCGCGCCGGAATGATCCGGCTTGAGCGCCAGGGCACGTTCGCAGGAGGCAATTGCCTTTTCCGGCTCGCCGCCTTCGCAATAAGCCAGGGCGAGATTCGCATGAAAATCCGGGACGTTGGGATTCAGCGCAATTGCCCGGTTGATGTATCCGATCGCCGCTCGTTTGTTTCCCTGCTGGCTGAGCGCGACGCCGAGTAAATGCAGGGCCGGAGGATGGTTGGGGTGATGCTCCAGAATTTCGCGATAGATCGCCTCCGCCTCAGCCAGACGGCCGGCGGAATGCTCACGTAAGGCGCGTTCTATTTCCGGTTCGGCCATAAAACCGCCTATGTTATCAATCGCAAAACAATCTAAATTCTCTGGACAATGCTTCTCTTGAACGTACACTATCGATTCACGCTAGTCCATGACCAGCTTTGAACGTGACCCAAGGGTGGAATTGCGCAAAAGGATGGGTAGAGAATGCAAAGCCCTGGAACGAACCGTCGTCGGCAAATCTGCCCCTTGTTTCTGGCGGCATCGGCCGTTTGTCTCCAAATGAGCCATCGTGCGCCGGGGGCCACGGAATCCTGGACCACCAACTCCGGAAACTGGGCCACCAGCGGCAATTGGAATAGTGGCGCCGGTCCCGTCCCCGGAGCAGGGGACTACGTTTACATCGCCACCGACGACCTCCCCAATCACGTCGTCACCTATAATTACACCGGCTCGGTAACCCTGAGTTCCCTGACAGTCGATAACGACGGCGAGGGCACTAACACCCTGTCGATGACCGGCAGCAACGCCCTCGCCGCGACGAACGAATATTTCGGCGATTCCAATACGTCCACGCAGCCAGGGTACGGTGTGATGATTCAATCTGCCGGCTCCAACGCCGTGTCGAATAATCTAACTCTCGGCCAAGGCGCCCAGGATGAGGGGGTTTACAATCTCAGCGGCACCGGAAGCCTGACCACAACGAACAACGAATATGTCGGCTACCTTGGAACGGGATCCTTCACCCAGTCCGCCGGTTCCAATTCGGTGAACGGCGTTCTTTACCTCGGCTACGGTTCAGGCTCCACAGGTCAATACTCGCTCAGCGGCACCGGATCGCTTTCCGTCGCCGGCAATGAATCCGTCGCCTTCGGCAGCGCGGGAACCTTCACCCAATCCGGCGGCTCGAACACTGTCAGCAGTTCGCTCACCATCGCAAATAACGCTAACGGTTTGTACTCCTTGAGCGCCTCGGGCGTCCTTTCGGTTGCGGGTAACGAATTCATCGGAAACGGCGGCGGTGGAACCGGGACTTTCCGCCAATCCGGCGGCACCAACACCGTGACCGGGGCCACTAATTCCGAATACGTCGGCTACACCTCCAACGGAACTTACATCCAATCCGGCGGCGTCAATAACATGGCCAATCCCGCTGCTTCGCTGTATGTCGGCAATAGTACCGGAGTCACGGGGACCTACTCCCTCAGTGGAACGGGCGTCCTGGCAAACGCAAACTTTGAGGGTATTGGCGGCAACGGAAGTGGTTCATTTATTCAAACCGGCGGTACTAACGAAATATACGTTTCGATGTTGAACATTGGTGCTGCCTCCGGCGCCGTTGGCTATTATTCCCTCAGCAGCGGCTCGCTGAAGGTGCTTCAGGGCGGCGCAGAGTACGTCAACAGCAATGGCACGTTCGTTCAATCCGGCGGATTGCATCAGGTCGGAGACTCCGGTGATGTGACGAATTTGTCTATCGACGGCGGCGGCGCCTATTCGCTCAGCGGCACCGGCACCCTCAACGTTACCGGTGCGGAATACGTCGGAACCGGCGGCACCAGCGGAACTTTCAACCAATCCGCCGGTACCAACACCCTCGGCGGAGGTCCGGGCTTTACTTACCCTGAATCCGTCCTTTGTATTGCGGCGAACAGCGGAAGCGTTGGGTCCTATTCCCTCTCCGGCACCGGCGCGCTCACCGTCAGCACCGACCCCGGAAGCGGCCTTTATGTTGGCGGAAGCTACAACGCGAGTGGTGGCAAAGGCGTACTCACCGTCAGCGGCGGCCAGATCACCGTTAACGGAACGCTGGAGGTTTGGAATTCATCCGGTACGCAGGTGACCATCAGCGGCGGCACCGTCTCCGCCGGAAACACCGTCAATCTGGCTACCATCAACGTCACCGGCGGGTCCGCCAACCTCGGCGCCGTGACCGGCACGGGCACGCTCAACGTCGGCGATGCCTCCGCCACCGTCACCGCTTCGGGCTTGCAGCAGTCCTCCGTCACCATCACTTCAACCGGCCAACTAACGCTGACCGCCGGCGGCGCCACCAACGCGGTCAACTCCCTGGTCATCGACAGCGGCGGCGTGCTTGACCTGACCAGCACGAAATTAATCATCAACTACGGAGGCGGACCCGATCCGATCTCCACCATCGCCGGCTACATCAAGTCCGGCTACAACGGCGGCGGATGGAACGGCTCCGGTATCATTTCCACGACCGCGCAGACGCACACCAATGGCCTTTCTTACGGCGTCGGCTACGCCGACGGCAACGACGGCAACGTCTCCGGCCTGTCGTCCGGCCAGATCGAAGTGATGTACACGCTCCTGGGCGACGCAAACCTTGACGGCATTGTCAACGCCGCCGACTTCACCATCCTGGCGGCCAACTTCAACCAGACCGTCACCGGCTGGGACCAGGGCGACTTCAATTACGACGGAATAGTCAACGCCGCCGATTTCACCGACCTGGCCGCCAACTTCAACCAGGGCGTCAGCGGCGCGACATCCGCCGGCGACGTCGCCGCCTTGGATGCCTTCGCCGCCGCCAACGGCATCAGCCTGGCCTCTGTCCCCGAGCCGGCATCATTGGGCCTTCTATTCTTCGGCGCCATGGGCATATTGGCCCGCCGCCATCGCCGCGATTGATTACAACTGCATTCAGCTTTCTCCGTTGACATCCCGCAATTTCTTTTCTCCACGCCAAGATTTTCCAAGATCACGCAACTTCGCTCCGCTTCGCGCAACTTCCCGACCTTCGCGCCTTCGCGGTAAAACTCTTTGGGTTGCGTCCCCACCCCGCGCCGCACCTCAATTCGGCGGTAACTGCTGCCACCGCGGACGCGGCGTGAACTGCCGGCGATACGCCGTCGGCGTCATCCCGGTCGATTGCAGAAAGCTCGTGGCCATGTATTCCGGGGTTGCGAACCCGCAGCGTTGCGCGACCTCATAAATCGGCAGATCGGTCTGGAGCAACACTTTGGCCCGCTCCAACCGGATTCGGCGGATTTCCTCCAGCGGCGTGTGGCCGAGCACGCTCACGAACCGCCGCTCCAGCGTTCGCCGGTTGACCGCCACCTCGTCCAGCAGTTGCTTGACCGACAATCCCTCCACCGCATGCTGGCGAATGTGCCGCAGCGCCGCCGCCACGTCCGCGTCGTCCACCGCCAACACGTCCGTCGATTGCCGCGTCACCACTTCGATCGGCGCAACCCGCGGAATGTGGGCGGGCGGACGCTTCCGCCGAAGCAATTGGTCCAGCAGCGCCACCGAGATTCGTCCGATCTGCTCGGCGCCGATGCGGATGCTCGACAGCGGCGGATGCGCGATCTCACACAGCAACGCCTCATCGTCCACGCCCAGGATCGCCACGTCTTCCGGAACGTGCAGCCCCGCTTCGCGTGCCGCCTGCAGCAATTCAAATCCCCACAAATCGTTTGCCGAAAACAGCGCCACCGGCCGCGGAAGCGACCGCAGCCAGTCCCCCATCGCCGCCGCCCGGCGCTCGTTTGGCCCCGCGAAGGCGGCCGCGACCGAGTCCCCCACCGACCCATAGCTGTTGAACGTGAACGGCCCCGAATCGTTCGCCCGGCCCGATTCGGCGCGCTTCCGGAATACCTTCTCGATCTCACCCCGGAATCCCGCCTCGCGCTCCCGCGACCACAGCATCCACGGCGCGCCGAAATACGCGAAATGACGAAACCCACGCTCCAGAAAATGCCCCGCCGCCAACTCTCCCGTCGCCACGTCGTCCGGCAAAATACGCGGAAACTCCGACTTGGCCCGGCTCTCAAACAACTCCACCACCGGCTTGCCCGTGTCTCGGTAAACCTTCGCCAGCCGGTCACCATAAATCTGGCAGATGATCCCGTCCGGGTTCCAGTCCTTGAACCATCGCGCCAGGTATTTGCTCGAGTGCCCGTAGATGCCACGGTAAACACGGAACAGCCACGGCAAATCCATCCGCTTTTGCCGCGGCATTCCCGCGGCGTACATGTTGCGCTCCCGCGTCGCCGCGATTATCCCGCGCAAAACCCCCCGCGCGTACGCGAACTCCGTCGGCAACACCAACGCCACGTGAACGAATTTGGCCCGGCTCGTTTCTCCCACTGCCGCCAGTCTATCCGTTCCCCAGCCTTGTCGCAAATATGAAGGATTAATTCACTCCATTCGGTAGTCGGTTGCTTCCGCAATCCAAAGCCCTGGGAGCTTGCTCCCTGGGAACGGCCTCAGTCAATATAACCCGGCCAAACCCCCACTCCCCGACCCTCCCGCCCCTACTGTCGCAAAATCGGAGCTTTAATTCGCAATTCTCCAGAGACGCCTCTGTTTTATGAGGTACATTGTCCTCGTGTTAAGCGTTCGGAGACTTAGCTTCTAAACTCATTTCGGAGGGATTATGCGAAGACGGGCTTCTCTTATCACTGGCTGTGCGGCTTTGGCCGCTGGATTGGCTTGGATTCCGGGCATCGCGTCGGCAACCGTCTACCCAGGTCCCGGCACCTCGCTCGGGAGTTCTCTCGCTGACGGTGCGGGGATTAGCAGCGTGCAGGTCACCAACGACAACAACAACATTACCTTTACCATCAATTCCAGCAAGCCGATGGCCTCGTATATTTTTTACGGAGTCGAACTCCAGATCGCCGGTCAGCCTGTCGGCGATACCAGCCTCAGCAATAATCCCTATACCGCTCCGAACATCGGTATTAGCACAGGCGTCAATTCCCTGATCGATACCTATGGGTCGGGTTACGACAGTTATACGTGGAGCGGCAGCTGGAACCATACCGGCGGCTCCTCCTATGCCGCGGGCGGTACCGGCGATACTTTCGCCACGATAACGGTTCCGCTGAGCAACCTGGGGCTGAGCATCGGGAACAGCTTTCTGTTCGACGTCGTCTCGTCCTACACCAACCCCACCGGACAAGCCGCGTATGGCGCCTTGGACAGCACGGGTTATCCGGCGGAGACGAATGGTTCGTACACGCCCTATACCCCGCCGGTCTATTATGACTCCGCGACCGACGCCAACTCAACCTTTAACACCGGAGCGAGCCTTTACACCGTGACCGCCGTGCCGGAACCGGCTTCGATGGCGGTGCTGGGTTTGTCCGGCGTGGCGCTGCTGCTGCGGCGGCGAAGCGCTAAATGATTGATGACGGTTGGCCGCCCTCCTGCGTCCTCATCGCGCGCACGGCACGGTGGGCATAAACTGCGTGTCCGAGTTACCATCTCGGGCACGCAGTATTTTTTTACCCTGACCTCTCGGTTATTATGCCGCCCAAATCGTCCCGATTACCGCTGTTTGTCCTGATGGGGTTCCTGCTGATGGTTCCCAAATCGTCCTCTGCCGCTTCTGCCCAGCCCGGCCCTACCACGCCATTTCTCCTTGGAGCGGACATTTCCGCCCTGGCCCAGGTGCAGCAGCGCGGCGCGGTATTCGCCGACCATTCCAAGCCCGATGACGCCATCGCCATCTTCCGCCGCCATGGCTGGAACTGCTTTCGCCTGCGGCTCTTCGTGAATCCCAACGGCAGAGGCGGAACCGTCAACACGCTGGATTACACCCGCGCCCTGGCCAAACGGATCGCCTCGTCCGGCGCGCTTTTCATCCTCGATATTCATTATTCCGACACCTGGGCCGATCCCCAGCACCAGCTCAAGCCCGCCGCCTGGAAAAATCTCGATTTCGACGCCCTGGAAACCGCCCTCGAGAAATACACCGCCGACTTGATCGCCGATCTGAAGAAAAATGATTGTCCGCCCCAGATCGTTCAGATCGGCAACGAGATCACCGGCGGCACGCTCTGGCCTGACGCTCAGGTGGCGGTCCCTCTCTCCACGGTGAAGGTTTTCGACAGCACCGTAAAACCCATCAAGCCGCCGCAGCCCTACGATGACGTCAAGCAATGGGACCGTTTCTGCCGAATCCTCTCCGCCGGCGCCCGCGGCGTGCGCCGGGCCACAACGCCCTCCGATCATGTCCGCATCATGATCCACATCGACTGCGGCGGCGATTGGCCCGTCACCCGCTGGTTCTTCGATCATCTGACCGAGCACAAGATCGATTACGACGTCATCGGACAAAGCTATTACCCCTACTGGCACGGAACGCTCCAAAACGTCCAGGACAATCTCCGCGAAACTGCCAACCGCTTTCACAAAGACATCGTCATCGTTGAAACCGCTTATCCCTGGAAGGACGCGGCCAGATGGTCCGCTCGAAAAAACATGGCTTGGCCCATTTCCCCCGACGGCCAGCGAAGTTTTTTGCAAGACCTGATTTCCGCCGTGCGTCAAACCCCCGACAGCCACGGCCTCGGCGTCATCTATTGGCACCCCGAATCCGTCCCCCTCCGCAACGCCTCCCCCAATTGGAACGGCGGCGACATGGCCCTCTTCGATTCCAACGGCAACGCCCTTCCCGCGATCGACGTTTACAAACGTGATTAGCGACAAAACATTAAGTGATCCCCGCCCCCCAAAGCCCACGGATGTTCATCCGTGGGGTCCTCTTGCCCGGTAGAAAACTCCAACCTCCCCCAGTTCCCCTTCCCCGTCAAAAAAATATTTCCAAAAAATCCCCGCTTTCCCAAAAACACGTCTAATACTTTCACCTTCTGGCTAAGAATATAGAGGGACACTGTTTTGCCGCGGTTTCTCCCGCTCAAAGCTCGCGCGAAGCGACCCCCCCCGGAGTTCGGGAATTAATACAAATCGTGGGAAAAAAGTGGCGTTTTTTGCCTGAAAAGCGGGGCGAAAACTGCCATTCTGGCATTTTTTCCCAAGCTCCCGGGGGGTATGGGACATTCTGGGAGGGAAACGGACATGCACCAATTTCGCGCTGTGGCAGCGCGGCCAGCCCCAAGCGAAAAATCGCCAAACGGCCCGGTGACAGTGACAACGTCGCCCCTGGCGCTATCAAAAACCGCGTCGTTGTCACCGCCCCAAAAAACCAGCCAAAATCGCGCAGATTTCTGTTTTGGTTGCGGCTTTGTCGAGTCATTCGCGACGCAATGCCTACTTCCCCCCCGTTGTCGCGATCCCTTCGATGAACGTCCGCTGCGCGAGGAAGAAAAGGATAAGCGTCGGCATACAAACCAGCGTGGACGCGGCCATGAGCAATTGCCACGGCGTGCCGCCGATCCGGCTCTGAAATGCCTGGAGCCCCAGCGCCAGCGTGTATTGCTCGGGGCGCTGGATGAATACCAGGGGGCCGAGAAAATCATTCCATACCCCCATGAAGCTGAAGAGCGCCACCACCGCCAGCGCCGGCTTGGCCAGGGGAAGAACCACGCGCCAGAAGATGGCGAATTCCGTGCAGCCGTCGATTCGCGCCGCCTCCGACAGTTCCCTCGGCAGCGTCATGAAAAATTGCCGCAGTAGGAAGATATTGAACGCCGACCCGAACCACGCCGGCAGCCACAGCGGTTTGAACGTGCCCAGCATTTGCAGCGCGTTATCCGGCCCCCACCACGCCGCGGTGTGCAGGTCCATCCAGCGGAAAATGCGAAACACGGACACCATGGTCACGGGAAATGGAATCATGATGGTGGCCAGCATGATCCCGAACAGCACGCCCCGGCCGCGGAATGGAATCCGCGCGAAACCGTAGGCGACTATTGCGCTGGACAGCGTGGTGCCCACGACCGTGAGGATCGCGATGACCAGAGTGTTCCGGGTGTACAGCGTCGCATGAAAGGTCGGGTGCGTGAACACGTCCAGGTAATTGTGCCATTTCCACGGATGGGGGATGAACTGCGGCGGCACCTGCTGCGTCTGACTGCCGGCTTTCAGGCTGGTCGAAACCATCCAGATAAACGGCAGCAGGTATCCCGCGCAGACGCAGATCAACCCGAGATGGACCGACGCCCCGGTCCAGAAATTCGCCATTCGTCTTTCCCGCGATTCGGCGTTCATCCGTAGTGCACCCATTTCTTGGCGGACCAGAATGCCAGCCCCGTCAGCACCATCGTGATCGCCAGTTGAATCCACGCCAGGGCGCTGGCGTAACCCATGTTGAGGTATTTGAACGCCTCGTCGTAGTTGTACATCGTGTAGAAATACGTCGCTTTATTCGGCCCGCCCGAGGTGATGATGTAGGGAACCGTCAGGATCGAAAACGTCCCGATGATGGCCATGATCAGGTTGAAGAAAATCACCGGCGAGAGCATGGGAAGCGTGACGGAGAACATTCTGCGCCACGTCCCCGCTCCGTCGATCTCCGCCGCCTCCAGCAACTCGCGCGGAACGTCCTGCAGGCCGGCGAGGTAAATCACCACCGTGTTCCCCACGCCCCAGACGCTCATGAATGCCAGCGACGGCATCGCCAGCCGCTCGCCCAGCCAATCCGGCGGCGCCACGTGCAGCTTGCCCAGCAGCATGTTGAACACCCCCATCGACGGATTGAACATCCACATCCAGATCATGGCGGACGCGAAAGCCGGCACCAGCGACGGAAGAAAAATGATCGCCCGATAGACCGTCTGCCCGCGAATCCGCGCGTTGAGCATCAGCGCCAGCCCCAGCGACACCAGCATTCCCGCCGGTAGCGCCATCGACGCGTAATAAACCGTGTTCCGCAGCGCCTTCCAGAACACCACGTCGTGAAACAACTGCTGATAGTTGTCCAGGCCGATCCAGAGCGGCGCGCGCCGCGGCGCGGTCAACGCGAAATCGCAAAAACCGTAATAGAACGACAACCCGATCGGCACCGCCGTGAAAACGGCGAACCCGATGATCCACGGGGAGATAAAGGCCATGCCCTTGAAGAAGTTTCGGCGTTCCTCGCTCGTCATGAAACCTTGGTTAGTTGATGCCCAATCGCTCGCGCTCCTGCTCGATCCGGTTCACCCGCTCGTACCGCTCCATCATCCGCGCCTGGGCCTTGTGCATCGCCTCCGCCGGGTCCACCGGCTCCAGCGACACCGCCTGCGACGTGTCGATCATTTCCTGGTACATCTCCGCCCAGATCGGGCTCACCGGCACGCAGTGCGCGTTCGGACCGGCCGCCAGCTCCTGGAAAATCGCGATGTACGGATTCGGATGGTGCGCCAGAAAATCCGCGCTCACGTGCCGAAGCTGGCAATTCTTGCAGTGCAGTATGTTCAGCTTCTCCGAAACGTCCTGCCGGTTGACGTACGCGATGAATTCAAACGCCTCCTTCGGATGCCGCGCGCCCGTCGGAATTATCAGGCCGTCGAAGCTGTTGTAACTCACCATTTCCTTTCCCGCCACCGCCGATGGAAACGGACCCACGCCCCACACGCAATTGGCCCGCCGGTCTTTCAATTCCCATTGCCGGTCCAGCGGAACCAGTACCTCCGAGAACTCCGGCTTGTTGTTGCGGATATAGTTCGCCATCCACGGACCCTGCTGGTCCATGACCTCCTTGCCCTCCAGAAACGGGTTTTGCGGTGAATCAAAATTCCCAAGACTGTTCTTGAAATCGTTCAGCGACCGTTCGCCCAATCTCTTGGCATAGCCCTGAACCCACGTGAACGCCCGCACCATCTCCGGCGAATCCAGCTCCGGCCGCCCCGTCGCCTGATCGGCGATCTCCGCGCCGAACCAATACCCGAGCTGCGGTACGTACCAACTCTGCAACGGGATATACCCGGCCCGCTCGATGTTCCCGTCCGCGCCGCGCTTGTCCAGGATTTCGCTATACCGGTCGAATTCCTCCAGCGTCCGCGGCGTGCGGTCCGGATCCAGCCCCGCCGCTCGCAACGCCCCGCTGCATTCCTCGTAAATCTGCTTGTTGTAGATCAACGCCACAGTCCCCGGCGTGCTGACCAGCGCATACAAGTGGCCGTGGTACGAACATCCGTCCCAGAAAACCGGCAGATAATAATCCTTGGTGATTCCGTGCGCCTTGGCCAGATCGTCCAGCGGCTCGGCCGCGCCGATCGCCGCGTATTGTGCAACCTGCTGGTCCCAGATTCCCGCGATGTCCGGCGGCACCCCCGCCGCCACCGACATCAGCGTCTTCCGGTCGATTTCGCTCATCGACATGTAACGCACGAATATCTTCTTTTCCCGCCCGACCGTGTTGTTGAAATCATCGACGATCGCTTTCATCCCCAGGAATTCCGGGCCGTTCCACTTCTCCCAGTATTCCACCATCGTGAACCCGGCCGGCGCGTCCGATTTATTCTGCCGAGACCCCAGCACCAGAAAAATGCCCGCCGTCAGACCGAGCAGGGCGTACACCACTGGCTTGATAATTCTCATCGCACTTCGCTCGTCCGATCACGTCCCTGTCAGCCGCCGCCGGCCTGACATCCCCTGCCACATGATGACTCAACAGAGTCCCCACGGCAAGCGATTTCGCACCTCACGCCGGCTTCACCGCCGTTTTCTTACTTCAATGTTGAGCGTTGAGTGTTGAGTGTTGAGCGTTGCATTACTCCAAAGTGCTCTCGCCAGCCCCATGCGATCCTCGCGGCTTCACCGACTCGATTTCCAACCGCCCCGGCGTCAAACCGAACGCCGCCGCCTTGACGACGATCTTCCCCGCATTCTTGCCCGCCTGCACGAGAACCGTCGCGATTCCCGCTTCCGCCCGCACAGGGTTCGCCCCGATCCGCCCGTCGTCCACGATCCGCCCATCGCCCTGGACGGCGAATTCCACGAGATCATCTGCGAACGGACAAACCGTCCCGCGAGCATCGCAAACTTCCGCATGCACCCGGACCCAATCAGACCCGTCGGCGGCCAATTCCCGCCCGCAGAGATCGGCACGCACCACCAGCGATTTTGCCACTCCGGGCGGACAAACCTGGTGCGTCGCCGCCACTTTTCCCTTGATAATGCCCTCGGCCACCAACTCAACCGGCGGCTTTTCCACCTTCGCCACTCCCGTCATGTACATCGTCGATTGCTCGTGAGCGAAGCATTCGACCTGGAACGTGAACGGTGGATGCGCGATCGCCCAGCCGGCGTCCGGCCGATTTCGCCCGATCTCGCGCCCGTCGAGCAGCAGCCGCACTTCCTCGCAATTGCTGAAAACCGTCACCTTGGTCGGAGATAAAAACGTTGCGAAGTTCGCGATGAACACCATCGGCCCATCGTCCAACCCCGGCACGTGAATCGCCGGCGGACGCTGGCTCTGGAAAAAATAATAGTTGAATTTCGGTAGGCGGAATACGTCCAGCACGCCCCCTTGGAAAGGCTGGCGATGATAGCCGCGCTGGCAGTCGATCCCCGCCCAGAGGCTTGCCCCGCCGAGCCGATTGACGCCTGAGCCCAGGACATGGTTGCACCGTCCGGAGATTATTTCATCCATCCGCGACGCATGGGATCGGGCCTGGATCAGCATCGGCGTTTCCCCCCAGCCGCGCGGCACCCGGCTTCGGGATTGCTGGTCCGTCCAGTTGTCCACGTGATCGCCCCATTCGCGAATCCAACTCGGTTTGCTGCCGTCCCCGCGCAGATAATCAACGTCCCATCCCGGCGACCCGGATTCGCGATCCCCTGCGGTGTAGCACTGCTCACTCGGATATTCCTCGTGGACTGCCCGTTGAAGGCTTTCGATCAGCGGACGATTATCCGATTCGTTCAGCGCCGCCTCCCAAAGAATGACCGATGGCCGGTTGCGGTCGCGCCGGACCATCAACCGCGCGTTGCGGACGGCGCGCTGGCGGAAAACCGCGCCCCCGACGAATTGCCAGCCGGGATTGGATACGATGGCCAGCATCCCCAATTGGTCGCATGCGTCCATGAACGCCGGGGCTTGCGGATAATGGCTTCGGTACGACGTGAATCCCGCCTCGCGCAGCTTCTTCACGTCGCGAAAATGTGCGCTGTCCGGAAGGGCATGGCCAACGTACGGATGGTCCTGATGCCGATTGGCGCCGATCGAAAAGAATTTCTCGCCGTTGATCAGCAGCCCCCGCTCGCGGTCGAACCGGATGTGCCGTATGCCGATCTGCGTGGTCAATTCATCGGCTAGCCCGTGGTTTCCCAGCACCTTTGTGCGCAGCGTGTATAGATGGGGATGATGCGGATGCCAAAGCCGGGGATTGGAAACCTCGACGTTCTGGACGAAAGTGGCGTCGCCGCCGGCGGCAATGAAGCGCGTCGCGGTTGTTTGGGCAACGATGACGCCGCTCGGGTCCGACAGCTCGTGAACGACCCGGCATTCCTTCGGCTCGGGGTGTTCGTTGCGGACATCCGTCCGGATTTCCACCGCCGCCGACTCGACCGATACCCGGGGAAACGTCACGAACACGCCCCCGCCGCCAATTTTGTCCTCCAGGATCGGGTCGGCGATGTGCAGCCGGTCCATCACTTCCAGCCTTACGTTGCGGTACAGCCCGCCAAAGTAAGTGAAATCCAGTTCGCTCTGCCGCTTTCCAGGCGGGACATCGGGCAGGTCCCGGTTATCCAGCCGCACCGCCAGCAAATTCTCCGGCGCGCTGAAATTCACCGCGGGCGTCAGATCGACGACGAACGGAAGATACCCGCAGTAATTGGCCGCCAGCTTCCGCTTGTTGAGCCAAACCTCGGCAACGGACATCGCCCCCTCGAAGTGCAGGTAGATCGTCTTGCCCTTCCATTCGCTGGGAATTTCCAGCGTCCGGCAATACCAGCAGATTCCCTGGAAGTTTCGCCCGCCGCTGGCATTCACCGGCTCCAGCCGGACCGAGTGCGGTAGATTCACCGCCTCCCACTCCCCGCCCTCCGCGGGCTCCAGCGGCATCGCCTCCGCCTCCGCCGACGTTTCCAGCCGGCGAAATTGCCAATCCTGATTCAACGAAATCGTCAGCCGCGCCGCCCGCCCATCCGGTGGGGCCAGCGCCTCGAGCGCGCGATCGAGCGACTTTTCGACCGGCAGGGATTTCCCCGGCCCGCGCAACTTCTTGCGCCACGTTCGCCGACTCAAATCCGTGGACGACCGCGCCATCGAGATTCACCTCCCCTCGCCGTAAGATTCCAGCGCCGGCAATGCTTTTCCCGACTGATCGAACAATGCTTCGTAACCCTGTCGCCAGACTCGCCCAAGCCCGGGAGTGGGAATCGCCTCGGGATACCAGTAGATGAATCCGATTCCATGATGACCCGGCGCCGCCCGCAAAGTCGCCGTCAGATCGTGCAGGAATTGCTCCTGCCCCGCCGGCGTCTGCGGCCACTTCAGCGTCGCCAAGCCCACCTTGTCCGGCAATTCCTTCCACGGATAACTCGTCTCGGCCAGCACAACGTCCTTCCCCGTAAGCTCGATCGCGTCCGTCAGGTTCTGCTTGAGCTCGTCGATGGAATCGTCCCACGCGGGATAAAAGCTCAGGCCCACGATGTCGTAATCCGCCGGATCAAGCTTGAATTTCCCGAAGAAATACTTGGCCATTCCCTCCTTGCCGCCGCCATGAATGTGGATCACGATCCGGATCGGATGCGCTGGGGTTTGCATGGATCGCACGGCCGTCGCGCCGGCGGCGATGAGCCTGGCGAAATGGTCCCACTGCGCCCCCTCTTGCCCGGCGGGAACGTTCAGTACCTGGCCCTGCGGCCACATCACGCCCGCCGTAATTTCGTTCCCCACCTGCACCATGTCCGGCATCGTTCCATCGGCCTGGAACGCCTTCAGAACGCCGACGGTGTAATCATGAACCTTCTGCTCCAGGTCGTCAAAGCCAAGACCCTTCCAATCCTGCGGCATGAACTGCTTGCCCGGATCGGCCCAGGTATCCGAATAATGGATATCCAAAAGGAACTGCGCCCCGGTGGCTTTGATTCGCCTGGCCAGACCGCGAACGTATGCCAGGTCCTGCACCGCGCCGAAATTCTTGACGTAATCCGGATCGGGCTTCACGAACAAGCGCACGCGAAACAGATTGCATCCATGAGCGGCCAGAATCTGAATGGCATCCCCGCGCTTGTCCCCATCCGAGAAAACCCCGCCGGTCTTCTCAATCGTCGGCAGCATCGACACGTCGCAGCCGGTGATGAAGGATTGATCCGCGCCCCTGGCCAAGCCGCACACCAAAACGCAGCAGGCGAAAATGACGCGCTGTCGAAGGCATCCCCATGTCCAGTGAAGTGCCATGAGGGCCTCTTTAATAAACAAATGCCTCGTCCACCACGCTTCCGTCGGGGGAATGAATCGAAAAAATAGGCGCTGCACGAGGATCGTTGAACGGGATCCAGGAGTTCTTGGAACCGGGGAGCTTCACCATTGTCCCGGTATTGAGGAATTCTCGCTGGTTATACAAGGAAACTGAGCCAAGGGGTTGGCCCTTGGCCTGGGCTTCGGCAATCGCATTTTCCAGCCGCTTCTTGATGTCGTCGGTGTACTTGGCCAGATAGGCGCAGAATTGCTTGCCGCCGTTGTCGTAGGTGTAAATCTCCGCCATGACGGCGGTCTTGCCATCGTGGTCGAACGGCGCGACGCGGAACGCGCTGTCCTTAAACCAGGTTTGCCCGTCATCATCCGAATAATACGCCATCGCGAGGTTTGGCTTGCGTTGCGGCCAAAACTGGAAGGCCAGGGCAAGGGCCGCAATAGCCAGAAGGCAGATCGCAACCGCGACGCCCATTTTTTTATCATCAGCCAGCTTTTTGCGAATAAACATATTCTGATGACTACTTCGGGTTAAGACAAATCTCCTGCGAAGTCACGGTGCCGATCAAAACGCTGTCGGCGTGAAAATCGCCGTACAAGATGTTGCAGGCCGTGTTACCGAGGTGGCGGAAGCGCATGTCCGCGTCGTCGCGCTCGCCCGGCCCGACGCCGTAGCTCGTCGCTGAATAATCGGTGTTTGCGGCCAGCAGATAGGATTTGGTGATGCTTCCTGAGAATTGGCTGCCCACATTCGACCCGCTGGCAACCGGACAACCGATCGCGATCGGATTCCCGTAATCAGCTGGTTGGTAGCTGGTGTTCGGAGGAAGATTGGGATAACAAAGCCCCGTGCTGGTATTGTTTTTGCCTGATGCCGCGTAATTGTCGATTGAGAAACAGAATCCATAATCCGCGCCGTAATTCACTCCCTGTCCAATATCGCAGGAGGTACACCACAACATCATGACGTTGGCGGATTGTTTAATCGAAGAAAGGTGGCGCAAGGGAAACCCGCCGGCCGAACCATTGATGTAAGGATCCCACTCCACGCCTCCCGAGCCATTGTCGGCAATTCCAAAGGCGCGGCAATTGACGTGGTAAGCCATAGCGTGGAAGTACCACGGCTCCGGGGGGACGTCCACGTCCTGAAAGACCGCCGAATCCTGAAGAGGCATAAATAAATTGGATCCGGTCGGATAATTTGGATTTCCCGGCAGCGGATTTGGTAGAGTCGTCTTGTTGTAGAGCAGCGTCAGCGTGTCCGCCAGCGTGAAGTAGTACTTGGAACTCCACGAAGGCGGCAGCCAACCCTGGTTCTCGGTTACGTAAATCTGCACCATCTGCCCGATGCTGCGAAGATTCGACTGGCATTCAATCAAAGTCGCTTGCTGCCGCGCCTTGTTCAGCGCCGGAAGCAACACCGATATCAGCAGCGCGATGATCCCTATCACCACCAGCAACTCGACCAACGTGAATCCCGCCGCTCGCGATCGTCTCATGTGTCGCTCCTGGTCCGAAGAATGGACGTATCCGCCTATTCTCATCGTCGTTCTATTCTACCCGCTTCAGGGAACCCGGCTATCCACAACTGCGAATAAACCCTTCAACTTTACGACACGCCATGCGGCGATCTGACGCGCCGCCCGGCATTCTTGGCATTTCGCCCCCCGTTCACGCACAATGGATCGATCGCGGTCATGCTATGCTAAGAGTCCTGTTTATCCTGGCGCCGATTCTGGCCGTCGTGCTCATGGGCGGCGCCGTCGCCAACGCCGGCGAGCTGCCCCGGATGCGGCCCACCATGGACTTCGGCTGGCGGTTTCTCCTCGGCGATCCGCCCAGCGCCCAACTCGCCGATTTCGACGACTCGGCATGGCAGCAGGTCGATCTGCCCCACGACTGGAGCATTTCCGGTTCCTTCGACGAAACCGCCCCGGCGGGCGGCGGCGGCGCTTACCTCCCCACCGGCGTCGGTTGGTATCGAAAGACCTTTCCCCTTCCCGATGCCCTCCAAAATCGCCAGGTCCGAATCGAATTCGACGGCGTCTACGAGAACAGCGACGCCTGGATCAACGGCCACTGGCTCGGCAAACGCCCCTTCGGATACATCAGCTTTTCTTACGATCTCACCCCCTACCTGCATTTCAACCAACAGCCAAACGTTCTGGCGGTCCGCGTGGACAATTCCGTCCAACCCAATTCACGTTGGTACAGCGGCTCGGGCATTTACCGCCACACTTGGCTGAGCGTGACCGATCCCCTGTCGATCGCGCCCGGCGGGGTCTATGCCATCACCCCGCAGGTCAGTGAAACCAACGCCACCGTTCAGATTGCCACCCAGGTCGTCAACAATCGCAAGTCGGCCGCTCGATTCGCGCTGATTTCCACCCTTTTCGATCGTGACGGCAAGGAACTGAGAAGCGATCGAAGCGAAGGAGAGCTTGACGCCGGCGAAGCCGGCAAACTCACGCAGCAACTCCGCATCGAGCATCCGCATCTCTGGTCGGATCTGACGCCCTATCTGTACACGCTTCGCAGCACGTTGCGCCTCGGCGATGAGGACATCGATCAGCTCGACACGCCCATCGGCGTGCGCTCGATCGAGTTCGACGTCGATCGAGGCTTTCTTCTGAACGGCCGGCAGGTGAAGCTCGACGGCGTCTGCCTGCACGGCGACGGGGGCAGCGTCGGCGCGGCGGTGCCCGAAGGCGTCTGGCGGCGGCGATTGCGCCTGCTCAAGGAGATGGGCTGCAACGCCATCCGCACCAGCCACAATCCCCCTGCCCCGGAATTCCTCGACCTCTGCGATCAACTCGGATTCCTCGTCATGGACGAAGCCTTCGACGAATGGACGGCCGGCAAAACCCTCGGCGGATATCACCGCTTCTTCAACGACTGGTCCCAACGCGATCTGGTCGATTTCATCTATCGCGACCGCAATCACCCCTGCATCGTGCTCTGGAGCGCGGGCAATGAGATTCAGGAGCAGGTCCTGCCCGCCGGCGCCGATGTGCTGCGACCGCTGGTCGAGACCTTTCACCGCGAAGACCCCACCCGTCCGGTGACGGCGGCCTGCGACAAACTCTTCGCACAGCCCATCGGCGCGCCCCCGGAGTTCCCCGCCCTTCTCGACGTCGTCGGATACAACTACGTGGACCGCTGGCTCGACCGCGCCGACACCTATTACAGCGTCGATCGCCGGTTGTTTCCCCAACGCCGATTCATCGGCACGGAAAGCGTTTCGATGGGCGGAATCCGCGGCGATTATCGCGCTTTGTTCCAGAATCCCGCCGCCAACCAACCGGACGTCATTCAGCCCGCCGCCACCCAACCCGCCGCGACCTCGCCCGCCGCCCCGCGCCGGCGATTCCGCCGCCTTCCCGACGCCAATCGCCGGCTCGACGTCGAGCAGCTTTGGAAATTCGTCCGCGCCTACGACTATGTCTCCGGCGATTTTATGTGGACGGGAATCGATTATCTCGGCGAAGCCTTCTGGCCCGCCCGCAGCGCCCCCTTCGGCGTGCTGGATACCTGCTCCTTCAGGAAAGACGGATATTATTTCTACCAGAGCCAATGGACCAGCAAGCCCGTTCTGCATTTGTTTCCTCACTGGAACTGGCGCGGCCGCGAGGGGCAGGTCATCCCGGTGACGTGCTATACGAACTGCGATACCGTCGAGTTGTTCGTCAACGGCAAATCATTCGGGATCAAGGGCTACGAATTCCCGCGTCAGGGGATGAGGGAAGATTACGGTAATTATCCCCCGCGCGCCCGGGCCATCCGCACTACTTCGGACCTTCATCTGTCGACAGCTTCAAGTCAAATCACTGCAAATCATTCAACGGTTTATGCCTGGTGATCGTCCAGACAACCCGCAATGCCGGCGCGATTCGGGTCACGGCCCGCTCTGGGGGCTTGCGCCCGGCATCGGTTGAACTTGATTCCCAACCCGCCCCGCAAACTCCCGCCATCCCGTAACGTTTTCCCATTTTTCCTCTTTGTCGCAAAATCGTAGGATTAATTCGCAACTATCCATAGTTCCGTGCCGTTCCTGGTCTATTATGTCAGTCGATGCCGCTTGGACTCGATCAATTCGCGGCCTCGTTGGCGTTGGAAAACGAAACAAAAACCATTTCGGAGGGTCTATGAGAAAATCGCGTTTGGCGCTGAATTCGGCGGCTGTATTTGGGGCGAGCCTTTGCTGGCTGCCCAACCTTTCGGCCCAGGCGGTCACTTATCTCGCTGATCAAAGCCCTACCACCGCCAAGGCCGACGGCACTGGTAATTGGGGTGAAGACTACACCCTACTCTCCAGCGTCGTCATCACCACCGGCTACGAAGATATTCAGAGCAACTCGACCACCGTACCGGCAAATGCTGTCGAGGCGCCGGCGATCTTCTTCCAAATCAACGTCAATCCGGGAACCACGCAGTACCCCACCAATATCGAACTTAATTCAAATGCTAATCCCAATAGCGCAGGTGATATCGGGCAATGGTGGGGCGACTACGACCTCGCCTTGGAAACAGTCCCCGGCGCCGGCTTGGTCTCTACCCCAACCACTGTTTCAAACGCCTACGGAAAGGCCGTGGGAATCAGCACGGGGGAGAACTATTACATCAACGGTTTCAACAAAAGGGGAACCTCACCCAGCACCATCGGCGACAATTCTGTGTACTACTATTCCGGTGGATGGAGCCAGGTGGCCGGAAACGGCCAAACGCCTTACAACGCGACCTCGAATATCATTACCCCGACTTCCATTACCTACGGCATTCCACTCTCGGACCTCGGGCTCAGCGTCGGCCAATCATTCAAATTTGATGCTTACAGCACCTTCGGTGGGCTTCCATACGATGCGCTCGACAATGCCTCGTTTGCTCCTACGGGCTATCAGCCATATACCGGGAACGGAACAACAGGGGCGACGGCATACGACAGCGCGACGGAGCCAGGTTCAACCCTGTCGACTTATACCGTCGCCGCCCCGACACTGACCTGGAATAACTCTTTTGCAGCCGCAGGTTACACCGATGGCGTAACCTGGGACACTAACGACATCAACAATTACAACTGGAACAACGGTATTTTCTCCGACTATTACGTCGATGGCTCCAACGTCATTTTCAACGACGTCAACGACGCCACGTCGAACGGCGGCACTAATCCCAATGCCTACAACGTCACGCTTAACACGACCGTCAACCCCGCCTCGGTAACCGTCAACAACAGCTTGGGCAACTACACCATCGCTGGCACCGGCAAAATCGCCGATGCCGGAGCGTTCACAAAATCCGGCAGCGATACCCTGACCATCGGCACCGCTCTGAGCGTCGGCAGCATGAGCATCACTGCTGGAACGCTGAAGCTGGCCGCCGGCGTCTCCGCCGGCTCCGGCCCCGCCGTCACCAGCACCATCAACCTCGCGTCGCTTTCGATCACCGGCAACGGCGTGCTGGACGTGAACAACGATCACGTCATCATCACCTACGGCGCCAGCGATCCTTTCTCGAGCATCGCCGGCTACATCAAGTCCGGCTACAACGGCGGTGGATGGAACGGCCCGGGCATCATTTCCTCCGCGGCACTAATCAAGACCAATGGCCTGTCCTACGGCGTCGGCTATGCCGACGGCAAAGACGGCAAGGTCTCCGGCCTGGTCTCAGGCCAGATCGAAGTGGCCTACACGCTGCTCGGCGATGCCAATCTCGACGGCATCGTCAACGCCGCCGACTTCACCATCCTGGCGGCGAACTTCAACCAGCCGGTCACCGCCTGGGACCAGGGCGATTTCAACTACGACGGCCTGGTCAACGCCGCCGACTTCACCGACCTGGCGGCCAACTTCAACCAGAGCGACAGCGGCGCGGCCTCGGCCGGCGACGTCGCGGCCCTCGATGCCTTCGCCGCCGCCAACGGCCTGTCCATGCCGACTTCCAGTGTCCCCGAGCCGGCAAGTGCGGCGATGATGGTGATGGCTGGATTAGGAATTCTCCGCCGACGACGACGATCTTTGCGCTAGCCCGCTCCGAAAACTGCATGTACCGCCGGCACGGCATCCACTCGCGGCGTTGCATGGCGCACCTGATTACGAGCCTGCCTCAGCCAATTGCACGATTGGCTGCCGGAACGGTGGAAGCGGCCAAATCTGGTGCCGTCAGCGTAGGGTAGGCGGGAACAACTCCGTGTATAACGGCGTTCCATGGGCTCGCCAGCATGCGCCAAATTAGTCGGGCTGATTTGTACCGTTTTGACGGTGTTGCTAATACGGCTGTCGGCGGGCTTCGCCCAAACCGAGGCTCCCACAACGCAATCCCTGTCCGCCGTCGAGGAGGCACGGCTCAATCGCGGCGAGCAAATGCGCAAAGTCCTTCTTGACGCGTTGGAACAATCCTATAACAACGGTGGTGTTTGGCCGGAACGGTTCCCGCTGCTCGCCGGTGTGCCGCGGCTCATCTACACGCCGCCGACAAAGGCAGTGACCGCACAAGTCCGGGATAAGTTGAACCTCTCGCTTTGGTCGGTTGTTCTACGTGAGCCAATCGAGCGGTACCCCGACTGAGTGTGGGTTGGCTATGGTGACGGGCACCTGGAATTTGCAGCCGGCGCCGCGGAGCTTGCCGCCTGCGAGCGCGAAGCACAGATCAAGCAGGACAACGCCGCTTGTCTTGAAAATCCCTACGGCAGCGACGCGAGCGCTCAGCCCCTTCCCCCGGCCACTGGCCAACTCAAACTAAAAGTCCTCGATCCAGACGGCAGACCGGTCGCAGGTGCGCTGGTCGGCGTGTTTGGGAGATTTGGCGACCTTCCTCGGTTGTCGGAATATCAGCACGCCTACTTTGATTCCGACCCCCCAAAAACGGAAGTTACGGATTCGGCAGGTGAAGTGACGATCCCTGCCGAACTCGCGTTCGACAGCATGTACGCCGATAAGCAAGTGGCGCCGCTGTACATTCTGCACGAGCGCCGCGGCCTGGTCGCGCTGGAGGATATGCGTCGGTCGGAGTTCAACGGCGCTACGCGCGAGGTTCACCTTCACCCAGTATGCGAGGTCAGCGGGCAAATCACCAGCGTCGGCCTCCGCGAGGAAAACCAGAGCCCGGGTGGGGTCACGGCCCTATCCTTCAAGCTCGGAAAATTTTGCCTGCGCTCTGTACAAAGTCATTTCAAGGGCCCCTGGTTTGAGTTTCCGCTGCCGCCCGGTGACTACGAGATCGTGCTTCTCGCAAGTGAATGTGACAGCGTAGACCGCTGGATCCGGATCGCGCCTGGGCAGCGAGAGATGAAGTTCCAGATCGACCTTGAACCCGAGGCGTGGTTCCAGTTCTTCGGCCGTCCCGCACCCGAACTCCGCGGCATCAAAGGGTGGAAGAATGGCCCCCCTGTAAAATTAGCCGACCTCCGCGGCAAGGTTGTGCTCCTCGATTTCTGGGGCTACTGGTGTGGACCCTGCGTGAGCGACATGCCCAGGATGATAGAGCTTTACGATGAATTCAAGGACAAGGGTTTATTCATCATCGCCGTCCACGATGATTCGGTCGAATCGATCGATGAGATGGACCGAAAGCTGGAGACAAGTCGCAAGGAAATCTGGGGCGGCCGCGACTTGCCATTCCTGATCGCTCTGGATGGCGGCGGCCGGACCCACGTTGTCGATACCGCTTCCGCCGGCCGTGGCGCGACCACCGCAGAGTACGGCATCCATGCTTTCCCCACGATTTTACTGATCGGTCGCGATGGAAGGCTCGTTGAAAAAATGTCTCGCGATCCTGATGTGGCCCGCGCGGAGATCGAGAAGCTGCTTGAGACCAAATAGCCGACCTGCCGATTGAATCATTGAGCGCGGTGGGACTTGAACCCACGACCTACGGATTAAAAGTCCGTTGCTCTACCAACTGAGCTACGCGCTCGGCTTGTTCGCCGCGGGATAGGTGCGGCGGGGCCGCATATTCCGCTGATGAACCAACTATGGGTTTTAACAGCAGTGGCCGTGCTGGGCAAACATGCCGTGGAATGGACGTTGGTCGTACAATCATCCCGTTGCTATTCACTGGAAGTCAAATTCAAGGAGCATAGCCATGAAGGCAATTCGCGTTCATTCTTTTGGAGGGCCGGAGGTGCTGAAGCTGGAGGACGTGCCCGAACCGGCCGTTGGGGCGGGACAGGTTCGCCTGGCGGTGAAGGCTGCCGGCGTGAATCCGGTGGAGGCGTATATTCGAACCGGCAAATATGGGCCGCAGAAGTTTCCCTATACGCCGGGGAACGATTCGGCCGGCTTGGTTGAATCGGTCGGCCAGGGCGTAACGCATTTCAAGGTTGGGGATCGGGTGTACACCGACAAGACGGTTACCGGGTCTTACGCCCAGTTGACGGTTTGCGACGCGGATTACCTGCATGCCCTTCCCGATCGTGCGACGTTTCAGCAGGGCGCGGGGGTGGGAATCGCGGGGGGAACGGCGTATCGCGGATTGTTCCAGCGCGGCCGGGGATTGCCGGGCGAGACCGTGCTGATCCACGGCGCCACCGGCGGCGTGGGAACGGCGGCGGTGCAACTGGCCCGCGCCGCGGGAATGATCGTCGTCGCAACTTCCTCCACCGAAGCCGGGCGAAAATACGCGCTGGACCAGGGCGCTCACTATTCGGCCGATCACGACCTCACCGAGCGCCTCGACGAGGTGAAATCGCTCACCAACGGCAAGGGCTTCGATTTGATCCTGGAAATGCTGGCCAACCGCAACCTGGCATCCGATCTGTCCGCCCTGGCCAGGGGTGGGCGGGTGGTGGTCATTGGAAGCCGGGGAAAGATCGAGATCAATCCGCGGGAGACGATGGGCCGGGAGGCCGACATTTTGGGGCTGATGCTTTTCGGCGCCACGCCGATCGAGCATCGCGCGATCTACGGCGCGCTCACCGCCGCCATGGAATCGGGGACATTTCGGCCAATCGTCGGCCTGGAACTTCCGCTGGCCGAGGCCAGCCGGGCCCATCATCTGGTCATGGAAGGCGAGCAGTTCGGGAAGATCGTCCTGATCCCTTGACTCCTCACGGAGCCGTGGCGGGCTGGGTGGCGGGCGCGCCCAGCGCGGCAATGACCGCCGATTTGATCGCGTTGCCGTTCAAATCTTCCGCCACCACTTTGCCGTCAGGGCCGATCAGCCACGCGCCAGTTGAATTCTGGGCGCCGAAATTCGTATTGATGACCGCCCAGTTGCTTTGACCGACGATTGCCGTTTGTGGCCAGGGGTTACTGTTCAACCGGGGCGGGTTTTGACCTTTCATCAGAAACTCAGGGTTGATCGTGAGAAGCGCCAACCGGCCGTCCCCGCCGTAGGCGGCATAAACGTCCTTGAACGACGCGATGTTGGTATCGAACGGACGGAAGAAGTCGAGCAAGACGTATTTTCCGCGGAAGTCGGAGAGCTTGAGATTTTTGCCTTCCGGCGTCCTCATCGCCAGGTCGAAGACCGAATCTCCGACCTTGTATTTCGCCAATCCGACGACCCAGACGGATTCGAGTTGAAGCGGCTCGTCGCTTCGCCCGCCGGGCATCTCAGGGATGGTGAATTCCGCGGACCCCATGCCAATTGGCTGTCCGAAACCATTCTGGTTGTTGGTTTGCTGGATGTTGATGGAAAGCTGGTAATCCCCGGCCGGTACGTCATCCACCCGGAATGAGCCGTCCGGACTGACGGAAAAGGGGAAATTCCGCATGTTGGCAAACGCCTTTTGCTGGTTGGCGGCGTAGGCCTTGCCCGCATCCGTTTTCATCCAATCCCGCATCCACTTCTGCTGTGTTTCCGCCGACGACATTCTGACCAGCAATGGCATCGGCGGCCCGGCAAAGCTGACTTGCCGTTGAGACGTAATCTGGCAGTAGCCGTACGCCCAGTCGGTGCGCCCCGACAATTCCGGAGAAACGATGACTTTTCCCTCGACGGCGCGGCCGGTGCCGCCGACGTTGACGCTGACCGTTTTGCCCGGCTCAACCTCGACGGATTGAATCGCCGCATCGGTCCACGAATTGCTCGAAAGCTGGACCCGGCGGCCGACGGTCCAACCGCCGGGCGGAACGCGGTCCACCACGAATTTCCCGTCGTCATCGGTCTTGGCGTTGAGTTGATCGAAAACGCGAGGCTGTTGGGCATCGTACGCCATGTATCGCCCGGAGGAGAAGACGTCCACGTTTATCCCCGTCGCCGGCTTGGAGCCGACCATCATGCGCCCTTCGATCCGCCCCCACGGCGACAATGTGACGACCGGTGATTTCGCCAACGCATCCTGATCCGTCTCCGCATAACCGGCATCGGCGATGACGGCGATCTTGAAATTGCCGGATTGCGGCGGGAAGTCGATCCGCCCATCCGCGCCGCTGATCGCCGTCGAAACCATGTTATTCTGAATCTCGCGGCTGTTCTGGATGAAAACTTGCTGGCCCGGCAGCGCCATCGCCGCGGTCGCCCCGGCGACGGGTTTGCCGTCCGCCGATTGCACCGTCAGAATCAGGTCCTTGCCCGGCTTCATTTTCAGATCGAGAGTCACATCCCCCTCATCTGACTTCACGACGCGCGATTCAACGGGCATATACCCCGACGCCTCGATTTTCACGGCAATGCCCGGATAGGGCCACTGATCCGTAAAGTCGAATTTTCCGCCGGGCCTTACCGCGTTGAGGCTCATGCCCGGTTGCCAGAACACCGGCTGTTCCGGGTTGAACTTAATTCCGAAAACCACCTGAATGTTCTCGATCGGCTTGCCGGTTTCGGCATCCGTGACCGTTCCGCGAATGTGCGAGACCGCGCCCAGCTTGATCACGTTGTCCTGATCGGGGGTGAGCACCTGATCGTTCACGCCCCGCAGGCCCTGGGCGCTAACGCTGACTGTGACCGGCTCGGCCGGCGCTTCGTTCCAATGGAAATGACCGGTCCCGTCGGTTTGGAAATTCGCGTTGAGGGTGTTGTTCGTACCCTGCCAGCTTTGCACGTCGATCCTCGCATTGGGCACGGGATTCCCACTGGCGTTCACCACCGTGCCGGTAATGCGGTGCGGGCTGGACAACTGAATGGTCAGGCTCTGCTTTTGCTGGCCCATCGCAAACCGCTTCAATTGCGGGGCAAATCCTTTGGCCTGGATTGTCAGCAGAATTTGTTGTCCGGGATCGAAATGGTAACTGAAATGCCCGGACGCGTCCGTATTCTCGGCGGGGATGGCATTTGAAGAGAAACGCTGCTGCCCGAGGGCAACGGCAGCGCCTGCGACGGGCGAGCCCTCCGGATTAACGACGACGCCATCCAGCGTCACGCCGCGGCGCAATGTGAAAACCGCCGTGCCGTCGTATAGCTTGGAAACCGGAGTGAACGGCTGCGGGTTCCAGTAATCGCCGGTGACGTGCTGGTAATCCCACGCGGCCAACCCGATCTCATCGCAATCAACGGGCGCGCCGTTGAACGTCCAGCTTCCGTCGTCGCCGCTCTTGATCTGCCTGGCCCGGTTATACGGGCTGAGGTCAAACTGCTCGTGCGGATTGGCGCCGCTTTTCTGGAAATCGAGGATCACGGTAGCGCCCACGACCGGCTCACCGCCGTCATCGACGATCTTCCCCTGAACTTTCGTGCCGCGCTCCATCGCCAACGTGTAGTCCGTTGGAACTTCGCCGCGGAGATTGGAGTTATAAGGCGCCCAAACCAGGCGCATGGGTACGTAATTCTTCCCGCTGACTCTCAGGGAGACGTTGGGGTTCTTACCGGAAGGGACCACAACGCGCACTCGACCGTCGGCGTCGGTGTCGCCGGAGAAACGCGTGCGCATGTCGCTGTTCACCCTCAGCCCGGCGATCGGCTGCTTGGTCTGCTGATCGATGACCAGCAAATTCATCGTGCTCGTGGGACCTGCGTTATTGGGATTATTCGCCGCCGGCCTGGTTCGATTCGGAGCGGGCGCGGCAGGCGCAGCAGGCGCCGCGCTGGCTGTGACGCCGGTATCCGGAACGCTGAGGTTGGCGCCCGTCGTCCCGTTGCCAAACGACAACGTGCTGACCAGGTAAAGCCCCACGGGCACGAGAATCGCCAGCAAGGCGATCAGCGAAACGAGCACCCACGTCCTGGCTCCGCCCCAACGCAGCCCCGCGACTGGATCATATTCTTTCATGATGAGTTCTCTCGTCTGGAAACCCTCGCCGCGGCTTGCTGCCGCTGCCGAATGCGATTTTAGCAGGTATTCCGGGAATGCAAATGGGAAGAGATTGCCGATTGCCGATTGCCAATTGCCGATTGGAAGACGGGACTTGGCGGCCTGCTCTTTTATTCAATTGGCAATTGGCAATTGGCAATCGGCAATCTCTTCCAAATCCACACTATAATCCTCACATGCCCCTGCTTTCCGACCGATGCATCTGCCTGCGAAAGACCGAGTACAGCGAAAGCTCGCAGATTCTTACGCTCATCGCACGCACTCAGGGCATCGTTCGCGCCATGGCCAAGGGAGCGCATCGGCGAACCAAGGCCGGGGCGAGCCGGTTCGACGGCGGGATCGATCTGTTGGACCTCGGCCATGCGGTGCTTTCCGCCGATGCGTCGCGCGATCTGGCGCTGCTCACCGATTGGACGCTCCAGGACGGGCATCTGGAACTGCGCCGCAGTCTGCGCGGGCTCTTTCTGGCGATCTATGCGGCCGAGTTGGTATCCCTCCTGCTTGAGGAGCACGATCCCCATCCGGAAGTCTTCGATGGCCTGGAACGCGTCCTGACGGATTTGGGCACGGCGACGCTGGAGGAGTCGTTCCTGGCGTTCCAACTGGATTTGCTGCGCGAGGCCGGCTTCATGCCGGAATTCAGCGTCTGCGTAAGCTGCTCCAGCCGCATGGGCGATCGGGACGGCGTCTATTTTTCACCCTCGCGCGGCGGCGTGGTCTGCCTCAATTGCCACCCCGCCTTCGCCGATCGATTGTCTCTGGACGTCCGCCTTCTGCGACTGTTGCGGCTGATTCAAACGCCCACCGACAACGGACCGGCCCGCCGCCTGCCACGCTTGACCCGGCACCAGACCGATCCCGTCAACCATCTCCTGGCCGAGCATATCGAACACGCCGTGGGCCGACGGCCAAGATCGGCAGCCTACGTTTTGGCAAGACGAGCTGCGCCACTAATGCGTGGCGCCAACGCCGATGGTCGGCGTTAATGGCGCGCTCTGGGGAACAGCCTGGATCGCCAGAAAATGGTTGACCAGAGCGAAGTTCCGCTTGGAAACGGTGTCGTCGCCGTCGATGTAATAGCAGTGGCCGTCACATGTCGCGCTTACAAATGCATTTGCCGGAGGCGGGTTGATGGCATCCTGATAAAATACAATCATGTAATGCCGATACCGATCGCCCCGCTCAGGGTAGTCATTTCTCTCGCAATAGTCCTGAATGCCCAGATAGGACTGGTTCGCTTGCGCATTGGCGGGGGGTAAGTCATCGAGTGGGCAGTCGGGCGGTGGCCATATCCAAGGCTTCTCATATTGTGCCGGATCCCCATAAGTTGGTTCCTTTATCCGCCCCGTTCGGTGCGAGGAATCGAAAATGTAGAAGTCCCTCACCCTCCCTCCCTTACAATCCGCATTAAACTTTTCGATCATGGAATGGATGCTCTCAAGCTCGGATTGAGCCCCACTTTCTTTGCTGTCCGCCTGTATGAATGTGACCAGATCCCAAGCCAGGTCCGGCTGGGTCAGCTCGCGGAGAATGCCCAGCGCCGAACGCATCCTCAGAGTCGGCATTTGCTGATAGGGACGCAACCTCGGTGGATACTTTGATTGGTGCATCGGGATTTGCAAGGTGGAGGACACGTCATCCTCGCTCACGTTGTAAGCCGCATTGTCATCCGCCGGTTCCGTCGTTGCAGGATCCAATCCCGCGTGGGTTTCTTCCTCCTTTGGGCCCCATTGTGTCGTTTCCTTTTTCGCGGCCCCGGCTGGCTGTGTTGTCAGGTAATACTCCACCTTGACCGTCTCCACCTCCTTCTTATCCCACCGCGATGAACGCGGCGCCGTGCGCAATTCAATGCAATAGTCGTGCTCTTGAATGTCAAGGGGCTGCGCCGGCCCGTAAATCTCCCACAGCCTATGCCATAGCTCCTTGGCACGTTGCGTAACGTTAGCATCAATTACCCCATTATTGTTCCGTAACGCGCCAACCATAAAATAGATCTTCAGCGCGTCATCCCCACCGCTGGAAGCCTGATCGGCATGCACCGGCACGATCTCCAGCGCGTTATAGCTCGCCAGATAGATAATGGCGTCCAGGGCCTCGTAATAATCCTTGTCCGCCGGCGTGAGGCGCGTGACCGCCATTTCCAACACCGCGCTAATCGGCCATTGGGAGTCGATCATTGCCGCGATCGAGTCGACGCTGATCGGCGCTGATATTTGTGCAAATAATGACTGGCCCGAAAGCGGTAAATATCGAATCGTCGGCGTCTCCAAATACCCCAGAGTGCCGCCGAGCAAATAATCATGTCCCGGCCAATACACAACGCCGCCGCTCGTCACGCTTCGCGCCTGCGGAAAGTTGAACCCCCCGTTCACCGATCCCTGGAATTGCAACGCGACGTCCACTTCCGAAACATCCATGAAGAGCGTGGATTCGTGACAATGCACCCGAACCAGATTCAGGAAATTTTGATCCTTCGCGGTTTGACGGATCACTTCGTTATAATCCGGCCGGCTCTGCTGCAGTGCCGCCGGACCCACCATGTCGCACCCGACCAGCAGCGATCCAATGGCCATCAGGCAACCTGCGATGATGTGCCATCCCGAATGTATTCGACTGAACTTAGGTCTGATTCGACGATCGAATTGGCCCGCCCGTTTTGGTTTTTGAGCCATAACCATTCCCCTTGCTTTGAGATGCTCAGGAGGGTGGTCAATATCGGCTCAATCGGCGCCCAGAACAAAAATTGGTCTAATTCGCGCCAGGGCGTTGGCCCCGGTCATCTAATGTAGCGGTTTGGAAATCTTGCCGCCCCTGACTCGCGTCGCCTTCAGTTCATCCAACAGGCAAAATCAGGTAGTGGGTCACTTTCGCCATCCAAAGCCCTGGGAGCTTGCTCCCTGGGCATGCCAAATCGCTTCCCCATTCAAATTAACCCACCACCTAAAATCAGTGTCACCGATGGCTCGCTTTTCGCTTCCGCCCAAGAAGCAAAAGCGACCCGCCCATCAGCAGGCCGATCGATCCAGGTTCCGGTACGTTGGAAATATTCATGGGGATAAAGACCAACTGGTCCTGCACGTTGGGATCGGTCAGGAGCGCGACTTGCGCTTCCGGAAGAGAATTGCCCACGTCATTCTGAATCGCGGTGAGGTAGCTTTGCGCCTCAGCGGTGACCCCGGCGGGGTTCTGGTCATTCGTCGGATCGACCCACATACGCTCATTTGGGTCACTGCCTGGAGCTAACGAATAGTCGTTATCGAACGCCAGCTTCCAGAGCGCCAACTGAAAGGCTTCGTTGGCATCAACATCGCTCGGGCCGGGATAGAAGCTGCCAAAGAGCTTTTCGATGTTTGCGGTACGGGTGTTATCAAATACAACCGGACCAGTACCGGGACCCGGATTCGTCTGCGGGTATGGAGGGTTCTGGGTCGGGGAAAGCAGTTCGACGTCGGAAAAAGATGAGATCCCTGGAACGTAAATGTCCTGTCCAACCTCGGTGCAGAAGGCGCGGAAGGTATTTGGAATGGTGGCATCGACACCCGGGCCGGGAACGTCCGTGCGGGTGGCATCAAGGATCGCCGCGCTGGCACCGCCGGTTTCACCCGTTGGAAACGTCGAGTCAAAGTATACGAATTGGATTCCGTAGGGAATTGTGAAGTTGGCCGTGATCGTACCAGCCTTTGCCGATACGGCCACCAGAACAACGCCAACAAGAGTAGTGAAAATCGCTCCTCGATGCATAAATCTTCCTCCTTAATCAATCGCGGCCCAAGGTTCTGCCGAACCCTTCCACGGTCGCAACAACAGCATTTCCCACGAGATAACGCAGTTCAGCTCGGCGCACAAAACACGCCGAATACTCCCATCCAAAAACGACTGGGATGAGCAACCAAATACCAGACCACGGACGGTTATCGAAGTATACCACGGCAAATTCCTAATGCAAGTTATTTTATATATCGAGAATATAGAATTTCATGGCGCAAGCCGGAATTGCCGCAAAACGGTGGTTAAAAGACGCAAATGAGGAAATTCGGTTCCCGCGAGGAGACTATCTTAACATCCGAGAAAGTCTTCAATGTACTCAACGCCTATGGACTGCTACGCCGCCTTCCCCGCGGCCGTCAGCATTTTGATGCCGGCCATCAACGCGTTGTTCTCGTGGCTGTGCCCGATCGTGATGCGGATTTTGTCTTGAAGCCCGGGAAGATCGAAATGGCGAACCAAAATCCCCTGCTCTTTCAGCCCAAGATACGTCTCCCTGCCCCGCCCGGAGGGAACGACCGCCAAAATGAAATTGGCCTGGCTGGGCAGCACCGTCCAGCCGAGTTGAGTCAACTCGGCGCTGATCCGCGTCCGCTCGGCCTTGATGTTTTCCCACGTCCCGCGGGCGTGGGATTGGTCTTCTATCGCCGCCGTGGCCGCGACGATCGACAGGGCATCGCAGTTGTAGCTGTCCTTGACCTTCATCATCTCCGCGATCACCGCCGGCTGCGCAATCGCGTACCCGAACCGCAGCCCCGCCAGCGAATACGCCTTGCTCAGCGTGCGCACGACAACCACGTTGGCGAACTGTTGCACCAGCGCCATGCAATTGTCGTCCGCGAAGTCGGCGTAGGCTTCGTCCACCAATAACAGGCCGGGAAAATTCTTCGCCAGCTCGGCAACCTTCAGCGGCGAAACGAACGTCCCGCTGGGGGCGTTTGGGTTGGCCAGATAAATCGCCTGCGCCGAGCTGTTGGCCAGGGCCTCGACCGGCAACGACCAGTCGCGGCCCCACGGAACCGCCAGCCCCTTGGCCTCCTCCAATCTCGCCAACACCGGATACAGCGAATACGTCGGATCGGGAAACGCCAGTATTCCCCGCGGCGGGACGAAGCAGCGCGTCGCGATCGTCAGGATATCGTCGCTGCCGTTGCCCGCGATGATGTGGTGGCGGGTGACGCCGTGGAGTTTGGCGGCCGCGTCGCGGAACAGATCGGCCGTCGGATTCGGGTATCGCCGCAGCATTTCCCCGCTCACCCCCGCCAACGCCTGCATCACCCGCTCGCTCGGCGGGTACGGATTCTCGTTGGTGTTCAATTTGACGACGCGCTGCCCCGCCTCCGGCTGTTCGCCCGGCGCGTATCCTTCCATCTCCCGCACGACCGATCGCACGAATGGCGGACTCATGCCCGCGGATTATAAACGACGCCGACGATTTGGAAACGTTAGAGACCATCTCATCTCGTCAACAGGGACTCGATCGTCGTGCATTCCCCGCCCCGCGCCTGCGCCAGATATCCGAAATAACGCTCCAGCGCATGGATCAGGCACCCGTCCAACTGGCCCTTCTCCTCCTCGATCCGATGAAGGTGCAGTTTCATTGCCGCAAGCTCGCGAAGAAACCTGCCCGACCCGGCAAACATCGTGCCGGGCACGAACTGGCCCTTGGTCCGGCGCGGCTGCCCATCGAGTAGCAAGTTCAACCAATGACGATTGGTTCGGAAATGATCCTGAAGGTCGCGGCATTCCACCCCGTAAATGCACGCCCGGCCAACGTCGATGCGCTCAAACAGCGCGTCGGTCATGAGTTTGTCGCCGATCAGCGTTTCGACGTTCATCCAAAACCAATCCCCGCCGTAGGAAAGATGCGCCGATCGCTTGGTGTGAACCTTCACAAAATGATCGTAGGGCGACAATTCCACGAACGCCGCGGCCAACAGAAACGAAAAAACGTCCCGGCCCACGTTGGGAACCAAAAAACAAACCGACCTGCCCGGATCGAACCGGGCGAGGAATTCATCGCCTATCCCTCGGATCGGCGTGGAGAGAACCAGATCGTAGTCGTTGAAACTTTGCAATTTGTCGAAAATCCGCTTCGCCTCGTTCTCATAGAAGCCGTGGATGACGATCAGCTTCCGGTTTCCGCTCCCGAGCCGAACCGGCCCGCCGGACGCCGCCGAAATGGTTCCATCGCCCCCGCCGGTATAGATCGGAATGGAAATCTCCAGCGAGTTCGCCCGCCGCGGATCGCGCCCAAGCCGGAAGTCGCTCGGCTGGAGAAGAATTCCCGACGGCCGATTGGACGCCATCAGCGGCCACAGCATCCGACTGCGCTTGTAAAACCGATGCGCCTTAAGCAGAAGCGTGACCGGCTCGTATTCCAGCGCGTAGGCGATCGCCTTGTGTCGATGGGCATTTTTCGGCCAGAACCACTCGCGCCCCCGCCCGGGGCCGCGCATGCGGATGTCTCTCACGTAATTCAGCAGATCCACGGACATGGTTCATTCTCGTTCGCGGGCCGCAACTCTAGCCGCCACCCATTGGAAAGATCAACGACAATCCCGATGATGAGTCAAGCTAAAGGTCCTGACGATATGAATGTCTTGATTCCGATTGCGGCGATGGCCGGGACAGTGGCGGGTATGCTTCTTGTCGGCGCGGCGATATTGCACCTGATTCCACGGATGGGCGGCATGAGCCGCCGGATTTCCGCCGCCCTGTGCCACGCGCCGGCGCTGGACTGGGTGATCATTTATTTCACCGTCCTGCCGCTGATCGCCGGCCCGGTGATCGCCGGCTGGCGCGGATTAGTCGGCGCCATCGTCGGACAGGTCGCCGGCGTGCTGATTTGGACCGCCCTGCACGAGCTGGCCCATCGCAAGGAAGTTCGCGGGCCGCGGATCGTCCGGGTCATCAATCGAATCATCGGCCCGTGGCGAAACCACGCCGCCCTCTGGCTCACCGCAATCGTCACGCCTGGCTTCTGTCTTATCCGATTGGCCGAGGTGCTCCTCTATCCCCCGATTCGCTGGCTCACTGGCTTTCCCCGTTATCCGCAGGCCGAATGGGTGAACGTTTCCCGCCACAAATTCAGCGGACTTGTCGGCCACGATCTCATCTGGTGTCTCTATTGCGATTGGATGACCGGCGTATGGTCCCTCGGCTCGGAGATGCTTCGCAACGTCGAATCGTTCTGGTGCCCGATCCGTTTCGACAGCGCCAAAAAGTGCGACCACTGCTCCGTCGATTTCCCCGACGTCAACCACGGCTGGGTCCCCGCCGACGGAACCATGGCACAGGTCGCGAAGGTCCTTGAAGAATCCCACGCCGGCAGCACCCACGCCTGGTTCGGCCACCCCGTCCGCCTCACCGTTCGCGGCAAGGAAATCCGGCCGCAGACGCCCGATCATTAAAACGAATCGGATCGGGGCGGGAATCTGACACTATCGTGAGCGTTGAACCAACCGAATCTTTTTTCGTGAGCGGCGTCTGAAGTGCACTCCGCATATCGCTCACGAAGATCCCGCCAAAAAGGGACGTCATTTCAAACTGGATGAGCACTTGCGATTTCGACCGCTACGAACCACGGACAGAGATTGGGCCCGGCACTTCAGTATCCGATATACTGAACAAAATTGCTCGACGACGTTCGTCGGCAGAGGTCAATTTGGGGAATCACGGTACGGGCGATCACATGCCCTGGTTTCATTTGCCGAATGGAGAAGCAGATGGCACTTCCGCCTAAAGGTGATCCGCGCCGGCCACTCCATTTGGCGGTTCGTTCGACGCGCATGCTGGCGATCATTTTTCTTCTATTCGGATCGTGCGCGTTCGTTCCATTCCTCATCCGCGGCGCAATGCCGGTGAACGCGCGGGTATTTCTCGAACTGGGGAACGTTATTTTGTATTTCGGTCCGGGCGCGGTCTACCTCGTAACTTCGATTTATTTGATGCGCCGGCGATTTTGGGCAGTGGTCGTTGCAATAGTCTTGGCGTCGATCCAGTTGCTTCTTGTGCTAATTGGCATCATCAGTCTTTTGATCGTTATGATGCGTCAGCCGATTCCTCAGCCGGTTAGCTCTTTTGCACTGATTCCAGCGGGCATCCTACTCCTTATTATCCTGGCGCTAGTGCAACTCATCTACCATTTGGCACTGTCGTTCGAGGCAATTAAATATATACCCGTGGAGGAGCAACATGGATTTGAGCCGCTGATGGCTCAGCCGGTCGAACCACCCCATGGAGCCAAGGGAGAATCAAACGGCGAAGTGATCCTCTAAACGCACACGATATTGGTGGATGTTGGCCAAGGTGAGGCCACCCCGGGCATCGAAATAGACGCCGCAGCCCCTATGAATCTGCGGGAATAAGGTGAGCGCTACGCCCAGCCCAGGCGTATATCAAACGCGTGGTCGCCGTAGAAGGAGATACCGTTGAAATCCGCGATGATGAACTCTACATCAACGGCGCAAAACTGCGGCGGGAAGTGGCATCGGCCCCGGCCAACGTCGTCCCGCAATTGAAAGGCACGCTGACCTACTTTTACGAATGGAACGGCAACGCGAAATACCAGATCTGCCTGTGTGCCAACGGCGGCCTTGGGTTGAAGGATTTCCCGAAGACAATCGTCCCCAAACATCAGTGCTTTGTTCTCGGAGATAATCGCGACAATTGCATGGATAGCCGTGTTTTTGGGTCCATCCCGATTGTGGGGATCATTGGCAAGGCCAGCTTCATCTATGAGCCGTCCGGGGATTGGTCCAGGTTTGGGAGCATGGAGTGAGAAGTCGGCTCGGCTTCCGCGCCGCTACGATGTTCAACGCCTTGAAAATCGCCCCAGCGGCATTGAAATTTCGCGCATTAAACAAGCGATTAATTATTCTCCATGGGCTGTTTTCTGGACATTAACGTCACTTGATCGTTGTCCAGCAACCGGCCATCCAGCACGTCTTCCTGGCCCCACATGCGGTAGCGGATGGTGAAATGGCCGGGATCGTTTGGATCGGGTTGGCCGGCGAAGATACGCACGAGGGGCGGTTTGCGCGGCCAGACAGTTTCGACGTCGAATAACCATATACCGTGCGGCGCAAAAAAGGGTGGCTGGCTCCATGTGAAAGGAGTCACGGTGACTGTGTCGCAGTTCAGGCCTTGGACGAATTGCGCGCTGAATGTGTCTCCGTGAGGGCCGTACCTGACGCAGACGAGGCGGCGATGACCGGCAGGGGAAATTCGCTCGTGGAGAAAAATGACCGCCGGTTTAATCAACGGCGAATTGAAGCCGGGTACGACGGTGGTGAGTTTATTCCAGTCAGAGACGTCGAGCGCGGCGGCGGTCGCCGGACTTGGAGCCGCTTGCGGACTGGAGCGCCGCTGGAGGGGATAGGGATGATATTTGGGATTGCCGGCCAGCAAAGCGGCGGCCTCGGTGGGACCTTCCTCGTAGACGACGGTGTCCGGCGACAATGAGAATTGCAGGCATTGGTGCTGCCAGTAGAGGATTTCCGCTCGCCGCCACCAGGCGGGCCCCCATTTCCAGGCGACGAGGGCCAATCCCAGGAGCAAGGACCCAAATATCAGGCGATGGATCCATCGGCGGTTTCGCCGCACAGGCGCATAATCGAGCGGCACGGCGCTGGGTGTAAGATTGGTTGATGGCATCGTCATGGTTTGGACGCGGCGGCTGGGTGAAAGTTTCGCGATTTTTGCGATCCTCTATTGCCGACGACGCGACAAATGAATATCCAATGCGGATAGTCTGCAAAAGGGGAGGCGGAAAGCGGTTTACGCTTTCGACCCCATGCTCGGCCGCGGGGGGATTTTGGCGGTCGGGGGCTGAATCGTGGGGCGAGCACTGGCGGCCTTCAGCAATGAGCTTTCGATGGCTTTGAAAATCTTGTCGGTCGGCTCGCGCTCGTACACGAAATCGTCGATCTTGAACGTGCCTTGAGCACCTTTGCGGAGACCTTCGTAGCTGACGGGGCCGGAGGATTTGGCGCGGACGGGGGTTTCGGTCAGATCGTATTCAACGTAGGCGATGCCTTTGCGGTCCCAGGCTTCGCGGTTGATGGATTGAATCTTGTCGAGCGGGACGGGCGGGTGGCCGGGGACGGTGACGATGCCGTTTTCCAGACGGTATTGGCCGCGGGAGTTGTAGACGGCCCAGACGAGGACGAACAATCCCATGGGGGGCAGGACGACGCCGAGGACCTGGTTCAGGACGATGTCGGTTTGGGTCTTGGGTTTTTCGCGCGGATGGGTGACGGTCCAATTGGGCCAACTGTAGAAGCCGTCGTAAATGGACCAGGCCCCGTAGGCCATGAGGAGGAGGGTCATCAGGTATCTGGCGACGCGGTAATATCGACCGGCCTTGGCGACGATGGGGCCGGCGTCAACTTGTTCGGCGACGACAGCCTGGGTTTGATTGGACATATTGCACGACCTCGCAACCCGCGCCGGCTTGCCAGGGAACACCTCAAGACTGGATGACGGTCTGTTGCAGACGCCGGAGAGATTGCCAAACCTCCCGGGCGTCGGAAAGACCTTGCCGAGCCCCATCCGAGCCGCGTCGAGATAGCTCGGCGCCGCGTCGAGCCAACTCGGCGGCGAGTTCGTTCTGATCGCTGGCAAGCTCGGTCAGAACGAACTCAATGTTACAAGCCATTGTGCGTTGCAGCGAATCGGATGGCCAACCCGCCATGGGAGTCATAATACCGACTGGGACTACAGTTGCCAATGTTTGTTGCGCCGGTTTGGGAAATGGGGCAAGATGATTTAATGATTCAAGGGTTCAAGGGTTCAAAAGTTCAAGGGAAAATGCCCTCCCCTGAACCCTTAAACGCTTGAACGCTTGAACCCTTGAACCCTTGAACGCCATCGCCAGATGCGATGGCCCTGGGCGATTTCACGACCGTGACGCGATGGCGCTGGAGATGGGGCGGACAATTCTGGGCAATACGTAGCGGTCGCATAAATGCTCGGCCCGGGCGGCTAGTTCGCCAAGCAATTGATCCATGGCCAGGCGGGGGCGATCGCCCCAATAGCGGCGCAGGATCAGGCATACGCTGATGACGTCGTCGGAATAATCGCCGGTGCGAACCTGGTAACTGTTGGTGCGGGTGACGATGTCGATGCGGGCCTGGAGTCGGCAATCTTCGGTGAGGGCGACGGTGACCGAAGGCTGGAAATCGACCGGCTTGGCGCCGGATTCCTCGGTGAGGCATATAAGGGGTGAATCGGCCAGCAGGCTCTCGGCGATGACCTCGTCGTGGTTTCCGCTGAAGGACAGATCGAAGCCGAACATCAGGTCGAGATAATCGATTTCCACCGGGCTGACGCCCAGGTGAAATGGGGCCAGTTGCAAAAGCAGGCGATGGAGGGCCAGGGCGTCTTCAACGCGGGCGGGATTGACGTGTCCGGCGCTGAGTCGGCGCGATTCGAGGCAGACCCAGCGGTAGTTTTGGCCGGAGCGGTCCTCTTCGAGGTTGAACTCGCCGTTGTCGGATTTTCGAAACCGCGTCATGGAGGGGAATTCTTTTTGAATCCTCTCGAAGAAATGGAGAAGCGTTTCGCGTTGATGTGGAAGGTTCAACTGCGACCCGAGTCGGAGGTTGACGTAGAAGTCCTCGCAGAAAGAAGAATAGGGATTGGACATAATTTCTCCCGACCGCGTTTAGTCCGCAAAACTGCCGAACTGTCCCACGGGCATCGAGTGTAGCGGAAAATGTTTTCGGGGAAAAGGGGAGAGGGAAGAGAGGGATTGCCGATTGCCAATTGCCGATTGAAAGAAGAGGCAATCGCGAACTCCTCTCTTCCAATCGGCAATCGGCAATCGGCAACTTCGTTGACTCTACGGCGGGGGAACCTTACAAATTCCTTCGCCATGCCGAAGCCGGTTTACGCACTGGTTGGGACCGATGCGCTGATGCAACAGGAAGCGTTGGGAGCGATCCTGCGCGAGTTTGCCGGCCAGACGCAGCGCGTGGATGCGGAGGGGGAGACGGCGGAGCTGGCGGACGTGCTGGATGAGCTGCGCAGCTTCGCGATGTTCGGCGGGATGAAGGTCGTGGCGGTGCGCAATGCCGATGAGTTTGTGTCGCGATTCCGGGAACAACTGGAAGATTATGTCGCCAAACCGTCGGATAGCGCGACGCTGGTGTTGCGGTTCAGTTCCCTGCCGTCGAATCAGCGGATTTACAAGGCGATCGTGAAAACGGGCCAGATCATTCCATGCCAGCCGCCGAAGGATTTGAAGGGATGGATCGTGGCGCGGGGCAAGAGCGTGCATGGCCTGGGGATCAGTCTGGAGGCGGCGGTATTGCTGGCGGATTTGATCGGCGACGATTTGGGCCGAATCGACGGCGAGTTGGCGAAGCTGGCGTTGAGCGGTTCCGGCGGCCGGATCGGAGTGGAGGAAATCGGGCAGAGCGTGGTGTTCCAGCGCGAGCGGGAAATGTGGGATTTGACCAACGCCCTGGCCGGCGGCGACCCGGCGGAGGCGCTGCGGCGCTGGCGGCAACTGGTGCAGGGGGATTCGTCCGCCGAATTCCGCGCGGTGGCCTGGCTGTGCATCTGGCTGGAGAACGTCGGCAAGGCGCTGGCGATGCTCAAGCGAGGCGAGAATGCGTTCACGATCGGCCAGGCCCTTCGCATCTGGCCGCGCGACGTGCAGCAGAAATTCGTGAACAGCGTGAAAACCCTGGGCGAACGCGGCCGCAAGCGCGCGGTCGATCTTCTGGCCGAGATCGACTTCCAAACCAAAACCGGCGTCGGCGATGCGGCCCAAAACGTCGAACGGTTTTTGCTGTCGATGGCCGTGACGCTTGCGGGGGGAAAAGGCGATTAAACCGCCAAGGCACCCTTATGGCCTCTACCCGACGCGAACAATGCTCTTGGGAACAAGTATCGCAAGCCGCGTCAAAATCTGAGGCACAAGTGGCTTGATATCCTCCAGCGCGTTAGAGGGAGCCTGCAAGACAATCAGGGCGCACGGGAGCGCGGCAGCGTTTTGTTCGTAAGGCATCCCGTTGTCTTTCGTCACCAAGACATCGAAGCCGTTCTTGGCGGCAAGGTCGAGTAATTCACCATTCTCGATCCCGTTCCATTTCATGTACGCAACCGTGTATACATCATGGCCGACGAGCAAAGGCCGCAAGCGGTGGGGAAGATTCTCGTCGAGCAGTAGTTTCATCGAGCGGTCACGTGCTGGGCGAAATTGGGAATGTCGGCCTTGGCCATTTCCAGGACGGCGTCGACTTGCTCCTTGGCGACCGTAGGAAAATCCTCGATAAACTGCTCGATGGTGTAGCCGCGCTGCAAATGATCGAATAGCGAGGAAACCGGGACACGCGTGCCGGTGAAACAGGGCAGACCGCCTTGGATTCTCGGATTGACCGTCACGGCGTTCATAAGTCTGATTCTATCACCCCCGTAGCGGAAGGCCAACGGCGCCGGGCAGCCCCGGATGTACATCCGGGGCTTCGGCGTCGGATGGGCGCGAAACGGGGATCGCGGTGGAGGCTGTAGATATTCCGCCCGAATGTCCGATAATAAAGACGGGATTGTGCGGCAGGGAGGCCGCCGGCTTTGAGTGACGTTTTAGATCAATCCGAAGTCAATGCGCTTCTGGCGGCGGTGGAGACCGGCGCGGCGGGGCCCACGGAAAAAGAAGCGGCGCCCACCGTCTTCGGCGCCAAGGGGAAAACACAACTCGAAGTGCAGGTCTACGATTTCAAACGGCCCGAACGCGTCAGCAAGGACCAGATGCGGGCGATGGAAGCGCTGCACGAAGGATTCGGCCGGAATTTCGGGGCGGCCATTTCGGGGTATCTCCGGACCATCATCGACGTCTCGGTGGCGCACATCGAGCAACTGACGTACAGCGAGTTCATCCATTCGTTGCCGAACCCCACCTGCTTCAATCTGTTGAAAGCGGAGCAACTTGACGGGCAGGTTTGTCTGGAAATCAGCCCGCTGATCATTTATCCGATCGTGGACCGCCTGCTGGGGGGAAGCAATTCGGAGCTGTTCATTCCGCAGCGTCCGCTGACGCAGATCGAGCAGCGGCTCGTGCAACGAATAACCGACCGGGCGACGCATCATCTTTCCGAGGCGTGGAGCAACCTGACCCCGGTGACGTTCCACGTGGAGGAGTTTGAGAGCAATCCGCAGCTCGTGCAGATCGTCCCGCCGAACGAAACCGTGGTTGTCGTTGGATTTGAGCTGAAGATGGGGAACCGCACCGGCACGATGGCCCTGTGCATTCCGTACAACGTGATCGAGCCGATCATGGGAATGCTGGCGACGCAGAATTGGTTCAGCTATCAGCGGAAAGGTTCGCACGAGGACCATCTTCGGCGGCTGACGCAGAACGTGAGCAGCGCGCCGGTGGAGCTTCGGGTATTTCTGGCGCAGACGACGATCCGGCTGAACGATCTGCTGAGGCTGCAGGCGGGAGATTTAATCACGACGGAGCGGGAATTCACGGAAGACGTGCTGATCCAGGTGGAGGGGAAGAACAAATTCCTGGCGCAGGCGGGGCAGTTCAGGGGGAAGCGGGCGATCAAGTTAACGAAGATCATCCAGCAGCCGGTGGAGACACCGGCGGAGAAGGCGAGCAAGGCCGCGACGGGGGCGTCGCTATGAGCCGCGCCGCGCCCGCCTCCGATGCCGCCGTCGCCTCGGCGGGAAGATGGCTCTCGAGCTATCTCAAGCAATCCGAGTTGCCGTTATACAGCTTGGCATTTCTGCTGCCGGCGATGGCGTTGTTTGAGATCGGGGTGAGCTTTCGCAGCGCCGATCCGATTGCATTCCGGATGCTTCAGATTTTCTTCAACCAACTCGGCGCCACGGGAAGATTTGTGCCGGTGCTGTCGGTGGCGGGGATCCTGTTAACTTGGCACATCGCCAGGAAAGACCCGTGGCACATTCGCATGGAGACACTCTGGGGAATGACGCTGGAGAGCTTGATGCTGGCGGTGCCGCTGTTGGGATTAGGGGTGGCGGTTGCGCGCTGGAACATCCACGTGCCGCTATCCGCCAATACCAGCCAATGGAGCAGCAGCGCCGTATTATCTTTGGGAGCTGGAGTTTATGAGGAGTTTGTGTTTCGGCTGGGCCTGATGACGCTGATTTCGATCGTTGCGGCCGACGTATTAAGATTGCCCAAAACCCTATCAAACCTACTAATGGTGTTAATCTCGGCAATCCTATTCTCGCTGTACCATTACTTGGGAGCGGAGAAATTTCAATTGCAAAGCTTCGTGTTTCGAACAGGCGCCGGGATATATTTTGCAGTCTTGTTTTTGACGCGCGGATTTGGTGTAACGTCAGGATGCCACATAGCTTACGACATAACGATCGTTACTCTCCAAGCATTTGCCCTACATTAACATTCAAATATTTCCTTCGCGTATGGGGTGAAAACCCCTATAATGGTCGGTAACCGGGAAAGCGCCAGTGGCGTTGCCTGCTGGGATTTCCGGGGTTGATCTGCCCTTGGGGGCGGGTCGTGCTTGGCGTGGCGGATTGGAAAGCTCGGGCAGGAGGCCCGCTCTTTTCCTGAAACTCTCGCCAATGGCGAGCATGTCTATCCGCACAGTCGTAAGGCTTTGACAGCTTGGACTTCGTTCCTTCTGTCACAATGTGAAGGGACATCTTCCCTTCTGGAAAGAGCATGGAAGCTATGAGCAACCGAACAAAACAACGTCGAATGGGAGGCCTGACCCTCCTTCTCTACCAACGCACGCTTCATCCGGAGTTGTTCCGAATCCTTGCGTCGGAGCAGGTGAGCCGCCGCGCATACGAGGCGGATATCTGGCTCGTGGAGGGCGGTCACGTCATCAGCCTGACGGCCGACAAAAATACGCTGACTGAAGTGATCGTCACCAAAAGTGAGCCCATGACCGACCGCGGTCTTTTGCTCTCCACCCCCTGCCGCGGTGAAAAGTACCATGAGGACACCTACGGGAATATCCGGTACATGATCAGCACGCAGGAAGAGCAATTGACCCAGACGCTTTACGATGCCACGAAGCATGAGATTTCCAGCTACGCCGCCAAGCGGGAACTGATGTCGGCTGACGTTCCGCCGAAAAATGAGACCGGCGGGTCGCTGAGCGTTCTGGACATCGAGCGCCGAAGCCATGAGTTGCTGGTTCAGAGTTTCCACCTGTTCGATGAGAACCAGATGGTGATCAAGACCCAGGCGATCATCGAGGTCGTCAAGACCGTATAAACGCTACAACCGATGCAAACCACAACCCAGCCCGGGCCGATTGGTCCGGGCTTTTTCGTATCGGTGCCGCCCCGGTTTAATTCTGGCTTTCCCGCATAGACAATGTATAGAGTTGTGACTGGACCAGGGAGCGCAATTCACCATGCGGATGATTACCGTGGAAGTATGGGACGCCACCGGCAATAAACGCCGGAAGGTGGAAATGCCGGATGACGCGCCGGTGAACCGCCTGCTGGCGGTGCTGTTGGAGAAAATGAAGTTTCCCCAGTTCGCTCCGGACGGACAGCCGTTGAGTTACAAGTTCCATCACCGCGCTTCGGGAAAGCAGTTGCTGGACGAGCAAACCTTGGCCGACGTGGGAGCCAAGGATGGGGACGTGCTTCGTCTTCAGCCCGAGATCACGGCCGGCTGAGAGTCCCCCGCCGATCCTGGACCCCGTCCATCATGGCCCCTGTGAATCATGGCCGATGACAAGATTCAAATCTCCTGGACCGACCTGAAGACCTCGAAGGTTGAGAAGCACGTTCGTCAGCAGCAGGCGATGCTGCGCAATCGGCGTTATTCGCAGATGACCAGCGACGACCTGCCCGTGGCGCATGCGCCTTCGCCAATCTGGTACAACCCGATTTTTCTTTTGACGGCGTTCGGATTGCTCGGCGGATTGCTGGCGTGGTCGGGCGGGGCATTGATGCACTTGGCGCCGGATCGCCAGCAACAAGCGGCGCAGGCCCTGGCGTCGATTGACGACATTCGCAAGCTCGTGCGAACTTCCCCCAACGGGTACGGAATCACTCCCCAGCAGGCGGACGACGCGATCTACAACGTTGTCCTCAATGCCGGAGACAATCCATATCTGAAAGTCGAGATGGAGACTTCATTCACCTTGCAGGAAAAGCAGGCGCGCCTCGATGCTCTGGAGCAGGCCGATCATTGGAAAAACCTCATTGCCCACATCCTCGGCTTCGGGATGGCGGGTGTGTTCATTTCGATTTGCCTGAGCGTGGCGGAGCCGGTCATCGACCGGAACGTGCACGCGGCGGTGATCAACGGGTCGGTGGGCGCGGCGCTCGGGCTGGCGGGCGGCTTGGCGGCGTCGCTGGTCGTGGATCGGGTTTACCGGGCGTTCGGCGGGGCCGAGCATGGCCTGTTGCGCCAATACCTGGCGCAATCGGTCAGTTGGGCGGTTCTGGGCACGTTCTTGGCCAGCGCGCCCGGATTGGTGGTGAAGAACCGCAAGCGATTTTTGATCGGATTGGCCGGAGGCGCGGTCGGAGGCGCGGTGGGTGGAATCCTGCTGGACCCCCTCTCGCGGGCTACGTCCAGCGCGGAATTCGGTCGGCTGGCGGCAATGTGCTGCATCGGCGCCGTCGCCGGCGCCGCCACCGGCATCCTCGAACACGCCGCGCGCACCGGCTGGCTGAAGGTCACCGCGGGAGTCATCGCCGGCAAGCAATTCATCCTCTATCGCGATCCGACGTACATCGGATCGGCCCCGGATTGCCAGATCTATCTTTTCCGCGATCCGAAAGTGGGCCGTCGCCATGCCGCCATTCATCTCCTCAAGGGCCGCATCGAAATCGAAGACCTCCCGCTCGGCGGCCAGACCCTGATCAACGGCATCCCGATTGCCCGTCAAAGACTCCACCATGGCGATCGCATCGCCATCGGATCGACGACGTTCCTGTTTCAGGAGAAGAAGGCGGCTGGCAATTCTTCCGAGGACAAAGACGATTGAACCGCCAAGACGCCAAGACGCCAAGGGAAAAACATATCTTCTTCCTTGGCGTCTTGGCGTCTTGGCGGTTCAATTTATTCGCGGGATTGGTCGGCGGAATAGACAACCGGCCAACGTTTGGGAAAATAGGTCCATTGACCAATACCAAGGAAAGCCAGAAATGGAATCGCCCGAAACTCCGAACCCGACGATCGCCTACGACGATTTTGCCAAGCTCGATCTCCGCATTGCGACGGTGTTGGAATGCAAGGCACATCCGAACGCGGACAAGCTGCTGGTATTGCAAATCGATCTGGGCGGCGAACGGCGGCAAATCTGCGCCGGCCTTCGCCAGCAGATAGCCGATCCGCAAACTCTGGTGGGCAAACAGATCGTGGTGGTAGCCAACCTTGCGGCCCGTCAGATGCGGGGAGAGATCAGCCAGGGGATGCTGCTGGCCGCCAGCGACCCGGCGACGGGACGGGTGATCATCGTCATTCCATCGGAACCGGTGTCGGCGGGGTCAAAGGTGAGCTAACGCGGCACCAGCTCGGTTCTGTAAATTCGGCGGTATCATTCGTGGGTTTGCCATGGACAACGATCACCGGACACATTGGCCTTGGTGGTTGAGGGATTCTCTCATCCTTCTTCTCGTTTTTGGTAGCGCGGCGGTGGTCCGGGTGATATTGGAGCGCATTGGTTCAAAACCTACCGCGGATCTCATCTTTATACTGGTTCTGGTCCTATGCTCAGTGGCGTTTGCGCTTAGTTATTGGAAAAGACGCGCAAAGATTCATCACCACGCTGCCAATTCCACGACCGAATCCGCATTTGAAACGGAGGCCCGTCGTCAGGGACGCCTGCTTTTACATCATCAACGACTATACGTCCCCCTAGGACTTGCCATCGTACTGCTTGGCACCGCCATCTTTCTCGCCTGCGCATTTCTTGTGCCGCTTAAACACAGCTATTTGTTGATGTGCCTCTGGCTCGGCGACGCGCTCGCAATGATCATAGGTATGAATGAGTTGCTCGTTTATGCGGCGTGGCGCCTTCGGCGTTATCTCACCGTACCCTGCCCAACGTGTAACGGCACGGCGCGGTTCGAACCAGCCCCGTTGCCGGACACGCACGTCTATCTCGTCTGCCCGCAATGCCATCAGCGCGCCGACACCGGGTTCGTCGTTCCCTACAACCCCCGCCTCGGCGGCAGGGTTTCGCTATACGATTGGCATGCCGACAAAAAACCCGGACCCAAACACTCCATAACCGTCCACCTGCGCCGGCCCGTTCAGAAAGGCCAGAAAAAAAGAAAAGAAAAAGGGGAAGGAGTATGATGTAATCCCTGACGAGCGCGACGCCCATGATGATTGGGGCGTTATCGCCGCGGCAGCGCCCGCATCTTCTTGACGCATTCGGTGAGTGCGGGCACGGGGTTTTCCGGATCGGCCTCGTATTCCATCACCGCCATACCGTCGAACCCGGTTTCTTCCAACGCCGCAACGAACGCGGGTAAATCGAGATTGCCTTCGCCGACGACCGTATCGGACCATTGACCGCGCCGGTCGAAGACGAAATCCTTGTAATGGACGCCGAAGATTTTGCCTTTGAATTTTTCGCGCACCCATTCGACCGGATTGCCATAGGGGCCGAGTTGCATGCACCAGGCGGTATCCAGATTGATTCCGATCTTCGGTCCGCCGAGTTTGACGAGATGCTCCAGGACATCCGCGGATCCGCCGAACGAATATCCGCCATGGCAATGAATGCCGATGCGAACGTTGAATTCCTCGCAGAGCCGTGCCGTGGCGGGGACGGCCGTCTGGAAGGCGCCGATTGTGAAATGGCCGGAGATATGTTTGGCGCCGGCGGCCTGGGCGCATTGGAACCATTTCTTTTCGCGGGCGGCGTCGCCGACGAACGTCTGCACGCCGATGGAAACAACCTCGACTCCGGCGGCGCGGTAGATGCCGAGCACTTTTTTGAACCCGTCGACGTCGTCGAAGTCCGCATGCACGCCGCAGAGTTCGATTTTCCTCACTCCGATCTTCCTGGTCATTTCGGCGACTTTTGAATTGTCCTTGAAGTTACGAAAGCAATAGCTTTGCACGCCGAAATCCCGCGCCGCGGTTATGTTGGACATGGTTAGAATCCTTTTGCGGATTGCGTGGTGGCCGGGGCGGCCGCGTGGTTTTTCATTCCCTTCATCGGCACGGATTGTCCGACCAGAATCAATAGCTGTTCATATCTTTGGTTTGGCCCGTCGCGTGTCAAGAACCGGCTGCCGACGCGATTGGGGTCCTCGGTCGCGGTGGAAGTGCCCAGTGCCAGGAATTCGCCGGGGGCGACGTCGGTGCAAAAATGCAGATCGTAGTAATTGAGGCGTTCGAGATATTTGCCCTCGGGCGGATTGTCGCTCAGGGAGTAATCCCGGCGCGTCCGCCAGGCCATGATGGCGGGACAGATCGTCAAGCGCATCGTCCCCGCTTTTCGCGGCGCCCATTGAAAGGCCACGGATAGAAAGTTCTGGCAGTCGTCGAACGATCGCATGGTCAGGCCGTGATCGTCGTAAATGAACAGCAATTCCTCGGGCAGGATGTCATCCGACATCGGCAGGCGGGCATCGTCGAACGACGGCTGGGTAAGGAACTTGGTTTCCTTGAGCGTCATGGCGGATTCCGCGATGAGAAGCTTCAAATAATCCGGCCAATCCGCGACCCGGCCGCGCCCGACGCGCAGGCCGTTGCGGTTCAAGTTCAGGTTCGTGGGCACGTCGACCACGTCCTCATCCACGAGCTTCCAAAATGAATCGTCCCGGCTGTTGGCGCCGAAGGGCATCTGAAACTGATAGATTTCTCCGAAGATGGCCCCGCTGCCAATCAGCGGTGGGTTGGCATCTGAAGAGGGCATCGGCGGCGAAGCAGCGGGAATCACGCTCTGCGATGGCGGTTGCGAACGGCCGCCGCACGCGCTCATCGCAAGAAACAAAGTGCATGCGAAAAAACGAAGAACCGCGCGGAAACATGGGGTGCGTGTCACGCGCTGCAAAGAATTTCCCCCTCCCCATGTACTCAGGGGGAGGGTTGGGGTGGGGGTCGAACTTCGACCGGCCCACAAAACCCCCACCCCAACCCTCCCCCGGAGTACCAGGGGAGGGGATGAAGAGGGATCGCGGAATGTATCGCGCACCCGGGAACATGCCCAAAGGAAGGATTGCATTTTCATCAAACGCTCTGAATGGTTTTGATCAGCGCGTCGAGGCCGCGATCCCATTGTTCGGCCGAGATCGTCAGCGCGGGGGCGAGCCGGATCACCCTTTGGGCGGTCAAATTGATGATGATGCCGTGCTCCAGCCCGCGCTCGACGAGCTTTTGCGGCGGCGCGTTCAATTCGATGCCGAGCATCAGCCCCCGGCCGCGAACGTCCTGCACCTTGTCGCTGATGGATTTTTCATTCCGCAGCCGGGCGATGGCGTGTTCACCGAGGGCGGCGGCGTGAGCGAGAAGCCGGTCGCGCTCGATCACGTCGAATATGGTGCGCGCCACCGCCATGCAAACGGGGTTACCCCCGAGCGTGCAACCATGTTTGCCGGGGACGAGGAGTTTGGCGGTGTCGGGCTTGGCGAACATCGCCCCGACCGGCAGTCCACCGCCGATGGCTTTGCCCAAGGTGAGAATGTCCGGCTCGACGGCGTTGGTGGAGGCGAAGCCTTCCACGCCGCTTGGCGATTGAAAATGTTGATATCCAAACCAGCGTCCGGTGCGCCCACAGCCGGTCCACACTTCGTCAAATATCAACGTGAGCGAGCGATCGTCGCAGAGCCGGCGCACGTTGGCGGCATAATCGGGCGGATAGAGATTCACGCCGCCTTCGCCCTGGATCGGCTCCATGATGATCCCGGCAACCTCGGGATCGATGGCTTTTTCCAGGGCTTCGATGCCGCCGGGTTCGACATGGACAAATCCCGGCACTTCCGGCCCGAATCCCTGTCCGATGGCGGGATTGCCGGTGGCGGCGATCATCGCCAGCGAGCGGCCATGAAAGCTTTTGCTGAGGGAGACGATCTTCCATCGCTTGGGAGAAGATTCCTGGCCGCGCAGGCGCGCCAGCTTGCACGCCGCCTCGTTGGCCTCGAGCCCGCTGTGGCAGAAAAACGCCTGGCCCGTGAACGCGCAGCGATTCAATCGCTCGGCGAATTCAACCTGCGGCTCGGTGTGATAAGTATTGCCGACGTGCCAGAGTTTGCCCATCTGCGTCGTGGCGGCATCGATGAGGGCGGGATGGCAATGCCCCAGGATCGCGCCGCCGAACCCGGCAAAGAGATCGAGGTATTGCTTGCCGTCGGCGTCCCAGAGGTCCGACCCGTGTCCGCGCGCCATGACAACGGGCTGGCGGGCGTAATTGCCGATCAAAACCTTCGAGGCGCGATCGAGAACCTGTTGGGAGTGAGACATATTGAGGAAGTATAAGAGCCGAAACCCGAAATCCGAAATCCGAATGACGAATCAAGCCCGAATGACCGAATGACGAAGCATAGGTTTCGGACATTCGTCATTCGGGTTTCGGATTTGATTCGTCATTCGGATTTCGGATTTCGGGTTTCCACGCAGCGGCTTGATTCATTCGGATTTCGGATTTCGGATTTAGCATCTCACCCCGGCCTGTCGTTTGACGACGGCTCTTTCGACGGCTCTTCGTCAAAATCGAACTCCAGTTCCCCCGATGCCGCGGAATGCTCATCCTCTTGGGCAACGGCCTCGAGATTGACGTCTTCCGTGTGCGCCGGGTCGGGCGGAGCGGCTGCGGCATCATCTGGGGGGGCCGCGGCGGCGGGGTGCTCGGCGGCCAGGTGATCCTCGGCCGGCTCGACCGTGCCCGTACTGGCCGCGGGCTGCATGTCTTCGTCCGCGGGCACGCCGTCGATCTGCACCATGAACGTCACCGGACCGATCTGAACGGTGTCGCCGGGCGCCAACGTCGCTTCGCGAACGCGCTCGCCGTTGTGGAACGTGCCGTTGGAACTGCCCAGGTCTTCCAGCCGGATCGCCTCGCCATCCTTAATCATGCGGCAATGTTTGCGTGAAACTTCTCCAAGTGGAATGCGCAGATCGCAATCTTCCCGCCGCCCGACCACGGTCATGTCGCGGACGATGGAAAAGCTGCGGCGCTCGCCATCCGCTCGAAACATTACAAGTACAACTTGCATCGACATTTCCCTCGAAATGCAATTCTCCGGCCAGGGGATTACTCTAGTGCCAAACCTGGTTTTCAGCAACAAGTTATTCGCGGTTTTTTTGCGGCCATGCACCCTCCGGCGGTAGTATCTCCCCGTGCTTGCCACCGTTCACTCCTACGTCCTGACGGGGATAGACGCCATTCTTTGCGAGGTGGAGGTGGATGTCAGCCAGCGCGGGCTGTCGCGCAGCGTGATCGTCGGGCTGGCCCAGACGGCCGTCAAGGAATCCATCGAGCGGGTCCGCCGGGCGATGATCAATTCCGGATTTCCGTTTCCCAGCCATGCCGTGCTGATCAATCTCGCGCCGGCCGACGTGAAGAAAGAGGGTCCGAGCCTCGATCTTCCGATCGCCATCGGCCTGCTGCGGGCCAGCGGATCGATTGAGACGGACGTTCACAAGCAATTCCTGATCGCCGGCGAACTGGCTCTCGATGGCCGGCTGCGGAAGATCAAGGGCGCCCTGTCGCTGGCCATGCTGGCCAAAGCGAGAAAGATGCGTGGGGTAATCCTGCCCGCGGAAAACGCGCGCGAGGCGGCCGTGGTTGAGGGGATCGAAGTTTATCCCATGTCGCATCTTTCGCAGGCAGTGTCGTTTTTGAACGAGAAATTGCCGATGGAGCCGTTCGAATTGGACGGCCAGGAATATACGGCCTCATCGCAAATGCCCGACCTGGATTTCGCCGACGTGCGCGGTCAGGAGGCGGTCAAACGGGCGGTCACGGTTGCGGCCGCGGGAGGACATAATCTGCTGATGATCGGGCCGCCGGGTACGGGCAAGACCATGCTCGCCCAGCGCATGGCCGGCGTTCTGCCGCCGCTCGGCCGAACCGAATCGCTCGAAACCACGCGGATTTATTCGGCCTTGGGATTGCTCCCCGAAGGCGTGGCCCTGATGGACGAACGCCCCGTCCGCATGCCCCACCATTCCGCGACTGCCCAGGCCTTGATCGGCGGCGGAACCGTCCCGCGCCCGGGCGAAGTTTCCCTGGCTCATCACGGCATTCTCTTCCTCGACGAACTACCCGAATTCAGCCGCTACGTTTTGGAAACCCTCCGCCAACCGCTGGAGAGCGGCGAAGTGACGGTAGCCCGCGTTCACGGCTCCATGCGTTTCCCCGCCCGGTTCATGTTAGTGGCCGCGATGAATCCCACGGCCCGCGGCTTCGCATCGGACAACCCTCGCGCCCGCGACCGTTATCTCGACAAACTCAGCGGCCCCCTGCTCGACCGCATAGATATCCACGTCGAAGTTCCCGCCGTTCCCTACCCCGAACTGACGGGCAAAAACCGCGGCACCGACAGCCAAACCATGCGCCAGCGCGTCCTATCCGCCCGCCAAATCCAGCAAAAACGCTTCGGCGACGCCACCCTCAACGCCCACATGAGTTCCAAGCAACTGAAATCCTTCTGCGAATTAAGTCCCGGCTGTCTCCTGCTGATGCGCCAGGCGATGAGCGAGCTAGGCCTAAGCGCCCGCGCCTACGACAAGGTCCGCCGTGTCGCCCGCACAATCGCCGATCTTGAACAAGCCGCCGACATTCAGGAACATCACTTAGCGGAAGGCATTCAATACCGCCTGCTCGATCGGCGGTTTTGAAGCGGAAAGTGTTCTGATCCTCTGATCCCCTCTCCCGGTACTCCGGGAAAGGGACAGGGTGAGGGCCGTCTTTAATTCTCGCGACGAAGATACGGGGGCATTCACGATTTGATTCGTCAACAATCTTGGATGGGCCCTATCCACAAACGCGCTAAAGAGCTACGTCCCCTTTAATCAATCTGATGAGCAAGCCCCGGAACGTGCTGCGAAATCGCCTGAAAAAACAGAGGAAAAATGTTTAAGTTGATGCCATTAGCTCACGTCCCGGTTCCATTCTCCCGATTAATGATGATGGTGATCGCCGGGGTGTTGTGGATGTGGGTTATGCTGCACATGGTTGAACCTCACTTGAATCATCAAAAGCGCATCAGTTTGAATGTGTTGATTAATTCCTTGCATGGCGGCTTCAGTCGTCCGAATACACCCCATAGTCGCATGGTCTGGTCCACCGCGTCCAGCCCTGCCTGCATGAATGCCGACACCGCTGTGAACATGGCCATCCGCAGCGAATTGCTGCAACCGGATTATGCCGTAGGAGCCATAGGGACCTTCAGGTGTGTCCGCTGCTCCTCCATGACGATGTGACCAGAACGGGTCAATTATATGGTATGTCCCGTTGGGGATGAACCTCAACGTAGCTCGATGATCGACGACATTGTTCGCACGCCACTGCCCCACCTGCCGGTTGTTCGAATCCAACAATGTAAGTGTGTGCCTCCCGCCGTCGAAGACAACTGTCGCCATGATGTGCCTCCCTTCTTCCTAAGTCTAACGTCGCGACGTACGCTTTCAAGTTTGATCCATCGCATCGACAGAATCACAGAATCTGAATCCGTGGCACAATATCGCTCTCGGAAAAGGAGTCCAATCGTCGCGCACGCGGGGTCAGAACAGGCCCCCGCTTCGAACCTCCCATCGAGCCTGCCCTGTATCGCGATGACGCATCGGCCGCGACGTGGGGACGTGGAACCGGGACGGGGACGTGGACCGGGACGGGGACGTGGAACCGGGACGTGAGCGCTTTTTCAGGAAACCGAAACCGCTCACGTCCCGGTTCCACTCTACGTCAACCACAAATCGCTACACTCCTGGCTAACCATGCCGACGCCTCTTTGCCCGGTGTTTGTTGACCACCCTTCCCGCTGTTCCGACGGGGACAGCATGCACGAGCAGAGCATTGAACCGCGGATTTCGCGGATTGACCCGGATGGGAAGAATGAATTCGTCCTACTTATCCGCGTTATCCGCGCAATCCGCGGTTTCAATCTTGGCATTCTCGGCGGCTTGGCGGTTCAATCATCTTCGCTCCCGGAAGAATTGGCAGAGCCCACAAATCCCCCTCGAATTTTTTCCTTGCGAGCCGGCGACAGTTAGGCTATTGTTCGGCAAACGTGTCATCCCATGGCCCATCTTCGCCTCTCCATTTCCTTCCCCATCACCTGTTCACCTGCTCCCCCGTTCACCTGTCTCGCTCCGCGAGGGGGGGGGTGGTATATGGGACATTCTGGGACAACATGGGACATTCTCCGACGCAAAACCAGAAAAATGATCCCGCTTTTGCGACATGAAGAAAGAGTCTCACACAAAGGCGTCCAGCGCGGTATGGTCGCAACTCAAGAAGATTACCGCGAAGAAGCGAAGTTTCGCGAAGTCAGATTGGTAATTCTTCGCGCAACTTCGCGCCTTCGCTCCTTCGCGGTAACGCATTTGACGATAACCGATGGAGCGGCGAAGCGGCTTGATCTTGGAGAATCTTCGCGTGGTGAAAAGAATTTGCAGGATATCAACGCGGATAGGTTCACGTCTTATCCGTGTTATCCGCGTCATCCGTGGTTCGATCCCTCTTGGCATTTTGCTCGTCCTTGCAAGCGCTTTGACTTGCCCAGCGGCGGTCTATCACGTGTCGTCCGCCGGGGATGACTCGGCCGTCGGAGATGCGGAGCATCCGTTTCTTACGATCTCTCATGCCGCCCAGATCGCCGCGCCCGGCGATGTGGTTCTCATCGCGCCGGGGGTTTATCGGGAATGGGTGGCGCTGACGCACTCGGGGACGGCGGACAAGCCGATCACGTTTCAGGCCGAGCAGGCGGGGACCGCGATCATCAGCGGGGCCGATCCGCTGACCGTCTGGACGCCGGTGACGGGCCGGCCGGAGTTGTACGAGGCGGACTGGCCGTACGATTTCATCATCGACCATAAACCGGACGGTTCGCCGGTGCGGGATCACGGCGCCGCCCCGCCGGTGGGATGCGCCGAACAGATTTTGTGGGAAGGGCATCCGCTGCGGCAAGTCATGAAGTCGGACGATCTCGTCCCCGGCTCGTTCTACGTGGACTGGGAATATCACACGCTGGTGGTTTGGCTGCCGGGCAGCCTCGATGCCAGGAACGCGAAGATCGAGGGATGCGTGCGGCCGTATCTCTTATCGCCGCTGGAGCGTGACAACATTTTTTCCGACGCCCGGTACGTGAAGCTTGTCGGCCTGGTTTTCCGGGATGCCGCCAACTTCGCCCAGCGCGGCGGGGTCATTCTGCAAACCGGCTGGGTTGCGGACCATTGCACCGTGGAAAACAACAACGCCGGTGGAATGAGCCTCAACGGCGACAAAATCGTCGTGGACCATTGCGTGCTGCAATACAACGGGTTTTGCGGAATCAGCGGATCGGGAAGCTGGAACACGATCCAAGACTGCATCGTGCGCGGCAACAACCGCAAGGGATTTCCTCCGGACTGGGAGGGCGGCGGGGGAAAATTCTGCCAGACCAATCATCTCCGCATCGTTCGCCATGCCAGCTACGACAACACCGGGCCGGGAATCTGGCTGGACATCGACAACCTCGATTACTCGATCACGGATTCGACGTTCCACGGCAACCACGGTTTGCACGCGGATTGGGAAGGGAGCGGAATTTGCGTGGAAATCAGCCCCGGTCCGGGCGTCGTCTCGAGAAACGTCATCTACAGCAACACCGGCGCGGGCATTCTGCTGGCCGAGAGCGAGCACGTCGCCGTGCAGGCCAACACGCTCGTGGATAACGCGAGGGGCGTGGAGCTGCGCGCGATGTCACTGCGGGATAACCACCGTCTTGGCTCGATCAAAATTGACGGGAATAATTTCAAGGAATGGAGAAGCGCCGCGATAGCGACGAGCCTGGGCGATTGGACCGCCAAGTCGGCGCGGGAGCGGGGAATCCGCATCGACGGGGATTTTTTCGATGCGGGCCGGGACAAGGCATATTTTTCATGGGGCGATTCATCCCTGGCGGATTTGCCGGCAATCCGCTCGGTCCTGGGGCTGGAGGCGCGGGGATCGGTGCAGGCAATTCGCTTTCTGTACCCGCTGGAGAATGCCAAGACCATCGCCGATCCCACCCGCCCCACCATCGCCGGGGCGATGAAGGGCGCGGCGGCGGGAAAGGTGGTAACGATCCCGGCGAGCTGCCGCTCGCCGCTGTTCAACGATGACATGGTTGCCGTTTTCGACGAGGAGAACGCCTGCGTCGCCGTGGCGGTCCCGACGATCGAGCTGCGGCAGCGCGTCCAGGAGGCGCTGTCCCTCCGGCCGGCGGCGGCGCCGATTTCCCTAGAGATTCGGATCGATCAGATACAACCGCACCAGTCGGAAGGCATCGCCTCCGCGCCGGAAGGCATCGCCTCCGCGGACGTGCGCGGCACGCTTATGGCGGTCAATTGACCGGCTTCATCATGCCGGACGCGCCAGGGGTACAGAAGTGGTGATGACCCCCCGTCTTAGGAATGCCTCGATTTCATCGGCCGACAGCGCGGCGCCGAACAGAAAGCCCTGCATCAGATCGACCCCGGCGTCGATGAGGAATATTCGCTGGAACTCGGTTTCGACGCCCTCGGCGACAACTTGCAGGCCGAGGCTTTTGGCAAGCGCGACGATCGCGCCGATGATCGATTTCCCGTTGGGCTCCGAACTGCGGGGCTTCACCATGTCGAAAAACACTTGGTTGATCTTCAACGTCTCCAGCGACAGGCGCTGGAGATACGCCAGGGACGAATATCCGGTCCCGAAATCGTCGATGGCGACTCTGACGCCGCGCTCGTGGAGCAAGGCGAGCTTGTCGGTGGCGTCGCGCATGTTCCGCATGAGGAGGCTTTCGGTCAGTTCGATTTCGAGCCATGGATCATTGCAGCCGCTGGTCTGGAGCGCGGATTCAACGGTCTGAATGAAGTCCGGCTGTGCGAATTGGAGCGTCGAGACGTTCACCGCCACGGATTGCGGCGCGCAGCCCAATTGGCGCCATTGCCGGAACTGGCGCGCCGCCTCCTGGAGCACCCAGGCGCCGACGGGAAGAATCAGACCGGTATCCTCGGCGAGCGGAATGAACGCCCCGGGTGAAACCAGCCCGAGCGTCGGATGATTCCAGCGGATCAGCGCTTCGACGCTGACGATTTTTCCGCGACGGTCCACCTTGGGCTGATATTGAAGGCACAGCTCGTTCCTGTCGACGGCGTGACGGAGGGCGCTTTCCAATTCGAGCCGGGCAACGATGCCCTCGCCCATTTCCGGCAGGAAGACCAGGGCGATGTTTCCCCCGGCTTCCTTGGCGCGATAAAGCGCCAGATCGGCGTTGCGCATAAGGGAGGCCGAATCCGTCCCATGCCGCGGAAAAATCGCCGCGCCGATCGTTACGGTCACCACCAATTCCCGGCCGAGCAAATCGATCGGGCGCTGGAATGCGTCAACGAGTTCTCTGGCAACCCGTTCGGCGTCGGCCGGATTGGCGAGATTGCAGAGGATGGCGGCAAATTCATCGCCTCCCATGCGGGCCAGCGTGTCCGAGTTGCGGAGCCGGTGTTGCAATCGGGCCGCAACCTGGCAAAGGAGTTCGTCGCCGTTGGGGTGTCCATAGGTGTCGTTGACGAGCTTAAAGCGATCCACATCGCACAGAAGAACGGCCAGGGGTTGTGACGTTCGGGCGGCGGCGGCCAAGGCCTGCTGAAGGCGGTCGTCGAAAAGCATACGATTGGGAAGCCCGGTGAGCGCATCATGATGCGCCTGGAATGTCAGTTGCTCGGTAAGCTGGCGGTGCTCGCGGGCCACGCCGGTCAGTTCGCTGGCGAGCTTGAGCATTTCAACCGCCGACGCTCCGGGCCGCTGATTGTCGCGAAGGTAAATGCAGAAGGCCCCGGAAGGCTCGCGATGGCGTGAGTGAATCAACATCGCCCAGCAGGAACGAATTCCCTGCTCGTTCAGTTGTGGCAAGAGATCGGCCCAAACGGGTTCGTCGCACAAATCGCAGACGATTGCGCGATCTGCCTGGTTGGCGGAGAGGGCGACGAAGCGAGCGATGATTTCGGGGAGCTTGGTTTCGATGGCATCTGCCAGGGCTTTGGGGAGCTTTGGCGCCAAGTGCCGGCTTTGGTCGCCGATCAGGGCGACCGCGGCGGCGGCGGCGTGCGGCTCCTGGCGGTGGGCTGCATCCACCAGCCGATTGAGGATGTCATCCATCGATCGGCCCTGTGCGATCATTTCCAACGTTTCGGCCCGCACCTGCTCGCGATATTCCATCTGCTTGCGCAAGGTGACGTCGCGCGCGGAGGCGTAAACCTCCCCGGCGCTTCCGCCGGCGGGATGCAAAGCCCTCCGGCAGGTGGACTCCAGCCAGATATATTTTCCATCGGCGCGGCGGAACCGGAACTCGATCTGCCCGGTTTCGCCCACCGAGCGTGCCGCGGCATAGCAGGTCTCGACGGCCTGCTTGTCATCGGGATGCACGAACCCGCCCAGCTTGAGACCGACGATCTCCTCGGGGGCATATCCAAGAATGGCAATCGAGGCGGGCGACACGTATAGGAAGGTGCCGTCAAGCGTCTGGCGGGAAATCACGTCGGAGGAGTTTTCCGCCAGGACGCGGAACCGCTCCTCCTTCTGCGCCAGCAAGTCGATCAGGTTCCTGGTATGAAGGGAGGAGCGGACGCGGGCGCGGAGTTCCGCCGGATCGAACGGCTTGGTGATGTAATCGGTGGCGCCCATCTCCAATCCGCGAAGCTTCTCTTCGGTGGAAGAAGCGCCGGTGAGGAAGACGATGGGGATATCCGCGGTCGCCGGATCGGACTTCAATCGCTTGCATACCTCAAACCCGTCGGCGCCGGGAAGATCCACGTCCAGAAGAATGAGGTCGGGACGCAGTTCGGCGGCGGTGGCCTGGGCGTCCCGGCCATCGGCGCAGGAAATGAAATCCAGTGGTTCCCGCGCCAGCCAGACCCGCACGAGCTCCTGAATATCTTCCGAGTCGTCAACTATGAGCAATTTTTGATTGGACATCATTCTCTCGGTTCGCGTCGTAGCCCTCGACGCCACGGATTAGGTCGATCAATTCATTGACTGCGATCTGGACTGCTTCAGCCTCGGCGGTCGCCTTGATAAGGGATTCCGCCTTGGCGGCGACTTCGGTGATTTTTGGGAAGCCATAGCCCGCGCCGGCGCCCTTCAGTTGGTGGAGAAGCCGCCGGAGTTCGTCCATTTCCCGGCTTGCCGAGAGCGACGCCAGCGAGTTGACGCGAGCGGGAAGGCGCGACACAAATCCGAGGACGGCGTGCTGCATCGCGGCGTTGGCTGAGTCGGCGTTCACGGGGCGTAATTCTTCAATCGTTTTTGGGGACTTGCTGGGCTGCGGTGGCGCCGCAGCCGTCGCCGCGTGCCGCTGGTCATCGCCGGACTGTTTCATGTACCCATTCACGGACCGCAGCAGGACCTCCTTGTCGATTGGTTTGGTGAGATAGTCGGTGCAGCCGACGTCCAGGCATTTGGCGCGATCACCGCTCATGGCGTGAGCCGTCAGAGCGATGATCGGAAGCTTGTATCCAAGACGGCGGAGTTGCGCCGTGGCCTGATATCCATCCAGCACGGGCATCTGCATGTCCATCAGCACCATGTCGAACGTTTCGGCTTTGACGCGTTCGACGGCCTCCTGTCCGTTGGGAACCACGACGACCTCTGCGCCGGCCATCGTCAAGTGCATTGTGATCAGATGCTGATTGTCGATTCCGTCCTCGGCCAGCAGAATCCGGCCATGAAGGGCGATCTCATCGGGTTGCGTCGGCGAGGCGAGAACGGCGAGCATCGATTCGGTAAGGCCGCGACGCATGGGCACGCCATCCAGCGGTCCGCCGTCAACGACCAGGGTGAACTTGCTGCCGCGTCCAAGCTCCGACTGAATGAAGAGGTCGCCGCCCATCAATGTCGCCAGCCGTTTGCTGATGACCAATCCCAGCCCCGATCCGCCGTACCTGCGGGTCATCGACTCATCCGCCTGAACAAACGGCTGGAACAGACGGCCGATCTGTTCCCGCGTCATTCCGATGCCGGTGTCGCTCACCTCGGCCTTGACACAGCTTGAGCCGGAGGAGGTCTTTTCCACCGAAACCGTGATGCACACTTCGCCCTGCTCGGTGAACTTGATGGCATTGCCGGTCAGGTTCATCAAGACCTGTTTGAAGCGTAATTGGTCGGTCCGGACGATCTCGGGAATGTCGCCGGCAAATTCCACCTTCAGGTTAATCTGCTTGGCAATCGCCCGGACACGCAGCATCGAGACCACGTCGACCGCGAGCCTGGCCACGTCGCAAGGGATTCTGTCGACCGTTAACTTCTCGGCTTCAATCTTGCTGATGTCGAGAATGTCGTTGATGAGGTCCATGAGATGGCGGGCATTGCGCCGCACGACCTGGAGGCAGTTCACCCGATCGGACATGGTCTGCACGGGCGAGAGCATCAGGTCGGAATAGCCGAGGATCGCGGTCATGGGGGTGCGGATTTCGTGGCTCATGTTGGCCAGGAAAGCGGTCTTGGCGCGGCTGGCCTCCTCGGCCTTGTCCTTGGCGGCGCAAAGCTCGGCCGTGCGGGCCGCCACCAGCTCTTCCAGATGGTGCCGGTGGAGATTCAATTGTGCATCCCGCTGCTCGATCTGCTCGAGCATGGCGTTGAAGCAATCGACGAGCCGTCCCAATTCATCGTCGGTGGTCTTCGTGGCGCGGACCCGGTAATTGCGGTCGTCGGTGATGGTCTGAGCGGTCTTGCTGAGATGTTCGACAGGCCCCACGATGAAGCGTGAAAGCCGGCGAGAAAGCCCCAGCGCCAGCGCCATGGCGCTGAGCATCACGGTGCCGAAGACGATCGCGGAGCCGCGCGTGCACTCGGACAACTGGCCAAGGTCGGACTGCACGTACACCCAACCGAGCAGGCGTCCGTTCAACTCCACGGGGCTGGTGACGACCAGCGAATCGTCGCCGAACAGGTATTCGCCGCGTTGCAGCGGCGTGAATGGCGGCAGGGGCACGACGGCGTCGCGGAAAAAGACGGCCAGCTTTTTCCCGGAGCGGTCATAGATGGCGGCGGCGACGACGTGCGGTTCGGCGCGAAGCGATGCCAGGGTCTGTGCGGCGTCGTTGGCGTCGCCAAAAGAGAGCGCGGCGGTCGTGTTCTGCGCGACGATGTTGGCGTAGGTCTGGGTGTCGGTGACCAGCGCGTGGCGGATCTGGCGATAGTTGAACACCGCCAGGACCGCCCCGGCGCCCAGCAGCGCCGCGCCCGCCGAAACCAGGCTCATCGCCAGCAGTTTCGTCTTCACAGTTTTGAACATGGAAAAGGAGTTTTGTTGCGTTTTCATTTCCTGTAAATCCTGGCGAGTTTCATGAGCTTGGCGCTGACCTTGAGGCCATCGGCGGCGATGGGGTCGAGATTGATCTCAAAACGTATTCGATTGTCCTCGAAGAAGAAGCGGACGCCGCCGCCGGCCGGGAGAAATTCGTCGCTCTCCCCGATGGTCAGGACCGGCTTGCCGTCGAGTTTGTCACACAGCGCCTTCGCCGATGAGTCCTGCGAGGCCGGGACGAACAGGAGCTGGCACGGTCCGACGCTGTCGACCGAGGCGAAATGCTCAACGGTCACGGAGCGATCGGCCACGGATTTGGCCGCCATGGCCTGTTCCAGCGCCCCGTTGAATGGATCGGCGCCGACCGTGGCAACAACGAACGGAGAGTCCTTTGAAGCAAAGGCGGAATCGGGCCATTCGACAAACTGCGTGAAGTTGTACACAAAAGCCGCTTTCACCTGATATTCCCGCGTCGGGGCATCCGCCCGGCATGGCAACGTCGCGGTAACGACCGCGATGACCATTCCGACTCTAAATGCGCATGCTCGACTGCACATACGTTTGCCTATCGAACAAAGCGGCCGGCGCGTCCTGGCGCGCCGATTTCAAAACGCCATTGACCACTCGGCGAAGAACGTCCGCGGCACTTCCGTGGGCAGCGCCGTGTTGGAGTCGATCTCACCGGATTCGTAATGACGGCTCTGAAGGAGATTCTGCACGCCGACCGTCAGGGCCATATTTTGCCTCACCTGCCAGCGAAGATTCGCGTCCAGGCGGAAATAACTCGGAACACTCTGGAAACTCCCGCCGGTTGAAATCGCGTTGATGTATGAGAGCGCATCAACATAATAGAGCGAGGTATTGAGTTGCAGGTTTTTGAGCAAATCCAGGTAGCAGTGGACCTGGAACTGATTTTGCGGGCTGCTTCCCACGACGAGTTGTGCCAGGTAGGCCGGCATGAAGACGTCGCCGGGCGAATTCGATTCCGCCTGGGCGTGACCCGCGAGGCAGGTATAACTCGCTGCCAGCCGGCATCGATCCGTGACCTGCCAGTTCGCGGATACCTCCGCACCGTAACTGCTCGCGTCCACGGCGTTGGCGTAATCCAGTTCCCCTGGAACCAGAACATTGGGCACGGTCTCGATCAGACCGGTATAGGCGTTATAGAAACCGGTGACGTCCAGGGTCAGCGGTTTGATTGGCTGGACTTTGTATCCGATTTCGTACGAATAGGTAGTTTCCGCGCGGGGGTCATCGGTGCCGAATGTTCCGCCTACCACATAGCTGTTCTCATAAATCGACGGGACGCGCACGGAGCGTGAAACGGCCCCCCAAATTGAATTTCGGTCGTCGGGCGTCCAGAGGAGCCGGGTGCTTGGCTCGACTTCCAGATTCGTGATGTTGTTGCATTCCAGTTTCGTACCTAGAGTCCATTGCAACCGGTTCGGTACGATCGAAACCTGGTCCTGCACGAATCCGTTGTAAACGTATTCGTTTGTGTTGTGGGGAGCGGCGGTGACAAACGGACCGTTCACCGCCCGTTCCAAATAGTCGCGAGCCCCAAGTCCCCAGGTAACGTCCTGCATCGCGCCAAGAGGAAAGCGATTTTGAAACTGAACGTCAAAGGTGTCCTGCTCGTATCCCACGGGCTGGTCGGTCAAAACCTGACGATCGTAATACGCCTGTAGCGAAGTGTCGGCTCGATCGGATTCCGTATGCGTCCAGCGTCCAAGCACGTCGCCGCCATTTTCGTAAAACGGCGCGTCCTCGACCACCGGCAGAGCCGTGGTCGTTTCCTTCAAATTCTGCTCGTAAACGTCGCCTTGAACGGTCAACGTGTCCTGCGGGGAAGTGTACCGATCCATTCGGAACCCGCTTTGCATCCCCTGCCACTCATCGTGCGGGGGATTGTGGTCGGGCTGCTCGCCATTGCCGGTGTACTGGTATTGGGAATAAACCCGGAAGAAGGTGTTGTCGTCAATTTGGCCGCCGTAGCGGACGTTTCCGATGTCGAACTGGGTTCCGCCGGTCACATCGAACAAGGCGCCCTGCGTATCCCTGGACGATTTGGTGATGATGTTGACGACGCCGTTGACCGCGTTTGAACCCCACAGGGTTGAGCCCGGACCGCGAATGACCTCAATGCGGTCGAGATCCATCAGGGGATAGTTGACCGAATTCCAGGTCACCCCGCCAAAAAAGGGCGTGTAAAGGGATCGGCCGTCCATTAGAACGAGAAGATCATCGGCAAGAAAGCCGTTGACTCCGCGCGCGCTGATGGCCCAGTGGTCCGCGTCGATTTGGGCGACATCCATCCCGGGCACCAGGCGAAGCAAATCCGGGATGCTGCCGAGGGCGGATCGCTGAATGTCATCCTGCCCGATGACGGTGACGGCCGCGGGCGCGTCGGCGATCCTCTGCGGCTCCTTGGCCACGCTGGTGACCTCGACGTTCATCAGGTCTTCGAGGCTAAGCCCCGTCAGATCGTTGCCGCCGACGGAACTGGGCCGAAAGGTCTCGCTTGGCCCGGTAGTGGTCGTGGGCATCGTGGTCGCGGAGGCGCGCGCCTGCGCCGGCAACGTCACCGCGATTGCCGCGATCAGCAACGTCTGGAGCACCCCGGATTTCCTCCGCATCGGTAGATAATTCATGTACGCTCCTCTGATTGGCCCTCATCAGGAAATCGTCGGAGGCCTTCTCAACACCAATCGGAGCAAAACTGCCGTTTAATTAGAATATGGCGTATATGAGAGATGGGCGGCTTATGAGTCTCATTCCACCCTGACCAGCGGCTTGGACAGTCCGATAAGGTTGACCTGGTCGGATCCATCGGGCGGCTTTCCACCGGAGTCGAATTGATGCAGTTATTCGGACCTGGCCGCCAGAGGCCCGGAAGCACCGACGGGCGAGGGGATTTCTCTGCGGTCGCGCGGGCTGAAATACCTTTTGATCTTTAGAAACTGCGCTTCGTAGAGGTGATAGCTGAGGATGGCGATCGCCACGGAGCAACCCATCCCCAGCGCCTCGAAGGCCAGCGTTTGGACAATTCCCAATTCGCTGGAAGCGCGCGGATCGATGAGACTGAAGACGTGCTGATACTGAGGCAACAAAAGATAGTGAAAGACGTACAACCCATAACTGTACTTTCCGAGGAACCTCAGCCAGCGAGCCTCGAAGGCCCAAGAGAGGCGTGTCGGCCCGGGTCTGGCCAGGGTCCAAAGGATCAATCCGGCGAAGAGCGGGCCGGTCAGCGTGTAGGCGCTGATTTGAATCGTGCGCTGTCCGCTGTCGAGGCCGCCCCGCGCGGCAAACAGACACGCCAAAGCGGCTAGGCACAGCACCACCACCGACGGCGCCCAGCGCCGAACGCGCTCCAGGGCCTTGGGATCCTGCGCCAAAACGGCAATCAGGGCGCCGTAACAAAGCGTGTCCATGCGAAACGGCGTCGTACCGAAGACCACGGCCCAATCGACCTGAAATCCGAGAATCGCCACGGCCCGCGCGACCGGCGCCGCGGCGATGATCGCCAGGCACATCCGCCCCAGCGCGCGCCGATCCATCAGATACACCAGCGTCGGCCACACCAGATAAAACTGTTCCTCAACGGCCAGCGACCAGAAATGGTTGACGCGGACCACATTGGTGGCCCATAGCCGGCCGGTCCAGGCCATGCGGAAGTTGCTGAGATAGGTCCAGAACCAGACCTGCTGGGCACGAAGCTCCGGGGCCGGGCGGTCGGGGCGAATCAGCGGCAGGAGCACGAAAATCCCAAACAGCACGCCGTAATACAACGGAAATATCCGAACGGTTCGCCGGCCGTAGAAATTGAAGAAAAAGCGCGGCTTGCCCTTGGCGGCCAACAAAATGCGCGTGATGAGAAAGCCCGAGAGAACGAAGAACAAATCGACGCCCATCCAAAGGGGCGAGATGCCGACATGCCAGGCCCGCTGCGCCGCCGTGGCCCGACCGCATAGGTCGCCGAAATGCAGCACCATGATGGCCAGAATGGCCAACCCTCGCATGCCATCCAGGGCCGGGACGTGCGGGCGCGAAAGCGGCGAGTCGATGGACCCCATTTCCGAGGACCGGCCCTCCGGGCGCGATGTTGTGGCAATCTCATGCTCCACGGCATTTCCATTATCGGCAATGCGAGATCATCCGGGGGAGCCGGTTGGCACCATCACTCGAAGACCCAGGTTGGATCGTCGGCGGAGTTGAAATAGACCGTGGGAACCGGAACATTCAGCAGCCGCAAATACAAACACAGTTGCCCGCGATGATGAATCATGTGATTCAAACACCAGACGCGGTAGACGAAGGAGCGCGGTTGGGTCGTCATGACATGCTGTCCATTGCGCACGGTCCAGGGATTGCCGATGGCCGCCGCATCGAACCGCCCCACCGCTTCGCGCAGCGCGGCGGCGCTCTGATCGAAAGTCTCCAGCAAATCCTTCCGATCACTCGGGTCGGTCCGCGGCCGAGGAGCCGTCGCCATGTCCAGCCCCTCGTCGGCAATCGCCCCTCGCGCCCACTGCGGCAATGTTGCCACGTGCATCGCCAGCCGACCGAGATTCATCGATTTCTCATGCGGCTTCCACGCGAATTTCTCCTCGGGCAGCCGTTGCAAGACCTTGCGGGTCACGGCCAATTCGCGCTCCAGGTCCCCAAAAATGATCTCATTTAACGACGGCGAATCTGCACTCATGTGGCTCTCCTGCGGAAGAATCGAGGTCACGGAACTGGCCCTCACCATATCAGAGAATTCTCCTACTTGAAAAGCCGGGCATCCCCCGATTTTCACGCTCGCTTCGGAGCACGATATTGGACTTGAATCCCGATCAGGAGATGAAACATGACAAACGTCATAATTCCGAACGGTGCAATGCCTTCCCGATCAACTTTGTCAGTGCCGAAAGCGCTGCGAAGGGCCTGGCTTTGGTGGGCGATTTTGCTGGCCGCGCCGTTCATGCTTCTCCAATGGCTCATCTGGCGCCTGGCCACGGGAAATGTCGGCCACCCGCACGCCGGCGCCGAGAAATGGTTCGTGGCCGCGATGGCTTATCTCATCCTCGTTCTGCCCGCATCATTTTTTTGGCGCGGGCGCCTCTTCAAGGACTATTGGCTGGGGCGACCCGTGGAACCGCGTAAATATATTTTCGCAACGATCTCCATCGGGCTGGCGATGGCCTTGGGAGGAACTTTCAGCCTGATCGGATGCCTGGTGACCGGCTCGTTTATGCCAAATCTGATTCCCGCGTTACTGGCGCTACTGCTGTTTGCGCTCCACTGGCCCACTGGGCGAGCGATGGTAAAGCCGGTCGGCCACGTCGATGACCCGCAGATCTACGAAGAACCGCGGTGAGCCCGGAAATCTTGAATGTCCCCTTTAGTCCGCGGCAGGGAAATGAGCGACCCCCGGAACGGGGTGCTCCGGGGGCCGTGCGCCTTGGCGTTCGATTTCACAAACCGGACTTACTTTCTTCGCCGGCGGCCGAGGAGACCGAGTCCGGCAGCAGCCAGGACCGACACGCAGGCCGGTTCGGGCACGCTGACGGGCGTCGGTACGGACATTCCATTTGCCGCGGCAAAGGCGTCCAAGGCCGCGACGTCGCCGGCCGAGTTGGCGCCGCTGTCGCTCTGGTTGAAGTTCGCCGCCAGGTCGGTGAAGTCGGCGGCGTTCACCAGTCCGTCGTAGTTGAAATCCCCCTGGTCCCAGCCGGTGACCGGCTGGTTGAAGTTCGCCGCCAGAATGGTGAAGTCGGCGGCGTTGACTATGCCGTCCAGATTGGCGTCGCCCAGCAGCGTGTACTTCACCTCGATCTGACCTGAGGACAGGCCGGAGACCACGCCATCTTTGCCGTCGGCATAGCCCAGCCCATAGGACAGGCCGTTGGTGGTTGTTTGCGCCGCCGTGGACATGATGCCCGGGCCGTTCCAGTGGCCGCCGTTGAAGCCGGACTTGATGTACCCGGTTATCGCCGCGATCGGATCGCTGGAGCCATAATCGATGAATATGTGGTTGTTGGTAAGGTCCACCTGACTGCCGGAAGCCAGATCGACCGTCAGTCCCGCCATAGTGGCGCCTACCGCCGAGTTGGTGGCGAATTGGAGTTTTGCTCCGGAATCGACGGTGACGGCGACGTGGTTGCCGGCGGTGGCGCCGGTGCCGCTGAACGGATCGATCGCGCCGGTGCCGATGACGACCGCTCCGCCGGAGATCTGGAAGCTGGCATTGGGATAGACGTTCACCGCGCCGCCGGTGCGGGCGTAGTTGATAGTATTGGTGCCCGTCTTGTGAAGGTTGTAGCTATACCAATTGGTGGTACCGGAGCCGGTCAACTGACTGTTTACGACCGACACGTCGTTGGAATCAATCACGGTGCCGTCGGTATCGCTCTGCTTAAGCATGGTCAGGTTGATCGGGATGGTGGTGGTGCTGAACCCCGAATAGGCGGGCGCCAATTGGGTAGCGGAGACCTGATCACCAAGGTTGCTGTAGTCCTGCCCGTTGGCGTTGTCGACCAGGACCGCGTCATTGAAGTCGACAGTGCCGTCGGAATTGACGTCGCTCTTGTTGAAGGTGTTGACGCCGTTGGGATCGAAGGTGAATTCCTTTAAGCCGGAAACAGGATCAATGGCCGGGGTGCCGGTCGGGGGGGCGAAGGCGCCTGCGGGCATACTCGCGGCTTCCAAAACTGCGGCGCCGGTCTGGCGGATGTACGTATCAACGGCGTTGGCGCCATTGGCGACTTGGACCACGTTGGTGTTGAAGTAATCCATGGCAGCGTTCTTCACCAAAACGCCATTTTCGACGGTTTTGGTTGAGAGGCTGGTCCCGCCAGCCGAATCGGCCAGAGCACAATTCTCCGCCATGGCGACCAGGTCAGCGCCGTTGAAGTGTCCGTCGCCGTTGTAGTCGCCCATGGTGATCAGATCGCCCTTGGTGGCACCGGCACCGCTGTTCATAGCGTTCAGCGCGGCGACGCCGGTGACAGTGATGTTGGTACTGTTGCTGACGCCATTGGTGCCGCCCGAGATTCCGTCGGTAGCGGCGGTCAACGCGCTGCCCGGGACGCTGGCGCCAACGCCCTGATCGGCGCTGATGAGAGCACGGAGGGCGGGAAGGGCCGTTTGCACGGCGCTGTAGTCACGGACGCCGTTCTGGTTGAAATTCCCGAACATCCAGTTGCCGCCATGATTCGCGACGCCATCGAAGCCTGTCTGGTCGGTAATGGGAATGTTGCCGTTGAAAACGCCGGCGGCGGGTGTGGCGACGTTGGTGTTGCCGCCATAATAGCTGCTGCTGGAACCCGCAAAGACCGTAGTGGGATCACCAACGGTCATGGCGCTTTGGTAGCCGGAGGTGATGTAGCTGTTGTACAGGGTTTGATTAAAGTTTCCGCCGTTGGCGACGAGATTGGATGAGCTGGTGATGCTGCCGGTGTCGATTGCGCCAGCCGTGGAGTTGCTGAGACCCTGGCCGTTGAACTGCTTCGAAACTTGCATCAGGGACGGAATCAGGTAGCCCTGTTGGAGTAGGCCGTCGGCCGGATTGAGCGGATGCAGCGCCCCGGGCGCGGTAGAGACCGAATTCTCGGTGTTGTTGATAAGGGCAAGGACAGAGCCGGTGGGATCGCCTTGGATCGAGCCGGACAGAATCTGTGCGCCGGTGTTGGGGTCCGTCGTCACCGTGCTGGCGGTATAGGTGGCGGCACTGGTCATATCTTTCAGAGTCACGATCTGTTCGTTCTGGTAGATGACATAGGTGCCATTGCTGACCGTGGCGTAGCTGGCCTGGACGTAGGGAGCGGTGCCATTAACGCTGTCGCTATAGTTCAAGGCGCGAATGGGATTGGCTTTGGCATTAGTGGCGCTGCCGCTGGCGTCGTTAATGGAGAGGGTGCCGACAGCCATGCGGTTATCCTCCACGGTGGGACGCAGTTGAGCGCCGCCGGCGGTCTTGTTGGAGAAACGGAGGGACGAACCGATAGAGGCTTGGCCGTATGCGCCGGAGGCAAGGTTGCCGTTGCCGTTATCGTCTTTGCCGACCGCATAGGTCGGGTCGACCCCAGTGTCGAGTGCGGCGACGTTGCGCGTGCCGGAGTTAACGTCACGGGTGGTCATATTGAAGCCGGCTCCATTGGCCAGACGGCTTGAGGTCTCGAGCCAATCGGCGTCGGTGCGATCCACCTGCGTCAGACCGGTACCAGGGTTGGCGACGAAAACCGTAGCCGTAACAGCGGTGAGCTGGGTGTTGAGATTACCGATCCCGCCGTCAGACGCGTTGGTCCAAGTGCCAGAGCCATAGACATTGCCCGTTCGCGGGTTCGTGGCCGTGGCAGAGACGTCCAGCACGCTTGGGGTTTGATAGGAAATGCTGGATCCGGCGGTGCCAACGGTCGCCGCCTGCTGTAGGTTGGGATTTCCCTGACCGTAGCCCTGGTCCAGAGGATTGCTGTTGAAGGTGGAGTTGTTCGCTCCGGTCGCGGTGTGAGAAGTGCCGCTTGTATCCTTATACGAGTAGCTGTAACTGCCGTAGGTGTTCTGGAAGACCTGCTGAGGAATGGCGTCGGACATCGCGGCCTGAACGGCGTTTTGAACGGTGGTACTGCCGACGTTGTTAACGTTGACCCCCGCCAAGTTGAATGTTGGAGTCGGGTTGCTGGCGCTGCCGGGCGTCCAAACCGTCGTCACTCCGTTTTGACCCACCGTGCCTTGTCCGACACCCGGCGCATAGAAGTTCCCCAGAGTATAGCCATTCGCCGAGGCGCCGGTCGTGGCGTTCCAGGTATTGGTGGTGGCCGTGGCTTGGCCGCTGGCGCCCATTGGGTTGTAGTTCACCCAGACCGCGTTGCCGCTATCCGGATTACGGTCAACGTTCTCCGTTACGTAGGCAATCGAATTGGCGAGATTGGTGTTGGTATATAGCTGATCGTTGGCCAGTTCGAGGATACCCTCGACGGAACCGGATTCGTGATATTCGAAGGTGAGGGCATTGGCCGTGCTGCTGTTAACCCCTGCCGCGCCGTTAATTGGCGCCAACTGGAACGAAGTGCCACTACCGCCGTTACCGGCCCAATACGTGCTCCCTCCGCTTGGGCCGAGGGTATAAGTTGTCGTGCTCGGATAGGTGGCTCCATCGATGGTGATGTATCCAGGGTCCGAGGGCACACCGGATTCGTATGGCTGAACATCGGTGAACGTGGTAGTGCTCTTAACCAGCCAGTTCTTCAGAGCCGTCGAACCGGAAACCGAAACGACCGTTTGCCCCATGGCGCTGGAAACCAGCGCGAGCGAGGCGGCCGAGACGGCGGCCGTAATCTTGAAATGCCGTTTATCTTTGCGGATGGATTGCATGACTCCTTCTCCCTTTCTTGACGTCCCCTAAAAAGGGGACGAGAATAAGTTGGTATGCCGCTCCTACGATGGAGCAGACCACACAGGTTATTCCGAGGGGCCAAACGCCCCCTGGGTTTATTGTCAACTCGTCAGTGCGCCCTGATGTCGCGCACGGTATTTGTTCAAGTCCGATCCAATTCCAACAGAATCACGACCCGTTGGCGTTAACCGAAATATCCGATCCGGGATTCAGGCTGTACATTTCGTCGCCCCATTCCCATGGGTTCAGCGTGTCGGCGATATTCTTGTTCTCAACATGTCCATCGCAATAAAGGAAGTTGGTGGTGCGTGTATCCCAGCCTGAACCGTCAAGCTTAAAGGAACCGTGAACCCGCCCTACCCAGTCCAAGCTGCTGCCCGTCATTCCAGGCGCTGGGTTGCCCAAGTGAGGATATGGCGTCAACATGTCTTTGGTGACCCGCATCAGACACGGCGAGTTACCCGCAAGCTGGTGTAGAGGAGCTTCATCGACTTTGTATGCTCCCACGCCGCCCACTCCATGGGATGGCGCCTGCACGGTGGTCAGGATGTATGGACAGACTGGTCGATGGCTCTTACAAACAAGAACCCCTTGATTGGCATCGGAAGAGTCGTTCACCACGTTCCAATCCGGGTTGAATTCCGTGACAAGGATCGTCGAAGCACTGTGTTTGATTTGGGCGGCGGGAACCCACTGGTAGGTTCGAATATTAGGTACTGGAGTTGTTGTAAAACCCGGAATGAATTTGTTGCGGCCCATGATTGCTTCATTGGCGGTGTAAGCCATTCGCGGGGCTTGGTAATCGGGTAATTGCGAAGGACCAGGTGATGAAGCGCTTGCCGGATCATAAATCTGGCCTGGCTCCATGTTGCTATAACCGGGTTCGGCAGCAGGCAGGCCGCCGTTGTTCATGGTTGGGCATTGGAAGGCTTCCCACCCCGAGGTGGACATGAAATTGCCGGGATAATTGCCTCCCAAATCCCTTCGGCTGTAGAGGAAACTTGACCAGTGAATGTATCCTTGGGTTGCAACCGCTGGGGTTTCCTGCCCGGCGCTGACGTTTAATTGCATGCCGTAATAGGAGTAGGACACGGGATAACGCTGGTTGTAATCGACCAGATATTGTGCCAATCCCTGCCCGATAGTTCGGAGATTGCTCGCGCATTTGACCTGGTTGGCCGCCTCGCGCGCCCGGCTGAGCGCCGGCAATAGAATGCCAATTAGAACTGCGATAATCCCAATAACAACAAGAAGTTCGACGAGAGTGAAGCCCTTGGACCGCGTCCGATGCATGATTGCTCCTTACCTGCGCGGCTATCCCGGCCGCGTTGCCCTTGCCTCATTGAACGAAACACCCGTCCGCCGCCGATCGGCCCTGACCGATCCGGCAGCCGAGGCTCATGACTTGAATATTCTCAACGCCGGGCGTTAGCGTTCATCCCCACGTTTGGATAAGGATTCAAAAATTCTAACGCCGGCTCGGCCGGCGACGCGCCGGCCCCCTTCCAACGACTTGCTACGATTTGAACTGAGAAGTGTGAGCATCGCGCATGCGAAGGGAAACGATTTTGTGAAAGTTCTGTAAAGACGAGCGGATTCAAGCGTGGATATCGCGGACGATGCGGATGGATTCGATGATGCGGATGCATTCACCGCTAATCCGCGCCATCCGCCGCGGAGGCAACGCCTGAGGCGTCATTGGTGGTTCGGATGATCGACCCCAGGGTAATGGCGGCGCGGGAACGTTCGCGTCCATGCGGCGATCTGGTCGGCGAGGCCCGGGGGCCTCCGGTAGAGCTGAAGATTCTCCAACATGAAAACGTGCGATATCTGTGTTGCAGGCACGAAGCGGACGCCATTTCATTTAGCGTCGCATTCGGGTACTATGATTGACAGTTCGATTGTCGCCACGTACTCAAACTGAGCCTTGAGCTTTTTCAAGCCACTTTTCCGTGCCAGCCCGCAGCCAACGCCACCACCGCCGAAACAGGCGTCCACCGTCGGGAAATCGCGATCTGCCGACGTGATTGCAGCCATGATCCTGATGGTCCTGGCCGCGGTGATCGCGGCGTCTACAATTGTCGTCGCATATCCTAGCCTGTCTCCGCTGCCGCTGTTTGATCAGTGGGGATTTCTCGAGCCTTCGTACGTTTGGCGTACCCTGTTTGACGTCCACAGTGAGCATCGGATCGTCCTTTCGAAGCTGGTGTTCCTGGCCGATCTTTGCTTGCTGGGGGGCAGAAACATCGCGGAATTTGTCGTGACCGCGATGATGCTCCTGGCCATTGGCGGCCTGTATTGGGCCGCGGTTGGGCTTGATCGTTTCGCGAGCTGGACGCATCGTGCCCTCGCGGCGGCGATGGTGATTTGTTTTGCGATTTCGCCGTTGACGATTGGTGTGCTTCTATGGGGAATGCACGTCCAGAACGTTGGGGTCAATCTATTTGCCGGCGTGGCGTTTTTCCTGCTGGCCTTGGGTGCAAGCAAAGGTCCGGCGACTCGCGCTCGATACCTTACATTATCATTCGCCGTCGCTTTCGCCGTTTTTGCCACGTTCACTTCCGCCAACGGGCTGCTGGTTTCATTTCTGCTCATCGTGGAGGCTGTGGGCTTGCGGCTGCGCCGGCGCGAAATAGCATGGATCGCCGCGGGGGCGGTGATTGCGGCCGCATTGTTTTTGCACGGTAACACGGCCCAGGGAAATGCGATCAAAACAATTACTACCTCGCCTTGGGGCGTCGCCAAGTTCTTCTTCCTGTTTCTCGGATGTATCGTTCCACAAGCGGTGACTCTTTCCGACGCGCCAACGCTTCAGCCGCTCGTCTTCGCTCTTGGATTGGCGTCCGTGGTGGTGCTGGCTTTCAATGCGTTTGTTTACGTCCGGCGTTCCCGTTCCGGGTCATGCGAGGAATTGGCCGTTTTTTCGTTGGTTTGCGGGATGTTTTTCCTGAGTTCCGCCGCCCTGGTTGCCGCGGGCCGGTACCCGTTCGGAATCGATCATGCATACACAGAGCACTACAATATTTTGCGCGTCCTATATTGGGCGAATCTGCTGTTGTCTATCGGTGCGTGCTGGAAGACACCGCGAGCGTGGCAACTGCTCGGCGCGCTGGCTATTGGCGCCGCGGTGGTGCTGTGCATGGAGATTCCAACCCGAATGGACGGGTTGAAGTCTCGGGATGCGGCGTTGAATGACTCTGCGGCGGCAATCGCGGCGGGGGTCTATGACATGGGGGCGTGGGGCGGCGTCAACCAGTGGAACGAGTCCAATCCGGGAACCCACCCTTTCATGCGAGCTCAGGCTGAGCTCCTTCGCCGAAATAATTGGTCGGTTTTTCATGACGCGCCGGCGGCATGGATGGGCCGGAACATCCGGCGCCTGCCGTTGGCCGATACATCCTGCCCCGGTGCAATAACGGGATCGCAAATCCATTCCGATCAACTGGGGCAATACCAAATCGTTCTCGGTTGGGTCAATCACCCGGTCCAAAGCGATAAGGAGCCGCAGATCGTTCTCGTGGACGGCTCCGGCAAAATCATCGGCTTTGGCGCGATCAGCGCCACGCGCAACGGCCAAACAGAGTGGAGAGGATACGCAAGATCCGAAATTATCCCGGCGGGAGCGTACCTTTTTAGCGACGGCACGCTATGCCACCTGGCAAATAAGAGTTAAGATCGCGCACCAAGTGTAGGTTGGCGTAATATGGCAAGAGTCCTCGTGTCAGGGTCGTCGGGGCTGATCGGGTCTGAAATCTGCGTTTTGTTCCACGCCAGGGGGTATCACGTTCATGGATTGGACAACAACCAGCGGGCGATTTTCTTCGGCCCCATGGGAGACACGCGTTGGAATCAGCGGCGATTGCAGAAGGAATTGGCTCGCTTTGAGCATCACGAGCTGGACATCCGCAATCGTCCCGAAGTCCTGAAACTCGTCAAAACACTTGCGCCGGATGTCATCGTCCATACCGCCGCCCAGCCCTCCCACGACCGGGCCGCCTCGATCCCGTTCGACGATTTCGACACCAACGCCGTGGGAACTCTGAACCTCCTCCAGGCGGCCCGCGAAGGATGTCCGCAGTCTCCTTTCATTCATCTCTCGACCAACAAGGTCTACGGGGATCGCCCCAACACCATCGCCCTGCGGGAGCTTCCCACGCGTTGGGACTACGCCGACCCGGCCTTTGAACATGGCATCCCGGAGACGTTTTCGATCGACCAATCGCTGCATTCCCTCTTCGGCGCCTCCAAGGTCGCCAGCGACGTCATGGTCCAGGAATATGGTCGCTATTTCCAGATGCCCACCTGCTGCCTGCGCGGCGGCTGCCTGACCGGACCAAATCATACAGGCGTGGAACTCCACGGCTTCCTCAGTTACCTGATCCGCTGCAATCTGGAAAAACGCCCCTACACTGTATTTGGCTACAAGGGAAAACAGGTCCGCGATAACATCCACTCTGCCGACGTCGCGGAATTCATCTATCAGATCGCGAAAAACCCGCGTTGCGGGGAAGTCTACAATCTTGGCGGCGGCAAGGACCATTCCTGCTCGATCTTGGAAGCGTTCGACCTGGTCGCCTCGATCACGGGCTGCAAGCAGGAACACGTTTACCTGGATCAGCCGCGAGTGGGCGATCATATTTGCTATTACAGCGACCTTCGTAAAATGAAGTCCCACTATCCCCAATGGACGCTGACGCATTCCCTGACCGATACGATCCGCGAAATCGTCGGTCAGTGGCGAGCCCGGCTGACCGAGCCGTGCCGCCGGTGACTAAGGAGCGAATCCTTGAAAATCCTAATTACCGGAATCTGCGGTTTCGTAGGCAGCGCCTTGGCCCGGCTCTGGCGGGAGTCCGATCCCTCCATTTCTATCATGGGCGTCGACAACCTGATCCGCAACGGAAGCCAGACCAACCGCGAGGCACTGAAAAAGCTGGGCGTGCGCGTCTTCCATGGAGACATCCGCATGGCCAGCGATTTTGAGGCGCTGCCCGCGGCGGATGTGGTGATTGACGCCGCCGCCAACCCCAGCGTCCTGGCCGGGCTGGACGGGCGCAGCAGCAGCCGGCAGGTCGTCGAACACAACCTGCTGGGCACTGTCAACATGCTGGAGTTTTGCAAGGCCAACAAAGCGGGTTTCGTTCTCCTGAGCACCAGCCGGGTCTATTCCATCCCCCCCTTGGCCGCATGTCCGGTCGAATCCAGCCACGGCGCTTTCGTTCCGGCCATCGGTCGCAATCTCCCGCCCGGTCTTTCCCCGCGCGGCGTCGCCGAGGAATTTTCCACCGCGGCCCCCGTGTCGCTATACGGCGCTACTAAACTCGCCTCTGAAACGCTCGCCCTGGAATACGGCGAGGCCTTCGGGTTTCCCGTTTGGATCAACCGCTGCGGCATCCTTGCCGGCGCGGGGCAGTTTGGACACGCCGAGCAGGGAATCTTCAGCTTCTGGCTGCATAGCTGGCGGGCCAAACGCCCCCTGAAATACATCGGCTTTGGGGGCCAGGGACACCAAGTCCGCGATGCCCTTCACCCGCGCGACCTATTGGACGCCGTCAGAAAACAACTCGCCGATTCGCCCCCCTCCCCACATCGGATATTCAACCTCGCCGGGGGTTTGGACAACGCCATTTCCCTGGCGAATCTATCCCAATGGTGCGAGGCGCGATGGGGCAGACACGCGGTTGCGGCACAGGCCGAGGGACGGCAGTATGATATCCCGTGGCTCGTCCTGGACAGCGCCCGCATACGCCAGGCCTGGAACTGGCGGCCCACCGTCAGCCTGGAGAGAATCCTTGAAGAAATCGCTCTCTTTGCCGAGCAGAAGCCAGACTGGCTGGACCTGTCCAGCGCGTGAATCGTCCGAACTGGAGGCCGCCCCAGCATGTCCGATCCCGAACCGCTCAAACTCCTCTCCGTGGTCATCCCCGCCTGCGATGAACAAGCGTGCATCGCCTCCACCGTCGAGCACCTGAACCTGGAACTCCGGCTGCACAACGTCCCCCACGAAATCGTCGTCGTGGACGACGGTAGCCGCGACGAAACCTGGAAAATTCTACGGGATTTGGCGCAGCACATACCAGTCCTGAACCCCGTCCAGAACAACGGCCTGCACGGTTTCGGCCGCGCGATTCAATGCGGACTGCAACACTACAAGGGCGACGCCGTGGTCATCATGATGGCCGACGAATCCGACGATTGCCGCGATGTCGTCCGCTATTGGAACGAGTTGAACGGCGGTGTTGATTGCGTCTTCGGCAGCCGGTTCGTCAAGGGAGGCGGAACGATCGACTACCCGCCACTGAAATACGTGCTGAACCGGATGGCCAACCTCTTCATCCGCGTCATTTTCAACATCGGACTCAACGACACCACCAACGCGTTCAAAGCCTATCGCCGGCGGGTCATCGACGGATGCGCTCCCCTGCTCTCCCCCCATTTCAACATCACGGTCGAACTGCCGTTGAAGGCCATCGTGCGCGGCTTCACCTGGACCCGAATCCCCATCACCTGGCGAAACCGGCGCACTGGCGTCGCCAAACTGAAAATCCGCGAAATGGGAAGCCGCTATCTCTTCATCACGTTGTACATCTGGCTGGAAAAGTATTTCAGCCGTGGCGACTACCGTTACATCAAGCCCGCCGAACCGCCGCCAAAAGCCGATGCCCCGACAGAACCTAAGGCAGTTGGTGGATGACCCGCACAGAGCCGGTGCGCAGTTTGCACGATCGCATCGTCGGCAACAAAAACTGCGGTGAGATTCTCCATTCGGAGGGCTGAACGATCAGCATGCTGCTCCGACGCCGAGAAGACGAAGCATAACGCCAAGGCATTCGATGGGCTGAGTGGGCATGGCAGAAGCTATAAAAGGTAAGAGGCCAAAGAGCAAAGAGTAGGCAGAATCAGTTCACGCTCGCCAACACCACCACCCGGAAGCCGCCGCCGCCGCTCCGGTCGTCAGGAATGTTCCAGCGGCGGTACGCCGAGCGGCAGAACGCCGGATCGGCGCGCCAGCAACCGCCGCGCAGCACGCGGAGGCCACCAGTGTCAGCTCCCGTGGGGTCGGTGGCTGCGCCCTTCTCGTAGTCCCCATATCGGTCTTGGCACCACTCCCACGCATTGCCGACCATATCGTAGAGGCCGAAGGCATTCGGCTTGAAACTGGCCACGGGCGAGGTGAACACGAAACCGTCGTCCCAGCTAAAGAACGTCCAGTCGGGCGGGGCGTTGGGTAACTTCTTCTTGAGGCTCTGATCGGCACAGTTGGCCCAGCCTTTACCATCATCAGGGTTGTCGCCCCACGGATACGCCGTCGTCGTGCCCGCACGGCAGGCGTATTCCCACTGGGCCTCGGTCGGTAGCCCCACCGTCTTGCCACTCTTCTTCGACAACCATTTGCAGAACGCCTGGGCGTCGTTCCAACTTATCTGCACCACCGGATGATCGCCCTTTTGATCGAAACTCGGGTTGCGCCACGAGCGACCGTTCACCTGTTTGAGGTCGAGATTGCCGTTCTTGATCTCATAGGCTATCGACCACCCATCCTTCTCGGCATCGGTCTGGTAGCCGCTGTCCTTCACGAACGCCGCGAACTGGTCCACGGTCACGTGGGTCACCCCCATGTAGAAGGGCTTGCTGATCGTCACCTCGTGCTGGACTTCATTCTCGAACGATTTCTTCGCAGCATCCTCATCCATACCCGCCGCTTCGACCGCCTTCACGACCTCCCGTTTTTCGGACTCCGGGCTGCCCATGGTGAACTTGCCAGGAGGGATCAGCGCCAGCTTCATGCTCACGTCGTTGCCGAGGTCCAGGGTCAGTTCCCCGGCGGGCTGCGTGGCCGGAGGCTCCGCCCGAACAGCCGTTGCCGCTGCCCCAAGGAAGATCATCGCCGCCGCGAGAATCAGATTTTTCATGGATTGCTCCTTCCACCCGCACGCGAGCATACCACCGATGCCACCAAAAGAGGAAAGCAACCCTGACTCGATGCGTTGAGTCCATCAGAGCGGAACGCAGGCTGGTACAGAGCCAGGGGCACGGTAGAATCGTCAAAACCTCGGCAATATCGTCGAGGCCCATCCAAACCGAAGGAGACGATCATGGCTGCCAATCCATTAAAGCTGCTGAAGCTCAAACCCACTGGCTTTCAATCCATCACGGAGCTGCCAATTCAGGCTCCGCCGAAAAAGGTGTGGTCCTCGCTCATCAACGTCGAAAAATGGTTCCGTTTTGATCCCGACCCCAGCAAAGCATCCAAGCAAACCCTCGACGCCACTGCCGGTGGGCGATGGTTGTCCAAAACCTGGGAAGGCAACACCATATTCCTTGGTACGGTCGCCTACGTCGAGCCGGGGAAGCTCCTGCGCCTTGTAGGACAGCTCGGCATGACCCACCTCCCCATCACCACCGTCTTGATCTTCGAACTGCAACCCAAAGCTGGCGGCAAATCCACCCTGCTGCGTCTGGGCCAGCGCAGCTTCGGTTTCATCGACGCCGACATGAAAAAACGCTACTCAAACATCTGGAAGCATCTCCTGCCGCAGCTCAAGGAACTGGCCGAGAAATGACGGCAGCCGACCGACTGCCGCGTCCTGACGATGTTCCAGCCCGACGATGGATCACCCCCGGCGCCTAACCGTGATGTCGCCTTCCCCTTCTCGCTCGAATAAATGCCATTGCTTGCTCCTTGTCGAGCAAGCTTTTAGCGCGGTGACGGGATGAATGTCAACGGGTTTTGGGCGCTTCTTCGTTTTTACGCTGAAAACCCATTGGAGCCATGGGGATTTGAACCCCAAACTCCACCATGCCATGGTGGCGTGATCCCATTTCACTATGGCCCCGCAATTCGCCCCAATCTATCGGACATCGTCCGCCAGTCAAGCCGGCGGCTTCTTCCGCGTGACCGACAGCCGTTAAGCCGTCCACCTGTGGAAGACGAAAAAGACGCCCAGGAGAACGCAGGCGAAGCCGGCGAGATAATTCCAACGCAGTTTTTCGCCCAGATAAACAAATGCGAAAACGCAGAACACCGCAAGCGTGATGACTTCCTGAATCATTTTGAGCTGATAGCCGGTCAAGCCGCCCACGTTGCCGAGGCGATTGGCGGGCACCTGAAAGCAGTACTCGAAAAACGCGATCAGCCAGCTCACCAGGACGACCTTCCACAGGACCGTGCGCTCGAATTTAAGATGCCCGTACCAGGCGATCGTCATGAAAGCATTGGAAATGGTCAGCAAAACCACCGGGAAAATCGCTGCTTTGAGCATCGTTGGTCGTTCCCTTCATCGATTTGACGCATTTTACCACTGTGCTTCTTCGAACGGATTGTCGGCGGCCTTGATCCTGGGTTTGGGCAGCATGGAAATCATCGCCTTGACCATGGAGACATCCGCGGGATGGCTCAAGCGAACGTTCAGGGGCGAGGAGCGCAGGAGCCACATCTCCGCTGGCGCCGGGTCGCGCCGGTTTTTGACCATCTCGAGGAATTTGTCCTTGCGCAAAGCCCAGGGCGTGACCACCTGCTGAAACCTTTGTCCCGAGCGCAGCGCAATCGGCTTGCCGGAATCCTCGGTCTCAATGACCCCGCCACGAATGGAGGTGGTCATGACGACGATCGGATGCTTCTCGGCCTCAACCGCCAGGGCGTCCAGATCGTTGTACGCCACGGCCGGCCTGGCGGCATCGTGAATGATCACGTGCGTGGCATCGGCGGAAATCTTCTCCGCGGCGGCGGCCAGTTGATCCATCCACTGTTTGCCCGCAACGACCAGCTTGGCCCCGGAGAAACTCAGATGGCCGCCGAATTTCCGTTTAGCTTCCTCAGCCTGATCGTCCGCCACGACCAATTGGATTTGCTTGACGCCATCCCGATTGAGGAACATTTCGACGCCGCGGAGCAGACATTCGCGTCCGTCGATCTTCACGAACGCCCCGGCCCCATCGGCGCCCAGCCCGCTGGGGACGGCCGTCAAAATCACCACTGAAAAACTCGCCATAAATGCCTCCCGGCAACGATTCCATCATTCCCACCAGCGCGTTGCCGGTCAAGCGAGATTGACAGGGATTGGGCTGGCCATAGAATTCTTTTCCCCTCAAAAGCACGGGCTCGTAGCTCAGTTGGTTAGAGCGCGTCCCTGATAAGGACGAGGTCACAAGTTCGAATCTTGTCGGGCCCATTTCGGCCAACGGCCGAAATAGAGGGGAGAGCCGTAGAAAGGAGAAAGTGGAGCAGGGAGCAAAGGCCTCGCGTCGAAGTCCGCCCCCTATGGCCGACCGGCCGCTCTCCCCGGTCTACTTTCTACTCTCCACTTTCGGTCTCTGCTTTTTGCAATGGCAGGATGAGGGACATCGAAAAGCGTAGAATGAACGCATGCACATTACGCGGCAAATCGTGGCTGACCAAATTGCGGTCTATCTTCATCACCAAGCGTCGTTGGAACAACTTGTCGATTGGGCTGAGCGCCAAATGATGGACGGCGACTTCGAATCCCCGACCGTGCGCGACGCGGTCGCTCAGCTCGGTTTGGCCGATGTGCGTGCATTTGGCCTGACGTGGGAAGACTGCCAGCGGCTCCTTCGCGACTTGGGCTTTGCAGCACATGTGGAGATCGCGATTGCCAAGTGAACTAGCCCGCTAAGGACGAGGTCACAAGTTCGAATCTTGTCGGACCCATTTTTGTTGAGCGGGGTAAGCCTGAGGGAATAGAAAATTACGCGTGCCTCGAAAAGGAGTTTCCGTGGAAACAAATCGACGAGCGGTCGTTTTTCCTCTTCGCGAGGCGTATGCGTTTGCCGGGCAGCACAATTTGTCTGCCCAAGCCGCCAATATTCGAGACATGGAGATCGAGTGGGATCTTAGCTACACATCGACCGTTCGTCGTGGCCGGATGCTGGACCTATTTGAAGATAAGGGCCTATTGTCAGCGTTCATAGACCAAAAGTGGCCTTCCGGACATTCGGCTCAGGGAAAGGCAGCAATTCGATTCTATTTGAAGATTAGTCAGAAATACTCGGCGTTCCTAGCCGGTAAAGATGTGCCGGAATCGGATGAACGTGAAGCGACGCGAGAGGCGTCCGAATTCGCTCTTGAATCCCACCTTCGGGATTTCTTGGCGAAGAATTTGGAGCGAATCGAACCAGGACTTCGACTTTACGTTAGCGACAACGAAACCGGAGTAGAATATCGCATCGATGATGGGCGAATAGACCTGCTCGCGATAGATCGTGACGGCAAGTACGTCGTGATCGAATTAAAGCTCTCGCGCGGGCGCAATAAGACGCTCGGGCAATTGCTTTATTATATGGGTTGGGTGGATCAGCACCTTGGCAATGGTCCATGTCGCGGCGTGATAATTGCAAACGAAATACCTGACGATCTCAAAGTAGCCGTCTCACGTGCGCCCGGCGTTTTTATCGCGCGCTATATGATGTCATTCTCGGTTGAACGTGTGAAATAAAATGCCAATTGCCAGTGTTTTGAACGCGGCTCGACCACCTCACTCATTATAAGGCGCCCCGCGAGCGGCGTGGTCTTCTTGTTCCAGACTTTCGGCCAATTCCTCTTCGCTCATCCCGGACTCCAGAAATCGCTGATGAACCGAGCCGCTGATGTCTTGAAGAGTCTTGGCCGGCGCAGCCTGGGTCTCGAGCACTTCACTGACAAACTGCTCGACCGGCTTGCCCGCCGCTTCCGCTTGGCGGCGGAGTCTCTGCTCGGTCGGGTCCGAAATCTTGACGGTGATCGTGGCCATATTGCCTCCCATTCCTTCGAGAGTCATTATACCGCCTTCGTTCCCGGATACCGCGTCTCGATGCGAAAGAACGCGATGGAATGACACGATTTCTGCTTCGCCCACATTTCGGCAAAGTGCTGGAAATTCAGGGGTTCCCGAGCCGGCGTCGAGGAATTTGCGGGACAGCGATGATCGCCCCTGTTGATGGCCAGGAAGCAACGACGCCGCACCGATGGACCGTCTGCCGAGGTCGGGAGGGGCAGGCTTACGGATATCGATACAACCTCACGTGCAGGATGGTCTTTTCGCGCAGGATCAGATTGTCACCTGAACCCGTGTCATCGCCTGCGAGGCGGCGGCCGGGAACCCAGCGTCCATCAATAAAAACGCCTTCTTCCACGCCGGCCAAACCCACCTTCGACGGACCGGGCGTCAACGGCTTAAAGGTAACCGTCACGCCGAAGCCGGCTATGTAATACTCATTGGCGCCGACGGCGATAGCAATGGCCGCCGTTGGAACGCCCGGCTGCTGCAACTGTTGAAGCTGCTGAACAATCTGGGCGAGTTGCAATTCGATCTGTTGGGTTTGCTGCGTTTGCTGTTGTTGGGGATTAAGGGGCTCTTGCGGACGCGAAATGGGCGCGGGGGAGGGAGCCGTGTTGCGCGGCGTCAAATAATGGAATTCCAGGCGGTAGTCGCCAACGCGAATTCGTTCGACCTCGCCGTCCAAGGACAGTGCGACAGCGCCGATTGTGTTCTTGCCCTGGTCCTGAAGGATCAGAGGCGAAAGCTGTTGAAGCAGGTCATAGGAGCGCGCCAACTCACGGTTGCCGTCGGGCGCCCCGGCCACGGCGCCGCCGAGCGGGCCGGCGCGGTCGATCGCGAATGGCGAAAAGCCCATCGCGTTGTACCGGCCCACGGCCAACATCACGTTGGCGGCGCCGGCCAATTGCCCCCGTGTCTCGGGTATAAACAGAGGATTGCCATCCCTCGCATATCGCGCGCACGTCTCGTCAAATTGCGGCACGTACAGGTCGGGCGAGAACATGTCGATCGCCGGTGCGCCCGCCCGCCAAACGTCCATCACCTGCGGCAACGGACCGCCGCTCGGATATACCCCGGGCCACGCAAAATCCGGCTGCTGCAGCCAGGCGTTCACGTACATCGGGATGTCATACTCGGATTTGCCCGCTTGAGCGATCGCGTTGACGCACTTCGCGTATTGCCAGGCCATGAAGAATTCGTCCGCCGGCCAGTGGAGCTTTCGCCAACCGAATTGGTGTTCATCATCCCCCATCGGAGGGCTCAGCGTACGACCGGGAATTTCCACGTCATGACTCTTGCCCGGTCCAAACAGCTCTTCCCACGAGCCAGCCGTTTTGGAGCCGTTGGATTCCCAGCATTCACGAAGCCACGGGTCCAGCGATTCTTTGTGTTGCACGAGATAATCAACGAGTTCATGGGGCACCGGCCCGGCGAAAGCCCGATCGGCCGCCGGGCATCGATCGCGCGTGTCGCGCAGGACGCCCACCTCGTTTTCCACCTGTATCATCAGGACCGTGTGTTGTCCGTCAATCTCCTTGATGTGACGCATCAGCGCCGCAAATGCCTTTGCATCGGCATTTCGAGTTGCATCGGAAAACGTGCTGAGCAGCTCAATGGTATTTCCGCCTTCGATTTGAATGCGGGGAAAGCGGGCTGAATCTTCCTTCACCCAATCCGGAGCGTAACTGGACAGTCCATTTTTCCAGGCCCCAAACCACAACATGACCAGATGAAGATGGTGGCTTCGAGCGCCTTCAACCACGCTGTCAACGAGCGAGAAATCGTATTGGCCTTCCCGCGGCTCAACCAAGGCCCATGAGAGCGCCGCCAGAACGGTATTGAGCTTCATCTCCTCCAGGCGCGGCCAAACTGGTTTCATGAACTGCGGATCGGTCGCACTATTATTCAACAGTTCTCCGCCGAGCATGAGCAGTGGCTTTCCGTCCACAATCAACTGGGTCGCGGCGCCCTGCTTGGCAAGATGTGGAATTCCCGTCTCCGCGGATGGTGGCGAAGCGCCGGCGGGCTGCGCCTCACATGCCGTAATCGATATCAAGAGTGGAATGAACGCAGGTAACGCGAAATAGCGATGTATCATGACCGGAAAGCTTACCGCTTAGAAAGTTCTTTGCAAAACTCGGGCAGCTCAGCGTGCCTTCAGCAATCGCTTGTAAAGCCGATCAAGCGGCTGGCGGCTGGGCCGGGACAACGCCGCCGTCCGTGCCTGGGTGGACAACTTCCTGGCCCGCAAAATCGACTTCGACATCATCGGAATGTCTTGTTATAACGAAGCTAGCCGCGGCGATTGGAAAACGAATTTCACCGATCTGCCGACGCGATACCCCAATCTTTCCTTCATCGCCATGGAATGTTCGTACCAGAAGCGCTACCTCAACGACCTGATCTTCAACGCTCCCAGCGAGAAAGGCCTTGGCTCATTCATCTGGGAACCGACGCGCTGGCGCGAGGCCATTTTTGATCACAACGGCCAAAATGCCGGCAACGACATGAACAACCGGCCGCACCTTCCCGCCAGTGCGCTGCCGCCGGCTGACGCGCCCGACCAGCCGGCGTATCGCCCCGCGGCGCCGCCGCCCGGCGAACAAAACCCCGCCGCTCCGCTCGCCGCTGGAATGCCCACCACCCGCGCCGTCGGCCCCACCACTCGTCGAAGTTTCAACCACGGCGGAAGGTACGACACGAACTCCTACATCCTGGCTCATCCGGAAATGGCCAAGGCCTACGGCCTTCCACCGGCCGTCACCGGCTGAGCGGCCGTAAATCCTAAATCGAACCGGCGACCAGCAGAGACGATGGCATGTTCGTCCGCACGATGGCGACTCTGCCCACCCATCCCGATACGGGTCTGAGCCAAGTTTGTAGGTGAAAAAGCCCCGCCTTGGGGTTGGAATGGTTGTTCCATTTTTCAACCGTCTAACCCAAGGAAGGGCTTATGGATATTACCACAGCAGCACAGGATGT
>JBEKEC010000012.1:0-85161 GCA_050014015.1 Tepidisphaeraceae bacterium
ACATCCTGTGCTGCTGTGGTAATATCCATAAGCCCTTCCTTGGGTTAGACGGTTGAAAAATGGAACAACCATTCCAACCCCAAGGCGGGGCTTTTTCACCTACAAACTTGGCTCAGACCCTGGGTCCGATTGCCGATTGCCAATTGCCGATTGAAAGAAGGAACAATCGAGCAGTCCCCTCTTCCAATCGGCAATTGGCAATTGGCAATCGGCAATAGGTCACTACAATGCCTCCGTGTCCGAACTGAAACGCACGGAACTTTCCGTTCGCCAGGAGCAGGCGATCCTGGTCGGGGTCATCCTGCCCAAATCCACCGCTGATCCGCGCGATCCCCTCGGCGAGCTTGCCTCTCTGGCCAAGACCGCCGGCGCCAGGGTCGTCGGAACCATCCTCCAACGCCGCCAACGCGTCGATGCCGGAACTTATGTCGGCTCCGGCAAGGTCAAGGATATCGCCGCCCTGGCCATCAAGGAAAAGGCCGATGTCATCATCTTCGACAACGATCTTTCGCCGGGTCAGATCGGCGGGCTGGAAAAAATCATCAACGAAGAAGCCAACAGCCCGCCCATGGAGGGAATCAAGGTTCTCGACCGCTCGGAATTAATCCTCGACATTTTCGCCACCCGGGCCCAGACCCACGAAGCCAAGCTCCAAGTCGAACTGGCGCAGATGCAATACACCTATCCGCGCCTGACGCGCATGTGGGGACACCTGGAGCGCATCGCCGGCGGCGCGCCCGCCGGCATCGGCGCCCGCGGACCCGGCGAACAACAACTCGAAATCGACCGCCGGCTCGTCCGCAAACGCATCAGCCGGCTCCAGGGCGAGATCGAAAAAATCCAGCAGCGCAAGACCCGCCTCGTCGCCGAACGCACCCGCCAGCATTTCACCATCTGCATCGTCGGCTACACCAACGCCGGCAAAAGCACCCTCTTCAACACCCTCACCGCCGCCGGCGCCTACGCCGATGACAAGCTCTTCGCCACTCTCGACACCAAGACCCGCGCCTGGAAGCTGGACCGCGGATTGCAGGTCCTGCTCAGCGACACGGTTGGATTCGTCCGCGATCTGCCCCACAATCTCGTCGCCAGTTTCAGGGCCACCCTCGAAGAAGCCGTCCATGCCGATCTGCTCCTGCACGTCCTGGACGTCGGCCATCCCCACGCCCGCCAGCAGTTCGATTCCGTGCACATCGTCCTCGATGAAGTTGGCGTCAAGGGCAAGCCCGAATTGCTTCTGCTCAACAAGATCGACACCCCCGAGGGCGAAGAGAATTTCCCCGAATGGCGCACCCTGCACCCCGATGCCATCCCCATCAGCGCCAAGACCGGCAAAGGGATCGACCGTCTTTACGCCGCCGCCGCCGCCAACGTCAACGCCCAGCAAGTCCAGGCCGTCCTCGAAGCCGATTCCTCCAACGGCAAGCTGCTGGCCTTCATCGAAACCCATTGCCAGGTTCGCGACCGCCAATACGCCGGCGATCGGATCATCATTCACGCCACGATGAGCAAGCGCACCTTCGCCGATCTGTCGCGGAATGAACAGGTCAAGGTGAAACCGACGGAATGAGTGGCATGGGCATCTTGCCCATGTGGGCGATTCGACGACCCAAATGCTCCGGCCCACAGAATGGAGTTAGCCGGACTTTCCCCAATTGGCCTATTCGTCTTAAGTCATTATCAATTCAATGGAGGGGGTGAAACCGGGACGCGAGCGCTTTTGTAAGCGCTCAAGGGGGTGAAACCGGGAGGGGGTGAAACCGGGACGTGAGCGCTTTTGTAAGCGCTCACGTCCCGGTTCCACCCCATATCTTGCTGAATTGACCACCCTGCGCGATCAACTCAAGGCCGGGCTTTCCGGCCGGACGCCGGAACCAGGCAGCGATTCGACGCCGAGCGTTCCCGAACTGGCCGACCACATCAAGGCGCTTCAGGCCGCACACAACATCGACCCCACGCCGCAGCGTGTTCGGCAGAAGCAGACCTCCGCTGAGGAACCCGTCACCGCCCGCATCCGCCGCCGCGCCGAGTCCATGCCCGCTTCCGATACCGCAGCCGATGCCGCAGTGTCCCTGGAACCGTTACAGGATTCGTCCGGCAACCCGCCGCCGACCTTTCAGGAACGGCTGGCGATCGAACGGCAACGGCAACTTGAAGGGCCGTCGATTCCCAACTGAACGCGCGGCTTGCGTGTTCGGGTGAACTCGACATCACTACCAGAGGCTTCATCCCAGGCCGATAGAGAATCCCGGATAACTTGCGGGGTTTACAGCATTAATGGCCGCCATGCTGGCGCAGTAAGTCCGCTACGTCCTTTTTGCCGCAATTCGACGCTGCATCCAAAGGCGTAAAGCCGCTGTCGCCCTTCGCATTGACATCCGCACCTTTGTCGAGCAGCAATTCCGCCACATCTCTGTAGCCTTCGACCGCAGCCTCGTGTAAAGCCGTGTATCCATGATTGTCTCTGACATCGACGCCAGCTTTGCTTGCCAGCAGCAATGCTACTACATCTTTGTGGCCCGACTCCACCGCCCTATACAAAGCCGTCTTTCCTTGATCGTTCCTGGCGTCGATATCAGCCCCGTTTGTCAGTAGCAATTGCATCAAGTCATCACGCTCCCAAACCGCCGCTGTATGTAAAGGCGTTTCTTGGGTGATGTCTCTTGCATTGACATCGGCCTTGTTCGTCAGAAGCAATTCCACCACCTCTTTATTGCCCCTCTGCGTCCCCACCGCCATGTCCAAGGCCGTCTTGCCATAGATGCCCTTGGCATTGATATCGGCCTTGTTTGCCAGTAGCAATGCTACGACCCTCTTGCAGCCATTTTGTGCCGCTACGTGTAACGGCATCGAGCCATCTTTGTCCTTGGCGCTGACATCAGCTCCACTTGCCAGAAGCAATTGTGCAATGTTCTGGCTGTCGTCGTATGCCGCCACATGCAGAGGCGTCTCGCTCTTGTTGTTCCTGGCGTTGACATCGGCTCCGTTAGCGAGCAGCAATTCAACCGCGCCCTTTTGCCCTGCCCTTATCGCCCAATACAACAACATCTCCCCGTCTTTGTCCTTGCTCATCAGAGAGGGATTCCCTTTAACGAGCGCCTTCACTTTCTCCGAGTCTGTTCCTGCCATCGTCACCAAGATGCGCTTAGCCTCGTCGCCCGGCGTTGAGATTCTTAAACTGGCGTCGGCTCCGGCAATTGCTACACCTCCAGTTATAAACACGTTTTCCGTTATCTGAATCCTGGTTTCGTCCGACATGGCCGCTATTAACGCAGGCGCCAGTTCGATGGGGAGATCATTTGGGGACATTTTCTCCAATTGCAAAATGGCCTTTGTCTTGTCAGCAACATCCTGCCCTTCAAGCATAGATTGCAACGCCTTGATTTGCCGGAGACGGTCCGTAGCCGCACTGTTTTCGGAGTCGCCCCCCTTCGCTCCTTCTCCGGTTCCCTGCCGCGTTACCACGTTGCTTCTGGTAATTAAAATTCCGACCACAACCAGCACAATGGCAATACCCGTAATGACCAGTAGTCGCTTCCTCTTTGGACGGGGTACTGGACTGTGCGGTTGAACTGCTACGGGTAACACGATTGGAATGGGTTCATCCATTCCGGGTACGCGGTCAGCTTCCGATTCCGCCATATCAAACTCCTTGTGTGCTGAACTTATAAGAACCGACATTTGCCATACGACTTTTCAACGACTACCGTTCTCAGCAGTTTCCACGACTTTACCTCGCCGTCACGTCTCGGCAAGAGCATGGGCACGTCTGGTGCCATCACCGGCCATCACCGCACCGCCTTCCGATTGGCGTTCGCGGGTACGAGCCGAGGGGCAAGCGCCCGTGAGAGCCCGGCTCGCCCAAATTATCAGGACGAACTAAAAGTGACGCGAACCATTAATCGCTAAACTACTAGTAACTGTTTACCGTTGACGTGAGGCCGCGTGCCGCTTTTCCGGGAATTTCGGGAAAGCCGCGAGTTGCTCCTCGGGATCAGCCGCGCGTTTGGCATTTGGTTTTCCGAGTGATTCTGCCACGGTAAACAGTTACAACTACTACCGGCCCGGGACCCTATGATACTCGAAACCGTGCCGCTCAAGACCTCGCGTATGTTAACGCGCTCAACGAACGGACCGCAATAAATCTCCATCTAATCTCGTCGAGCCATGTAACGGAACGGCCTTGTATTGCCGTAAAATCGGCGCTGGTCGGGATTCGCATGGGCAAAAACCGCGGATTTCGCGGATGGGCGCGGATAAGAGACGAATTCATCCGAGCTATCCACGTCGCAATCCATCAAAATCTTCGCACGCTGCGCAAATTTGCGGCTCGGATTATTCACCGCGAAGTGCGCCAAGAGCGCGAAGAATCAACGCGGAGAAGAAGTTATGTCCAAGTGGGTTCAACTTGCTCTGTAGAAAGCATCCAAAAATGACTGTCCTTTTTCGCATCTGCTCGGCAAAACGAGCAGGCTTTCTACAGGGCAGGTTCAACTGACTTTCCTTCTTCCTTTGCGCTCTTCGCGCCCTTCGCGGTGAATCAGGCGGGCTAGCGAAGCGGGCGGAAAATCTGCTTTCCCGGCTCGCTGTTGCGCTTTGGGTTTCAACGAAATGTCTGCGTTTACGTCCCATTTTGGTAGCGGCTATGCTGCGCTGGGCAATCTGCGGTCGTATCTTCTCCGCGATCTCGGCGTTCTCCGCGGTTAAAAATTCATGTTCGAAACAAAAATATTGTTCGATTTGCGGAAAACCCGCCCTAAACTTTCACCTTCCGGCTATAGAGATAGAGAGCGGTGATTTTTCGTTGCCGATCCGGCCGTCATCCCGGCCCAACTCCAACCGCGCCAAAATGGCCGGGGGGTGCTTTTTCAACTATGGTCCCCCGTAGACGTAGACAAAACCCCCCGCAGCGCTGTCGAAAATGGGGGTTTTGTCGACACCACCCCAAGGCCGATTCTGCAACAGTAGTTTTATGATGACCGATCGCCCGGCAAATTCACAGTCGTCGCCAATGATGCGGATTGCCCTCCCGCTCCCCAGTTCTACTCTCACGCGCAGAGAGGGGGGTGGGGGGGTAATGGGACATATCGGGGACGAGCGAGACATTTTTAGACGTAAAATTAGAAAAATAGTCCCATTTTTGCGACACATGGAAATGGTAAGAGGGATTTATTGCGGGTTCCGGTTTGAATGCATGCTGCCCCCCGAAGCCCCGCATGTACATGCGGGGCTCCGAAAGCTGCCAAATTTGCAGTTCGGCCTCTCTTCGATCCGGAGGTGTTCTTCGTAACTATTGTCCGCTCAATATGATGTGAATCGCGTCCCTACTGGCCTTCCGTTTGCTCAAGTTGGGTCGGAGATACCATGCGATTCGATAAGCTGACCATCAAGGCCCAGGAAGCGATCGGGCGCGCCCAGCAGAGCGCGCAGGAATCGAACCATGCGGAGATCACGCCGCTGCATCTGCTGGGGGCGCTGCTGGAGGAGAGCGATGGGGTTTTCAATCCGCTGTTGCAGAAGCTGGGTGCGGAGCCGGAGCGGCTTCGCCGGATCGTCGGCGAGGAACTGGATCGGTTGCCGAAGGCCACAGGGACTCAGACCGGGCCGAGCCGGGCGATGAACGACGTTTTCAATCAGGCCCAGAAGGAAGCGGATCGGCTGAAGGACGAATACGTTTCCACAGAGCATTTGCTGTTGGCGTTGGCGCAGGTGAAGAGCGAGGCGAAGGAAATTCTATCGGTCGGGGGCGTGAACCATGATGCGATACTGTCGGCATTGAAGGAAATCCGCGGCGGGCAGCGCGTGACGGATCAGAACCCCGAGGACAAATATCAGGCCCTGCAGCGGTACGGCCGCGATCTGATCGAGATGGCGCGGCAGGGGAAGATCGATCCGGTGATCGGGCGGGACGAGGAAATCCGGCGGACGATGCAGGTGCTGTCGCGGCGGACGAAAAATAATCCCGTGCTCATCGGCGAGCCGGGCGTGGGCAAGACGGCCATCGTCGAAGGGCTGGCGATTCGGATGCTCAACGGCGACGTGCCCAGCGTTTTACAGAACAAGCGGATCATCGCGCTGGACATGGGGGCGTTGATCGCGGGGGCGAAATATCGGGGCGAATTCGAGGACCGGCTCAAGGCGGTGATCAAGGAAGTGACGGGCAGCGACGGGCAGATCATCCTGTTCATCGACGAGTTGCACACGGTGGTGGGTGCGGGGAGAGCGGAGGGGTCGATGGATGCCGGCAACCTGCTGAAGCCGGCGCTGGCCCGGGGCGAACTGCGAACCATCGGGGCGACCACGCTGGACGAATATCGCAAGCACGTCGAGAAAGACGCGGCGCTGGAGCGGCGCTTCCAGCCGATCGTGGTTTCGCAACCGAGCGTGGAGGACACGATCGCGATCCTTCGAGGTCTGAAACAGCGATATGAGACGCATCACGGCGTGCGGATCACGGACAACGCGATAGTTTCGGCGGCGGTTTTGTCGGATCGGTACATCACCGACCGGTTCCTGCCTGACAAGGCGATCGACCTGATCGACGAAGCGGCGAGCCGGCTGCGGATTGAAAACGATTCGATGCCGGCGGAGCTGGACGAAATCCGGCGGCGGATCATGCAGCTTCAGATCGAGCTGGAAGCGCTTCGGCGGGAGAAGGACCCGGCCTCGCAACAGCAGCGGGCCAAGGCGGAAAAGGAACTGTCTGGTTTGCAGGAGGAGAACACCAAGCTGACCGCGCGCTGGGAGAACGAAGTGGGGGCGATGCGGGCGATCAAAAAGCTCCAGGAACAGTTGGATAACAAGCAGGTCGAGCTGGAACAGGCGCAGCGCCAGGGAAATTTGGAGGTGGCGGCGCGGATTCAATACGGCGAGATGCGGGAACTGAATCGGCAAACCGAACAGGCCAATCAGCGCCTGCGGGATTTGCAGAAGTCGGGCCAGGCGATGGTGAAGGATGAAGTGACGGCCGAGGAGATCGCGGAGGTGGTGAGCCGGTGGACGGGCGTGCCAGTGAGCCGGATGCTCGAGGGCGAGCGGGACAAGCTGATGAAGATGGAAGAGCGTCTGGCGAAGCGCGTGATCGGGCAGGAGGAAGCGGTGCAGGCGGTGTCGAACGCGGTGCGGCGGAATCGCGCGGGGTTGGGCGATCCGCATCGGCCGATCGGAAGCTTCCTTTTCCTCGGTCCGACGGGCGTGGGCAAGACGGAACTTTGCAAAGCATTGGCGGAATTCCTGTTCGACGACGAGAACGCGATGGTGCGGATCGACATGAGCGAGTTCATGGAGCAGCATTCAGTGGCGCGGTTGATCGGCGCGCCGCCGGGTTACGTCGGTTACGAGGAAGGCGGGCGGCTGACGGAGGCGGTGCGGCGGCGGCCGTATTCGGTCGTGCTGTTCGACGAAATCGAAAAGGCGCATCGGGACGTGTTCAACGTTCTGCTCCAGGTCCTGGACGACGGCCGGCTCACGGATGGGCAGGGCCGAACCGTTAATTTCAAGAACACGGTGATCGTCATGACCAGCAACCTTGGCAGCACGGAAATCCAAAAGCTGGCCGAAAAGCAGGCCGAACCGTGGGAACTCGAGGCGGCGGTCAAATCGCTGCTGAAGGATCATTTCCGTCCGGAATTCCTCAACCGGATCGACGAGACAATACTGTTCCATTCGCTGTCGAAAGACCAGATCGGGCGGATCGTGGACGTTCAGCTCGACCATCTGCGCAAGCGGCTGGGCGATCGGCACCTGAAATTGTCGGTGACTCCGGCGGCGGTGAAGCTGCTGGTGGAAGAGGGATACGACCCGGCCTACGGCGCGCGGCCACTGAAGCGCGTGATTCAACAGCGGATCGAGAACCCCATCGCCAGCAGGATTCTCGCCGGCGAATTTCCCGAAGGCGACACGATCGCGATTGATCTCGATCGCGCCAAGCACGCCTTCAAGTTCGCCCGCCTCACGCCGGGTGTGCAAGACGAATCGGCCAGTTAGCCCAATTCCAATTGCCCCGGCAACCCGTAGTGCCGCGCGCTGATATTTTCGGCTTGCCCCTCCCAGCCGCCTATATCGCACAAATGAGTCAACCCCCCAAAATACCAAAGGAAACTCAAAATAGGATGTAATTTCATATATATTTGACTTCGGTTCCCCAATCGGGCGACATCTTACCCGACTTGCGACAAGTTATATCAAAAATGCGACAAGAACGATTGGCTCGCCACCCTTCGGTTGAGACCCAATTCTCGATGGCACCGTGAGTGAAAAACAAGCTAAATCCATGGCGGAAGCCGGCTTGTGAATCTCCTGAAAAATCATGTCAAATGCCGGATTCCTAATGTTTCGTTAGCCATCCCCTCTCCACGGGTGAATAGTGAGCTTTTTTTATCGATGGTCGAAGATTTGCCGATTTTTTCCTTGCCTCAGCCCAATGTTTCCGTAAGCTATCGTTTTGTCCTACGGAGTGAAAAGAGCGTTGAATTGAGCATTCGCTGGAAGTTCAACGGGAGTGCGGAGGATAAAAATGTGCGATGACCACAGTCGGAAATTCTTGGGGACCGGTTTCGCTTTCGCGGCATCGGCCGTCGCTTTCGCAGCGATGATCGGTGTGGCCAGTAGCGCTAGCGCAGCGCTGCTCCTTCCAGGCAATATTGGTCCAACTGCGGTAACGCCGACGCAGCTCGCTTCCCTTCCGGCTGGTGACACGCCCGTCCCCCTGGGCACTCAATCCAATGCGTTCACCGGAGCTCCTTTGGGCCACTTCTCGGGTACCCTGACCAGTACGGTCTACAGCGACCCGAACACGGGAGCATATGATTTTGTCTATGTGGTCACGAGCGACGACACCAGCACGGACGGCATCGAAAGACTTACCCTCAGCAGCTTCGGCAGCGCCCTGACCACGACTGACGCCGATTACTACAATGTCGCCCTCACCGACGTGGATCCGACGACCGCGGATCGGAGTACGAACGGTCACGTCGTTGGATTTAGCTTTAGCACCATCGAAATTGGACCGGGACAAACTACCGCCCAGCTCATCGTCGAAACCAGTGCGCATAACTTCAGCACGGGCAGCGGCGCTGTCATTGACGGTGCCGTCGGCAACGCACAGGTGAACGTGCCCGCCATTGGTATGTTGACCGTTCCTGAGCCGACGACGCTGGCGGCCCTTACTCTTGTTGGCGGGTTGCTCCTCGGGCGCAGGCGCCGGCAATGATTGGGATTTGGGTTGGGTTTTGGTCTTTATAGCGGATATCTAGGGATCGGAGAAATGCCATGGAGAGGAAAATCGAGACAAGCTTGCAGATAAAAAAATCCGCCCTATCTATAGCGTTGATACTGGGAGGCGGCGTCTTCGCCTCTACCGCCAAAGCTGTTTTGATCCCCCCCGGACCCCCGCTGACGCCCCTTGGCAACGGGGCCTTTTACGGCGGATCAATTTACGACGTGACCACCCCCTTCGTCAGCAGCATAGCCGTAGATGGCTCCTTTTTTACCGGCAGCCTCACATCACAGGTCTATCGGGAAGGCATCACTGATCCGCGGCCTGGTAAGCTGGATTTCGTCTACCAGTTCACGAACGACGGTACAAGTACCGATACCATCGATCGTTTCACGGTCGATGGGTTCGCCGGATTGGCCAACATCTATGCTGACTACGCTTCAGGAACCGGCACGTCGGCCCCCTGGCAACTAACCCGTCCGCTCCTCCCCACCGGCAACGTTATCGGTTTCAATTTCGTGGAAGTTGACGCAGGCACCAATAGCGACCAACTGATAATCAATACCAACGTGACGCAGTGGGCCCTCGACGACGCGGCCCTTCAGGATGGCGAGAACGTATCCATCCCGGCCCCGGGTCCGGCTGTTCCCGAACCGGCTTCCGCCACCCTGCTGACCCTTGCCCTCTCCGCCCTGACCCTTCGGCGGAGCAAGACACGCTGATCACGCTTCCCAAGGCCTCGCGCGAAAAATATTTTCAGCCGCCGAAATCAATTCGGCGGCATTTTTTATCGACTCCTCAGCGTGATCGCCCGGTCGCAAATGCTGATGGGCCGCTACGGCGCTTGGGGTGTTTTTCCTTCTATCGCGGAATTTGTTGCCGAGGCCCTCGTCTATTGATATGAGGTTATCGCTAAAATCAGGGTGCTCCAAAGGAATGATGGGCCATGGCTGATTGGCGAAAATTCGCGGTGTTGGCGGCGATGGTGCTGTTTTTGATCGTGGCGGGCGCCGCATTTTTTGTGGTCAAGTCTTATGTGTGGTCGAGCGGTTCGGACGGCGCGCCGGCCGCCCCACCACCGGTTGCGCCCACCGCGCTCACCGCGCCAGTCGTGTCCACCGCGCCCGCCGGTGGTCAGGCCAACGCGGCCGACATCTATCTGCGCGCCGCGGCGTTGATCAAATTCGATTGCCCGGCCGCTTCCAACGACACGTATCCCGATTATCCCCCCTTCGGAAACGCCTGGGAGGCACGAGAGCAGCAGGCGTGGGAGCAGAACCAGCCGGCGCGCGATCTCGCCCGGCACGCGGCCGCGATCGACACCGCCACTTGGCCGAGCGGTAGAGACATCAAGTTCCTAAATCCCCTCCGGGCGCTTGCCAATGAATTGGGCGACGCCGCTTTGTACGAACACGAGCATGGCCGCGACGCCGAGGCCGTCGATTCCGTTCGCGACATAATGCACATGGCCGATCTTCTGGACACTAACCAGCGCCCGGCTCTGATCAGTAATCTCGTCGGCGACGGATGCACGGCGTTGGCGATGTATAGACTGATGATCGTCTCCTCGAATATTGCTCTCGTGGCCGACGGGCAGCAGAGCGACGCGTTGCCGGTGGCTTCGGCAAAAACGCTTATAGCCGCGCTGCTCGAACACGCTGACGCCGAAACCCGAATGGCCCGAATCCTGAAGCTCTACGCTTCGCCGGGTCCAAGCGGCGACGCCCGCGTAAAGGAAACTTTTCGCCGCGTGGACGCGGAACGAACCTTCGCGGCCATGTCGCTGGCATGTCACGTCTTCTATTTCGAACAGAAGCGATGGCCGAACTCGGCGGAAGAACTGGCGTCCATGTTGCCGGGAGGCTTGCCGAAAGATCCCTGGGGCGACGGCAAGCAGACGTTCGGATATGTCCTGATAAAAGGAGGCCTGCCGGATGGATCAGACCGGCCATTGGTGTACGATCGGGATGATACAGCCGATGGGATGTTCTTCCGTGTGGACCAGCCGGAATATAGCTATTACAACAGCGACGGATCCAACCTGCCACCAAATCAACAAAACCACGGCGGTCAATTCCGCGATGTTGCAAGCTGGGTTCCCGCGGCCAAGATTCCGGGCGCGCCGACGACCCGCGCGCTGCCGTGATCCCATCACAACCGGCTTCGCAGAATATTTTCCACTTTCGCCGTGATGAGCGTTCCGGCCTGTTGCATTGATTGTTCCTGCGTGATCGTGTCATCGGCGATCTTGATGGCCTCGAAGGCGAAATCTACGCCAGGCTCGATCGATCCGGCCAGGGCGATGCAGGGGATTTGTGCATCGCGGCAGGCGCCGGCTATGCCGGCCACCACTTTGCCACTCAGGCTGGATCGATCCAGCCTTCCCTCGCCGGTGAGACATAAATCCGCGCCGATCAGACGTTGGCGAAACCCGACCGCGTCCATGACGATCTCGACGCCGCGTTTAAGCTCCGCGCCGAAGAAGGCGGCCATGGCGAAGCCCAGCCCCCCCGCCGCTCCCGCGCCGGGCAGATTGGCTTGCTCGAGCTTGCCGGTTCGCCGGGCAAGTTGCAAAAGGGCCGCATCCAATTCGCGAACCTGCTGGGCGGTGGCGCCTTTTTGGGGACCGTAAACCGCGGCGGCGCCGTCGTCGCCGCAGAGGGGATTGGCAACGTCACAGGCCACCTCAATGCGGATTTTTTCGATCGGGCTTCCGCGGCCATGCTTGATGAGGACAACGCGCCCGACGTCGGCGCCCACGAGGGGTTCGCCGGGGGAGGGAACTTGGCCGCCCTCAAGGATGACGGGTAGGCCGCACGCCTGGGCGCAGCCGATTCCGCCGTCGATGGTGGCGCTGCCGCCGATGCCGAGGATGATGCGCGTGACGCCGATCTTCGCGGCGGCCATCATCAATTCGCCGACGCCGAAGGTCGTGGTGTGGGTGGGGTCGCGGCCTTCGGGCCGGAGCAGGGCGAGTCCGCTGGCGGCGGCCATTTCGATGACGGCGGTCTCACCGTCCCCGAGGAGGCCGAAGCGAGCGTCCACTTTCATCTGGGGCAAAGGCCCGGTGACCCTGTGGGTGAGGAATCGGCCGCCGGTGGCGGCCACCAAGGCATCGACGGTTCCCTCTCCGCCGTCGGCCATGGGACAGATGTCGATTGTCGCGCGCGGATCGGCGCGGAGTGCGCCGGCGGCCATTAGGTGCGCGACCTCGGCGGCGCTGAGGCAGGATTTGAATTTGTCGGGGGCGAGGAGGAGATGCATGGACGAAAGCTCGAGATTCGAATGACGAATCAAACTCGAAATTCAAAATAAAGGCCATTCGATCCTTCGAATTTCGAATTTGATTCGTCATTCGAATTTCGAGTTTTTATTGCTCTTCTCCCAAATCCAGCACGCCCTTGGCAAGCTGGTCGTCGCGGATTACGGCGATGACCATGCGGCCGGATGGCGGCAGGCGCTTGAGCAGGGCCGCCAAGTCGTCCAGCGTCGAAATCGGATAATTCCCCAGTAGCACCAGGATATCGCCCGGCCGAATGCCGATGCGCTCGGCCTGGCTGTCCCTGGCCACGCCGTCGATGAATATTCCCTGGTTTTGATTCAAATGATAGCGCTGGGCAAGTTCGGGAGTGAGCTGCTCAACAGTGAGGCCCAGCTTGGCCTTGGCCTGCAAGACCGCATCCGGAAGCGGCGTGGGGGTGGGAATGAGATGGAGAGATTGGCCGTCGGTGAATTCGATGGCGATCGCGTTTCCGGCCTTGGCGGACAAGAGCAGATCGTAGGCATCGACGATGTTCCGCGGCCGGATGCCGTTGATGTCGCGAACGGTCCGCGAGCCGTCTTCGGTGACGATCGTGCAGTCAACGTTCGCCGGCGGGGAGATTTCGCGGCGTTCCCTGAGCTTGAGGGGGATTTCCAGCTTCCGCACCTGGGCGGGGTCCATGAGTTGGGGGATCAAATCGCGCAGGCGATTGACGGCGATCGCGAAGCCGATGTTCTGCGCGTCGGAGCGGATGGCGGTGTTGATGCCGATGACCTGGCCGTAGGCGTTCAGCAGCGGCCCGCCGCTGTTGCCGGGGTTGATCGCGGCATCGGTTTGGATGAGATTGCCGAGGCTTTGCTTGTTTTCAACGTTGTTGAGATCGCGGTGAAGCGCCGAGACGATTCCGGTGCTGACGCTGTGGCTGTATCCGAATGGATTGCCGATGGCAATCGCCGGCTCGCCGATCATCAAATCGGAACTGTCGCCGAGCGTGAGGGTGGGAAACGGATGCTTGTCGGAAATCTTGAGCAGGGCCAGATCGGCTTCGGAATCGGTGCTGATCAGTTCCGCGGCGAGCTTTCGGCCGTCGTCGAGCTCGACGGTAATCTCCGTTGCCCGATCGACGACGTGATTGTTGGTCACGACGTAACCGTCGGGGTGGATGATGAATCCGCTGCCGAGCGAATTGGCGCGCACGTCCTGGGCCTGTCCAAACTGCTGGAAAAATGGATCGTTTCCGAACGGACTGACCCAGCGGCGGATGATCTTGGTGGTGGAAATGTTCACCACGGCCGCCTTGGCCTCGGCGACGACCTGGACGATCACGGTCTTGCGGAGATTGATCGACTCCGAGGGATCGGCAAACGAAGTCGTTGCCAACAGGACGCAAAAACAACCCAGAATGCAGCGACGCAAAGACCAGCTCATGGACCGTTCCTCGGAAAAGCCAGCTTCCTATATTAATCCGGGGAACCCCGACGTAAAATCCAAGAGATGAAGCAAACGCCGGGAATTCCCGCCGACTGGCTTGCCGAATTCGAAGCGGCATCGCGTCGAACTCTGGAGCAGCGGATGAAATATGCCTTCATACACACGTACAAGCCGGTGCTGGATGACGCCAAATACCGGGCATTCGATACCATGGCGGATTATCGCAAATGGTGTGAAGAGAATCTCCCCTCATGGTTAGGATATGGCCGCGTTTGAATATCGCCAGGCGGAGGAAATCAGAGACGCATTCGCTCGTAATGGGGTGCGATACCTGTTCATTGGCAAATCGGGCGCGATACTGCTGGGGTTTCCCGACACCACGCAGGATGCCGACCTCTTCATCGAGAAGAGCCCGGATAATGCCCGATCGTTGATTTCTTCGCTGGGCGAACTGGGATTCAAGTTAACCGAAGCGCAAGCCGGCGAAATTGAGCGAGGCAAGGATTTTGTCCAGCTCAAAGATGGCCCCTTCGACCTGGACCTGGTATTCGCCCCCGATGGAATTGAACGATTCGAGGACGCATGGCGTCGTCACGTGAACGTCGAGGGATTTCCGGTTTGTCATCCCGACGACATCATCGCGAGCAAGATTTCCGCCAACCGGGCAAAGGATCGCGAAGGCCTTCCGCGCTTGCAGGCGTTTCGCGAATACTGGCTCAAAAATAAGGGAACCTGAGTTTGGGCTTCGGCTCCAATTTCCGCTATTGCGCTGGAGGCAATGGCATCACGGGGAAACCCTGCCCGGTCGGCGGAGCGAGGCGCTGCCGGATCGTGGTCAGTTCATCAAGAATGCGGAATACCACGATCAGCAGCTCACAATAAATTCGGCACACCAGGGGCCCGACCAACATGAAAACGATTCCCCCGAATACCTGAGCGCCGCCGCCAAATTCGGAAGAGGCGCCGATCACAATCCACACGATGCCCGCAATCACGCAAAGCGCCACACCGATCAGAAAAATAATCCGGATGATCATCGGAGTGATCATGGTCTTAAAGGACAGGAAATCGTTCATGGCTTCTCCTTCGGTTAGAGTAGTTTTGGAAAATGAAACCGGGACGTGAGTGGCGATCAATCGCCGTGCACCGCTCGCGTCAGGATGCCGCCTTGCTCAATGCCGTCACCGCCTGGGAATTGTTCTTGTCACGAGCATAGTCTAAGGCTGTCTTGCCATTGGCGTCCTTCGCATTCAGGTCCGCGCCAGCCTTCAGCAACGCGGCGAACGCGTCGGAATTAAAATATATCGACCCCGCCGCGGCCATCAGCGGCGTTTTGCCATTTGGGTCTTTCGCATTCACGTCCGCGCCGGCCTTGAGCAATGCCGCGACCGCGGTGGGATCGGGGTATTGACCCACACAACCCATGTACATTATCAGGCCCGTTTGACCAGCCGGGTCCTTGAGATTCACATCGGCGGCATTCTTTATTAGGGTCGAGACTAGCGCGGCGGGCACGTGGTCTTCCATGGCTGCCTGGCCGCAAGCGCGCATCAGGGGCGTCTTGCCTTCGTTGTCCTTCATATTCACGTCTGCGCCGGCTTGAACCAGCAGCGTGATCGCCTCATCAACGGGGGGGCAGCTATTTATCGATTGGGAATTCACCGCGAGATAATTTAGCACGGTACACATAAGCGGCGTCTGACCGAGCGAGTTTTTGGCATTGGGATTCGCACCGGCATCTACTAGAGCCTTGATGCACAAGGCGACTTCATCGCGTGGAGTCTTGCACATCATGGCATACGCCAAGGGCATGTAGCCACCCTGCATAATCGCATTCGCGTCGGCGCCTGCCTTGGACAGCATTGCGATGATGTCGGGTTTGGCGGTGAAGAACAGCACGGTCACCCCCATCATATTATTTGCATGAACATCGGCGCCGGCCTTAAGCAAAGCGGCGACCACGTTGGGGTCGCCCTTCCCCTGACCGACCGCGTATATCAGCGGTGTATTGCCAACTTGGTCCTTCGCATTGACGTCGGCACCGGCCTTGAGCAGCGCTGCAATCAGATCCAAACTCGGATTTGGATTGCCAGCCGCCAGCATGAGCGGCGTCCAGCCCATCCCGCCCTTGATATTCACGTTGACGCCACTGTTGACCCAAGCAATCCGTTGCTCGGCGGTGCCTGTAGTCCAAACCTCCGGTAGTTGGGCTGGGGGGGACGGGGCATTATCGGCATTGCTCGTTTGCAGGCTGGCCACCGCGGATGGAGATGAAGGGGAGACTTGCTGTGAAGGAGTGGCAGCAACCCCGCGTAACCCGATATAGGAAGTAACAATGGGAGCAATCATAATAAAAATCGGCGCTCCAAGCATTGCGCACAAGAGGATCACAACCCCTTGGCCTGTGCCTCCCTTCGCAATGACGATGATGCCAAGAACGATTGCGATGAAAAGGACCGGCCCTGCAATAAACCATGCGGCAAACCCAAGAACCGGGATAAGTGATATCAGGCACACTACCAAGATCAAAACTCGCGCGGCGATGGCCACGCCTTTGTAAGTGGTGGGCGGTTGTTCCATAAATGGCTCCTGAGATTTGATGTTTGAGAAAGTGGACCAGCGTTTCACCGATGGACCGTGCCGGCTCGATCATTTCAGCGTCGCAAGGGTACTCTCGTTGGGCTTCACTCCGCTGGTCCAGTCCCAGGCGGGCACTATTTGCCACTCACCGTTCTTTTTCTGTACGCTGAAAGCCATGAACTCCGTGACCTTGGACCATCTTGTCCATCTTGCCGGCCCACTGGCGAAACTGTCGGGCCACGCTCGGTCGGACTCGTTCGGGAGATTGAAGGAACCGCGAAATTCGATTCCGTTTAGCTTGTCTTGATCCGAGATCTTCTGGGATACAACTTCGAAATTCAGTCCCTTGATTTGGCGAAACTGGCTCCCCCCGCCGGGGACATCGTACTCACTGGTCCAGCCGTCGGGCGTTTGCAGCCAATGCTTTTCCAACTCAGTTTGCACGTAGTTCACTGCATCGGGGTCCCCCGTACCGGTGATCGAACTCGCCGATGCGGCCGCTCCATCTACGCTCGTGTTGTCGCCTGTGCCTGCGCTCCCACTTCCACTTGCGGCTGCGGTTCCACCGGAATCATGTTTCGAGCAGCCCGTATAACTGACCAGGCTTCCCAAGCCAAAGATGGCGATGATCGACATTCTGCAAATGCGCGGATGATTCATAAGCTGACTCCTCATTGTGCGTGGGTTTCACGTGTCGCGGACAGGTAAATGGCCGGAACGCCTATTCGGAATTTCCCATGTGGACGTCGCGGCGCAGCCATCACATGGCGAATAAATGAATTTGCGACTCCAGTCGTCTTACGGCATTAGACAGTGCCAAGTCGGAAAAGGATAGGCAAATCTGGTCAGTTTTCGTAACATTCGGGGGGGCGACTCGCGCCGTCGGACGACTCAGGTCAACATAAGCTTAAATCCCAACGTGACTTATCGACGACATCCAACGGCAAGCGAGCGGACGACTGCGGGATGGAAATCCCGCGGCTTTCAGGTGAATGCAAAGCGGTGCGCCGAAATTAGAACCGCTCAACCTTCCTGCCCCGCCAGTTCCTTCTTCGTTCCGGCGATTCGGACGGACACCTCGACGGCCGGCCTCGACGGCTCGGAGGGGATGATCTGCGCCTTGCGAATGGCGTCGCGAATGCTCTGGGCGATGCCGGCCGGGTCGAGACCGACTTCAGCGAGCTGCTGTTTGCGCGTGGCATGGGCGATGAGTCGGTCGGGCATGCCCAGGGGCGTGATGTGGGCTGTCGGTAGCCCGTGGGCAACCGCGTGTTCGGTGACGGCGGAGGCGAAGCCGTTTTGCAGCGAGTGATCTTCCAGAGTCAGAACCGGATGGCCGGGACGCAGAACGCGGGAAAGCATCTCGGCATCGAGGGGTTTGCAGAACCGGGCGTCGATGATTTCCACGTCGAATCCGTCGTTGGCCAATTCGGCGGCGGCGGACATGGCATTCTCAGCCAGAGCGCCATAGACAATGACGGTGGCGTCGGCGCCGTCGCGGAGGACGCGGCTGCGGCCGACGTGCCATTCCCGGCCGGCGTCGGGCTGTAGCGAGGGATCGATCACTTCCTCGAAATTCCTTTCCGGGACGTTGTCGCGCGGATAACGGATGGCGGTGACGGTTTCGAGGGACAATGCCAGGCGAAGGGCGCGGTTGAGTTCGGCCTCGTCGCTGGGGGCCATCAGGACGATTCCCGGCAGAGGGCGAAGGAAGGCCTGATCCATGAATCCGTGATGCACCGCCCCGTCGTCGCCGACGTAGCCGGCGCGATCCATGCAGAAGCAGACGGGCAAATGGTTGAGGGCGACTTCCTGCCAGACCTGATCGAAGGCCCGCTGAAGGAAAGTGGAATAGATTGCGGCGAAGGGGCGCATGCCGGCCTTGGCCATTCCGGCGGCCATGGCGGTGAGATGGCTCTCGCAGATTCCGGTGTCCAGATACCGGTCGGGAATTGCCTTTTCGAACTTGGAAAGGCCGGTGCCATCGGGCATGGCGGCGGTGAGGGCGACGACGCGGCGGTCTTTCTTGGCCAGGTCGATCATGGCATCGGCGAAGGCGGTGGTCCAGGATTTACCCGGGCCTTTGAGAATTTCAACGCGGCAACCGTTGACCTGGAAAGCCGAGGGGCTGTGGAAGCGGGTGGGTTCGGAACTGGCGATCTCGTAGCCGTTGCCTTTGACGGTTTTCAGGTGCAGGAGCACGGGAGCCTGGACGTGCTTGATCTCGGCGAGCAGGTCGATGAGGCCGGGAATATCGTGGCCGTCGACGGGGCCGAAATACTTGAGGCCGAGGGTTTCAAAGATTTGGCCGTGCCAGATGGCGCTCTTGACGCCATCGGAGACGTGGCGCCAAACCTGTTCGACGGTGTGCCCGACGGTTGGGGGCAGGCGTCCGACAAACTTCTCGGCCAGCCGTTTGGCTTCGCCGTAAGTGGTGCTGACACGGACGCGTTCGAGATATTGGCTGAGGGCGCCCTGGGGCTGGCTGATGCTCATGCCGTTGTCGTTGAGAACGACCAGAAGTTGTCGGCGGAGGGTGCCGGCGTTGTTCAACCCCTCGAAGGCGAGGCCGTTGACGATGGAAGCATCGCCGACGACGGCGATGACGTTGCCGGGCTTACGCATGAGATCGCCCGCGCGGGCCATTCCGACAGCGGTGCTGATGGCAGTGCCGGCATGTCCGACGGCGAAGAGGTCGTAGGGGGATTCATCGGGGTTTGGGAATCCACCGATGGACCCCCTTTTTCGCAAGGTAGGGAACATCGCGGTTCGGCCGCTGAGCATCTTGTGGGCGTAGCACTGGTGTCCGACGTCCCAGAGGAGCCAGTCCGGCCCGGTTGGGAAGGGGCCCAGGTCGTAAACATAATGCAAGGCGATAGTAAGCTCGGCGACGCCGAGGTTACTGGCGAGGTGGCCGCCGTTTTTACTGACCGATTGAACGATACGATCGCGAATTTCGGCGGCAAGGGTCGTCAACTCGTCCATGGAAAGACGACGAATGTCCGTCGGAACGTGAATCGACTCCAGCAATCCCATAAACAAATCTCCTGCAAACCGAGCATCCTTGCCCGGGCATCGCCGCGACCCCTGGCGGAACATTCAACTGCGGCCATGCGACATTGCGCTGCAAATAATTCGACTTCCAACCGCATTCCCAGCCCTCGACTGCGGAGGCTTTGCCTTCCGCTTCCCCTTTTGTACCGTGCTGGACGGCGGGAGTAAATGGGGAGAATGCCAAACCTAGGCAAAGTTCGGCAATTCGGCGTTCATTTGTTTCTTTCGACGACGAAGGTGGCCAAGGCCCGCAAGCCCTTGGCGCGCGTGGCAAACGGGTCAATTGCGGCCAAGGCGGCAGAAAGCTGTTGGCGAGCCTCGGCACGGCTTTTCTCCAGTCCGATCAGCATGGGATAAGTCACCTTTCCCTTGGCGGCGTCCTTTTTCGTGGCCTTGCCAAGCTCCTGGGGGGTGGAGGTCTGATCGAGAATGTCGTCAACGATCTGAAACGCCAATCCAAGATGACGGCCAAAGGCGTCAAGAGCCTGCAACTGAAGGGAATCGGCGGCGGCGGCGATGGCGCCCATTCTGCAGGAGGCGGTCAAGAGCGCCCCGGTTTTCATGCGATGGAGACGTTGCAGTTCGGCCAGATTCCGGGGGGGCTGAAGTTCATCCATGTCGATGACCTGGCCTCCGATCATGCCGGAAGGTCCGGAGGCTCGTGCCAATTCACCGACAAGGGCTGGGACCAGCGCCGGTTCGGCATCGGCGGCGAGGATTTCAAAGGCGATGGTGGTCATGGCGTCGCCGGCGAGGATGGCCATCGCCTCGCCGTAAACCTTATGGTTGGTGGGCCGGCCGCGGCGCAGGTCGTCATCGTCCATGGCCGGCAGATCGTCGTGAACGAGGCTGAAGGTGTGGATAAGCTCCATGGCTGCCGCGGCGGCAATGACCGTTGGCGAGGGCTCGGCGGCTTGCGGGTGATCCTGGCAGGCGCGGGCGCTTTCCAGGACGAGCGCCGGGCGCAAGCGTTTTCCACCGGCCATCAGACTGTATTGGATCGCCTCAAGCAGCTTGGGCGGAGCGGTGGGAAATCGATCGTTCAACCGCGAAAAAAAGTCCCTCACGCATTGGGCGCTGCGTTCGAGCAGCACCGCGGCGTCCCCTTCAGCCAGGGGCGACGGTCCACTTCGATTCATGCCAATCTCTTCCCTTGCAAAGTCCATACAGTTTAGCGGTTTTGACGCCAAGGTGCGATACCCCCCCATTTCCCAGGGAGCAAGCTCCCTGGGCTTTGAAGGGCGTGCGCGGGTCAAGGGGCGGTAAACCCGCGTATCGCCGGCGGATCGGTTGGTGGATTGGTGTAGAGATTGCGCTCGAGGAATTCGTCGATGACCAGGTCGGGCTTTTGCAGTTGGATCAGGGCCGGATCCATGGTGTATTGGAACGCGTACACGATGCGGCTGAAGTGGGGGCCGAGCATCGGGACCAGGCCGATGCCGAACGAATCCCGGTAAAAAACCAGCCTGGGCAGGTTTAGTTTTACTTTTGGATCGTGATTGTCGATGGTGACGACGCGGTGGGTATCGGACAGGGCCGGATCGACGGGATAGAACTTCTTTCGGATGAGTGGAAAACCCTGATCGGGGTATTGATCGGGCATGTCCATCATCCTGGCCAAGTCGCCGACCTCGGCGCCGGGCGAACCAACCGTAAAATCTTCGAGGGTTTGAGGGACGATATTCCATTGAGGCAAAAGATCTTTGACGGCGTGGATAATCTCGCGGTAGCCGACAAACGCGCCGGAATCGTTCCAATGGGTGTCGGTCCTGTGATAAAGGAGTCCGTACGGCTTGGCGGCCAGCAGGGCGGGCCGCAGGTCCAGAAAATGGATTGGGGAATGGGATTGGCGAAGGCGATTGACAAGCTGGTCCAGGCGGGATTCCGGGCGGACGGGGGTTAATTCCGGCGGGAGGCGTTCGGGATAGATGGTTTGTTTGTCCGGGGGGACGACGACGAGATAGGGGATGCCCCGGGCGGCGAGCCAGGCGTTGCGTTTTTCGAGAAGATTTTGCCAGGCGTCGAGTTGCTCGTCGGAGAGCGGATTGAGGCCGCGGTAGGCGATGAAATTCTCGTCGCCCTCGGGGCGGAGGAAGAGCCAGCCGTCTTTGCCGATCACGACGTTTCCGTCCATCTCGTCGCGCAGGCCGTGGAATCGGGTGAGGGCGACGCCGCGGATGAGGGTATTGCGCAGGCCGAAATGATCGCGGTAGAAGCTGAGCCAGCGTTCGGAGTAGCGGGTGAGGTCGTTAAAGGAGCGTGGAAACGAGGGCGGTTCGGCGAGCCGGCGGTTCTCGTTGGAAGCGCCGGCCGGGTCCCAATGAAAGAAAAGTCCGATGAGCGGGAGAAACAGCGATGCGAGGAACAGCGCCGCCAGGACGCGCACGAGCGTCAGGCGCCGGTGAGCGCGGCGTTGCGGCGGGAGGAAAGCCCCCTGCCGCTCAACCCGCGCCGCGGTTGTCGCGGGCGTCGTGGACATATTCTTCGCGCCGTTGCAGCGGGGTATTGCGAACGTCCTCGGTATCCATCGGCTGCGGCAAATACAACATGCGTTCGAGGAACTCGTCGATCACAACATCTGGCTTGGCCTTGAGAATCAAAGGCCCGCCCAGGACGTTGGTCCATTGCCAGTCGGCGCGGCTGAAATGCGGTCCGAGGAACGGCCCGAAATAATTGCCGAACGAATCGTGCAGCACGAACATCGTGGGGCCGTGAGGGTCGCCCCGGGTTATGACGGGCGTGAACGGGTTGTCGATGGAGAAAGTGAGAGGAAAGGGACGGCGGCGGATAAAGTGGAGCCAGTCCTCGTTGTATTCGTAATACAGGTTCATAAAGCCCGCCAGATCGCCGGAGCGGACGGTCGAGGCGGGGACGAAATCGCTCGCCGGCTGTGGAACCATTTTTGTGCCCAGCAGTCTGTTGATCTCGTCGAGAACGACGGGATAGCAGGCGAAGGCGCCGTAATCGTTCCAATGGGTGTCGGTCTTGAAATAGACGCGATGATATTTCTTTGCCTGGATCAAAGTGGGGCGCAGATCGAGCAGATCGACGGGGGAATGGGTTACGCGGAGGCGTTCGATGAGCTGATCGAGCCGGCTCTGCGGGCCAAGGGCTGAAAACTGTTCGGGCATGAATTCCCGGTAAACGCTCTGCTTGTCAGGGGGGATGAGAACGAGAAAGCGGATTCCGTGATTGGCGCAGAACCAGTAGCGGTGTTCGAGCACCTGCTGCCAGTCGTCGAGTTGCTGGCTGGTGAACGGGTCGAGATTGCGGTCGGCGAGCAGGTTTTGGAATCCCGGGGGATAAAAGAGCCAGCCGTCCTTGCCAATGATGATTTTGGTCTGCTGATCGAGGGCGAGTCCGCCGTGAAAGCTGATGAGGGTAAGCCCGCGGATGAGTGCGTTTCGGAATCCGAAATGATCCCTGTAGAAGCCGAGCATGAGATCGGAATAGCGGGTGGCCTGCTGGAAACTTTTGGGCAGGCCGGGGGCCTTTGCCAGGGCGCGGTTTTCGTGGGATTCAACGGGGTCCCAGTGCATGGCGGTGCCGACGAGGGGAATGAACAGGGCGATGACGAACAGGATGGCGGCGGTCAGGCGTGCGCGATTGCGCCAATGGGGGTGCGGAATTTTATCGGGGTGTCCAAGCGGCGGCAAAGGCATCTCCATGGTGGTTGATTCCGACGTCATGGGCATCTAAAAGTGGAAGTAGATGAACGGATTATAGGTTCCGGCGGCGGAAAGCGCCGTCGAGGCGACGAAGATGGCGCTCAGTGCGGCGAACTCGCCCATCCCGGCGGTCAAATCCACGAGCCAGGACCTGGCGCCGCCCGCGGCGGCGACGGCGCGATCGAACGCGCTGCCAAGCAGCGGCACGAGCGGCAAGCTGCCGATCACGCCCGCAGCCACGGCCAGAATCATCGACCGGTTAACGCATTGCGACATGGTAAAGAATGCCGAACTGCTTGGGCCGAGGAATGCCATCCGGGTCAGGTATTGTCCCGCGCCGGCAAAGGTGTCGGAGCGGAAGAAGACCCAGCCGACCATAACAGCCAGCAGGGTATAGACATGGCGCACGGCGCGGTGGCGTTCCAGCCAGTTTTTCAGGCCGGCGCGTTCGATGATGAGAAAGGCGCCGTGGAACAACCCCCAGACGACGAAGGTCCAGGTGGCTCCGTGCCAGAGTCCGCAAAGGAAAAAGACCGTTAGAAGGTTTGCATACACCCGCCATTTGGGCACGCGGTTTCCGCCCAGGGGGATGTAGAGATAGTCGCGGAACCAGCTTGAGAGGGTGATGTGCCAGCGATGCCAGAAATCGGTGATGCTGGTCGCAATATAAGGGTAATTGAAGTTCTCGGGGAAGGTGAAGCCGAACATTTTGCCCAGGCCGATGGCCATGTCGCTGTAGCCGGAGAAATCGAAATAGATTTGCAAGGTGTAGCAGAGCACGCCGAGCCACGCGACCGCCGGGGTGATCAGATAGGGCCGAATGGTGAAAATGGTGTCGGCGGTCTGAGCGACGGTGTTGGCGATCAGCATTTTCTTGCCAAATCCGATGATGAAACGTCGGACGCCCTCGGAGAAGGAATCCCAGGAATGCTGCCGGCCGCGGGGGCCGCCGACGGTGAACTGATCGCAAATCGTCTTGTAGCGGATGATCGGCCCGGCAATAAGCTGCGGGAAGAGCATGATGTACAGGCCGAAGATGCCGGACCGCTTCAACGGCTTCACTTCCTTGCGGAACACGTCAATGATGTACGACAGGGCGTGGAACGTGAAAAAGGAAATGCCCAGGGGAAGATGGATTTTGGGCAGGGGAAGCTCGTGGAGTCCCATTGCAACCAGTGGGACATTGATGTTGCGGACGACGAAGGCGGCGTATTTGAAGACGCAGAGAATCGTCAGATTGACGGCCACCCCGAGGACCATGGCGCCCCTGGCGGATTTCTGATCGGGGGCGGCTGCAATCAATGTTCCGATATAGAAATTGATGGCGATGGACGCCACCACCACGAAGGTGGACCACCCCTCTCCCAATGCGTAGAAAACCAGGCTCGCGGCCAGCAGGACGTAATTTTTGCCCGCCCGCGGCGTGCAATAGTAGACGGTCAGCACAACCGGCAAAAGCAGGAAAAGGAAGCACGGGTCGGTAAACAGCATGGGGCGATAACTATACGTTCATCCAATGCATGACTCAACCGCGTCATTTTTGCGTCCTTATCGTGGCGTTCGTCATTGCAGCGTGGCAACAACGTCGTACATCTTGCCGCCCTGATAAATTTGCAGGCTGCGGACCGGATTGTTCCCGTGGTCAGTCTCGAAATGATGGCCTTCGGCATCGTAGAACAACTCGAAATTGAGCGTCTTGCCCGTGTTACGGTCGAATTGGGGCACGCACACCACATACCTTTGGTTGACCCAGACCTCAATATTCTGCCAATCGGAATTGGAGAGATTGGCCACTTCAAACTGCCGCTCCATGACGTTGTACTGAGCGCGTGCGATCGAGTCGTGGCTCTTGGGGGCGTCGATCTCGTAGGACCGCTTGGCGGCGTCGGCGGCAAGCTCGGTCGAGGATTTCCTCAAAGAGGAATCGGAGTTAGGGATGATCGTCGGCCGGCCGTCGCCCGTGCAGCCGGACATTGCCAGGATGGCCGTCACGGTCACGAACCCGCCGCAGATTGTCGCCACGTATGCTTTCATAAGGCACCTTTCAGTTAGACGTTTTTCGAGTTATCGGACGAAAGGGGCGGCGGGCATGAAAAAATATGGGCGGTTGATGTTGAGCAAGCGGGGGTAATTCGACGAGCGCCGCTCAGGTGGCGGAGTTTCGATTCAGAAATGCGGGGCGATGTGTTCAAACCGGGGAATGATGGTTCAAATCTTGTCACCCCGATTTGATGGGAGGGAAATCAAGTGTCGTCAGTTTCATGCCGCTATCTTCATGCCGCAACATCACTTGGGAATAAACGTTCGGTTCGATGAACTTACTCCAAACGCTTCGCGAAATCTGGACTTACGTTGACCAAGTAATGAGATTTGAACTCGCCTGAATCTGGCTCAGCCCCCGGAAACAGGCCGTACATCCGCGCAACACAGCTATCAACAATTTCATGTTGCTGCCGAGGCGATTGAAGATCGGTGCTGGAGGTCAGCAGCAAAACGGCGGCAAGGATCTGCTCGCATTCTGCCGGCCACAGCTTGGCTGGCTGTCGTGGAAACGGAAACTGCCGGAGTTGGTGAAGCCGCAGCGCATGGCGGCCTTCGCCCATTGTTGGCATCGTTGCCCGCACGAAGGCCCAGAATGTTCCGCTGTTCAGAATTCCCAAAAGAAACAGCGGATTGACATGATCCGAATCCGGCACCAAGACCAGTACGCTGCTGTGACAGATCATCTTGGCGTCGGGCCCGATCAGTGTGGAATCGTGTCCCGCGCTGATGCGCTTAACCAGAATCCGGGGCGCGTCCGGCAATCTCAATGCGGCCGACGACCGAAATGCAAACCACGAGGCTGTCTCAGCGGCAGCGGGCAGGCGATCACGGTTCCGAAGTAAGTAGCGATAGGTTCTTGGGTACTGGTCTCGAAGATGGTCCTCGGTCAGCAGTTGTCCCGAGGGTGTGTAGGGCGTGAGGCAGACTGTTCGCGGAATTGGTGTTTGATAGCCGGAAACATCGCGATTGCGAATTATTGGTATCAGCAGATCGGCTTCCAGCACGTGTTGCCTGCCGTCTCGATCACTCACAATCACCGGGCTTCGTTCTGTACGGGTCAACCGCCTGAGAAGGAAGACCGGATCTGCTCCCGTGACGACTCCTTGGCAGATTCGAATAGGAAGCTCCGCAAGCGGAGCGCCCGAATCCTTCATTCGCGGCAGGATATTTTGTTCGGTCCTATCGAGCAACCAGTGAGTTCCACTACAGACTTCAGGCGCGAGGAATTTTATCTCGACGTTTTTTGCAGAGGGCGCATCCTCCGATAGCAACGTCTCCAAGCTTTGCCGCAAGCCGTTGTTTCCCCGAATCCAGACATGACGACACGCCTGTGGAACATGCCCTCTTTCCAAGAGTGTCAACGCGATTTGCGTCACGGCATCGGGATAGAGATTGCGTGCCGCGAATTCGATAATTTCCCGCATCGTGCAGGTCTGACTAATGAGTTGGCGCAATGTCCGACCTGTCTGGGAGCGAAGAAAGGTATTCGAGACACTCCAGCCCAGCAGGCCGCCGGTCGTCAGGCAGGTGATAGCCTTTTCGAAGAACAGCATGTAAAGGTCGAACTGCCCCTGGCGAGCCGTGAGAAATCTGCTGCGATAGTGCGATAGCTTCTCTTGAGCGCCCTTGCGAAGTTCGTGAATCCGTACGAACGGCGGACCACCCAGCACCACCGTCATTTCGGATGTGTTAGAAAGTAAGAAGTCGCCGCACGTGAGGTTTGCCCGGAGGTCAGGGACGATCACTGGCTCGTTGCTATGCTCATCGGAAAGCGTCTGCCAGACGGCTAACAGAAGGCTCCGGCGGGCCCATTCCAAGGCAGTGGCATCAACGTCCATTCCGTGAATAACATGGCATAGGAGATCAAGGCGTTCTTGTGGCGAAGCGTCGAGGGAAAGCCCGACCAACTCATGGCGAAAAAGGTATCGAACTGCGGCAACTAGAAAGATTCCGCAGCCGCATGATGGGTCGATCAGGCGAAGCGAGCGAACGTCTCCAAATCGGTTCAGAGCGGAATCGAGAACGCGGCAAGTCAGGTAATCAACGATAAATGAAGGCGTATAGTGAATGCCTCTCGCTCGCCGTAGGCCAGAACTTCGCCGCGCCTGGTTGGCTGTCGATGGGGGCGGCGATAGGCAAAATTGATGGAACTCGCCAAAGGACGAGAGGGACAGGCGCGTTCGCAGTGTCAGTTGAAAAATAGAACGCTGGATGTCTTCGGGTACAGCCAAGGCATCATCGAATGTTTCCGCGTCGAGTACGGCCAGCAAAATCGGCGACTGCATGCTCTGGCGGAAACTCTGGATCATTTGACGGTTAGTGCATTCGTTAGCGAACGCCATCTGCGCGGACGGCACCGGAATCGCCGATGGACGTTCCTGGCGCATGAACTGCACCAGAAGAGATAGACCTAGCGCTTGATCGATTACCAAGCGAACCTGTGCATCATCGTCGGACGGGCGTCGCTGTCGCCAGCGTTGAGCAAGGTCAAAACGCAGGCGTCCAAGGCGATCAAGCCATCCGATGTCGCGCGGACAGCCAGGAATCTCGGATTCGTTTGCGAGCATCGGCAACGGTACTTCAGCCAACTTCGGCACCATCTCTTTCTCCCAGGCCGTGTGCGCGCATCGCATCACAGAACGCAGTTGCAGCGCCCGACGTTTTCGCTCAAGCCCAGCGACTGGGCCAGTTCAACGTCTTCCATGCACAACGAGCATGGCAATTCCGGCTGACATCGGCGGATCGTCGTCAGCAGATGGGCATAGATACTCCGGCGATCTTCCAACGCATAGCGAGCCCGGCCATCCTGCGGCGTGTTGTTAAGTACGAAGAGCGATTGAGTAATGGGGTCATCGCTTCCGAGCCGCTGTTTGCTCAGATTCAACGCCGATCCGTAGCTGCAAATACCGCCCAGCGTGAGGCGGTCGAGCCGAACTTGACTCAGCAGTTCTTCCAGCAAGGCATCGTAGTGTTGCCGCCAATTCTCAATAGGAATGATTGGCATCAGCATCACGCGCACGGGATAGCCTGCGGCGGCGCATCGTTTGATGGCAGCGATTCTGCTGGCAATCGGAGGCGTCATGGCTTCATAGCCGCTGCGTACGGCGGTTGGATTGAGACTCCAGCACAGGACGGTATGCCCGCGGTGATCCAGGTCCAGCACGTTCTCGAAGTCGTCGCATTTCGACAGAATGCGCAGCCGGGCAAACGGATGCTGCGCGAAAAACGGGATCATGGTGCGCGAATACCCGGTCAAGGGATCGAGTGCCATCCCATCCTGCAACTTACCGAGATAGAACGCCTCGGGCCCGCCAATCCGCCTGGCCAGGCGGTCAATGTCGTCGAGAATCTCGTCCAGGTTGACAAAGATTTTCACCGTCGGCGAGAAGCGAACGCCCCGGCTGCCGGCCAGATAGCAGTATTGGCAGGCGTACGGGCAAAAGCCGTATGGCGAAAAGTGCCAAAAGTTGGGACAGGTATTACCTCGCTCCTCACTGCGGCCCAGGGCACTGCCATGCTCCCCGAACACCAGCGTGCGCCGTCCAGACGCGTGCAGTTCACTTTGGTGCGTTACAGCGAAGCTAATTTTGTTGTGTGGGACGGCGAGTTGCTCGATCACCTGGGCTTTCGGATAAAGCGCGCAAATGTGTTCGACAAAGCTCCGCCGCCGAAGCGTGGAAAGACTCCCCTTGGTCAGGACGATGCGGCTTGGCCGGAACAGCGGCGGCAGCCGCGGTTGATATGCCGAGCCCACGGCAGCCATCGGCAGAAGATGTTGCGCCATGGGCATCGAAAACATAGTTGGCCTACCATGCTACGCTTCTCAGCAGCGCAACGCCGCGCCGACAGCCAATACCTAACATTGTACGAACTGCGGCTTTGGGAGCAAGCGAAAAATCACAAATATCTCGAAGAAATACTTCTACGACGGATGCCGCGCGGGTCAAGCGGCTTTCAGCAAATTCCTCAGTTCCAAGCCGAAACCCTTGATTCCATCGCAAAAACGCCGAAAAAGTTCAATAGCCGTCTTGTTGTCCCGATTTTTCGCTTACCCAAATTGCCCAGAGAGGCGACTGGCAACGGGATTTGAACCGCCCGCGGCGTGAATGCACTTTGTTACGATACGCGTGGCCGCTTCCATGCTGCCTCCTCAATCTTCACCTTGCGCTCCAGCTTCGTAGCCGAGTTGCCAGAAATACATGTCCACAAGCTTCATGAGCGGATAGTGCGCTCCGCTGTGGTCTCTTATGGCAGCTTGTTCGCGACGAAACTCGGTCAGATGCTCGCAGGAAAAAGCCAGGACCTTCTTGACGAATTTTGCGCTTAGGTACGAATACCCCAGCCCAGCACCCCTGAACCCAGAAATGAAATACTGATCGCATGCAGGAAGGCATCCGAATGTGCCAAGAAGGACCTTCGTCACCAGGGTTTCTGTCGGCTCCCCGAACTGACTGTATGCCTTGGCAATTTCCTTCGCCGCGTCCAGGATGACCGGCACGAGTTCGACATCGTTCGCTTCAGACCCAAACTCGCGTTCCCAAAGCGGAGCGAAACGCGGTAAGGCAAGGCAATCGACAACGCCCAAATGGATGGTGTACGCGTGCTGAAGCAGGAAAGTTGACCCCGCGATACATGCCCCAACTTGCGAGATAGAACCCGAGGTGCAATGCCGCATTCTGCCGTTGGGCCGCTATCCCCGAAGGTGTCACATCTCGGAAGAAGCGGTAGCAATGTTCCCAGGACCGGTAGCGGTGATGAGGGTCGCCAGCAACTTCCCCGAAGTAGGCGCTGATTTTCTCGTGGATCATGGCACACCCACCTGGCACTTCACCCTTGAACGCCGTTCAGCAGCGACGGAATCTTCGCCTTGCGAATCTCTTCAATCACTGCCTGGGAGGACTTCCAGGGATCGCCTGGAATGCGTTTGACCAGTTCCCCCCACACCCTGCCGAAAGCCGCTATGGCATCATCGTCTGTGAAACTCACGCCCGCAGGAAGCAAGGGTGCGATGTCCTCTGTAAGGCTTTGATTGAGCTTCCTGAGCATTGACTCCTCCGCGTTCGCCCGGCTGATGGGATGTCCCTCCAGAGCGAGATAATGCTGGAAGCACGCGATCACCCGCTCACGGTCGAGGCCGAGTCGGAGCAAACCGTGGTTAAGGTCGAACAGATCGCGGTTCTTGCGTCGCTGGAGGAGGGCTCGCAGCTTGGTGCCAAAAATTTCCTCCGGCTCGAACGCGACAATCTCCGCCTTGGCCTGATGCCAACCGCTGTTGACCTCGAATGGGTAGGCCTTATGGCCATGGAGATTTTTATGCTCGCGCGTGTTGATCTCTACTTTGAGCTTGAGTTGGCTCCCTCCCTCTTCCGGAGTGAATCTGAATACTAGGTGCATCGAATGAGCGGCCTGCGCCCTATTGGGTTTTCCGAGCCAGGAGAGGGCTTGGCGTATCGCGTCAACTGTCGTCCCGATCATTTCGCCCTGCATTTGAACGAGATCAATGTCTTCTGAATACCGCAGCGGTTTTGCGAACAACAGCTTATGGATGGCCGTGCCGCCGCGAAAAGCGATCTTCCCTTGCAACTGCTTGCTGTTGAAGAGGTCGCATAGCGCACGGCTGATAATCAGGTCCTGTTCTACCTGCCTGAGATCAGGCCAAGGGGCATGTGCGCTCCACTCCTGCAAGTAAGCGTTGGGGATCAAGCGTCAATCTCCACCGGCACGTTGATTACCAGCTTCCACTTCGGATTTTTCTCGTCACTCACCCTCAAGGCCGCGATGATCGGTTTGGCCGCCGGATCAAGGTCCTTGAAGGACTTCGCCTTTTCGGCAAAGGCTTGAAGTCCCTTGGCCTGGCGGATATGCCCAAACCGATCCAAAAGATAGCCAAGGCGTCTGACTGCCGAATTCTCGTAAGAGCCGGCCGCTTTGGCGAGTATGCCGGGATCAGCTTTGTTTCCCAAGTCATGGACTCCCTGCGCAGCGCCGTTGATCCCCGCCGCCTGATGGAAATAACGGCACATGTCAAGCAGCGTCAATTCCACGCCGGCGACTTTGGCAAAGCCGGCCTCCGTTTTGAGTTGTCTGAGCCACTCGGGACGGTTCGACTCAGCAAAGGCGGCAGGGGTCTGATACAGAAACTCGACGCGCTGGCGCCCGATGTCAATTTTCTTGAGTTGCCGCGGCGTAATGACCTGAAAGACCATCGCCGCTTGGTGAGCTGACCCGTGGAAAGCAGCAGCACGCAGCAAGGAAACGCGGTAATCCAGCCGCAGATGCTTCATCAGCGGGTCGATCCATCGGGCTGGGTCGGGCGCACCGAACGCTTGATCCTCTGGTCTTAGGATTAGATAGAATCCCCTTCGTGGGGAAATGAGCCGACCCTTCTTCGTCAACCGCTCCACAGCCGACTGGAAGGCTTCTCGCGCTTGCCCGCGTTCGGCCAATGCCGCCGCTTGGGAGAAGACCGTCTGCCCTCGGGCAAGCTGTGAATCGATGAATTCCTGGAGGCTATTCATTCCCCAATCATATGCTAAAACCTACGAAAATCAACTGATTTCGAATATGACCGGGGGAGCAGACATGCCGCAAGTATCAATCCTGATTCAACTTACCGTCATTCATCCACCGCAGCAGCTTGGCTCCCCAGCCCCGGATGCCTGCCAGGAAAAGTTCAATAGCCGTCTTGTTGTCCCGACCTTTTACTGATCGCCTTTCCATTCTCCCAGCTTCCCTAGTTCTCGGCCGCTGTTGGTTCCCGGCCGATCTTCGCCCACAGCATTTCCGCTGCCAGCTTGTCTGCCGCCAACTTGTCCGTAGCCGACCTACGAGCCGCCATCAGCTCAGCCGTTGCTTTTGGATCAGGCACACTTTTTGTATGGACGCCTCCCCCTTGAAAGCCGTTGGCATTACCCATAGCCGGGAGTACGTCACCATTGCTGATCGGATGATCGATGATCAATACCTGTTTTTCGGGAACGACCACTTTCGCTAGCTTGTCCACCTCCAATTGGTCTGCCGCAACCGTATCGGTCGCCAGGTTGCGGGCAGCAATCTTGCCCTTGTCTGCCGCCATGCGGATGAGTGACGCGCCAGCCTGTTCTGCGGCCTTGCGGACGGCCAACGCGCGTTCGGCATCCGGATTCACGAACATATAGGCATTGCTTTCCCGGTGCCCGTTGAATTGACTGTGCGAATCGAGGTGGAGCTGATCTACACCAATCTCACCCGTGTAGTCCCCGACGACCCCGTTCGACGCAGTGGACGAGCATGACAGGTACTTTCCCTGGATGGCAACCTTGCCGCGAGAGATATATATGCGGTCGGCTTCCTCGGAAAGGTTCATGACGTCTTCGGGTTGGTCAATCGTAGAAGGGAGGCCGTCGATTACCGTGCCGTCCGGAAAGAACCGGAGGTAATGCCAGTAGCCCTCGTCGGTTTTTTCGGGTGACTCCCTGTAGAGACCGTCATATCGCAGGTGCGGGCTACCGGTGGCCTGATCCCCTTGTTGCGGACCGGGTTGGGTCGCAACGGGTTGGGTAGCGTCGGCTCCGTTGGCCGGGTGAATGAGGAGGACACCGCCAACGGCAAACAAAGCCACCAATGGAGCACTGAATAGAATGGTTCGCCGCGCGCTCATGTATCGCTCCTTCGCATCTGAAGTGCCCGATGCCAAATCGCGCCCGGTCAGACCGCCCCATCAGCGTCCCCCAAATTATACCTCCGCCCGCAAAACGCCAGCCAATTCTGGCGGAAGTCCTCACACAATTCCCGGTAGTGGGTTACTTTGAAAAAATTCAAAGTAACCCACTATCCGGTGGTTGGGGCCTTTGCTGGCCGGGTCGATTTACGCCGCTATTCCCACATCGTCGGCACAAACCTTGAATCGCGGATGGCTTTATCGCGTGTTACCAGCACCACGTCACCGCGCGATTCGATCAGTTTCGCGGTCGCCGCGACGATACAGCGGTCATGAATATCGGGAAGCGCGGCGTATTTCGCCGTTCCCATCGCCATTTCGGCGGTGAAATCGTGCATCACAAATCTTTCGTCATCACGCAGAACGGCAAGAACCGGATCAAGTTTCAGACCCGTCCGGCGTTTGATGCACAAATCCACAAGCTCGGCAACGACAATGGCAGCCAGGTGCAAATCCAAATCCTTGTCGTCCAGCAAAGCCCGAACAGATGCGGGGAGTCTGTGATTTGCTTCAAGCCACCACACCAGCACATGGGTATCCAAGACCATCTCGCTCATGATTCGCGTGCGTCCAGCTTGGCGTTCCAGGATTTCTTAACCTGTTCGAGCTCTTCATCGCTGGTAAACCGCCCGTCGGGCGGAGCGAAAATGCCGAAGTAGGTGATGCCGCGCCGACGGGTGGGTCGATCCGGAGTGGCCGAGTGATTCTCCACAAACTCAACAACCACCCGTGCCTCGGCGACCCCTTCCGGCAAGCGGTCCAGCGAAATGGTCCCGTTTTTATATGTGCCTTGGATTATCTGGCTCATGGGCTACCTCGCATGTGCAATCTTACCACACCGAACCGGGATGTGCCTACTGACTGCCACGGTTACCTGCGTCGCGCCCATCGGTGGAAATATAGTCGTACCCCTGTTTGGTGAAAGCATTGGGCGGATATCGTGGCCCGCCTCGGCCATTTGAGGATTCCTATTGAAGCCTCAAAAAGCTCCCACGATCATACGGTGGTTATCCGGTATCCCGCGCTGCGGCAATCGCGTGAAATGTCCGTCCTTCCCGCCGGTATTTCCGCTCGAAATTCGTGCTGACTTCGTTCAGGTTGCATTCAACTTCCTTCAGGGGCGAGCCGCGCACGACTTGCTGAATCTGTTGGAAGTATTCCTCGTGATCGGTGACGATTTGCAGGCGTCCGGCGGGCTTGAGGACGCGGTGGATTTCAACCAGAAACGGCGGCTTGATCAGACGGCGCTTGTGGTGGCGTTTTTTCGGCCAGGGGTCGGGGAAATAGATGTGGACGACGGCCAGGGAAGAATCGGGGACAAATTCCTTAAGGAAATAGGCGGCCTCGGCGCGGGCGGTGCGGACGTTGGTGCAGGCGTTGCGGCGAAGACGGTCGCTGGCATAACGCCAGAACCATCGCGCGTATTCGATTCCGAAGAAGTTGGTGTCCGGCCGGGCCTTGGCCTGATCGGTGAGAAACGTCCCCTTGCCGATGCCGATTTCCAGTTCAACCGGGTGATCGTTGCCGAAAAGCTCGCTCCAGACGATGGGATGCGGAAGTGTTTCCACGTCCACGCCGACGGGTTCGACGATCAGGTCTTTGGACGATTGCATTGTCAGTGCTTGAAATGGCGCTGGCCGGTAAGGACCATGGCCGCGCCGCGCTCGTCGATGAGTTTGATGGTGTCTTGGTCCTTGAGGGAACCGCCGGGATGGACGATCGCGGTGATTCCGGCATCGAGAAGCAATCGCGGCGCATCGGGGAAAGGGAAGAACGCATCACTGGCGGCGACGGCGCCGACACAGCGTCCCCCGGCCTTTTCGATCGCCAGCCTGGCGGCGCTGGGGCGGTCCATCTGTCCGGCGCCAGCGCCGACAAGCATTTGATTTTTGCAGACGACGATGGCGTTGCTCTTGACGTGCTTGCAGGCGATCCAGGCGAATTTCAGATCGGCCAGTTCCGCGTGGGTGGGCGGCCGGCGCGAAGCGATCTTCCACGCGGATTCATCGACGCCGGCCAGATCGCGCTGCTGGAGCAGGAATCCGCCGGCGATCTTGTGCATATGCAGTTCGGAGGAATCGGCGGTTCCCAGGGGTCCGACGCGAAGGAGGCGGACGTTTTTCCAGCGGTCTTTCAGGACCGCCAGCGCATCTTCCGCGAAATTCGGGGCGACGATGACTTCCAGCAGCTTGTCGATGGACGTGATGGCGATTGCGACGCCCGAGTCGATGGTTCGATTGATGGCGACGATTCCGCCGAACGCCGCCAGCGGATCGCCGTCGAAAGCCCGGTGGAAGGCCTCGGCGGGAGAATCGGCGACGGCGAAGCCACAGGGAGTGGCGTGCTTCACGATGCAGGCGGCGGGCCGGTCGAATTCCTTCACCGCCGCCAGCGCGGCATCGGAGTCGAGAAGATTGACGTAAGAAAGCTCCTTGCCATGGAGCTGGGTGGCCCGGGCGACGGAGGCTTCACTGCTTTTTCGATCATCGACATAGAGTGCGGCCATTTGATGGGGATTTTCGCCGTAACGCAGGACTTGCCGGCGGGTCAGGCGAAGCTGGAGTTGCTCGGGGAGGATTTCAGGCTCGATTTTGTCCTGGAGGAATTCGGCGATAGCCGCATCGTAGGCGGCGGTGTGGGCGAAAGCCCGGCGGGCCTGTTTGAGCCGATGGGCGGCGCAGGACGATCCACCATGTTTCCGCAGATCGCCCAGGACTTTTTCGTATTGACCGGGATCGGTGGCGACCAGGACGAAGCGGTGGTTTTTCGCGGCCGAGCGGATCATCGCCGGGCCGCCGACGTCGATGTTCTCGATGGCTTCGTCGAGCGAAACGCCGGGCTTGGCAACGGTCTGCTGGAAGGGATAGAGGTTCACGCAGAGCAAGTCGATGGGTTGGATGCCGTGGTCCTTCATGGCCTCGAGGTGCTGGGGGTTGTCGCGCAGGGCCAGCAATCCGCCGTGGATTTTGGGATGAAGCGTCTTGACGCGGCCGTCCATCATTTCCGGGAAGCCGGTCACATCGGAGACGTCGGCGACTTTCAAGCCGGCTTCGCGAAGGAACCGTGCCGTGCCGCCGGTGCTGATCAGTTCGACGTTGAATTCACTGGAAAGCGCCGCGGCGAATTCGAGCAGGCCGGTCTTGTCGGAAACGGAAAGCAGGGCTCGGCGAACTGGGACCAGATCATCGGACATGAGCGGGCCATCCATCGAACGACGGGAGGGAGTGCTCGGGGGCAAAGTTCTGGGCGATTTCGCCGTAGGAGCCGGGCTGCAACACTGATTTCAAGGCCACGACAAGGCCGTTGCTGGTGACGGCGTAGATGAGGGAAGCCTTGGGTTGGGACGCGGCGAAAATCAGGTCTCGGCGATGGGTTTTGAAGGCGATCCGGCCGGTTTGTTTGTCGACCGCCGCCAGGCCGCTCATCTCATCGGGCGTTCCGAGCACGACGTAGACGTATTGGTCATCCTCGGCCAGTATCCTGACGGCGTTTTTGAGGGTCCAGCGAGGCGAGTGGAAGGGGGATTCCTCGGCTGTGTCCCCATTGCCGAGGGTCATTTTTGTTGTTTTGTCGATGGCGGTCAATCCGGCGTCGGGGACATATTGATAAACAGCGGTGTCGGTGACCTGCGGGCCGGTGGTCAGCGGCTCGCCGGCGAAATACTGCCATTTCAACTTGCCGTTCGCTTTGTCCAGGCAATACAGTTTTCCCGCGGTGGTGGAGCAATAACAACTGGTGCTGTCGACGGCGATGGCGGAGAGGATTTTGCTCTGGGTGTCAAAGGCGTCGTTGGGCAGGAGGAGCGGCCAATAGGGGGTGCGGTCTTCGGCGCAGGCGAAAACGTAGCCAGCCTCGCTGCCAGAGTAGATGACGTTGTCCGAAATGGCGACGGCGCCGTCCACGGCGCCGAAGGTCAGAAAAGTCCACTGGACGGATTCGAAATCCTGAGTGACATCCACCTGGCCGAGACATCCCTTCTGGAAATCCATACCGACGTAGACGAAATTGTGATTGCCGACGGCCTGGTTGGTGATGTTATATTTAACGTCGACGGACCTGATGTAACTGCCGGTCCGGCTATACAACTCCAGCGTGTGGGTGGTGGGAAAAACGATGCCGCCGGTGACAAGGGTGGGGCCGCCCTGGAGGGAAAGATCGGGGGTTCCGATCTCGTTGCGATAGAGAAGCTCGCCGCTGTCGCCCTTGACGGCGTGGTCGTAATTCATGTTGGTCAGGACGTGCACGGCGCCGTCGAGGAAATAGATTCCCTTGACCGAGTCGCCGGAATGCAGGGGGAGTTGGACGTCCCAGGCTACGACAAACGAGGGATTGGAAATGAGCACGAAATCATTGCGGTGGCGGTCAGCGACGGTCGTGGGTTGGCAGCCGGCGAGAATCAAGCAGAAGGTCGCAACGGCGCCGGCCACAAGCAAAGAATGTCGAGTCACACGCTTCTCCTCAGGCATTGCATGCAAAAGGCCCGGATGCCGCCATGGCCAAGGGCCCGGTGGGATTGCCCCAAGCATAGCCGATCAAGACCTTTAGCGTCAAACGGCAATCATGGCGTTGACAACGCCGACGCAATAAACGCTTCAGGTGCGCGTTAAGAATCCAGCAGACAGCTATCATAAAGGACAACTATGCTCAACAGGTTGGGTCGAGGGTTGGTGGCGACGGTGACATTGGCCGGGCTGGCCGCGATGCCGGCCATGGCAAGGGCGGATGCGACGACGCAGCCGGGAAATGCCTCGGTGTCGCCCGGCATGCGGCCCGGGCCGGCGTTCGTCATCCAACGCCTGAAAAACGCCGTCAGCCAGTTGAATCTCAGCGATGACGAGAAAACCAAGGTCGACGGCTTCTTCGATAGCGCCAACCAGCAAGGTCTGGATCTGTCTCAAACTCTGGCCAACGCGCAACCGTCGGAACGGTATCAAAAGCTGACCGCGTTCGCCCAGCAGCTTCACCAGCAAATCGCGCAGGTGTTGAGCGGCGAACAGATGAAGACGTTGGATAAAAAGCTGGGACCGGGACTCGGGCAGCGCGCCGGGGGCGGCAATGGAGTTGAGGGCGCTGGGGGCGCCGCCACCCGCAATAGCGCCGGGGGCGGAATCATCGAAGCCTTCCAGCAAGCGATGGCCAAGCTCGATCTCTCGGACGACCAAAAGAAGCAGATGGCTGATTTGCTTGAATCGACCCGGCAGAAGATGGCCGACCTACGTCAAAAGGCCCAGGCGGGCGAGAACGTGCAATCGGACATGCAACAGGTCCGGCAGGACATGCGGGCCAAGCTGCAAACAATCCTCACCCCGGATCAAATGCAAACATTTATGCAGTCGATGCAACAAGTCCGCCAACAGCGCGGACAATCCAGCCGCGCCGCTCCGGAGCAGGGCGCCGCCAAGCCGGGGACGGAATCCGACCCATCACCTCCCGCCGATCTGCAAACATCCGGCCCGGACGTGGGATCGCCCGTGCCGGACGTGCGGATGATCGAATTAAACGGCCATGCGTTCACGCCCTCGAAATATAGGGGTCACGTCCTGGTCCTGGAGTTCGGCTCGATGTCCTGCCCGGTTTTTCGGCAACATGCGCAGGAGATGGAAACGCTGAAAACGGCCGAAGGGCCGCGGGCGTTCTTCATGATCGTTTACACGCGCGAAGCGTTTCCGGCCGGAGACAAGGACGTGCAGCGAAACAAGGATGAAGGCATCTCCGTGCCCCAGGCCACAACGCTCGACGAACGAAAGGCCGAGGCCCAGGAAGCGCAGCGCGAACTGAGGATCACGATTCCCATGGCCGTCGATTCGATGGACGACGCGGTCGCCAATGCTTACGGAACGTTTCCCAACGGAGCCATTGTGATCGGCAAGGACGGAACCATCGCCGCCCGCCAACAATGGACCAACCCCGACACCCTCCGGGAAGCGATCGACCAGGCGTATGCGGCGCCGATCGGCGAAAGTCATTGAGCAGAAAAGGGGCCATCCCCTTCATTCATTTCGGTGGTAACAAAACCCGCGTTTTCGACGCCATGGCGCGGGCTTTCGTTACCGTTACCGGAAGGACCCACTTGAAAAAGCATCGGTCGGGCATTTTGTCGCTATTTGAAAGGAGATTGAACCACGGATTTCACGGATACCGCGGATAAGAAATGGATGAGTTCATTCCTCCCATCCGCGTCAATCCGCGTAATCCGCGGCGAGTCTGAATTTTTCCGGTTAATGGTCATCCTAAAACCACGGTTGCAGGATCGGCGTTGGGGCGACGGTGACAAAACCCCCGTTTTCGATGGCGCCGCAGGGGGTTTTGTCAACGTCTACGGGGGGACCCACTTGGAAAAGCATCGGTCGGCCATTTTGTCGCTGTTCGAGTTGGGCGCATTCGGGCCTGGATAACGGTTGCATCGAGAACAAAAAATGTGGCTCCCTCTATATCTATAGCGGGGAGGTGAAGGTTTTGGGCGTGGTGTGCGAGGAAAAGCCGTGATTTGTTTAGTTTTAAACAGTTCTGAGATGAGGGCAGGCCCCTCGCGGTCGGGTGACAGGATCCGGCTGCAAACCAGCTCGGTGCAGAAAACAGGCCATATCCAATATACCGGATGCGGCATCATTGGACTTGGCCCGTTTCTTATCTGTAATTTACGCTCAACCCTTGCGGCCGACCGCCCGAACGCCGTAAATCATGGATGTCCCCTTTATTCATTGGCGGAGGCGGGTATCGCTGTTGCCGATGCCGCGGAGGGCCAGGTTCAGGGCGTCGACGTTGCTGGCCAGGCGCTTGGCCTCGGCGACGTCGATGACCTGCTTCTGGAACAACTCGGTGAGGTGCTGATCGAAACTCTGGCATCCGCCTTCCTTGTTGCCGACGGTGCCTTTGAGCTTGTCGTATTCGCCGTCGAGAATGTATTTGCGCACGAGGGGCGAGGACTGCATAAGCTCGATCACGGGGACGCGGCCCTTGCCGTCGCGGCGTTTGGCCAGACGCATGCAGCAGACGGCGATGAGGTTGAGGCCAAGCTGGGTTTGCTGAAGCTCCTTCTGATTGGTATCGAAAAGGGAAACCATGCGTTCGATGGTCATCGACGCATTGGTGGCGTGAACGGTGGTGAAGACGAGGTGGCCGGTGTCGGCGGCGCGCAGGGCGGTGGAGAGGGAGAACGTGTCGCGCATCTCGCCGATGAGGATGGTGTCGGGGTCCTGGCGCATCATGGATCGGAGGGCATATTCATAGCTCTCGCTGTCGGTGCCGACTTCGACCTGGCTGACGAGGCTCTTGGCGTTTTCGTGCTGATATTCGATGGGGTCCTCGACGGTGATGATGCGTTCGCAGCGGGTGCGGTTGATTTTGCCGATGATCGCGGCAAGGGTGGTCGATTTTCCGCAGCCGGTGGTGCCGGAAACGATCACGATGCCGCGATGATGGTTGGCGAGGCCTTCGACCAGCGGGGGAAGATTCAACTCGTCGAAATTCGGGATTTTGGTGACGATCCGGCGCATGACGATGGCGAATTTTTCGCGGCTGTGGAAGACGCTGGTGCGGAAGCGCGCGACGTTGGGCATGCTGTAAGCGACGTCCACGGCGCCTTTGTGGTCGAGGATGTGGCGGCGATTTTCCGGCTCGGCCTGGGCGGAGATGATCTGGTCGACGTATTCCTTCATGGCCTGGGCGTTCGGAGGGGGACAATCCAAAAAACGGGCGCGCCCGTCGACGCGGATCATCGGCGTGCTGGCCTCCTGGAGGTGAAGGTCGGAACCGCCGATCTTCACGCAGGTTTTAAGAAAATCGTGGAGCGAGAGCTTGCGCTGCTCGACGTGAATGGCCGGCTGCGGCACGTCGGGATCGATATCGGCATTCTCGACGACTTGCTCGGCTTGGGAGCTTTGGGCGGACATAAATCGGGTTCCTTCTCGTGAAACAAATTGGGCAGGCGTTACGTTTTTTTGTCTCCGGCGAATTTTATTCCGGCGGGGCTGATTAGGCAATGAAATTTGTTAGACTGTCAAGCCATCGTGAGCAAACCGAAAACCCTGATTCTGCGTGCGGCGGGAACGAATTGCGATGGCGAGACGGCGTATGCGTTCGAGCGGGCTGGGGCAACGGCGCAATCGCTGCACGTCAATCGAATCCTGGAATCGCCGGCGGTGCTGGAGGAGTTTCAGATCCTGGCGCTGCCGGGGGGTTTCAGCTATGGCGACGACATCGCGGCGGGGAAAATCCTGGCCAACCAGATCGTCCATCACCTTGGCGAGGCGGTTCGGAGTTTCATCGACGCGGGCAAGCCGGTGATCGGCATCTGCAACGGATTTCAGGTGTTGGTCAAGACCGACCTGCTTCCCGGCCCCCTGGCCGGGCGAAGGGGGCAAACCGCGACGCTGACCAACAACGATTGCGGCCGATACCTGGACCGCTGGATTCACTTGCTGCCCAAAGGCGGCAAATGCGTCTGGACCAAGGGCCTGGGCCGGATCGATCTGCCCATCGCGCACGGCGAGGGAAAATTCATTCCGGTGGATGAAGCGGTTCGCAAGGCGATGTGGGACCAGGATCAAGTCGCATTGGTCTATGTCGGGGAGAATCCCAACGGCTCGGTGGACGACATCGCGGGAGTTTGCGATTCGACCGGTTTGGTGTTCGGCCTGATGCCGCACCCCGAACGGCACGTCGATCCAACGCAGCATTATGCCTGGACAACGCGGTGGAAGGCTTCGCCTCCACTTCGGCCGCTGCCGGACGAGGGAGACGGATTGCAAATCTTCAGGAACGCGGTGATGCACGTCGCCGATGCCGTGGGCGCGGGGGTGTGAAGATTGGCATCCATGATCTTCACGACAAGCGCGGAGAGCGCGTCCAACATGATTCCATCTTAGCCTGGCCTGGCAGCTTCGTCGCCGTGGTGTCAGCTGGATGTCCCCCGTAACCAGGGCAATCGCCAGTTTCAGATTCGCGTCTTAATACCCATGGCGCGTGCCGCGCACCATCCCTTCTTCCCTTCGAAGATCTGGAATACCCCGCCGGCCAAAAGGATCAGGGCGATCGCGCCGAGCCATGATAAAATTCCAAATCTAAAATATGCGACAGCCGCTAGAATCAGGGCCGCCGCGCAACATACCAGCCCGCTGATAATCCTGGCCCTTCGGCCTCTGGCGTCGATGTTGCACTGCACGTGAAAAGTATAACGCTATTTCGTTTCTACGTGTTCAATGGGCGTCGGCCGCATTCGCGACACCTGTTCACGACCGCGGACTCAATCGGGAGCGCCCCGCCGAGGACGACTGCGGGAGGCTCGATACCTCTCCCGAGCGGCTTCAGAGCCTGAGTCGGTGGGAACAGATGTTCATCACTTTCAGGTTTCGTCAAAAAGACATCTCTTTTGCGGCGGCTTGCCGAGGCCGCTTTCAAGGTTATTATCGACATGCGTCGGTGCGGCAAATCAAAATGAACCGCAGATGGCCGAGAATTGGAACAATCTTGATCGTCTTGGAGGTGCCATGCATGACGCCCTTTGCTCGATATTGCGCGATCTGACCGGTGAAGTCGCGCCCTTCCCAAAGAACCTCGATACCAGGACAAATGGGCTGCTTAGAGGTTCAGGTCTCGGGTACAGCCAGTTCAACGAACTCCTCCTTCTGCTTGGGTACGACCGCGTTACGCGAAGTTTTTTTCAATTCCTCCTTGACGGAGGTACGGAGTACAGGAGCGGAGCGGCCTTTAAATCTTTGAAAAGTGTCCGGACCGGCGTTGATCGTTTCCGAGAGCTAGCCATTCTCAACTTCGGCAATGTCAAGTTCGGATTCAAATACCTTTCAGATCCGACGAGGGATCTTACCGATGAACTCGCCCGGGCTGGTCCTATTGAACCAGCTGACTTTAGTAAGCGACATCAGCCTCTGCTCCCGGTTGATCCGATTCCGGGAGACAAGACTTACTTTCTTGGCTACCTGATCAAACGACAACTCGACGAGCGCCTGCTGCAGAACCCAAATGACAGCGCCATCAAGCAGCAGCTTCAAGAACGCCGGAGAATTGTTGAAAAGGGCAAGCGGAATCAGGGGGCCTACTTGGCTTCAGACCACATGGATGTCTATGTGGCCACATCCATGCGGGAAAGCCACGAATACCAGATGGTTAATCAAGTCGTCGACGAGATATTCAACCATCCCAAACTCAAGAAACTGAATCTGCGATGGTTTGACCCGACCCAAGCATTTTGTGAAGAGCGCATAGATAAAGGATTGGTGGAAGGCTTGATGCTCAAACGGGCGGCGTGCACTTTGTATCTTGCGCAGGAGAGCGACACCCTTGGCAAGGACTCAGAATTGGCGAGTACCCTTGCACAAGGCAAGCCGGTAATCGCGTACATCCCTTCGGTAACCCCAAAGGAGCAGGACAAATATGTCAACGACTTGTTGAAAATGGTTGCTCGTGGATCACCGAATACAGACGAAAAATCTCTGGTCCTGCAACAGCTTCGAGTCTTCCAGCCCGATGCCGCGTGGAAGGATAAGCAAGTTATCGGCTGGGTGGTAAACCGTGCGAAAATGAATTTGGCTGATGCGAAACGAAGGCTTGGTGACTGCATCGGGAACCACTACGACAGTCGCGCAAAAACATTGAAGGAATCCCATCCGCTCGGCATTCAAATACACCTTCAGACTGGCGTCGCCAATGGCGTTCTGGTGGCCCGAACGACATCGCAGTGCGCGAATCTTATTCTTCGAATCCTGACCAGGACCCTGAAATTCAGAATCTGCGAGGAGATTATCGACGAAAACCGATATTTGCTTTTGCGAGAGCAGTCCACGGATTCGGTGTTCCGCGTTGTGACAGGAGACCGTTTTCTAACCAATGCCTTCTGGAACTTCTACACCGCCAAGTAAGTCGCGACACAATTCGGTCGCCGAATTCGACCAATACGGTTACAGTGGTCTCGTCGTTCGATAAGAGCATGCAAATGCCCCAAGGAAGCGAGACAAACGAACGCCTTGCAATCGCCAATGAGTTAGTTATCATGATAACCAATGGCCCAAGGAAGCACGACAAACGAACGCCCAAGTCCTTATCTCCCAAAATCGTTGCCAGCGTCTATGCGGCCTGTGCCACCCTCCTCCCTCGCTAGCCGTGGCGCTGCCGGCCCGTATAGCTTGAGCGCAATTTCGCCTACTACCCTGCCTCGGCCTCAAAAGGCGTCAAAGTCAAAGTCTTAACTCCTTGAGCAATCGGATCACAGCTGCAGTGCATATCAGAATTGCAGCTTTTGTTGGCGACCGCTAAGCCTAACGCGCCTGCAGTTTCAATCGCAGTCTTGCGACGTTTTTTTATTCCGATTTCACGGCCGTGGGTTCCCGGGCGTCGGCCGCATTCGCGACACCTGTTCACGGCCCAGGTCCACTTTGCTGATGTCGGGACGAAAAAACAGGGCGATCGTCCAATCGGCGACGATGCGAATCCGCTGCGGCCAGCGCGGCATCACCGTCAGGTAATAAGTCCGGCGAAGCCACCAGGCGAAAAAGCCGCGAATGCGCAGGCCGAAGAGCGTGCCCAGTCCCTTGTAATGGCCGAGGGCGGCCATCAGGCCGAGCATCTTGAATTCAAATGGAGCCGGGGATTTGCCGTCGAGGACGGCGTGGAGATTGTCGGCCAGGGTCCTGGCTTGGCGCATGGCGAATTGGGCGAGCTTGGGATAGGGATTGCCGTGGGGATCGGGGATGGAGGCGCAGTCGCCGATGGCCCAGATTTCCGGGCGATCTTTGCAGCGCATGGTGCTCTCGACGATGAGATGGCCGTGACGATCCTTGGGCAGGGGCAACTCGGCCACGACCGGGGCGGGGAGAATGCCGGCGGAAAGGACGATGGTTTCAGCCTCGATCACCTGGTCCTTGAGATGCACTCGGCCGCGTTCGATGGATTGGACAGGGGTATCGGTCAGAATTTGCACGCCCGATCGGCGGAGGAGAATTCTGACGGCGTAATCGGCCAGGGATGGCGGGACTTCGGGCATGATGCGCTGGCCGGCCTGGATCAGGAATAGCCGCATCTCATCGCGGCGGACTCGGGGGTAGTAGCGGACGATCTCATCCATGAAGGCCGTAAGCTCGCCGAAAACCTCCGAGCCGACGAATCCACCGCCGATGACAGCCATCGTGAGCAGTCTCCGGCGAACGGCGGGATCGGTCTCGACATCCGCGCGCTCCAGGCATTCGATGAGATGATTTCGCAGGACGATGACATCGGCCAACGTTTTGAACGGCAGCGCCAGGTCCGAGCCAGGGATTTGCCGGGTGTTGGTGATGGCGCCCATCGCCAGAACGAGCTGATCGTAGGGGACCTGATGTGCCGCGCCTTCCTCGCCCCAGGCGGCAAAGACGATGCGCCCGTCCAAGTCAATTCGCTGGACAATCCCCTCGATGAAACGGGTCCGGCGCAGGAACGCGCGAATGGAAACGGAGCAATGGCGGAGTTCCAGGGTCCCCGAGCAGGCCTCGAACATCAGCGGAGTCATCAGAAGAAAATTGTCCCGGCTGATGAGGGTGATCTGAACGTCGGATCGCTTCTTGCAGAGACGTTCCAGCCGGCGCGCAGCCAGAACGCCCGCGAAGCCGCCGCCGAGGATGACAATGCGCGTGGGATCGGCCATGGTCGATGCCTGATGCGGCGATTGTAGCCACGGCGTTTTGGGGGGTAAGCGGGTAATCTGGTTTTGTATTTCAAAGGAGATGCACGCCTCCGATGCGGTCGGGGCGGAGGTGTGAAGATTCGATGTTGGCCATGGCGGTTTGGTGCCCTTTCATTCTATAAGTGCCAACAAATCCTTGTGGATGGACTGCCAAGGCTGACTCAAATTAATCATGCGGACGCTGATCTTGTGGCCACCGTCGCGGTAGCTCGCGGACACGGCCTTTTCGATGCCCATGGATGGGTACAGCAAGATCATCTCGCACGTGTCAGCGAACTTCTCACGCAGGTTGTCCATATAGGCGTGAATTTGGAACAAGTGGTACGAACGAAGCTTCTTAGCATCAAAATGATGCTGCGTGGCGTTAGGCGTGAATTTGCATTCAATGATGATTTTCCGGGCATGGGAAGTCAGGCTCACATCGGTCTGCATTTTGGGCAGCAACTCGCGCGACGCCAAATCTGCAGGCACCCAATTCCAACGAATGTCCTCGCGTTTGACAGTGAACTTTGAGTGAAGACGATAGAAATTGCGAACAAATGCTTCGAAAAGGCTCTCCATCTGCCGGCGGTCTCGAACGAAGTCCCTGAATTTGGTCTTTCCGGATTTTTCAGATACCAAAAGATTACGATAGATCAGTTCACAAACCTTTAGCAGGAAGTCGTAAAACTGATTGTTACGGTGGAGCTGAACGCGGCCGAACACCCGGCTGCTCAGTTCGACATCGCGCAAATCTGAAAGCATTCGGCAGATCTTTGACAACCCCTCCGCGCACTCACTATCCAATCCATCAACGTGCATCAGTCGAAATATTGTGGACTTGAGAATCCGATTCGGTAGCACGTCATGGCTCAACTCATCAAAGTCGCACGGTAGACTTGCTGCCCGCATTCCGCTCTTCCGGAGGGCCTCTTGGAAACAAATACGCCCGCGCAACCGGCTCCCCCACTCGTGCTGGGGGACATAGCCGCGATCAATTCCCCGTTTTAATAGGTGATTCGCGCCGCTTATTAGCACTCGCGCGAAAAGATCCACCAAACTAGTCGATTCGATAGCGTCAACATCGACGATTTTGCTTTCTTCCAACTTGTCCCATGCGTAACAAAGCAGGAAGTAAATGTTCTGGATTGGAATTTTCACAGTCAATTCAACCCAATAATGCTTCGCTCTGGCTATTCACCTTGTCCTCGTTGTCGAACCAGTATTCCCGGATCAGCGGGATAATTTCAAACTTAATCACGCTCCGATACCAACTCTCGTCCAGATTTACGCCGTCACGAGGACAAAAAAAGCTGTGCCCGATCGCGTAATTTGGGCCAAGGTCCTTGAGGTCTTCCTCGATGGTCCGATTTAAGGACTCCATTGAGTTCACAATCTTTGTGACTAATTCCGGCTTCGCTCCCTTGCTCTCAAGAATTTTTCTAAACACGCTGCTACCAAACGCCGGTCGCAACGTGATAAAGCGAAACCGTCGCCGAAGCGCGTAATCTACCATGGCCAGCGAACGGTCGGCCGTGTTCATCGTGCCGATCAAAAACACGTTTTGTGGAACGTAAAACTGCTCATCCATTTCTTCCGAATAGGTGAGCGGAATGGCGTACTCTTTACCCCGCTTGTCTGGTTCGATCAGCATCATCAACTCACCAAAGATTTTGCTCAGGTTGCCGCGGTTGATCTCATCGATGATGAAGACATAGGGCTTATCATGAGCTTCATCGCGCCGGGCTCGCCGGCAGAACTGGTAAAAAATCCCCGACTTCAATTCAAACTCGCCCTTCGAGGTTGGACGAAATCCTTGAATGAAATCCTCATAGGAATACGACTGGTGGAACTGAATCATCTGCACACGCTGCGGGTCGTTTGAACCTATCAATGCGTAGGCAAGTCGCTTCGCCACGAATGTCTTGCCGACACCGGGAGCGCCTTGGAGAATTACATTCTTCCTTTCCCTCAACGAAGCGAGTGACGTTTCAAACTGTGTTTCAGGGAGGAACAGCCCCTCCATCGCCTTTTGTTTGTCGTAAGATTCGATCGCTATCTTTGGCGCAATGTTTGCCTCGTCAATGATGCTGCGGATGATCTCATATTCCGATTCCTCGAGCTTGAAGAGGCTGCCTTGGTTGTTGATGAGAGGCTCACAGTGCGCGAGCTCGGGATTGGCCAGCAATGATTTGTACGGAATTGGACTTGCCAGGTCTTCAGTCTTCTCGATTTCAACTTTTTCCCCGTCAGCGGTTTGATGCAAGCCCCTAGTAATTCTACAAATGGCGGCCACTTCCTTGTTAGGGCTGGTCAGATATCCCACGACAATGTCACCCGGCTTCACCTCTTGAAAATATCTGTATTTCTGACGCTTATTTCCCTTGTCGTTGTGGGATGTGTAAGTTTGCCGCCCGCCCACTTGCAAGGCGGCAAAATCCCAGATCTTCGGGTTTGCGTTGAGCCACCAATAGCCGATGGTTGGTGATGTTGCGATCACCTTGCCTTCAGAGGATTCGCTGCTGGTCTCCGCTTCCCCGGTTGCGTCAGCCTTGCTAGTAAAAATATAAGCGTCGTGCGAGATTTGGGGGCAGCCTCGGCGGAACTTATCTGTCATGGCGCGCATCCAGGCGCGGTAGGTCTTGAAGTCTTCGGGCTTAATCTCGATGCCGTTGGCCGTGCCGTAATACCTGGTGTTGCTGTCGGCAGGCAGAAACTTTTCTGGGTTAATCCAATACAAACCGATGGTCAGACGAGTGAGCTTTATTGTGGGAAAATTCTGGCACCGATCGAACAGTTCTCCGTCCAGAAGTTCCGGGCCGCCTTTCGCAGCCTGCGCCGCCAGTGACCACAAATTGGGGACTTGATTCTTGGAACGCCTGGTCGCGTACGGAATAAACCACGAATTCATATTGGGCACGACTGGTATGCCTGCAAAGTCTAGTGGCACTTCGGCGTCTAACGACCACTGGCGTTTGAGGAACCTCCAGTTTTCTTGGCGGTTGTCTTGGCTGATACCCCGATTGAAGGAGGCGAAAAACGTGAAGGGGTCGATTTCGGACAATGGAACGTTGCCACTGGCATCCCTGTCTTCAAGGTTTATCACCTTCAGACCTGCGCGCGCCATTTCTTGCAACACTTTGAGCAATTCGGCCTGAGGTATTTGCTGTTCAACTATCCTCTGAATTGCTTGCCGATGTATCGGTATCCAAGAGAACATAAGCTTGCCCCAATTATTCAGGTGCCAACCATCTGCGACTTTCGGTTATGCCTCTCACAAGGTCCGCTCCAGGCCACTCTTAGGCTCCGCTTCGAAAGCGCGCGGCACCACACGACACGGAAGATTTCACCGCGAAGCTGTTGCGAAGTCGAGAGCCCTGCCTTTCATCCGCGATCTTGACGGGAAAGGATGAACGCGCGTCGATCATGAGGGCATCCTATCCTGATTTGGCCGCGTCGTCGCTTGCGGTGGCTTGGCGCATCAGGGCCAATTTGGCCACAGGTTATATTTCGATGAATTCGATTTCCGCCCTGGCGGGCTGCGGGGGTTGATTTTCCGGGCGGATGAGCAGGGCGTTGGCCTGGCTCAGCGTAAAAATATCGGCCGAGCCTTTCCATTGCAGGGGCGTCAGCGTGCGGCCGTCGAAAATCGCGGGTTGGTAAAACGTACGCGGGCCGTTCGCTTCGACCGGCTGCGAGAGCGGAGCAACGCCCACTCTTTCCGCCGCCGGCCCCCCCGCCATCCGCATCAGCAGGCGAGAGACCAAGCAGACCGTGCAGACGAAAGCGCTGACCGGGTTTCCCGGCAATCCGAACACGAATTTCCCGCCGGGCATTTGGGCGAAGACGAACGGCTTGCCGGGCTTGATGCGCAGCTTGGTGATCTTCAAATCTCCGCGCAGGCGGCGAAGAATGCCGGGAACAAAATCCCGCTCGCCCATGCTCATGCCGCCGGTGATCAGCAGAACGTCGTGAGCCTGGCCGGCGATTATTTTTTCTTCGATCGCCGCCGGGTCGTCGGGCACGAGTCCCAGATCGGTGGTCCGGGAGGGATAGCGGTGCAGAAGCGCCAGCAAGAGGGAATTGTTGCAGGAGCGGATCTGGGTGGCGGCGGGGGTTTGCTCAGGCGCGACCAATTCGTCGCCAGTTCCCAAAACCGCGACGGAGGGCGCGGCGTGAACGGGGAGATACACCGCGCCGATGCCGGCGGCCACCGCGACCTGGGCGGGGCCGAGGCGCGTGCCGGATTTCAGGACAACCGAACCGGCGGGTGAATCGCTGCCGCGGGCGGCGATGAATCGGCCTGGGGAAACGGTCTGCAAGACGACGATGCGATTGGAGGGGGAAATCGTTTGGGTATGCTCGACCGGGACGACGGCATCGGCGCCTGGGGGGATGGGAGCGCCGGTCATGATGGCCATGGCCTGCCCCTGCGACAGCGGCGAAGTCGCCGCCCCCCCCGCCACGATGCGATCGACCACGGCAAGCTCGCAGGGAACGGTTGCGATATCCCGCGCCTTGACGGCATATCCATCCATCAGGCTCTTGTCGAAGGGCGGGGCATCGCGGTCGTTGCGCAGATCCTCGGCCAGATAAAGCCCGAGGCTCTGAGCCAGGGGAATCCGCTCGGCGCATCGTGCGACGGCCGCAGCGTCGATGATTGACACGGCTTGCTCGACGCTGATGAGTTTGGAAACGTCCGGCTCGGTCATCGAGGTTGATGATCGACCCGGCTTGGGGAATGGTCAATACGTGCGGGAAACTCGAAATCCGAAATTCGAATGACGAATCAAATTCGAAACTCGAAATTCGAAACACAGGCCGTTTCATCATTCGAATTTCGAATTTGATTCGTCATTCGAATTTCGAGTTTCGAATTTCCATTATAATCTCTTCATGCCCACCATCCCGCCCCGCCGCTCTCTTTTGCCAATCTTCGTAGCGATGGTCATTGCGGGGATTTACGCGGCGGCATCTTGGCCCAACCAATTCGTCTATGACGACCATGAAGTGATCGAAAAACAGTTTCCCATTCGGCACCTGAACGATCTGGGCCGAATCTTCAGCGAGCCGCACTATTTGAATTTTCCGTATTACCGGCCGCTGACGCGGACGACGTTCGCGCTGCAGAGGAGCGGTTGGGGAAGGAGCCCGTGGGCGTATCATCTGTTCAATGCGATTGTCGCAGGCGGGGTCATGCTGGCGGCGTATGCGCTTCTTCGCAGGCCCGGATTCCGATTAAACGGATTGGCGGCATTGATCGCGGCGAGTTGGCTGGCGCTTCATCCGGCGATTTCGGAATGCGTTTATCCCGCCGCCTCGGGACGCGAAACGCTCTTGCCCGCCCTGTTCATCCTTCTGGCGACGTGGGCCTTTCTGGGACGGGGGATCGGGTGGTTTTGCCTGGCCATGCTGACGTTCATCGCCGCCCTGCTGTGCAAGGAACAGGCGGCCGTGTTGCCGGGAATATTTCTGCTGGCGGATTTGCTGGGGTTGTCCGAGCGTCCGCACACTTTGATTGCGTGGATTGGCCGCTATCTGCCGATCGCGGTCATTTTCATTGTCTATTTCTTCGTTCGACATCTCATATTCGGGCAATCGGCGCTGCATCTGACGATCCTGCAACATCCGCTGGAGCCGCTGAAGTCGCTGCTGTATGGCCTGCAAACGGGCGTGATGCCCTTCATGTCGCTGCGCTATGAGCCGCCGTTCGAGAGTTGGTTTGATTGGCGATTGAGCGCTGCTTCATGCGCCGTGGCTTTCGCGTTGATTGTGGGGGTTCTATTGAGCGGCAATGGCGTGCGGCGGGCGGCGATCTTCTGGATCGGTTGGTTCGTGCTGTTGCAACTGCCTACGGCGCACGTCGTCGAACAAGAAGCGGCGTATTCCGAGCGCTACGCGGCGCTGGCGATCCTGGCGTTGCCGGCGGTCGCGGCGGCGGTGCTGCTCGACGGGGCGGTTCGGCCGAAACTTCGCCCGGCGATCACGGGATTCGCCCTGTTCTGGACTGCGGTTCTGGGCTGCGTCAGCTTTCTTCGCGGCGCGTGTTACGTCAACGACGCATCCTTCTGCATCCAGTGGCAAAACACCAGCCCGAACGCCGCCGGGCCGCACGATGGGTTCGGCAGACTGGCGCAGGAGCGGCGGGAATGGTCCACGGCCATCGGGGAGTATCAAAAGGCCCTTTCCATCCAGGGCGACGATGCCACGGCGCACAACAACCTGGCGAATCTCCTGGCCGAGACGGGCGATTTCGGCGGGGCATCGCGGGAGTATGAATGGCTGCTGAGCCACAACAGCGTGGGCGCCGACCCCGTTGCCACGATGACCAATTACGCGCAGCTCCTCGGCGAGGAAGCGGTGGACCGGCACGATCCGGCGATGCGCGACCGTGCACACGTATTGCTCGAACAGGCGATCACCATGCGGCCGGATTATGCGCAGGCCCACTATATTCTGGGGATATGGAACGTCGCGTTCGGTTCGCGCCCCGCCGCCATTCGGCAATTTAAGATCGCGCTGAATCTCCACCCCGATTGGCCCGAGGTCCGGCAGAAATTGGAGCAACTCGAGACCCCAAATTCGGCGCCTTCAACACCGATTCCCAAACCGAACAAAACCGAACAAGACTGAGCACTTTTCAATACGTCGATTCGTGTACGCAAGTTTAGCCGTTCAGACCATAAGCCATTATGTCAAAAGTGGTTAATTCCATGTCCAGAGCCATTCCCGGTTTCGTTTCTTGTCTCTGGCTGTTAAGTCTCAAGGATTTGCATCAAATGGCTCAAAGTGGATATACTGACTACGGTCATCGGGCAAACCACCTCTGTCTCGTGCCCACATTTTCGGGAGGAGCTTGTCATGCCACACTCCTGGCTTGGGCGAGTTTCGGCCATTCTTGCGGCATTGTTTCCATTCGTTGCCATCGGATCGCTTTGGGCGGACACCGCGCCACCACAAGTCGAAATCCCTGCGCGGATTTTGCCCGTGGATCGGGGATTCATTAATCAATTGATGGCCGACGAACCTGTCCTCCAGCCGATTTACGATGCCGGATTCCGCTTTCACTTCGACGTCGCCGGGTCTGAAAGCCTGGGTTTCGACGGCCAACATGACGGCAGCGTTCTTCAGGGTCGGCTGTTCGATTATCTGAATAACCGTCCCAATCTCGATCAGCTCGATTTGAAGCTTTATCGCCCGGTCAACATTTACGATGACAAATGGAATATCGGCGGCATGCTCGACGTGGGCTACGGGCGCGATTTTTCCTTTGTGCATTCCAATGGCATTCTTGATCTTCACACCTACAAGAGCTTTACCGATCCGAACCTTCAATTTGCGGTCAATCAGGCCAACGTGCAGATCGGCGCTCCACACCTCAAGCTTACCGTTGGAGAGTGGGCCAATCCGTTTGGGCTGGAGACGATCGACCCGATGGACGGGCGTTACAGCGTTCTATCTCGCGGATTTGCTTATACTTATGGGTTGCCCAAGACGCTCACGGGGGCGGAGTTGGCCTTCTCGCCTTGGGACCATGGCGAGTTCTACGGCGGCGTGACCCGCGGCTGGGACCAGGGGCTCAATGACGACAATTCCTCCATTGATGGGATTCTCGGATACAAACAAAGGATCGCCAACGGGCTGCATTGGTCGATTGGCGGAACCTATGGACCGGAATTTGCGGAGGACAACGTCGATGGTCGCGGCATGGTGGATAGCACCTTGTGCTATGATCCGTGTGACTGTCCCTTCTGCTGTGCCCTGGACTTTCTCTATTGGCATGAATGGCACGAGGCGGATAGCGTTTCCTTCGCTCAGGAGCCGTTCCACTCCAACGTCGTGGGGGCCGGTTTCTATTCGCAGTATCGAGTCATTCCCAATCTTGCGATCGTGGATCGTTTGGAGTGGTATCACGATTCCAGCGGTTACTCGCTGAACGTCCCCGACCAGCCCGGGCAGACTTATGTTCCGCCGCAGCGGATGATGGATTTCGTCGAGCCCGGCCGCAGCTACGAAATGTACGACCTTTCCGTTGGCTTCAAAGTGGACTTGTTCCGCGGTGGCAAGCTTCCGCGGATTGAGCTCGTGCCCGAGTATCGTTTGGACTATTCCGATCGGAAGGTTTTCGGCCAAAGCAACGGGTCCAGCTCCGGCGGCTCGAATTACGTGCAGCAGACGCTGGACCTTTCAATCTTGGCGCGATTTTGAAATGGCGCGTCGGACTCCGCAAAAAAGCGCATGTTTATTGAAACGTAACACGGGAAGCGAAACGGCGTCCGATTGGTCAAAGGTCTGGCAACGACCGCGAAAAGCGTGGGGATCTTAGCGGAGCTTCAGTTCCTTCAACACGCCGCTGAGCTTCGGCAAAGGCGAGCGACGGAGCCATTGCGGATCAACAAACAGGCCCTTGAGCACTTTCGAGTGAATGCGTCCCTCATCATCCGGTTGAATCATGGAATATCGTTTGGATCGTCCGAGGGCGTAGGCGTCCAGGCGCTTCGATAACGGGTCAACCACCCAATATTCTCGCACGCCGGTCGATTGATAATCGCCGTATTTGTCGCGCCAGTCGCGGGCCTCGCTGTCCGGCGAGACGATTTCCACGATCAAATCAGGTGCGCCGTCGAGATAGGTGGGGCGAAGTTTGGAGAGTTTGGCGTTACTGACAAACATAACATCCGGACTGCGCGATTTGCGGATCGACGCCAGTCGAATTGGGTACTCGGATCCGAGAACTCGTCCGAGATCGTGATGCTCTACAAATTCCGCGACCAGCCGAAGCAGCCAAACGTTCACTTCCGAATGTTCCCGGCTAACTGGCGCCATGATGATAACCTCCCCGTCCACCCATTCGGCTTTGATGTCCTCGTCGCCGTATTCGGCCGCAAACTCCGCTTCGGTGAGCCGCACGCCGGGCAGGGGCCGGCCTTGCAGCCGCCCGGCCAATTCCCACAAATCGTCAAGCTCGTCCGACGACCAGACCTTCGTTGGGCGATGGCGGGTTGACGGACGAAGTCTGATCTGCGCCAGAGTCATAGGTGAATGATTCTACGCTTACCGCGTATTGCTGCCCATCGGCGTGACAACGTTCCTGGTTCCGCGTTTGATGGTGACGGGAACGACGGAATCGGGAATGCATCGGGCGGCGAATTCATCGTAATATTTGTTGATGAACGTTCGGGTGACCCAGGCGGTGCCGTCGGCCAGGCCGCAGATCGTCGTGCCGGGCATGATGCCCTGAGTTTTTTCAAGCTCCATGAGCATATCCAAATCCTTCACGCGGCCATGTCCGTCGAGGATGCGGTCGAGGATTTTTCGCATCCAGGCGCTGCCCTCGCGGCAGGGAGTGCATTGGCCGCAGGATTCGTGGGCGTAAAAGCGGACGCAATTGCGGAGGGCGCGGACCATGTCGGTGTACTCGTTCATGACGATCATGCCGGCGGTGCCGAGGCCCAGGCATCCGCCGCGGAAGCGGACGTCGTCGAAATCCAATTTGATGTGGAGTTGATCGGGGCCGAGAACGCCCATGGAGATTCCGCCGCAGATGGTGCCCTTGTGTTTTCCGCCTTTCATTCCGCCGGCGAGTTTGTTGATGGCATATTCGAGGGTGATGCCGAGTTCGTCTTCGTACACGCCGGGTTTATTGACGTGTCCGGACATTCCGTAGAGTTTTGGGCCGGGGCTGGAGGGGGTGCCCATGGATTTGAACCAGGCGGGGCCGCGCTCGACGATGGGGGGAACGCAGCAGAGGGTTTCAACGTTGTTGATGACGGTTGGCCGGGCAAAGGCGCCGGCGATGGCCGGGAACGGGGGTTTATTGCGGGGCCAGCCGCGCTTGCCTTCCAGCGCTTCCAGCAATCCGGTTTCCTCGCCGCAGATGTACGCGCCGGCGCCGGCATGGACGTAACACTCGAGTTTGTATTTGCTGCCGAAAATGCCGTTGCGGCCGAACACTCCGTGGGCATAAGCCTCTTTGATCGCGTGTTCAATCACCTTGATCTGCCGATGGTATTCGCCACGGATGAAGACGTAGGCGACGTCCACCTGGGTGGCGATGGCGGTGATGGCGATGCCTTCGAGCATGCTGTGAGGATCGTAATCCATGAGATAACGGTCCTTGAACGTGCCCGGCTCGGATTCGTCGGCGTTGACGGTCAGGTAATGCGGGCCTTTCTTTTCCTTGGGGATGAACGACCATTTCTGTCCGGCCGAGAACCCCGCCCCACCGCGGCCGCGAAGGCCGGATTCGGTGACGGTTTTCACGATTTCATCGGGCTTCATGTCCAGCGCTTTGCGCAGCGCCGCGTATCCGCCGGTGGCGACGTAATCGTCATACCAATGCAGCTTGCGCTTGTCGGGGTCGGGATCGATTCGCTTGACCAGGACGGGTTCGGTGTAAGCCATATACTTTCCGTTAGAGGCGGTTAGCTGCGTTTTCCGCGGCGACGGGCTCCCCCGCTGGGTCGAACTTCCAGGTCGGTCACCAGAAGGAGATCGACGATGTTCAATGAGTCATCGGGCTGATAAACATTCGCCGTGCGCCCGCTTGGTGAGATCATAAGAAACTCACGATGCATCACAGGAATCTGCCGGCCGTCCGCCAAATGGATGGTGAATTTCTGGAACGGCTCGGCTTTCCAAAGTTGACGTACTCTTTCACTGGTCATATTGGCGATTCTATCATCGATCCGCGGAGGCGACAACGAAGCGGTTTGGGCCGACACGGCCAAATCTTGCCAATCTTTGGCCAGAATAGTACACTGACAACCATGGCGCACGAATCGAACAGCGTGACGATGAACGTTTCCTTGCCCAAGCCGCTTAAGCAGTACGTGGATGGCAAGGTATCATCGGGTGTCTACGGTTCGACCAGCGAGTTCGTCCGCGAAGCTATCCGCGAGAAATTTGAGCGCGAGCAGGGCCGGGCTTCACTGACGGCCAAACTGATTGAAGGTCTTAACAGCGGCAAACCAATTTCCTATTCCGACGACTATTTCAAGCGTAAGAAAGGCGCTCTCGCCGAGCGCGTGGGCAGGAAGAGCAAAACGTTATGAACTATAAGCTGCGCATTCTCCCGGCGGCGGATGCCGACGTGGACGATGCGGCTCTTTTCATCGCCAGGGACAATCTCGCTACGGCCCTGAAATTCTACGACGCCGTCGATCAGACCTATCGCCTGATTCGTGAACATCCCAACCGCTGGCCGCGGTATGAACTTGATCATCCAGACCTGGCCAATCTCCACAAACGTTCCGTTGTGAAATTTGATAACTACCTGATCTTCTATCGCATTGAAGCCGATGTCGTGGAGATTGTCCGCGTGCTGCACGCCGCAAGGGATATCCCATCCGCGTTGGCTGACGACCTGTTTAATGACCCCCGGTAGAATCAGATGCTGGATTGAAATCAGCCCGCGAATACCGTCCTCTCGTCCACGAGGCAAATGGGATTTCCAAAACGCGGGAATAGAACCGCTCGGCGAGGGCGATATCGGAAACGGGGAGAATGACTCGAAAAAGTCTCGGCATTATGGCGTTTTCTTTTCGGCCGAAGGCGGAGGATCGCGGTCAACGACGACTTCATCAATGACCGTTCTTCGCAGCTTCACCTTGGGATCCTGTGGAAGCGGCTTTTCTTCAATCTTGCAATCGCGGTAGATGGTCCTCGAGGCGGAAACATCGGCTTTCATCGCCTTGCGAACATACGCGACCTGCCGCCCCAGCCAGCCGAGCAAGCCGTTGCCGGGAAGTTTTTGAGGATGTTGCGGATCGTCCGGAGTCATTGATCTTCCAAAGTGACGCCGAATTCCTTTTTCGCCTGGGCAATGGCGTCGGGCAAGGTTCCGTGCCAGGTATCGCCGACGAATCCGCCGGCGTCGTCGAGACGATAGAGCACCCAATTATCGAGTTGCGGTTCGATGATGAGCCGATGAACCATCCCCGGCGTCGGCCGGGTTCCCGAGCCTCGAACCGAGCCGAGAATCATCGCCGCATGCGGCAGACAATCGTTGCTGGCCGGCATCGGACGGGCGAGAGTGTGGGATATCTTGCCGGGCATGGCGGATCGCTACTCCTGCGAATGCGGCAGATCGCTCGTCATCTGCTGGGTCTGTGGATCATAGACCTCGATGAACCGCTTGACATCGCCGAGGGTCCGATCGCTGTGGCCGAAGCCTTTGATAGCGGCGACGGCCTGGTCCTTGTCGAGTTTCAGAACGCTGAGCTCGTATGCCGCCACCATCATGCCCGTGCGGCGAACGCCCTGGGCACAATGGACCAGCACCGGCTGGCGAGCGGGATCGTCGGCGATGGCGAGAAACCGGCTGATCTGGTCGCCCCGCGGCCAACCGCCGAGCGGGACTGGCAACCGCACCACGTCGATTCCGTGCGCCTTGCAATAAGCAAGCTCGTCCGTGAACGGCGATTGAGTGATCTCCTGATCGTCCACCAGCGACACCACGGTTTTCACGTGCGTCCTCTGGGCGGCGAGATTGAACTGGTGCAGCGTGCGAACGCCGTCACGATAGAGAACGCCGTCTCTAACCGTGGCCAGGTGATAGGTGTCGAAAAATGTCCAGAAAATCCACCACCCCACCGCCGCCAGTATCAAGGCGGCCAGGATTATCGGACCAAAGGTTTTCATGGTTGCCGACATTGTGGCCAGCCGAGATTACTACGGCTCAAGCTCCTTGTCTTTCCCATCGGCGTTTCGCAAGTCCAGGAAGCCGGATTGCTGATCGGCGCTGACGGCCGCGCTGACGATGCCCTTTGGACCCTTGCGCGAAAGGAAGAGATCGGCCGACTCCGGCCTGGCGACCAGGGCGATGACCGAGGGCGCGGTGGGCGACGAGAGCGTGATCGAAGCCCGATCGTTGTCGCAGGAGGCCGAGATAAACGGGCCATTCGGCTGGCTCCGGATCGTCAGACCCTGAACGGTCAGATGTGCAAACTGGGCATCGGCCAGCCCGCCCGGCGCGGCGGCTGCGCCGGCCGCCCCCACCGCCGCCATGACCATGACCAAAAACCCCAACCGCCAACGCCGACAAGATCGTTCCAGCCGCTCCACGCGCTGTTCCAACGTGTCCATGGTTGTGTCCTGTTGATGGAATTGCGAATCAATGTCCGTTCCCGGATTCCCAGTTGACGGTCGGATCATGATAATCATGCGCGTTTTTGGGGAGCCGGTCGATCAATTGGTCCACGCGTTCAATGGTCAGATTTTCATGCAGCACGTCGTTGATGAGCATGACCGGCGCGGCGCCGCAGGCGCCCAGGCATTCCAACTCGACCAGGGTGAACCGGCCATCAGACGTCGTCTGTCCCTCCTCGAGCTTCAGCTTTTTCATCAGATGATCGGTTAGCTCTCGCGACTGGCAAATCTCGCAGGAAAGCGAGCGGCAAACCTGGAGCAGATATTGCCCCTTGGGCTTGAGCCAGTATTCCTCGTAAAACGTGGCCGTATCCAGGACCTCCGCCGGCGCCATTTCCAGGAACGCGGCGATCTCTTCCAACGCCTGAACGGGAATCCAGTTGTAGGCATGCTGGATTTCGTGCAGCGCCGGCAGCAGGACGGCGCGCTTGGTGGGATAGCGCGGGAAATACTTGGCCGCGAGTTTCTGCTTGATCTGGTCCGTCAGGTACGGCTCAGGGCGGCGTTCGACGGTTGCGGTGCGGCGGTTTTCGGTGATCCAAGCCATAACATTGTCCACGGGGCGGCCCACAGCGGGCGTGAGTGTCAGACCCCTTGCAATTCCATCAATCGAGTCAAATGCCGGTCGTCGTGTTCGAGGGCCACTCCGTGGCGACGGGCGCAAGCGGCAATAATGAGATCGACGGCCGGCACAGTCAACCCCACGTCCCGGGAACGCTTCGCCAATTCCATGGACAAATCCCAAACCGCTTCATCGATTGGCAATCTGGGCAGCTTGTCGTCTTGCAACCGCAAAATTCGTCTCTCGTGATCCCCTCGGGCGCCATTCCATAATTCCAGCCGAACGGGATCGCACCACGCCGCCTGACCCGCCGCCAGAAGCGACAACACGCGCTGGCGCACCTCATCCTTTCCTGATTGCCGAAGGGCTGCCACCCAACTCGAACTATCAACGAGAACCATTGGTTCTCCACTTCGACTCTCGCTGCGCCCTGCTGCGCTGCAACTCTTCCGGGGTAATGAAATCTTTGAAAGTGCCCAGGTATTTAATCAATTCCGCCTGGCCGTGACGTCGATTATATTCCGCCACGGCCGTGATTACGGCCTCTCGCTTGGTGCTCGCCTTGGAATACTTCATGGCCTTCTTTAGCATTTCATCTGGAATATCAATCGTCGTTTTCATGCTTCTAATTATCGCCAGTTTGGATTCTGAAATCAACGCCCGAGTGGCTTCATGTCGCCGGAATCGTGCGGACTTCCCTTCTCGTCCCCTGAAATTGCCCACTCCAAATCACCGATCCAGTTCCGCCGCGATGACGTTGATGCTTCCCAGCACGGCGACGACGTCGGAGATCATGTGGCCTTCGATCATCTTGGGGAAGACCTGGTAATTGATGTAGCTCGGCGGGCGGGTGCGGGCGCGCCAGGGGACGTTCTGGCCGGCGGACACGATGTAATATCCCAACTCGCCGTTGGCGCTTTCAATGCAGCCGTAGACCTCGCCCTTGGGGGCTTCGAAGCCGCGGTTGGTCATGGTCAACTCGAAAAGCTGGATGAGGCCTTCGATGCTGCTGTAGATCTGGTCCTTGGGGGGAAGGACTTCCTTGCCTTCGGGGCTGACGTTCACCGGGCCGGGGGGAATATTGTCGATGAGTTGGCGAATGATGGCCAGGCTTTGTTTCAATTCCTCCAATCGCACAAGATATCGCGCATAAACGTCGCCGGTGGTCATGACGGGAACCTTGAAATCGACGGCCGGGGCGCCTTGGCCGTCCCAGTTGTCGGCGAAGCAAAGGTAGGGTTCGTCCTTGCGGATGTCGCGGCGAACGCCGCTGGCGCGGGCCAGCGGACCGGAAAGGCTCCAGGCGACGGCTTCCTCCCGGCTGATGGCGCCGACGCCCTTGGTGCGATCCACGAAAATCCGGTTTTTGTTGAGCAGCGCTTCAACGTCGGCGGCGGCGGGGGGCATGTCCTGGTCGATGAATTTCTTGACCATCCGCTTGAAGGTTGCCTCATCGGGCAAATCCATGTTCAGCCCCCCTACCCGCGTCCAACTGGTGTGGAAACGCTGGCCGGACATGTATTCGACGATGTCGTAAATGGTCTCGCGTTGATTGAACCCGTAGAGAAACGCCGTGAACGCGCCCAGGTCCAGGCCGGCGGCGCCGATGCACAGGAGGTGGGATTGAATTCTCCCCAGTTCGCCGGCGATGGTGCGGAGGACCTTGCATCGGGGGGTAAGTTCGATGCCCATGAGCTTTTCGGTCGCCGCGTGCCAGGCCAGTTCGTTGTAAATGGGGGCGGAGTAATCCATCCGGTCGACGATAGTCACGTACTGGTTGTAATTGAGGTGTTCGCCGCACTTCTCGAAACCGCTGTGAAGATAGCCAATATGGGGGGTTGCCCGGAGAATTCGTTCACCGTCCAGTTCCAGGACGAGGCGGAGGGTGGTATGGGTCGCCGGGTGTTGGGGTCCGAAGTTCAAGGTCCAACGGTTTCCCCCCCCGGCGCCGCCCATTTCCGGCGGCAAGATTTCGCTAGAGTCTTGAGTGAGGGTAAAGGGCATGGGCCGGGATTATAGCGGAGGTCCGACTTCGTTCCAGCCTTGACGGCGGGCGGCATAACTTAGTATATACTAACTTAACCGCGGACTGTTTTGGCGGCGCCCGGTGGGGGCGCTTTGCAGTTTGGGGTGCGCGGTGGTAGATTCCCCGGCGCTGCCTGTTGGGCTGCATGTTCCACGTGGAACAATGGTTTTGACAATTCAGCCAAGGAAAGGAGTCCTTTGTCATGTCTCAGGCCACCAAGAGCAAGCCGCGGCTGGGTCGGGGGCTAAGCAGTTTGATTTCCGTTTCGCACTTGCCGGTGGAGGCTGAGATTGGCGCCCGCCCCCCTGCCGCGGCACCGGTGCCGGGGATGGAGGCCATGGAATCGGGGCAGGCTTTGGGTGGGCCGTTGGTCATTCCCATTGATGCGATTCGTCCCAACCCTCATCAGCCGCGGAAGACAATCAACGAGGCGGGAATCGCCGAGCTGGCGGCCAGCCTGAAATCATCCGGGATCATTCAGCCGCTGGTCGTTCGACGGACCAAAAGCGGCTTCGAGATGATCGCCGGCCAAAGGCGCTGGCAGGCGGCAAAAATGGCGGGGCTGACCGAAGTACCCGCGATCGTCCGAGACGTGGACAGCTACACTCAGGCCCAGATGGCCCTGGTGGAAAACATCCAACGGGAAGACCTGAACCCCATCGAGCGGGCGCAGGGATACAGGGCGCTGATGGATCAGCTTGGGTTGACGCAGGCGGAATTGGCCGCCCGAATGGGCGAAGACCGCAGCGGCATCGCAAACTATCTCCGGCTTCTGGATTTGGCTGAGCCGGTTCGAGCCATGGTCCGCAATGCCCGGCTGAGCCTCGGACACGCCAAACTTATCGCCGGCATCAGTGATATTCTCGAGCAGCAGCGCCTGGCCGAGACAGTCGTCGCCCAGGGTCTATCCGTGCGAAACCTCGAGCGAATGCTCCAGGAAGGCTCCAACGGCTCGCCTGTTCGTAAGCCCCCGGCTCTCACCCCCCACCTGATGGATTTGGAGAAATCGTTGGCTCGGCAACTCGGCATGCGCGTTCAGGTTCGATCCAGCTCCAAGGGCCGTGGCCGCCTGATCCTGCACTACAGCAGCCTGGATCAGTTCGATGAGATTCTTCAGAAGCTCGGAGCGAAAGCAGAATGAACCCCTGCCCGTCGGCAGAGCATCGTGTGACCACCAGTTTCATAGTCAAGGCAGAATCACTGGTCGTTTGTCGGCTCGCATGATGAACGATTTCCAGGTGGATTCGGTTCTCAATGGCCATCCGGCAGCCCGCATTCGTCTATGCGCATTCTTGTTCCATGTGGAACAATGTGCGGAAGGTTTGTTATATCATCATAAAACATCGGCGGGTTGGACCTGGGGGGCCGAACGCCTAGAATGCCGCCATGGCTCAGATTGCGGGCGATGGTTCGGTGGTGGACGTGGCGATTGTCGGGGCAGGACCGGTGGGGCTGTTCGGGGCCTTTTATGCCGGACTGCGGGGGATGTCCGTCAGAATCGTCGATTCGCTGGAGATTCTTGGCGGGCAACTCACCACGCTTTACCCGGAAAAGTACATTTACGACGTGCCGGGATTTCCGCGCATTCTGGCCAAGGATTTGGCCACCAACCTGGCAGAGCAGGCCGGGCAGTACAAACCGGAAATTTGCCTGGGAGATCGGGTGGAGATGCTGACGCGGGAGGGGGAGACGGGCCTGTTTAATATACACACGCAGTCTAAAGTGCATCGCGCTCGAGTGGTGATCATCGCGGCGGGGGTGGGGGCGTTTGAACCCAAGACGCTGGCTCTGCCCGAAGCCCAGCGGTTTTTCGGGCGCGGGTTGCGGTATTTCGTGAAGGAATTGCAGACGATGCGGGGCAAGCGGGTGCTGATCGTCGGCGGGGGGGACAGCGCGGTCGATTGGGCGAACATGATCTCGCCCATCGCCGCATCGGTGACGCTGATCCATCGGCGGGACCAGTTCCGCGCCCACGAGGAAAACGTCCAGCGGATGCGCCGCGGAACCACCAAGATCATGACGTGCTTCGAGCTGAAGAGCCTTGGGGGGCGGGAGTCGATCGAGGAAGCAACGATATATGACAATCGAACTAAAGCCGAGCAAACGCTGAAAATCGACGCGCTCCTGGTCAACATCGGCTTCAACAATTCGCTGGGTCCGATCAAGGACTGGGGGTTGGAAATCGAAGGCGGCTCCATCAAGGTGGACGCGATGATGCAGACGAACATCCCCGGCGTTTTCGCGGTGGGGGACATCGCGACGTTTCCGGGAAAGCTCAAGTTGATCGCGACCGGGTTCGGCGAGGCTTGCATCGCCGTCAACTTCGCCAAGCACTATCTGGATCCCAAGGCCAACGTTTTCCCGGGGCACAGCTCGAACATGAAGAGATGAAACGCTACTTGCGGCGCGGTTGCCATAATTCGCCGAGGGATATTGGCAGATCGGGAAAAGGAGGGAAGCTCACGATGTCGTTCCCTTTTCCGCTGCCGGCGGGCCGGTAATCGCCTCGCACGAGCTTGAACGCCTCGGCGGTGCGATCCTCCGGATCGACGATCCAGTAATGAGCCACCTTTCCTTTGGCATATTGTTTGAATTTGTCGCGTCGGTCGATCAGCCGGCTGCCGGGGCTGACAATTTCCACGCATAAATCCGGCGGGCCTTCCATGGCCTTTTCGCCGACAAGATCGAGGCGATGCTTGGAAAAGAAGATCAGGTCCGGCCGGCGGACATCGTGACGGCCGAAGATGGTATCGACGTCGCCATAAAGCCGGCCGAGCTTTTTGCTTCGGACGTGGGTAACCAGAATGGCCCCCAAAATCTTTTCGGTATACGAATGATTCGGCGTTGCGCTGGGACTCACTGCCACCTCCCCGTTGACCAATTCAAGCCGGACTCCGACTGGGTCTTCGCCCAATTCCAGGAACTGGGCGGCGGTCATTTTCGTGGTGCTGATGATGGACATGGTTCGCCTCGGCGGGCAGTATAGCAAATGTGCATGGCCGGGGGCGTCATTTTTGCATTGCCGGTTCACCGGTTGCCGATTGGCAGGGTATGGTTAGCAAGATGTACGCGATATTCCGTTGCCGATTCTGGTTTTTGGGGTTTGTGTCGCTGGGGATTGCCGCGCTGGCGTACGGCGGGCCGGCGACGCGGCCGGCGCCGGATGAAGTTCTGCGGGCGAGGATCGCCCAGAAGGGTCCGTTGCTTTTGCATTTGCCCGGCATTGCCGGACCGAGGTGGAGCGATCGCCGGATGCTGGCGGGGCTGCGCGATGGGGGGGTAAAGGCCAATTTCGTCATCTATGATTGGACGGAGCACGATCCGGGAATCGACGCGTTGCAGGGATACGCGCGGAATCATCGGGAAGCGAAGAAGATCGCCGACATGATCGCCGCTCACGCCGCGGCCGATCCGGATTCGCCGATTTATCTCACGGCTCACAGCGGGGGTTGCGCGCTGGCGGCGTGGGCGTTGGAGAACTTGCCGGCCCCCGTGAAGGTGCGGACGGTGCTGCTGATCGCGCCGGCGCTTTCGCCGGGATATGATCTGACCGCCGCGCTGCGGCACGTTGAGGGCAAGACATTCGTCTTCTCCAGCACGCTGGACGTGGTGGTGCTGTATTCCGGGACAAAGATTTTCGGGACGATGGACGGGGTGCACAGCCCCGCCGCGGGCTTCGCCGGGTTCGTTCAACCGCCCAGCGCCGATCCTTTGCCGTATCAGAAGTTGGTTCAGCACCAATATCAAAAGGACTGGGCGAGATACTTCGACTTCGGGGATCACATCGGCGGGATGTCGCGGCAATTCGCCAAAGCCGTGTTGGCGCCGCTGATCGACCCGGATCCGTCGCCGAGCACGCGGCCGGGCGTTCAGTTGGATTCTTCGCGGCGATAGTGGGTTCCCGTGGCTGGACGCGCCGGGGGCGAGCGGCTATTTTGTTGCTTGGAGACTATCTCAGCCACAGCAAAGGAGTAGACGAATGGCCAAGCCACGACGCCGACGAAAGATCGGCAGCAAGAAGCGCAAGGCGCGTCGCGACCGTCGCAAGCGGTAACGGCATACGAAGCGGAATTCACTGCGGATCATCCGGGCCGCGCGTGCGCGGCTTCGATGATCCGTTTTTACTGGTTGTGGAAACTGGAACGTTCATGCACCAATCAGCAAATGGAGAGTCTGTCCCCGCCGGCGTGACGGAAAGCTCGCCGCGGCCGGCGGGCGCCGCCAAGTTCCTCAATCGCGAGGTGAGTTGGCTGGATTTCAACCATCGGGTGTTAGAGTTGGCGCTAGACAAGGCGGTCCCGCTGCTGGAGCGGGTGCGGTTTCTGGCGATTTTTTCGTCGAATCTCGACGAGTTCTTCATGAAGCGGGTAGGGGGGTTGCAGCGGCAACAGCTTGCCCGCGTGACCGAGCGGTCGATCGACGGGCTGACGCCGCCCGAGCAGCTTGAGGCGATACACGCGCATCTGCGGCCGATGCTGGAAACGCACGTGGCCTGCTGGTTGGAGGACCTGAAGCCGGCGCTGGAAGAGCGGGGCATTTTCGTGCGCGATTACGAGGCGCTGGAGGAGTTGGACCGATCGGCGGCCGATCAGTTCTTCAGCAAGAACGTTTTCCCGATCCTGACTCCGCTGGCGGTGGACCCGGCGCATCCGTTTCCGTTCATCTCGAATCTGAGCAGTTCGATCGGAGTGATCCTGGAGCATCCGGCGCGCAAGGAAAAGCTGTTCGTGCGGATCAAAGTTCCGGAGAACCTTTCGCGTTGGGTGCCGCTGTCGTCGAAGTTTCATTTTGTTCCGCTGGAGCAGGTGATCGGGGGCAATCTGCGGCTGCTGTTCCCCGGCATGAACGTGGTTGAATATTCCCCGTTCCGGATCACGCGAAACGCGGACATCGAAATGGACGCGGAGGACGCGGACGATCTGCTTCAGCTCGTGGAGCAGGAGTTGCGTGCGCGGCGGATGGCGCGGGCGGTGCGGTTGGAATTGGCGCAAACGATGTCGGCGGCGATGCGGCAGTTCATCATCAACGGGGTGGAGGTGGACGCGGACGACATTTTCCCGACGCGCGGCCCGGTGGACATGACGGACCTGGCGGCGCTGGCGAGCCTGGATTTTCCGGACTTGAAATACAAGCCGTGGGTCCCGGTGACCCCGGCGCGATTCAGCGGGGAGGATGCGGACGTTTTCCAGATCATCCGCGAGGGCGACGTGCTGGTGCATCATCCTTACGAGGGGTTTGCCGAGAGCGTGGAGAAGTTCATCGCCGCCGCGGTGATGGACCCGAAGGTCCTGGCGATCAAGATGACGCTGTACCGCACGACGCCGGATTCGCCGTTTTTGTTGTCGCTGATTCACGCGGCGGAGTCGGGCAAGCAGGTGGCGGTGGTGGTGGAACTGAAGGCCCGCTTCGACGAGCAGCGGAACGTGCAATTGGCGCAGACGCTGGAAAACGCGGGGGTTCACGTGGTGTACGGGCTGCTCGGCCTCAAGACCCACGCCAAGGCCGCGATGGTCGTGCGCGACGAGCCGGATGGGCTGCGGACGTACTGCCATATCGGAACCGGAAACTACAACTCGCGCACGGCGCAGCTCTACACCGATCTGGGATTGTTCACGTGCAATCCGCGGATGACGGAAGACGTGATCGATCTTTTCCATTATCTCACCGGCCGGTCGATGAAACGCGATTACCGCAAGCTGCTGGTGGCGCCGGTGAACATGCGGGAGCGAATCGTTTCGATGATTCGCCGGGAGATGGAGCACGCGCGGGCCGGGAAGGAAGCGCGGATCACCGCGAAGATGAACGCGATGCAGGACCCGCGGATCATCGAGGAGCTTTATTCGGCCTCGCAGGCCGGCGTGAAGATCGAGCTTTTCGTCCGCGGATTCTGCTGCCTGCGCCCGGGAGTCGAGGGAATGTCGGAAAACATTTCGGTGGTCAGCATCCTCGGCCGGTTCCTGGAACATTCGCGCATCTATCATTTCCTCAACGGCGGCGAAGAGGAGTTTTACATCGGCTCGGCCGATTGGATGAACCGCAACCTCGACTGGCGGGTGGAAGCGCTGGCCCCGGTGGAGGTCCCGGCACTGCGCGAGCGGCTGCGTGAAATCCTGGACGTCATGCGCGTCGATGCCGAGCATTCCTGGCAACTAGGCCCCGACGGCGTCTGGCGTCCGCGAACCCCGCGGAACGGCGAGAAGCCCGCCCACGTCCAGGCGACGTTGATGCGGCGCGTGATGAAGCAAAGCCGGGAGAGGCAATAGATTGCCACGGAAAGTTGCGAGTTGCGAGTTAATTCGAGAATCGCAATTCGCCGTCGCGTCGGCTCCTTCGATTGAGCATGCCCAGTCCGGCCAGGGTTAGCAATCCAAATGATGCGGGGTCCGGAACATTGGCGAAGGCCGGCATCGGCAAGCCGTTTGCCGTCGCGAAGGCGTCCAAGGCCGCAACGTCGCCGGCCGATACGGCCGCGCCGCTGACGCTCTGGTTGAAATTCGCGGCCAGGTCGGTGAAATCAGCGGCATTGACCAGGCCATCGTAGTTGAAATCGCCCTGGTCCCAACTGGTGACGGTCTGGTTGAAGTTGGCCGCCAGGATGGTGAAGTCGGCGGCGTTGACCAGGCCGTCAAGATTGGCGTCGCCGAGCAAAGTGTACATCACTTCGATCTGGCCGGAGGATAGGCCGGCGACGACGCCATCAGCCCCGTCGGCATAGCCGACGCCATAGAGAAGGCCGTTTGTTGGCGTTTGTGCTACCGCGGAAATGATTCCCGGTCCGTTCCATGCGCCGCCGTTATAGCCGGCGATCAGGTAATTCCTGATTGAGATGATGGGGTCGGGGCCGCTGCCGTAGTTAATGAAGATATGGGTGTTAGTCAGATCGAACTTGCCGAGCGCTGTAATGCTGAGGCCATTGAGCGTGCTTGGTAGCGATCCGGCGCCGCCGCTATAAATAACGTTTCCACCGGTTATGTCGATGATCGGCCCAATTCCGCCCGGATTGATTGGGCTGTTGAAGGTCGCCGTTCCCGCTAGGTTTACGAATACGCTGCCCGGCCCCCAACTTTGTGTTCCCCCGAATGTCGCGGTGCCACTATTGATGAACGCGCCGTTCTCGGTCAGTGTTCCGGAGGTTTGGCTGAACGTGCCACCATTGTTGAGCGTCGCGCCGGCATTGACCGTCAGACTCCCGCCCTGAAGGCTTAGAGCCGAGCCCGGATCGACCGTAACGCCAAAACCCGCGACTAGTGCTTTGCTTGATGGCAGTGAAAGCGACGAACCAACAGGCCCGCTTACGCCAATGTCGAAGTTTCCGCTGTTAATCTGAAGCGTACCAGCCGTCCACGTTAAGCCTCCCGAGCCGAGCGCGGAGATCGATGGAATGCTCAACGTACCGGCAAAAAGCGATGTGCCTCCGCTGTAGGTGTTCACAGTCGAAACGGTCAGCGTGCCGCTGCCCGTCTTGGTGAGCGAGCCGTTGCCCGCGATGCTGCCGGTGCCGCTGATGGTGTAGTTGCCGGAGCTGTTGTTAACGATCACCGAGCCGGGGCTGACTGTCGTATTCAGTGTAACGGCATAGTTGCCGTTGTTAGAGTCATTGAAGGTGACATAACTGCCATCGGTGTAGACCGTGGTGACAGAACCGTCGTTCCAGTTGTTGTTGGTACCGATATCCCAGGTATTTCCGTCACTCGGGCTGGTGCCGCCAGTGTTGTTCCATGCCACGCTGGCTGATCCCGCCACCGCAATGCCGCACGGGCCATTCAACCCCGAGACCAAAGAGGCGTTCACCGTTGCTCCCGACGTGGTGTATTCGCCGATCGTGGTGCCGTTCACGACAAATAGGTCCGATCCAGAAATGGCAATGCCCAGTGGGCCGTTCAACCCCGAGATCAGGGAGGCATTCACCGTCGCCCCCGACGTCGTGTATTCGCCGATCGTGCCGCTACTGTTGTTCGCTACAAACAGGTCCGATCCAGAAACAGCGATACCGCACGGGCTATTCAACCCCGAGATCAGGGAGGCGTTCACCGTCCCTCCCGACGTAGTGTATTCGCCGATCGTGGTACCGCTGCTGTTGGCGATAAACAAGTCCGATCCAGACACGGCAATGCCCTGTGGGCCGTTTAACCCAGAGATCAACGACCCATTCACTGTCGCTCCTGACGTGGTGTATTCGGCAATTGATGCGGAGTTCCTGTTCCCGACAAACAGATCCGTTCCAGACACCGCAATCCACATCGTGCCGACCGGGAGCGAGACCAGTGAGGAATTCACCGTTGCTCCCGATGTGGTGTATTCACCGACTGCCTCATTACCCAAGCCGTTGTAAAGATTCGTAGTGAACAGGTCCGACCCCGATACAGCTATGCCGTACGGCGTGGGCACCCCCGGGACCAGTGAAGCGCTCACCGTCATCCCGTCAAAGCTGTATTCTCCGATCCCGCCGCTGGGGCTGGCCCCTGGATAAGGGAAGTTGAGGTAGGTGACAAAGATTTGCCCATGCGCGGTAGCCGGCATGAGTGCCGCTCCCGCCGATATCCCCAATGCCAAGATTGAGATGGGGCTTGACTTGAACGCGACGGCCGCGAGCAGCGGAATGGTTTTGCGATTCATGTCTCTCTCCTTTTTTGCCTTGTGGTTGCAGATTTCCTCAAATGAACGGGACTTCATCGTGAAACGGCTGTCGAGCAAGCAGCGGCCGCGGGCCGTTCATTCCTACCCGGTCAATGATTTGTTTCAGATACGGTCGGACTGTCTGAATGCTCAAATCCAACTTGGCCGCTATCTGCTTGTCCGGCTTGCCCTGAAAGATGGGTTCCACAATTCTGCCGTGCCTTTCCGAGAGTCCACAATCCTGAATTCGGGGAATTGACTTAGCGTTCATGTTTCGACAACCGCTCGATTTTGCAATCAGGGAATTACCTATTTTTGTGCAAATGAGACCTTTGACTAACGGTGCTCCCTGCCGACTGAAGTCGGCAGGCCGCTAAAGAACCGAGGGTTTGCGCGCCTTACGCATTCCGGATTTGCTGCCAATCTTTCGCTCATCCTGCTAAAATCGGCGAGTCATGTCCAAGCGCAACGAGGATTTCCCGCTGCTGAAATACGTCGATTCGCTGGTGGAAAGCCTGCGGAAGCTGATTCCGTCGGCGGTCACGGGCGAAGATGACGACGCGGTGCACGATGCGCGGGTGGCGACGCGGCGATTGAAGGCGGCGAGCGATCTGGTCAAAGGCGTCGTCTCCGGACGGTCGCGCAGGCCGTTCAATCGCGTGGGGAAATTGCTGCGAAGGCAACTTGGGCCGCTGCGCGATCTGGATGTCATGCTGGAACATCTGGGCCAGTTCAAGCAGCCGAAATATCAGCCGGCGATCCAATGGGTGCGCGAGCGGCTGGGGGAGCTGCGTCAGGAGGCCGTGCGACGAGCCGGGCGGAACGCGCCGCCGGCACGGATGCTGGCGCGGCTCGGGACTTGGTGGGGCCTGCGGCACGAGATCGAGATCGCGCACGATTCCATCGGCCAGTTGCTCAGTCAATCGGTGCACCTGCAACTCGATGCCTTCGTGGAGCAGGCGGACGATCTGGTCGGCGATCGCCCAAGTGATCCGCACCCGCTTCGGATCGCGGGCAAATCGCTGCGGTACACGCTGGAGATGGCCCGCCAGCATGGCAACCGGCTGCCGAGGTCGGTGGTTTCGCTTTTCAAGCGGATGCAAACCGCGCTGGGGCTTTGGCACGATTACGTCGTGCTGGCCGAGCGAATCATGCGGGAATCGGTTGAATGCGATTTGGCATTGCACAATCCCCGGCTCCAGGTGGAACTGCTGGGGGTGGTTCAGTTTTGTTTACGCCGGTCTGAATCGCAATTGAAGAAGATGGCCGGGCTATGGAAGACCCGCGGCCAACCGCTGACGCAAACGATACGTCAGGCGTTTCCGCTGACGGAACATGTCGAAGCGCCGGCCGAGGCGGTGCCGGCCGTCGCCGAATCCGGCGCGGCGCCGGCGGCATAGGGGCGATCAAGACAGAAATTCATATCGGCCGTGGAATTTTGCATTTTTGGCTGGTTTTTGGGGGCAGTGACACAGTCGCGGTTTTTGATGGCGCCAGGGCCGACTGTGTCACTGTCTCCGCGCGATTTGGCGAAAAATATACGGCGTCGTTGTTCTGTTGCCCTTTTCCCAATAGATCAACTGTGAAGATAAACCGCGAAGGCGCGAAGTGCGCGAAGTTGCGCGAAGGAATATCAATTTGACTTCGCGCAACTTCGCGTACTTCGCGCCTTCGCGGTAAGGCTGTATTTGAGGATCGCCAACGCGACGAAAATCGGACGAAGGTAAGAAGCTCGAAAATTCGACTGATGCACGTCGAAACGGGGACCGAGCGCGAAGGGTCCCTCTATATCTTTAGCGGGCAGGTGAAAGTTTTGGTGCTGTTTTTGGGAATTCTTGGAATTTTTATTGAGATTTTTGAAATGACGAAGCCCCGCACGTACGTGCGGGGCTGCGGAATGCGACAGCGTTGCGAGAATCGAAGGGCCGGATTATGGCAGCGTGATCGTTTGGCCGACGCGGAGGGCGCTGGGGGTCAGGCCGGGATTGGCGTCGGCGATTTGGTGCCACTTCTTGCCGTCGCCGTAGTGTTGCGACGCGATCTTCCAGAGGGTGTCGCCCTTCTTGATGGTATAGGTGTTGGCGGCGCCGGCGGCGGAGGTTGAGGAAGAGAGGGCCGGATCAGGCGTGACGGTCTGGACGGGCGGCGGGGCGTACGCCACGGGGGTGGCGGCGGGAGTTACGTCCAGGGCGGCGGAGTCGGTTGTTGGCTTGGGTTGCTGTTGCTGGCAGCCGGCGGCAATGAGAAGGCAAATCGCTATGGCGGGTATCGCGAGTTTCACGGCGTACTCCTTGCTGGTAAGACTTATGCGAAAGAGGCCAATGCGAAGGCAAAGCCTATCGCTCGCGAAGGCAAAGCCTATCGCTTCAGGCCTGTGTCATCCTGCTGACTATTATCGGACGGCTGAGTCGTCCGGCTTTAATTCTGCGGTTGTCGTGGTGCGGAGCGCACTTTATGGTGGAGAAGCTGGTGATTCTGGGGCTGGTGATGGCGGGCATCGGTATCGCGGCCAGCGGGGCGGTGATCGTGATCATGGCCAGGATGCTGTTGCGGCCCAAGCGAATGAGCGATTCCCGGGCGCTGGTGCTGCTGCACCGGCTGTCGCCGGCCGATCTGGGATTGGAATTTGAGAACGTCTCGTATCAGGTGATCGACGAACAGAGCGGCGGGAAGTTGAAAATAGCGGGGTGGTGGATTCCAAGCGGAAATGTCGGCGGTCGATGCGCGGTGATCCTGCACGGGTATTCGGATGCGAAGGTTGGGGGGATCGCCTGGGCGCCGTTGCTGCGATCGTTCGGATTCAACATTCTGGCGATCGACCTGCGTGCTCACGGTGAAAGCGGTGGGGCCAACACGTCGGCGGGGTTTTGGGAGCGGCACGACGTGAACCAGGTTCTGGACCAGACGAAAATTGAGCGGCCGGGTGATACGCGGCAGATTCTGCTGTTCGGGGTGAGCCTGGGCGCCGCGGTGGCGGCGGCGACGGCGGTGATGCGGGAGGATCTGTGGGCGGTCATTCTGGAAAGCCCGTTCGCGACCTTTCGCCGCGCCACGGCCAAGCACGGGGACAACCTCGGCACACCGGGTCCGTTTTTTCAGGAGAGCGCGTTTCGGCTGGCGAGGTGGATCGCTGATGCCGATTTCGACGCGGTGAATCCGGTGGACACGATTCCGAAGATTGGGTGTCCGGTGATGGTGATCCAGTCGGGGGACGATCCGTTTCTATGGGAGGCGGACCGTGCGGCGGTGCGGCGGGCGGTGGAGTCTCGCGATTCAAAGCATGGTCCCAGCGTCTGTTGGGAGTTGCCGGGGGTTCATCATGTGGTGGGAATGCGGGAAGATCCGGAAGAATATCGGCGGCGAATCGAGGAATTCTTTTCGCGAGTCTTGCCAAACACGGTGGAAGTATGCGAAAAGTAGGAGTTTCGGCGCGTGGCCAAGGATTTTTGCAAGCTCGGAAGAACCCCCACCCCAACCCTCCCCCTGAGTACATGGGGAGGGGAAAGAGGTGGGGTTTCGCGAGAAATCATTGCCGCACCCGATTTTCGGAGAAAATAGTTGAGGGCACTTCAAGCGATTCAAAGCGACTTTTCGCGGAAGACGCGTGAAAGCGGCGAGGACTATTACCGCCGCGGGGTGGTGGAGATCATCGACAGCCAGCCCAATCGGGTATTGGCGCGGGTGCAGGGTTCCAGACTGTACGACGTGAACGTGGGATGGAGCGGGAGCGAATATTCGTACTTCTGCACCTGTCCGCACTACGAAGAACACGGGGAGTTGTGCAAGCACATCTGGGCGACGCTGCTGGCGGCGGAGTCGGGCGGGGTTCTTCCCGGAGCGGAGGATTTTCACGCGGTAGGCTCTGCCTCCGCAGATGAAACGGACGAAGAGGAGGAATACGTCCCGGAAATCCGCACGATGAAGCTGGGGAACCGGAAGGTGGATTTCGTGCACTTTCAGGAGCGGACCCGGCCTGCGCAGGAGCCGAAGAGACACGCGGTGTGGCGGCGGAGATTGGGGGAGTTGCGCTCGGATTGGCGATGGGAAATGAGAGGGCCACCCGACCCGTGGCCGGCGGGCAAGCAAATCGTTTATGCCATCGTCGCCGATGCCGACGGCGAGAAAGAGGAGCTAGTCCTGGAATTGTACTCGCGGCTGGCGGGGAAGGCGGGGGCGCCGAAACGGCTGCGGATGCAGAGGGAGCAGATCAACGTGCTTCCCGAGGCGGCGGATCGGGAACTGCTGGGGATGCTGGTTGGGATGGCGGCCGCGGCGGACTACGACTATACGGGCATAGCGGTTGCCAACCGATTGTGGATGCGAAGCGGCCGGGGTTCGGCGGAAATTTTTCGTAAGATGTGCCAGACCGGGCGATGCATGCTGATTGGGGGCGAGGGCGGTAAGCTTTGGCACCGCGCGGGCAATAAATTCAAGCCGTTGCAGTGGGATGAAGGGGAGCCGTGGCGGCTGCATCTGGCGTTGGTGTTGGATGAGGCGGGGACGGAGTATCGGCTTCAGGGAGTGCTGAAGCGCGGGCCGGAGCGGCGGGACGTGAGCGAGGCGGGGCTGATGGTTCGCGGCGGGCTGGTGTTCATCGGGGACAAAGTCTCGGCATTGGAGGACGACGGAGCGTATGGGTTCGTTCACCTTCTGCGGAGGGAACAGAATCTGACGGTGCCGGCGGAGCAGGGTGACCAACTGCTGGAGGAGTTGTTCGAGTTTTCCAGCGTTCCACCGCTGGAGCTTCCGGCAGCGATGCAAGTCGCCGAAGCGCGTCCCGCGCCGCGGCCGCGGCTGACGCTGAGGGCGCCGAACGGCTCGGGCGGACGAGCGGGCGACGATCGCCTCCGCTGCAAATTGGCGTTCGATTACGGCGAGCAGACCCTTTTGTACGGTGAGAAAGGCGCGGCGAGGTTCGATGCGAAACTGCGGCAAATCCTGTACCGGGATTTGGCGGCGGAGGAGGAGGCGGCGGCGCTGCTGAACGAGTTGGGGTTTCGGGCGGACACTGATTGGGAGGCCAAACCGCATGATTTCCGGCTTCTGCCGCGGCGGCTGCCCGCGGCGGTGCGGGCGTTGACGGCCCGGCAATGGCACGTGGAGGTCAGCGGGAAGGTTTACCGCCAGCCGGGAAAAATTCAGATTCACGTTTCCTCGGGCATCGACTGGTTCGAGTTAGATGGCCAGGCGGACTTCGAAGGCGTCAGCGTGAAAGTTCCCAAACTGCTGCAAGCCATCCGCAAGGGGGAAACGACGGTGGTGCTGGACGATGGAACCATGGGAATTCTTCCCGAGGAGTGGCTGAAGCGGTACGGGCTGCTGGCGGCGGTGGCGGACGTGAAGGACGAGGTCATCCAATTCACGAAGAATCAGGCGGGGCTGCTGGACGCGTTGTTGGCGGGGCTTGGCGAGACGAGCGTGGATGAGACGTTCGCGCGGGCCCGGGAGGAGCTGCGGCGATTCGAGGGTGTCCAGCCGATCGATCCGCCGCCGACGTTCAACGGATTGCTCCGGCCATATCAGCGCGAGGGGCTGGGTTGGCTGAATTTTTTGAGGACGTTTGGGCTGAACGGATGCCTGGCGGACGACATGGGGCTGGGCAAGACGGTGCAGGTGCTGGCGTTGCTGGAGGATCGGCGGCGGCTGCGGCAACAACCTCGGGCGGAGGGACAGGAACCGATGGGGCCATCGCTGGTGGTGGTGCCGCGGTCGCTGGTGTTCAACTGGCACCAGGAGGCGGCGAAATTCGCGCCGCAACTTCGCGTGCTGGATCATGCAACGGCGGGCCGGCTGAGAACCGTGGACCATTTCCAGGACTTCGACGTGATCCTGACGACTTACGGCACGCTGCGGAACGACGTGACGCAATGGAACGACGTTCGGTTTGATTACGCGATCCTGGACGAAGCGCAGTCGATCAAGAACGCGGCGAGCGAATCGGCGAAGGCGGCGCGGCTGCTGCGCGCGGACCACCGGCTGGCGCTTTCGGGCACGCCGGTGCAAAATCATCTGGGCGAATTGTGGAGCCTGCTGGAGTTCCTGAATCCGGGGATGCTGGGGGCATCGCGGGCGTTTGCGTCGCTGACGGCCAACGCGGATCGCGCCGCCAGCGTGGAAACGCGGCGGTTTCTCGCGGGCGCTTTGCGGCCGTTTATTCTTCGCCGCACGAAGGAGCAGGTCGCCGCCGACCTGCCGGAAAAGTTCGAGCAGACGATCTTCTGCGAGTTGGACAAGCCGCAGCGCGCTCTTTACGACGAATTGAAAGAGCATTACCGCCAATCGCTGCTGGGCCGGATCGAGAAGGAAGGGCTGGGCAAATCGAAGCTGCAAATCCTGGAGGCGTTGCTCAGGCTGAGGCAGGCGGCGTGTCATCCGGGCCTGCTGAACAAATCGCGCATCGACGACGCCAGCGCCAAGCTCGACACGCTTTTGCCGCGGCTGGCGGAGGTGGCGGAGGAGGGGCACAAGACGATCGTCTTCTCGCAGTTCACGAGCTTTCTGGCGATCGTGAGAAAGAAGCTGGACGAGCAGGGCGGGGTGTATGAATACCTCGACGGCAAGACCCGCGACCGTCAGGAGCGCGTCAATCGGTTTCAGACGGATGACAAGTGCAAGCTTTTCCTGGTCAGCCTGAAGGCCGGGGGACTGGGACTGAACCTGACGGCGGCGCAGTACGTTTTTTTGCTGGATCCTTGGTGGAACCCGGCGGTCGAGGCCCAGGCGATCGACCGCGCACACCGCATCGGTCAGACGCAGCAGGTGTTCGCCTATCGCCTCATCGCCAAGGACACGGTGGAGGAGAAAGTCCTTCAACTCCAACAAGGGAAGCGCGAATTGGCCGACGCGATCATCAACGCGGACAACGCGCTGATCGGCAAGCTGGGGCGGGAAGAACTGGAATTGCTGCTGTCGTGAACATCGAGCAATCACTGCGAATCGCGATGGACCTTCACCAGCGTGGCCGGCTGTCGGAGGCGGAGGGGGAATACCGGCGGGTGCTGGGGGTTCAGCCCGGTCAGCCGGATGCGCTGCACCTGCTGGGCGTGCTGGTAAGCCAGCAGGGCAGACATGGCGAGGGTCTGGAGCTGATCGACCGGGCGATCGGGATCAAGCCGGGCATCGCGGGATTTCACGGCAATCGAGGGAAGATTCTGGGGGCCCTGGGGCGCATCGACGAGTCTATCGCGGAGCATCGCAAGGCCGCGGCGCTCGAGCCGAGGTCGTATCAGTTGCACTACAGCCTTGGCGCGGCGCTTCAGGACGCGGGCCGGCCCGAGGAGGCGATTGCCGCCTATCTCAACGCGCTGAAGCTGAATCCGAACGACGGCATGACGTTCAACAACCTCGGCCTGGCGCTGAATTCGTGCGGCCGGGGCGATGAGGCGATGGTGGCGCTGGAACAGGCCAGGAGACTCCTGCCCAATTCGGCAAACGTTCACACCAACCTGGCAAAGCTGTGGATGGAGCGTGCCGCGCATGATGAGGCGATGGCCAGCTTTGACCGTGCGCTGGCGCTGGAGCCGCCGACGGCCATGCGGGTCAGCAGCCGGATCGCGTCGATGCAATATCATCCGCGTTACGACGGGGCGGCGTTGCTGGCGGCGGCGCGGCGGTGGGACGAGCAATTCTCCCCGCCGCCGGGTCCGTCGATCGGCCGGCACGGCAATCCCGATGCGCCGGGGGCGCGTGACGCGTTCTGCAAAGTGATCCCCCCTCCCCTGGTACTCCGGGGGAGGGCTGGGGTGGGGGTGGAACGCCGATTGGCCGACGAAAACCCCCACCCTGACCCTCCCCCGGAGTACCAGGGGAGGGAAAGAAAGAGCTTGCAGGATGTGTCACACGCCGGCGCGACGGGAAGCATGCGCCGGCTGCGGATCGGTTACGTTTCGCCGGACCTTCGGCATCACGCCGTCGGGCGGTGCATGCTGTCGCTGCTTCCTTTCCACGACCGCGAGGCATTTGAGATTCATTGTTACGCCAGCGTGGCGCGCGAAGACGAGATGTCGGCGAAGCTGCGGGCGTCGGCGGCCAGATGGCGCAACATCCACCGGCTCGACGACGCCCAGGCCGTCGAGGTCATCCGCGCCGACGGCATCGACATTCTGGTCGACCTGGCGGTGCATACCGAGGGCAATCGGCTGGGGGTGTTCGCCCGCAAGCCCGCGCCGGTTCAGATCACGTACCTGGGCACTTGCTCGACGACGGGGCTGAGCGCGATGGATTATCGTCTGTCCGATCCGTACGTCGATCCACCGGAGAACGAGCTGTCGGATTACAGCGAGCGGACGATTCGCCTGCCGCGGACGCATTTGTGTTACGAGCCTCTGGAGCCGACGCCGGAGGTTTCGCCGCCGCCGGCGGCGAGCGCGGGCAACGTCACGTTCGGATGTTTGAATAATTTCATGAAATGCTCGGTCGATGCGCTGGAGACGTGGGTCAGAATCCTTCGGTCGGCGCCGGGATCGAGGCTCATTCTCCACGCGCCACCGGGCAAAGCGCGGGAGGATGTCCGCGGCCGATTCGATCGGGCCGGGATATCGCCGAATCGCCTGGAGTTTGTGAGCCGGGATGATTGGCCGCGAACTTACGGGCGGATCGACGTCGCGTTGGACCCGTTTCCGTATAATGGGGCGATCACCACCTGCGACGCCCTGTGGATGGGCGTGCCGGTGGTCACGCTGTCCGGCCGCACGGCGGTGGGACGGCTTGGGCGATGTATCCTGTCGAACGCCGGTTTGCCGGAATTGGTCGCCGCCACGCCGGAGGAATATGAGAGCATCGCGCTGGACCTGGCGAGCGATCTCGGCCGGTTGAGCAAGCTCCGCGCGGAACTGCGCCCGCGCATGGCCGCCTCACCGCTGATGAATCCGCGGCGATTAGCGGCGGACATCGAATCGGCGTTCGGCCGGGCGTGGCGGGATAGTGGAAGGCTTCGCCTCCACAACGGATAATCCATGCGAATACTTGGCATCGATCCCGGCCTGAGAATCAGCGGCTACGGCGTGGTGGATTTCGGGCTGGGTCAGCCCAGGCTCGTCGACGGCGGGGTAATTCGCCTGACGGTCAAGGCATCGCTGGCGGGGCGGCTGGTTGAACTGGAATCGGAATTGAACGCATTGTTCGACGAGTTCAAGCCGGACATCTGCGCGGTGGAACAGTTGTACTCGCATTACAACCATCCGCGTACGGCGATCCTGATGGGCCACGCGCGCGGCGTGATTCTTCTGGCGGCCGAGCGGCGGAAGGTGCGGATCGAGCAATTCTCGGCCAATCGAATCAAGCAATCGGTGGTGGGGCACGGACATGCGGGAAAATCCCAGGTGCAGAAAGCGATCCAGCAAATTTGGCGGTTGAAATCGCCGCCGCAGCCGCCGGACGTGGCGGATGCGCTGGCGGTGGCGCTGTGTTGCGGGAGGATGATATCGAGCATTCGGGGCGGGTGAACCGAGCTATCGCGGTTAACCAGCCCTCCTCAAGATTTGCGCGAATTCATCAGGTTCTGACCACCGCGCGATTCGGGAAAGAGACCTGACTAGCGCGAAATCTTGATCGGCCCACACGTCGGCAGTGTCATCAAAAAGCGACACGAATTCCGTTGGATTCTGACCAGTGCGGAGGTTCGACAAGTCGTACCATGCGGTTACGACATGCTCCGTCACCGCCCTCGCGGCAGACCTGCTTCCGGTTGCCAGCACATAAATGAGTGAACTTTGCACATCTGTTCTTGCGTGAAAGTGCGGAGTCCATATACGGCCGGAGCGCCCCGGTAGTCGAGGAACCTTTTCAAATGCGATCTTCTGTTCGATCAAATACTCTTCCACTTCTTCCGTCACGGACTCAACGGCCCTGTTGCGGAAGGAAAGCCATAGATCCGAAACGCGAAGCGAAGCCTGCGCAACCCGGGTTGCCACGTCCGCGAAGGCGTTATTGTTTTCATATCGTGCTTGCAGCATGCCCTTGAAAAACTCGACATTGTGCGTCATGCAGATATCTGAAATCATTGCGGCCTGCCGCGGCGTGCGGCGGGGAGAAACAGTCTGCCCCCGTAGCCATCGAATTGTTTCGCCCAAGTCGCTAATCGTTCCGCCAACTCCGTCCAAACGCGGTTTTACAAACAAGTCGATGGAGTCCCCGTCTGGGTACAGATATGGAGTGCGCACGCGGGTGAAATCCCCGTGTGGAGAACACACAAAAAGACGGCTTAGCGTGGCCGCCAAAATCTCGCACGGATTTTGTGCCGTCGCCGTCATCAGAAAAGCTCGCTTTGTAACGCGGGGACAGGTTGCAACTGCCCTCGGTGCCGGATTTTAGCCTCTTGGCAGAACTGAGTCCATACCGCCCTCGGATTTGTCGCTGGTTCAGTAATGTCAGGAGGAACGTAGGCCACTTTGTCCCGATATTCTTCTGTCCACGCGTGCTTATGTTTTTCGCCAATCAGTTGGCCTGTATCGGGATTTCGATGGTCCTTTCCTAAGTCCAGCGCATAGATGCGTCCCTCTGTTTTCGATATGACCGCGAAGGTGAGTGCTCCGATCAATCGGTTGTAACTTCCCTTGATGAATAGCGGCCATCCGACATCCGATTCCACCTCTGCGCGAAATTCAACTGACGGCGAATGATCTTCGTCCTCGCTCCAGGTAATATCTCCAACAATTGTCTTCGTGGAGTTGCTCAGAATTGCTTCAAACTCTGGCTTTGTCAGGGCCATGATCGGGAACTATAACAGCACTTGCACCGAGGTTCCAAACGAATCCGATTCGTCCCTTATCTGCCACTGAAAATCAGATTTGGGAATTGCCGTGAATGGCTCCCGCCGGCGGCGAGCATTGCGCCGATGGGGGGGATCGGCTAAGATGACGGGGACATGATATCGGCGATCACCGGAGAATTGAGGCGGGTGCAGGAGGACCGGGTGCACCTGGCGTGCGGGGCGATGATTTTTGAAATCCTGGTGCCGGCGTCGGATATTCCGCAATTGCGGGGGAGCGTGGGGGAAGAAATCACGGTTCAGACGATTTTCGATCTGGAGGGAGATGCGACGCGGGGCGGGCTGACGCCGCGGCTGATCGGATTCCTCCGCCCCGAGGACAAGCGATTCTTCCAGCTTTTCATCACGGTGAAGGGGATCGGGCCCAAGCGGGCGCTGCGGGCGCTGGTGCAGCCGACCGGGCAGATCGCCGAGGCGATCGAATCCAAAAACACGCGGTTTTTGGTCGGATTGCCGGAGATCGGCAAACGGACGGCGGAGCAGATCGTGGCAGAATTGGCGGGGAAGGTGACGGAGTTCGCGATGGTGGGCGAGGCGCGGCAGCGTGCGGCCAGCCATACAATCGGGGAGTTGGAGGCCATCGACGCGGCGGTGCAACTGGGCATCGCCCGTCCGGAGGCGGAGCGGCTGCTGGATCGCGCCAAGCAGACGGAACGGGAGGCTTCGCCTGCCCGTGGGGAGGCTTCGCCTGCCCGTGGGCAGGACAAGGCGCCGGAAGATTTGTTGCGCGAAATGCTGCGACTCCGCTCCGTTCGGGTATGACGGACCATTCACCATGCCAAGATACGGTATCCGATTATTCCAAGCCTTCGGGATCACGGTTTATCTCCATTGGTCGTGGTTGGTGGTCGCGGTCATCGAGATACAGTGGCGAAGCAATCAATATCATTCGCCCGTTTGGAACGTCGCGGAATATCTTTGCTTGTTTGCGATCGTGCTGATGCATGAATTCGGGCATGCGCTGGCGTGCCGGTCGGTGGGGGGCAAGGCGGATCGTATCATCCTGTGGCCGCTGGGCGGTGTGGCATACGTCAGTCCGCCGATGCGGCCGGGGGCGGTGTTGTGGAGCATAGTCGCCGGGCCGCTGGTGAACGTCGCGCTGCTGCCGCTGACGGTGTTGTCGCTCCGGCTGCCCGTAAGTTCCAATACGCACGTTTTGCTGCAATCGGTGGCTTGGATCAACCTGATATTGCTGATCTTCAATCTCCTGCCGATTTATCCGCTGGATGGGGGAAAGATTCTGTGGGCGCTGTTGTGGTTCGTGATCGGCCAGGCAAGGGCGCTGATGGTCGCCAGCGTGATCGGGCTGTTCGGTGCGGCCGGGCTGGGCGTGCTGGCGTTGCGGGTGGGCAGCCCCTGGCTGGGGATTCTGGCGCTTTTCGCGGCGTTCCAGGCTTGGGTCGGGTTCAAAAGCGCCCAGGAAATGCATCGTCGCCAAAACATTCCAATGCGGGCGGGGTTCGCCTGTCCGAACTGCGGCGCCCCGCCGCCGATGGGAGCGTTCTGGGTCTGCTCCTATTGCCGATCGCGATTTGACGCATTCGAGAATGCGGGGCGTTGCCCGGCGTGCGGGGCGCCGTTTCAGTCGAACACGTGCATGGCCTGCGGGGCGCGATCGCCGATCGCGGCGTGGGTCAGGGAGATGCCGCCGCAAGGGGTGGTGCGACGAGTGCCGGGGGGGAATTAGCGCGGAAGCCCGGGGGATGAACATCCCCCGGCTTTGGCGCGTCCGGACTTGTGATGTTTCGGGCCGTCGCTAAAACAATGGCGATGGCGCGAGAGCGAATTGTGTCGGGTCAGTCCGGCGGGGAGGAGGAGAATCAGTTCAACTACGCGCTGCGGCCGAAGAATTTTTCGCAGTATATCGGGCAGGAAACGCTGATCCGGCGGCTGAAGATCGCGGTGGATGCGGCCAAGGGGCGCAAGGAGCCGGTGGAGCACGTGCTGCTGCACGGCCCGCCGGGATTGGGAAAGACGACGCTGGCGCACGTGATCGCCAACGAAATGGGGGCGCAGGTTCAGGTCGCCAACGGACCGGCGCTGACCAACGGGGCGGACCTGGTGGGAATTCTGACGAAACTGACTGAAGGGGACGTGTTGTTCATCGACGAGATTCACCGGCTGCCGGCGATCGTGGAGGAACACCTGTATTCGGCGATGGAGGATTTCAAGGTGGACATCCCGCTGGATAAGGGGATGCACGCGCGCACGATGACTGTGCGGCTTTCGCCGTTCACGCTGATCGGCGCGACGACGCGGATCGGACTGCTGACCGGGCCGATGCGGAGCCGGTTCGGTATCGCGAATCACATCGAGTTTTACGCGCCCGAGGCGTTGCACGAGATTCTGCGTCACAACGCGAGATTGCTGAAGATCGAGAGCGAGGACGCGGCGTTGTGGGAGCTGGCGCAGCGAAGCCGCGGCACGCCACGGATCGCCAACCGGCTTCTGCGCCGGGTGCGTGATTACGCCGCCGTGGAGGCCAAGGGAAAGCTGACCCTGGCGGTGACGCAGGAGGCATTGACGTTGGAAGGGATCGACGACCGGGGGCTGGACGAGCAGGACCGGGCGTATCTGCGGACGTTGATCCAGGTTTACCAGGGCGGCCCGGCGGGTGTGGAAGCCATCGCCGCCAGCCTCGGAGAGGAAATAGACACGCTGGTGGACGTTGTCGAGCCGTATCAGCTCCAGACGGGTTTGGTGCTGCGGACGCGTCAGGGCCGGCGGGCAACCAAGACGGCATACGACCATTTGAAGCTCAAATACGTCCCGCCCGAGGCAGGCCAGGATCAGACCGAATTGTTCGAGGACCGATCCGCCAACGGGGACTAGCGACGAATTATTTCCCTGCAAAATCTGCAAAAAAATGTTGCAAAATTGCCAAGGGTTGGTATGGTGGTGGGCGCCAGTTTACTCAGGCATTTCGCTTTTGTTTGGGCACGCATGTCGGATAGGGCATTGATAGCTTTCGACACGTTCGCGGAGGTATTTTGGCCGCCTCCAAAGACCTTCGTGTTTTCATTTCTTTTGTCCCCGGCGAGGTTTGGAGCACACGTCCACGGCTCCGGACAGCTTCGCCGAATTTGTGTGGGAGGACGGTCATGGCAACTGGAACCGTCAAATGGTTCGATTCGAAAAAGGGCTTCGGGTTCATCCTGAATCCGGAAGGAGTGGACGTTTTCGTCCATTTCAGCAGCATCGAGGGAGATGGATTTCGCTCGTTGAAAGATGGTGAAAGGGTTGAATACAACCAGATCACCGGCGTCAAAGGATTGAGCGCCCAGGCCGTAAAACGGATGGGCGAACGCGTGGCTGTTAAAAATTGAGTCTGGCTACGGTAGAGTAGTCGTAGCGGAAGGCGTAGCCTCCGCAGGCTCATGAATCATTTCCTGGCAGGACTGCTGATTGGTTTTCTGGGCAGTTTGCTGGTCTCGTCGGGGCTTGCCGCGGCGATTCTGGTGCGCGTGAAGGCGCAGCGGTTGCGCATGCGTCGGGCGCTGGGGCGGATTCGCGCCGCGTCGCACCGGCGAATGGCTCGAATGCAGGCCCGCGCCCAATCCATCCAGCGATTGGCCGAAGTGGGGACGTTCACCAGCGGGCTGGCGCACGAAATCAAAAATCCGCTCTCGACCGTTCTACTGAATTTGCAGTTGTTGCAGGAAGACCTGGATTCGAACGATCCTGCGCACCGGCGGCTGCTAGCGCGGCTGAACACCGTCAGCCGCGAGGCTTCCCGGCTCCGGGACATCCTCGATGATTTTCTCCGCTTTGCCGGCAAAATCGAACTTCGCAAGGAAACGGTGGATCTGAACCTGCTCTTGGAGGAGTTGGTGGATTTCTTCGCGCCGCAGGCGCAGCTCAACCGCGCCCAATTGCGGTTCAAGCCGTATCCGCGCCCGCTCTTGGTTCAGGTCGATCCGCGGCTGATCAAGCAGACGATACTGAACCTGATGATCAACTCGCTTCAGGCGATGCCCAATGGGGGAGAGCTGATTCTATCGGCGAGCAACACGGGAAAAGAGGCGGTGGTGGACGTGATCGACACGGGCACGGGAATCCCGCCGGATGCCCTGGAGAAGATTTTCCAGGCGTATTACTCGACGAAAAGAGGCGGGACCGGGCTGGGGCTGGCGATGGCGCAGCGGATCGTTCAGGAACACGGCGGGCAACTCACGGTCAGCAGCGAGCCGGTGAAAGGATCGGATTTCAAGATCACGTTGCCCGTGTCCGCTTAGGCAAGGCAACTTGGAAAGATAACCGCGAAGACGAAGGACGCGAAGTTGCGCGAAGTTAAAATCAAATCTTGTTTTTTCTTCGCGCAACTTCGCGTCCTTCGTTGATATCCCGCAATTTCTTGTTTTTACGACAAGATTTTCCGAGATCACGCAGCTTCGGGGGTGCAACGCTCATTTGCACTCCGGCTCGATTCGATTT